>JAVRCF010000015.1:30766-108146 GCA_034530935.1 Aulosira sp. DedQUE10 | reverse complement strand
AAAGTTTGCAAGGGCGGGGGGAACCCCCCGAAGTTTTGTGGACCCAAACCGTCCCCACAACAGCACTCTCCGCACGCAACGCCAGTTGCTTCTCCCTTGGCGCAGCCTCTCCCTTTGGGAGAAGGGGAGACGCGCAAGGGACAAGCCGGGAAACCCGTCCAACGCACTGGCTCACTTTTGTCTTCTCTACGAGAGGCTGCGCCAACGACACGCTACGCGTAGCTTGCTTCCCCGGAGGGGTACGCAAAAGTCAAAAGTCACGCATAATTGTATTCCGGGCTTTTGCGTCATTTTTAATGGTCTGTTGTCTTACAAAGTTTGGCTTTATAGAAGTTGCGTGCGCTCTTTAAGAGTGCCCTTGCAAACTTCTCTTACCCAAACCGACACCGCCAACGCCAGTTCGCTCAACGGGGAACCCCCGCACACGACTGGCTCAACTTTGCGCTATTTACGCCGTACTGTACTAGGGACAAAGAATTCAAAATTCCAAATTAAGAAATTTACTTGACCCTTGACACAATAAAATAGGCTGGTTTTACCAGCCCTTAATTTTTTAGTATTTTAATAACGGGATTTTTTGGTTTTTAATTTTTGTCTTTTCCGCCGCCGTTCTGTAGAAGCAACAGCATGATCCACTGGATAACCAACAACAGGAATTACCTGATATTTGCGTTCTTCTTCTAACTTTTTCAGTTCGGTGTAATCAACCCAGTGAATACAATCTACTGGACAAGTATCTATTGCTTCTTGAATGATTTCTTCTGCATCCCCATCCTGACGAACTACACGCGATCGCCCATAATCTGGTTCAATATAAAATGTGTTACGGGCGACATGAGCACAATGCTTACAACCAATACAGGTGATTTCGTCAACATAAACACCCTTTTGGCGCAGCATACCACCCAATTCCGGTTCTAAACCAGAGCGTTCTGGGGCATCCCGCAAAAAACCGCCTAATTCTGGTTCCAAACCGGAACGATTATCTTCTTGTTCTTCCGGCGAAGGCAGAAAATCAGCCATTACGCACTCCAGCGTTGTACTACCAGACGAATTGAACCATCTTCTTGTTGTTTTTGTTCGGCAATTTGAAAACCAACACGAGCAGTTTCTTTCATCACCGTTTGATAAGCATAGCGCTGAGTCACCTGGCGCAAAAATCCATCTACAGACAGGTTTTGCTGCCAATATTGTAAATCAGCCACTAATTCATATTCTTGGCCATTCCATCTAAAGCCGATATCATAACCATTTTCCTGCTCAATCGAAATTTGGGCAGGATGAGTTTGACCGCGATAGCCTCGTACTTCACGCGGACCAGGCTTCCAGTCTATACCCAATTCATTTAGAGCATCTTTCAATGAGTCTAAATTACGGATTTGAGTCTTAATTTGGCTAAAGTGTGACATGGTGGTTCTGAATTAACGACAATAAACTACTTTGAACAATTACCAATCACTGAAAGCGGTTTGCGTATTCACCACACCAGTTTGTTGCAACTGATTGGCAAAAAATTCTGAGGTTGGCTCATGAATAAGTACTTGACCAAGCTGTGCTTCTATTGCTGCTGTGACTTCATCGCAAGATGCACCCACAATGCCAGTGACTGTCTCTTGTACCCGACCATCTGGATAAATTATGAACTCTAATGTCTCCATGCTCTTGGCCAACCACGATAGTACGCTTGAATTGTACTGCCTTAACAGAAGGCTAAATATATAGCCGTCGGAACATCTTCACTTAGATACAAACTTGCCATTTGTTAACTAATGTTCCATCTTTCAAAATATATATCTTAGAATCTTTACAAAAATTATGAATCTTATAAGTCTGTACGTTTGTCATTAGTTAGTTTCTCTTAACCTAATCGATTAGTCAAGCGCACAATTCAGCTAGCAAAATTAGTGCTAAAAGGCGGAAAAACAAGCATTAGCAGTGGTATAGCCAGCAAAGCCAGAAACAAAACTATAAATTTTATTGAAAATATTTATCATTATCATCGAGTTATTATTACGCTAAATAGCTATTTAGTTATATTTTTTAATCAGACTAAAGTTTTAGGTAAGAGTACTCTCAGTAAAAAATGCTCATCATTACGAAATCAGTCTTGTTATACCTCTACAGTCGCCTACGGAGTCCAAGTCAAGAAACAGCGATTACCTTTCTGCTCTGTGATTTGGGCACCCAAGCGATGATAAAAACTCAAACCGCGAGTATTGCGAGCATCAGCATTCCACGCCAGATGAGTACAATCATTTTGCTGTGCGATTTCAGCAAGATGACTCATCAATGCAGCTCCGGCTCCTTGACTTCTCATTTCTTCATCTACGTATAAATCATCTAGCCAAATACTCGGTTGTCCTGCAAATGAGGAGTACCTAAATCCATACAAAGCGAATCCAATCTCACGTTCTGAAGTCTGTGCAAACAAAACGTAAGCAAAAGCAATTGCGCCAAAAACTGTTTGGTGGATTTTTGCCTCAGATACTAGTAACACGCCAGAAAAAGCGCCAATATTGCGATCAAATTCTGCCTTCTTTTTGATGAATGAGAAAATCAGCGATACATCATCAGGGGTAGCAGTTCTGATTTTCATCGGTTAAGTTTCAGTAGCTTCAGAATTATTCTGTTTACAGTCTAACTCGATGGAGATCGCACAGTAGTAGTTCATCAAGATTATTACTTGCCCAACTTGAGAAAATTTAAACCTAAGAAAAGCGCCGCCACACTACCCGCCACAGGAATTTCACCTTGGGTAATTTTTTCCAAAACCGATGCTATGGGAATTAATACCACTTCGATTTCTTCTGTAATATCTAGCTTTTGTTCTCTAGCTCTAATCACATTTTCGGCTAAAAATAAATGGATTTGATTGGTATCTTTGCTCGGCTTATCATATAGTGTGGCAATTTTTCGTACTTCTTGAGTAATATACCCAGTTTCTTCTGCTAGTTCTCTGACTGCGGCAACTTCTGCACTTTCTTGCGCTGGATCAAAACTACCGGCTGGGAGTTCTATAAAAAATTCACCTACTGCATGTCGATATTGCCGAACAAAAACAATTTCTTGATTGCTAGTTATCGGTAAAATTAAAGCTACTTCTGGTTTGAGATTTACAAAATAATCATCAATAATCTTGCCGTTAGGTAATTCTATTTCATCTTGTCTTACCTTGCACCAAGGATGATCTAATACCATTATTGATGTTAAAATTTTCCATTTTTTGAGATTTTTCATAATTTCTATATAGCCAATAGAAACTTAACCTACTTGTATACCAAGGGCTGTGATACTCTTTAATTCATAATTTTGTATGTAAAAAAGTATAACAGATGTATCAAATAAACTAAACTTTAAACCAACATTGTGATATTTGTGATATTTGCCCTAGCCCTAGATAAAGTATATCTATGCAAATACAGGTCAAAATATTTACTGTCAACAAGCGGTTTCCCTTGACAATTAGTCGTGGCACAACTGTACAGACAACGAATGTATGGGTGAGTGTTTCCCAAGATGGGATTGAAGGCTGGGGAGAAGCGTCACCGTTTGGTGTCGGCAATCATTCGCAATCAACAGAGAAAATCAAAAAGGTTTTGCAAGAAATTGCACCGATTTTGCAACCATTTAGTCCATTGCAGAGGCAGCAAGTTGAGCAAGCTTTAACAACAGCACAGGCTCCTTCTTCAGTTAAAGCAGCATTAGATATAGCAATGCACGATTGGCTAGGTAAGCGTGTGGGTTTACCACTATGGCAACTCTGGGGACTCGATCGCAATCTCATTGTGCCAACTTCAGTGACTATCGGCATCAATTCACCATCAGGCGCAAAGGCTAGGGCGCGGGACTGGTTACAATTTACAGATGTCCGTCTTTTCAAGGTGAAGCTAGGTAGTCCGGATGGCATAGATGCAGATCAAAAAATGTTATTAGCAGTTTGTGAGGAAGCACCAAAATTGGACTTCTTCGTTGATGCCAATGGTGGTTGGAGTTTGCCAGATGCGATCGCAATGACTAGTTGGCTAGCTGATTTAGGTATAAAGTATGTAGAACAGCCACTGCCACGGGGACAGGAACAGAGTTTAGCGGAATTAAAAGCGCGATCGCCTCTGCCAATCTTTGTCGATGAAAGTTGCTTTACCAGCACTGATATTCCTAAACTAGCAAACTATGTGGATGGCATTAATATCAAACTCATGAAATCGGGAGGCTTAACAGAGGCAATGCGAATGGTACATACAGCAAAAGCCTATGGCTTACAAGTCATGTTTGGTTGCTATTCTGATAGTTCGCTAGCCAATACAGCCGCAGCACAGCTGGCTCCTTTGGCTGATTATCTAGATTTAGACAGTCATCTCAACCTAATCGATGATCCTTTTACAGGTGCATTGATCCAAGAGGGCAAAGTTTTGCCCAATGATTTACCAGGTTTGGGGGTACAACATAGTGCGTCTGCCACTTAATCAACGAATAGCAATTTTGCTACATGAGGGAACTGCTGGCACTCAAGGGAAAACCGGGTTGTCACTTTTACGCTACAGTGAAGCCCCAATCGTAGCCGTTATTGATCGCGAATGTGTGGGAAAATCTCTATCAGAAATTACAGGTATCAAGCGTGATGTCCCGATTGTGGCATCAGTAGGCGCATCTTTAGAATATCAGCCACAAGTTTTGGTAATTGGTATTGCCCCAAAGGGTGGTGCTGTGCCAGATGATTATTGGCATGAAATCAAAGATGCCCTACAAGCTGGGATGTCTATAGTAAATGGTTTGCACACTCCATTGGCAACGATACCAGAGTTCAATGCACTGCTCAAACCAGGGCAATTAATTTGGGATGTACGCAAAGAACCGCCAAATTTAGGTGTTGCCAGTGGACTGGCACGCACCCTCCCCTGTCGGCGAGTGTTGACAGTGGGAACCGATATGGCTATCGGCAAAATGTCAACTAGCTTAGAACTGCATTGGGCATCAAAACTGCGGGGTTGGCGTTCTAAGTTCTTGGCTACAGGTCAAACTGGCGTAATGTTAGAGGGCGATGGTATACCTTTGGATGCGGTGCGGGTAGACTTTGCGGCTGGTGCTGTCGAACAAATGCTCATACGCTATGGCAAAAACTATGACATTGTGCATGTTGAAGGACAAGGTTCATTGTTGCATCCCGGCTCAACCGCAACCCTACCTTTGATCCGTGGTTCCCAACCCACTCAATTAATACTAGTACATAAACAAGGGCAGACTCATGTCCGCAATCATCCCCACGTGCCAATTCCGCCTTTAACAGAAGTAATAAGGCTTTATGAAACTGTTGCTAGTGCTGCTGGTGCTTTTGCACCTGTGCCTGTCGTGGGTATAGCACTGAACACTGCTCATTTAGATGAGGCGGCAGCAAAAGAAGCGATCGCCCAAACCACAAAACAAACGGGGCTACCCTGTACTGATGTAGTACGCTTTGATGCTAACGTCCTATTGAATGCCGTGATGAAAAATTAAAGAAGTCGGAAGTCGGAAGTCGGAAGAGACGCGATTAATCGCGTCTGTACAGTTTTGTAATGGGGATTTCGACCCCACCCAAAACTTGCGGCTTCTCAAAGTCTGGGACTTAAACCCACGGAGTCTTGTTAAGTTTTGCTTTTCAATTTCTTCCCTGTTCCCTCTGAATAAATTTATTACAAAAAAGGGAGTCAAAGTGCAGCTAACAGCCGCACTTTGACTCCCTAATCATCATGATGAAATCACTTTTTAGCGTCGCGCAGAGGATACACTATTAACTAATTGCAACAGTACTGACTGAATAGCTTTTAGTTCAGGTGGTGGATTATTCAAAAACTGTGCAGAGCTATTATTAATTAAATTGTTATAAGCGTTCATTGCAAGCACTAATTGAATTGCATTGACTCGGCCATTTGCCAAGCTAATTTTTTTAGATTTGTTAGTTTGTAACAAACCTTCCAAGCTTTTAGCTAGTTGCTGACTACCCTCAACACTACTTAATGCTTGCGTAATTTGCTCAATACTTGTCTTCGATTCCACAGATTCTGTCAAAACATTTAGTAAAATCTGCTGCGTACCTAAAGGTATCGCTTGCCCTGCTTGTGAAGTGAAGTTATTTGTAGAAAGCTGATTGAGTATTTGAAGCGCAGTTTGATTGAGAGAATTTTGGATATAAGGTTTGGCAAACACTACTATTTGCCTAACCCCTCGCCCTGCTCCCACCTGAGGTAAAGTATTACCGTTGATGTCACCAGTTGTTAGCGTCCCACCAGTAGTTGATTGAGTGCCGGAAAATGTACCACCTGTGATGTCACCAGTTGTAACAATAACACCTGAGCCATCTGACTGACCGTTATATTGGGCAGATGCTGGCTGCGATGTTTGGCAAGTTATTAAAGCCAATGTAAAAGTAAAGCTCAGACCTAAATGAAATGGAAAATGTTTAATATTCATGATTCTGTTTATGTCAATGAATTTAGAAAGAATAGCCAAAACCGACTCCTAGAACAAATCTAGCACCATTACCAGCATTGCCTGTAATATCAGCTACAGCTGGAGTAATAACTAGTGGAAAATTTCGGAAAGGGGCAATGGAAGTACCTATTGTCAAATCTTGACCAGTCCAGTCTGCAATTAGGGATATCGGTTCAATTACTCTTAACCCGACACTGCCAAACACATTAACTGAGTCTTCGCCTTTTATTACATCCTGTTCTGAGCGAAAACGACCACCCCCTAAACCCACAGACACGGTAAGGGCGCTAAATGGTTTAGTAGAGTCGTTTTGCAATTGAAAAACTTTACTCACAACACCATAGACACTACTTCCACCATCTGGAGAACCAAATGTAACTGCATTCTCTATCCCAAAAGCGATCGCCATATTATTGGGGAACAAATGGTGAAGCTTGAAGCTAACACCACCATTGTCGAAAAAGCCTTGCCTGAAAGTGGAAAAAGAAGAAACAGCAACTTCTAAACCTACTGTTTCTCGTTTTCCCAGCCCAAACCCAAACACCAATCCACCATCATCGTTGCTGCTCAAGCGGGTACTTGATTGGTAACTAGCACCAGCGAAAACATCGCCAAAGGCTGCACCAAAGGCAGTAGGACTTGTCACAGATGAGCCTGGTATACTGACGATTCCTGTTGTAATTACCCTGAGTTGTTCTGAGGGTAATGATGGAAGACGATAACTTTGCCGTAACTCTTCAATGTCGGGTGTCGTTTGAGCGGTGTCTGGCGATGGTTTGTAGCCTACAATGTATTGAGTTGCAGTTTCAGAGGCTGTTAGTTCCGGAGCAGTTCCATCCTTGACCATAGCTTGATAGATGAATGCTGCTACTTCTGCTCTTGTGGCTACCTGATTTGGATTGAGAATCTGTACATTGGGATAATTGACAACCAAATTGCTCTCTGCTGCTGCTGAGACTTGTTTAAGAGCATAATCAGGAATTTGAGCAGCATCCTGAAAATAGGTATTCAAAACCGTTGACGTTGGCGTGTTGGCAGAAAGATTCAGACCAGTAGCCAGAGAAACCAATGCTTGAACACGAGGGATATTTTGGTCAGGCTGAAAGACATTGCCAGGATATCCTTGTAGAAAACCTATTTTGTAAGCTGTTTCAATTGCATCTTTACCCCAATAATTGGCAGGTAAATCTACGAATTGAACAGCATTGCGAACAGGAGCTTTCTGAAAAGCTTTCTGAATCATCGCTGCAAACTGCGCGCGTGTTACTGGTTCGTCTGGACGGAAAGTGCCATCTGGAAAACCCTGAATTATTCCTCGTTGGTTTAGAAGTTCAATGAAACTTTGCGCCCAATTGCCTTGAATGTCTGATAGCGTTGTCTGCTGAGCCAGTTGAGGCACCTTTTGTGGAATCTTAAGCGTTTGTTGGGCTGTTATATTCCTCAATGCCGGAAATTTTTTCCTCAGGTTCACTTGACGAGCCACAGATTCAGTGGTCTGCTTTACAAAAGTATCGCCCACAACACTAGAAGAATCTGTTTGAGCAATTCGCCGGGGTTGGTTCTGGTTTAATGCGGTTTCAGTCTTTTGGGACAGTACATCTTTTGCTCTTAAGTCTGCATTGCGCTTGGCGATAATGTCAGAACCAGTGGAAGATGCTTGTGGTTTTTGCGAAGAACTGAATTCAACGGTGGGATTGCTATCTTCTAGAGCTACTTGTCCCCAGTTTATATCCTGCTCTATAGAAATTTCAACAGATGCAGAATCCGCTGGTGATGTTTTAGCAGAACTCAATTTACTACTTGGATTGTCAGCTACTAGCCCATCCTCAGCCGCAGCAGAATGCGTTGACATAGCTGTAGTCAGCAAAAGACCAGTTACCAATATTCTTCCTATACCTAAGAAAATACATGGAATTTTCTTGAGTAATAATATACTTAATATTTTTTCTTCTAACACAATTAATTCCTCACACTAAAGCTAAAAACATAACACTTGGCTACGGTTGATTCATGGTATAGCAAAGTATTTATAAAGACAAGATGAAATAGCAGAATTTGGCTATTTTGGCTAGATGAAAGTAAGTAAAGCTTTGCAGTGAAGGATTTTTAGGATTTAAGATTTATATTCGCTAGTCTGTCACACTTGCAAAATTAATGTTGTGAAATGTTTTATATCATCTACGGTTCACAGTATTCTCATGAAGAGTGAATAGTGCAGCAGCAGTGAGTATACAAGGAGTTTAATACTTGAATACTTTGTTACACTATTGGATTGAATTTAACCTTCTAACGGGTGAAGAGTTTGACCAACCCGTAGGCTTAGGTAGATGAGCTGTTGCTAGTTGTGAGCGCAGCTTATGGACTGATGGGAAATCACTATTCAGTTATAATCGCAAAATTATCGAATGCCAATGCTATCCAAAATTCCTGGAATACCTATAAATAGCTTGTTAATAGTGGCCTATCTGGCTTTCAAGAAACAAGGGACAAGCGCCAAAAAATAACCCCCAGTAAGTTGGGGGTATCGATTGCGCTCGTTTGGAGTGAGAACTATTGCACCACAATAGGTCTATTCAAAATGCTCATCACCTCGCCTGGGTTGTGATCGCTTCTTGTGGTTTCCCCCAGAACTGGAAAGCGATCGCACTGACGGGGAGATAAGCATAAGCTAGTCAGGCTTTAGGTTAGCCAATCTTTTACTTTAAGTTACATACAGGAGGCAGAGCCGCAGTTTTGCGGCAAAATTATTCTTCCAGTCAAATTTAAGACCAAACATCCTATCGCCGAACGGATTGAAAAAGAATCTTGGCTTTGTCAAGTTAAATAATAGGTTTGGAACCCAACATTCTGGCAAATATTGGGTTCCCCTTGCTTCACCTAGGTAGTGGTTACTGGCTATGTCCATCCCAAATCAAGGGGAAGGCATAATCTGAGAATGACATTGAATCTTGATTATCGCTGCGGCTTTCTTGATCTATAACTTTGACTACCTTGTTATACATATCTTCAGCCTGTTGTAGGGAATCACCGATGCTGGTTAATCCCAACTTGCCAAACTGTGAAAGACAACCCATAAGATGAAACACGGTACCTGTTTCAGTGCAGCTATCAAAGTGTAATCTGTGGTGGGCGATAATATCCATCAAATCATTGGGTAGCAATCCCTGATAACGGTCTTTTTGCAGATTGTCGGTAGCAATGTAGTATTTGGGACGACCGTGTTGACTGTAAAATAACCCTGTTGACAGGTCATAGCGACCATTTGTTAATAATTTCAAGGTCATAAAGGGATGAGTAGTGCCACCTTTACGCAGATTAATTTCGATTGCCTGAATATCCCACTGTCCATTACCCTGATCAACGGCAATAAAATCTACGCCAAAGCGTTCTAAAGCACCTTTTTCGGCAAGTTTTCTGCCAACTTGTAAGCCTAATTGCTGCAATTCCAACCGATAGCTTTCATCTGCGGGAAATCGGCAACCAAGATAAATCTGACCATCAGGCCCTCCCAAAATTTGGTCATGGGTAGAGACAATTTCAACTTCGCCGGTGGGTGTAATACGTCCTTGCACACTAGGCGATCGCTTAATTTCTCCTTCCACAAACGCCTCGACAATCGCCCCTAATTCGGTGATGCGTCCGGAAAAATTTGCCCAAGTCTCTTGGCTGGCTTGAAAGCGCAGAGTTGCAAAGCGATCGCTAATTGCTGCGGTTCTTTGAGCAGTCGTAGCTTGCCCTGGTGCTACACTCATTATCGGTCTTAAATCTAGCAGCGCATTTCCTTCTCCAGAAATACCTTCATTGAGTTTCACTACCATCCGTTGCAATGTCGGCTGGCGTTCCCATAACTCACAAGCTGCTACTGCCAAATCTTTCTGATTCCAAACCCTTTCGCTACCATCTGGATGTGGGACGCTGCATTCTGCAAATATTTGCCTGCTGCCACTTTTTGACCCCCAAATTTGCAAATCTGGTGCTGCTGCGTACAGCGGTACATCTAATTTTAAAGACAATTCTGCTTCCAAAAAAGTTGAGTTGTAGCACACCATGAATGACTTTTCGTGCCTCAAAGATTGGCGAATCCTCTCTAGCAACCGAGGGCGTTCTAAAATCTTTTGACTCAGAGGTTTGAGGGAAGAATCGTAAGTAGAAAGTAATAGTAACCGATTGCGGGCATGGGAAAAAGGAATTCCTGGTAGCAGTTGCAAATAGTAATCAATAATACTAGGATGCAGCGGCATTGATGTTACATAAATTAACCTAGTGCGGGGGTTACGTAAGCGAATCAGAGAAAATAATAATCTTTCTTCATAATGTTCACAGCCTTCAACCTTCTGGAGTTCGCGTTGGTCAATACTCAAAGAAGGAATAATTAAAATATCCGCCTCACTGTTATCAAACGACTCAATAGTTTTCCAGCGATCGCGTAAAGTTGATTGCAGACGGCGAAATTGATCAACCTGGTCTAACTCAGAAATATTAACTGCTACCATAATCTATGCCCTGTCTTGATTCCAAGACTGTATTACTACTATGGTACATCTTTACGATCACAAGCGTGGGCTGCTAAACAAGAGATGTGTGCAATGCCTCCATCTTTAAAGGGGAATTTCTTGGTTCCCTAAAATTTACATCTTAAGATTGAGCTAACGACGATTTTTTTTACATCTCTAGAGCGATAAAGTTCTACAACATAAAAGTTAATTTTGAAGCAGATGAACAGGAGAAATCCTTCATCGCCAGATAGTTGTCTACTTGTTTGTCGTGTTCAAGTTAATAAATTGTGTCAGGTGTGGGGAGAAATAATTTTAAGTCAGTGCATTTACCAATCATGAGTTAAGTTGGGCTAGTATCCGAGTAATATCAGCTTCAACTTACAAATGCTAAGTAATACACAAAGCACAAAGTAACCCTTGGGTTGAATGTTCGATCCAAGGTTTACTTTTGGTAATTAGTTAAATAATTACTAATTCGTAATTCGTAATTAAATAGAACACCCCAGTGATTTTCACTAAGAATTACGAATTATTTTGACTTCATAATTGATATTTCATCATTGCTTTGTCAATTTACAGGAAAAGCTTTATGCCAGAAGAGAAAACTTTACAACCACCCCAGCAACAACAGCCACCTGGTAATGAATCTGAAATGCAGCCAAAACCCAAGGCAGATGATGCCAAATATCAGGGTAGTGGCAAGTTGAAAGATAAAGTAGCGCTGATTACGGGTGGTGATAGTGGTATTGGCCGTGCTGTGGCGATCGCATTTGCTAAAGAAGGCGCAGATGTTGTGATCGTTTACTTGAATGAACACGACGATGCTAAAGAAACAAAAAATTTAGTAGAAAAACAAGGTCGTCGTGCAGTTGCAATCGCAGGCGATATTGGCGATGAAACTTTCTGTCAACACACCGTACAGCAAACAATAGATGAATTTGGTAAACTAGATATCCTTGTTAACAATGCTGCTGAACAACATCCCCAAGAAAATATCGAGGATATTAGTAAAGAGCAGTTAGAACGCACTTTTCGCACGAATATTTTCTCTATGTTCTTCTTGACTAAAGCAGCATTAAAACACTTACAAGAAGGCAGTGCAATTATTAATACCACATCAGTAACAGCTTATAAAGGTAGTCCCCAACTGCTTGATTACTCATCTACAAAAGGTGCAATTGTTGCCTTTACTCGCTCTTTATCAAAAAATTTGGTAGATAAGGGCATTCGGGTAAATGCTGTAGCACCAGGGCCAATTTGGACACCTTTAATACCCTCAACTTTTCCAGAAGAGAAAGTGGAAAATTTTGGTAAACAAGCACCAATGAAACGAGCCGGACAACCGGAAGAAGTTGCGCCTAGCTATGTATTTTTAGCCTCTGATGATAGTTCCTATATGTCAGGTCAAGTATTACATCCTAATGGTGGAGATGTAATCAACGGCTAAATTTATTAGCATACATTAGATTATTGAAGACAGTTTTAGCCGGGGTGTAGATTTCCGACTAAAACTTAATTTTCGTCTAGGATCAGGAATTGCACCCTGTAATTCATAATTCATAATTCATAATTTTCTCCCCTTCGTCCTCCATTAGATGGATGAAGATATTTTAATTGCTTAGTAATGTATTTTTAAACAACACGTGATTATAAGCAAATAGACATATGGCATCCACAACACCATTGCTTGGCACAGAGCTAGTAGATTGTGCTAGAGCAAATGCCAAGCAGGGAATTGAAACTGCTGCTTACCAATGCGGCTATGGTAATGATCTAAACAAATTCGCCCAAGAATTAAGGCAAGCTTGTGAAGGAATGAATTTACAAGTTAAAGAACTTACTGAACTGATTACCGACCAGGATTTGATCTTAGAAATAGGTACTGGCGAAGTCATTGCCCCGGATACGGCTTCTGAACTTTAAAAGATTTCTAGGGCAAGGAATCAAGGGACTAAGAGATTAATCATCAATCATGGTAAATGACAAATGGCTCTTAACTCAGCACTTCTAAAGCTCATACATTCTGACTTCTAAAGCCTCTGGATATTCCTCGCAATATTGCTCAAAAGCTGTTTTAGGAAGCTGATGCGCGCGTTGGTGGGAGATTTCTGCTTGCATTTCCTCGACAGCATCCCAAGCCGCAGCACATTTTCGTGAACGGATACCAGCTTCAGCACAAATCAGGCGGGCTTTCTTGATTTCTTCCTGAAGCTCTTGTTCCAGTAACGTTGTTCCAGATTGTTCAAGAAAGTTACTATGAGCCAGAATATCTGTGAGTGAGATAATACCCAGCAGTTCGCCTTGGATAACTGGCGCTCTATGTAGATGATGGTCAGCAAATAAGCGTGCTATGTATTCCACACCCAAGTCGGGGTTAATGGTAATACAAGGTTTGGACATGATCTCGTAAACGCGCATTTTATGCGGGTCTTTCCCATAAGCAATAACTTTATAAGTAATATCGCTTTCGCTAACAATACCGTAAGCATCTTGTTCATGGCGACGATCTACAATTAACGCTCGCCAGTCTCTTGCCCTCATTAGTTTAACCGCCTCAGCAACTGTTGCCGAACCGCGAATGGTTGCAACATCTTTAGTCATAATATCTGCTGCTTTTAACATAGTTCATTTCTTAAAGAATTTTCAATAACTCCGTAGACACGATCGCAAATTTCCATGAATTAGAATGTCATGGTATTGAACCTTGAGTGCGATCGCATTTTGTTCACCAGTTAGAGGCTAATCATCCCAAAAAGACGATGAGCCAACCCAGTAATCTGCCTCCCCAAGCTTCCAGTATTTGTAATCAGTATTATCTTACCCTTTGAAGTACAGCGAAGATTTAACGGTAAGCCACTAGTACAAGAAGGCAAAAGTAAAAAGGCAAAAGGCAAAAGAAAGAATGCTTATTTTTTAGGCTTTTCCCGGATTTTAGAGAGTTGGTTGTCTTACAAAGTTTGGCGGGACGGAAACCGACACCGCCAACTTTGCGCTATTTACGTCGTACTATACTAGTACCGCAAGGCGGAAGTCAAAATTCGTCTTGGAAGGTTCTCTGCTTCCTCATCCTTCTTCAATTACCAATTCCCGATTGCCCAGTCCCCATCACCTCACAGTAGCCGTGTCTTGAACCACTGCTTCAGCTTGTGAAATATCAGTAGGAAGATGCATAACATGGACTGAACATGGAGCATGATGAAGGACGTAGTTACTGACGCTACCAAGAAATAGTTCCTTCAGCCCTGCATGACCCCGACGACCCATAATAATTAGGTCAGCATTCCAACTAGCCGCTAATTGACAGATGATTCGACCAGGACTGCCAAGCTGTTGAGTGAATTCCGCGTTCACACCTGCTGTGTTGGCTTGGGCGCAGAAGGACTGCAAGATTTGGATACCTTGATTTTTAAAGATATCCCATTGCTTTTGATAGTATTCAAAGCTTTGGCTGCCTATTCCTGGATAATAGTCAAAATTGGATAATATAGGTGCGTAAGGGCTACCTTCTTCTTCCGCAGATAGCACATGCACTAGCATTAAACTAGCTTTTGTTAACTTTGCTAAAGCTAAGGCCTGCTCAAAAACCTGTTTTCCCATTGGCGACCGATCCAATGCAACTAAAATTTTGTTGAACATATGTACCTCCGCTTTGTGTTAATAAATGGTCGTTGAGGTTTCTGGTTTCTAGATGCTAGTACGACTGGCTGCGGGGAAGTTGAAAGGAGCCAGTATTTTCATTTCCGTGTCGGTTGGACTAGATTGGTAGAAATTTTCAAGTCCTTAACTATATATGTTACTTACTGGCTTACACCTATGCTTATAGAGCTAAAAGTTGAGGAACTTGTGAGGACAGCAACAGACCTCATCAGTCGATAGTACGCAGGTTGTATCAGCAATTTTTGTAGGGTGGGCACTGCCAGATCTTTGACTCAAACTAAGATGATGAGGAGCGCCCATTCTTCGAGGCGTGCGATTCGTTGCTTAGTGAATCACGGTATCCAGTCCGTACATAACTAAGCCAGCCCGACAGCAGATTACTGCCATTAAAGGCTGAACTCTCGGTCAGATGTAGGTGAAAGCCCTACCATTCAGACTCAGAATTGACTCCTTATCTGCCCACACCGAACAAGCTCGGTTCTTGTAGAGTGAAGCTGGGAACAGGGCGCAATCAGACGACCGTTGCGGGTTGACACTGGCGCTAACAGGGAGTTCCTACGATGAAACAGAGCCTAAAAAAGTGACCTAAGAATAAGCAGGGCGCAACATAAAAATCCCTGACTTTACTGGAGAACTAATTCCCGCCGCAATTTGTCTCGGAAAACGGCAAGAGTCCAGGGAATCCAGTGGTTAAATTGGCTACATCTAACGGAACTATCAATCTCTCCGAGGGAACGAATAAAAACGAATTGTGGGTCAAGGGATGGTCGAACCCCAAGTAGCCCAGACGAGCGGAGGAATCCCCACAATTCGGGTAGGACAGACCGTAATTGGTCTGAGGTGTTCAGAAAATACAAACTAGAGAAGAGAAAATGATTAGACACAGTAGACATACTAGTGAATCTTGGAGAGCATTACCGTGGAAGAAATTCCGCCGAAATCTTTTCCGCCTTCAAAAGCGCGTATTTAAAGCTGTTCAAGTTGGAGACAAGCGGAAAGCTAGGTCACTCCAAAAGCTTATTCTAAAATCCACCTCGGCTCGATTTCTTGCAATAAGACAAGTATCTCAGCTAAATGCTGGTAAAAAGACGGCTGGTATTGATGGGAAAAAATCGCTCTCATTTGAAGAACGCTTCAATCTTGAAGAACTACTGAAAATGAATAGCGGAAATTGGAAGCATCAAGGATTACGGGAAATCCCCATCCCTAAGAAGGACGGGACTACCAGAATGCTAAAAATACCGACCATAGCGGATAGAGCTTGGCAATGCCTTGCAAAATATGCCCTGGAAGCCGCCCACGAAGCAACTTTCCACGCTAGGAGTTACGGGTTTAGAACCGGGCGCTCTGCCCACGATGCACAACAATACATCTTTAACAACCTAAGCTCTAACGCAAACGGAATAGAAAAACGAGTAATAGAACTCGATATCGAAAAATGCTTTGACAGGATAAACCACACAGCAATAATGGACGAACTCATCGCCCCCAAAGGCTTAAAACTCGGAATATTCCGATGCCTCAAGGCAGGGGTAAATCCAGAATTTCCTGAACAAGGAACCCCACAAGGGGGAGTGGTCAGCCCGCTACTAGCTAACATCGCGCTCAACGGTATTGAAAGTATCCACAGATACCACGTTCAATACAAAGAGGGTAAAAGGATTACACCTAAAACCCCGGCAAAAAGTATTGTCGAACCATCAATCCGATACGCGGATGACATGGTTATTATACTCCGACCCGAAGATGATGCGACAGAGATACTTGAAAGAATCAACGAGTTTCTCCGCAAACGCGGAATGAATGTAAGCCAAAAGAAAACCAAAGTTACCGCCACGACAGATGGGTTTGATTTCCTCGGCTGGCACTTTAAAGTCCAGAAAAACGGAAAGCTCAAAAGTACTCCCTCAGAGGACAACTTCAAAGCCTTTCGTAAGAAAGTAAAACACATCGTCAACAACTCGAATTATGGTTCTATCGTCAAGGCTGAGAAATTAGCTCCGATAGTTAGAGGTTGGAGAAATTACCATAAGTTCTGTAATATGAACGGCGCAAAGCATTCGCTTTGGTTCATGCACCACAGAGCCTACACGGTATTCAACAAGGAAGCAAAACAGAATCGCTATTCGAGCGAAAAGCTCGTAAATAAAGCATTCCCAACGGTTCCTCACTCCGAAAACAAACACGTCATGGTTCAGGGTACAAAATCCCCCTATGACGGGGACACAGCCTACTGGAGTGAACGTAAAAGTAAGCTCTACGACGGTGAAACCTCTAAAGCCCTTAAGAAGCAAAACCATAAATGTGCTTCCTGCGGTCTGAAATTCATCGATGAAGAAAAGGTACAATTACACCACATCGACGGAAACCATGCCAACTGGAAGAAAAATAATCTTGAAGCAATTCACGAGAGTTGCCATGATTACAAACACATGAGCAAAAGCGCAAGCTGAGAACATCGGGAGTCGTGTACACGGAAACGGGTATGCACGGATCTAACTGAGAGGTGCGGGAGATAATACTCCCCATCGACTCAACCAAACTCATGAGCGATCGCCTTTGGTATTTTCACTATTACTTAAAGCAAAATTTGCTAGTATTTTTACCTCTTTTCCTTTATAAAAGAATTGGATTGCTGCTAATACAGCACTTGAGTTGTTAGAGGTTGAACAAGAAAAATTTATTTATAATATTCATATTCAGCAGTTGCAACAAACGAATGAGCCTCAGTTTGAGAAAATAGAATCTACTGCATCTAAAAATTGACTGTCTAGTATTAATGGCAAATGGTTGCTTAGTAATCAGCACATTTGATACAGAATTAACTGTACTCAATTATATTGTGGGAATTATTCCCTATGGGTTGGGGGTAGGAATGTTTCAATCGCCTAACAATAGCGCCATTATGGGAGCTGCACCAAAAGGAAAGTTAGGCATCACCTCAGGATTGTTGTCATTATCACTGATATTGGGACAGACAGCAGGTGTGCCACTTGTTGGCGCTTTATTCTCTTTTGTGGCGATCGCTAGCACCCATCTAGCACCAACTATTGATGTCACCCATGCACCTGTTGAGGCATTAGTTTTTGGTACATAGACTACCTTTCGCTTTGTTGATGGCTTCAACTATGCTGGCTATTTTGTTGTGGTGGCTGGAGCAAAAAAAGGTCAACCCCTTTGGGGAATTAAAAATTCGTCTGGGAAAGTTCTAATCTCAGACATTCTACACAATTCAAAATTCAAAATTTAAAATCAACCTAAATAATACAAGTAAGATTGCGTGCTGCTAGAACCAAGCGGCGCTCTGATGATGCACGCTCATTGAGCGAAAGTTTTTGTACAACAGCAACAGCAAAAAGGACAACTGGGAGTAAGGCCCCTGCCACAAGCAACACAAGGTGCCACTTAACGGGACTTAAACATTTTTGAGGTCAAAACAAGCCTCAAACCTTTGCAGGGAAAGGGAAATACACCAAATACATAAAAATGCCTGAAACCCATATATATCAACAAACAAAGCAAAATGATGTCAAAGTCTTGTGGTATATGCGTTTGAGGTTATTTTGTCGGTGTTTTTTGTCTAAGTCCCATTAAGAGCCAGCGTGTGTCCACTGGAAGCATTCAAGCTGTAATTTATACTTGTTTTATGCAAACCGACTCCCAGGTGTGAGGGGAATTTGGTTTTATTTGATCTTGTCACGCTCTTTTGCTGAAAGCACACCAAGTAATTTGTGTGCTGTAATCATTGGATTATAACTACCTATTAATTTTGTAATAGTGATAATCCTAAAATATTGTCTCTTCATTAGGGCATTCTTCGCCGCCTTTGCATCCCCAGCCTCACCAGCTTATCCGAACCGTATTGCCCCCCTAGCCCCTAGTCCCCATTACCCCTTCGCCCCTTATCCTATCCATTACCCGGATCTTTCTCAACATTTGCGAGAGTATTCACTCACGTTTTTTATAACCCTGATTAGTTCGTCATTTATTCTCAATAAAAACCTAATTTTAGCGAGAATATTAAGAGCTAATTTGTCAAGTATGTCTGACACCTCGGTGTTCAAGATGCTTACAAAACAGGCGTTTCAAGATTGTAAAGAAAGATGTGACTAATGGATAGGCCCCTTATCCCCGGAGGGGACCCCACCTTCCCCAATCCCCAGTCCAATTACTTACAAAAAAGTTAAAGCTTGACCACGTACTTCAGTATTTAACTTGCCTTTGTCATAGACAATTTCACTACCAACAATAGTTGTGACAGCCCACCCAGTAAGATCCCAGCCTTCAAAAGGACTCCAACCACACTTGGTTAATAGTTCTTCACGTCGGACTGGGCGGTAAGTATTTAAATCTACCAAGACTAAATCAGCATCATACCCAGGAGCGATCGCACCTTTGTTGGGGATACCATAAGCTACAGCCACAGCCTTTGACATCCAGTGAGCAACTTGGGCAATGGTACATTGTCCTTGCATAGCTGCGGTTAACATCAAAGCTAGAGAAGTTTCTACTCCAGGCATACCAGAGGGACTGTTAGGATATTCCTGAGCTTTCTCTGCTAAGGTGTGGGGTGCGTGGTCTGTAGCAATAAAGTCAATAACACCATCTCGCAAAGCTTGCCAAAGGACTTGATTATCGTGGAGCGATCGCAAAGGTGGATTCATCTGTGCTAAGGTGCCAATCTTTTCATAGGCACTGGTATTTAACAATAAATGCTGTGGTGTTACCTCTGCAGTTACCCAACTTGGTTTTTCTTGACGCAGCAAATCTGCTTCTTCGGCGGTGGACATATGCAGAATATGCAGCCGGCGTTGGTATTTTTGCGAAAGCTTTAATGCCAGCTTAGTTGCCAATAATGCTGCTTGATTATCTTGAATTTGGGAGTGAATTGCTGGGTCGTGAATGCCTGCAAATTCTTGCCGCCGTTGGTTAATTCTGGCTTGGTCTTCAGCATGAACAGCAATTAAGCGGTCTCCTTGAGCAAATATATCTTCTAGGGCAGCTTCTTGGTCAACCAACAATTGACCATGCATTGACCCCATAAAAATCTTAATTCCTGATGTCGGCTTGGCAGTCAGTAAATCTGGCAGATTCTCTGCCGTTGCCCCAATAAAAAAGCCATAATTAACTAAGCACTTAGTGGAGGCACGTAGTAGCTTATCGTCTAAAGCTTGTTGATTAGTTGTTAGAGGACGTGTGTTGGGCATCTCCAAAAAGGAAGTTACTCCCCCTTTGGCGCAGGCACAACTAGCGCTAAACAAATCTTCCTTGTGTTCCAGTCCTGGTTCACGGAAATGGACTTGCGGATCAATTACTCCTGGCAACAAAGTTAACCCAGTCGCGTCAATTTCTGTAGTAGGCGTT
Source organism: Aulosira sp. DedQUE10 (assembly GCA_034530935.1). Classification (GTDB taxonomy): domain Bacteria; phylum Cyanobacteriota; class Cyanobacteriia; order Cyanobacteriales; family Nostocaceae; genus Aulosira. The sequence continues at coordinate 88,161 of JAVRCF010000015.1, read as the reverse complement.
GGTGTTGAGATTTCTGGTGCAACTTCGACAATTTGGCGATCGCGCGTCAGCACATCCCCAACCATCAATTCACCATCAGGTAGAATGATACGGGCGCGGCGAATCAGTAAACTTTTTGGAAATGACATGGAGTTAACAAGATTAAGACGGAGGACTATACATAACAGAGAACTATATTTTTAGGTTAAACTTGGTTGCACTCTTAGGAGCCAATTTTTGCCGCAGGTGAGAAAAAAGTTTATTTTTACTTATGTATCTAATTGTAAATATGGCAACATAGCTAGGACATCAAAGTTCTCTCGTTAAAATTCAAAAATATAGTTCCCCTTGGCGAGTTAATTACCTGCATCTTTTTTAACTTCAGTAATTTCATGCAAAATCAAGTGTCTGATAAAAATTCTAGTCAACAACCTGATCATTCTTGGATTGCAGAGCTAGGTAGAACAGTTGTATTAAGTATAGTTCTAGCCCTGGGAATTCGTACTTTTGTTGCCGAAGCTCGCTGGATTCCTTCTGGCTCAATGGAACCTACCTTGCATGGTACTCCTAACCAGTGGGAGGCAGACAAGATCATTGTGGATAAATTGAAGTACAAGTTTTCTGACCCGCAGCGAGGGGACATTGTGGTATTTTCGCCTACAGATGAGCTTAAAAAAGAACAATACCAGGATGCCTTTATTAAACGTGTCATTGGCTTACCTGGAGACAAAGTAGAACTCAAAAATGGCAAAGTCTACATCAATAATAAACCTCTGCCAGAAGAGAAGTACCTTAGCGCCCAACAACGCACAGTAATTGACGTTTGCACATCTGGACAGCAACCACCATTTTTGGCACAAACCCAAACTATACCCCAAAACTCATACTTAGTGCTGGGCGATAACCGTAACAGTAGCTACGACAGCCGTTGCTGGGGTGTCGTTCCTCGTCAAAATATTATTGGTCGTGCTGTGCTGCGTTTCTGGCCCTTGAATCATGTCGGCGGTATCGATAAGTCACCGCTATATCCATAGTTGCGTAGTCAGGACTTCAGTCTTTATTTTCAAATTTTTGTAGGTTGGGTACTGCCAAATTTTCACTTAAAGCCTGATTTTTAAGTTATTAGCAGTGCCCATCTAGATTGATTAAGAATGTTGCCAAATATTAATTTTGATGAGTTCGTAGTCAGGTTTTTATTCCTGACTACGAACTTTAAGTAAGACCAATGACTTGAAAATGTTATTTTTGAGAAATTTGATTTAAAGTAATTAGATTTCCCATGCAAATCGAATACAAAACATTGCTATCACCTCTTGTTTTAATTACGAATTATGTAGCTATTGCTATTAAGTGGAGCCGTCGGGAATTGAACCCGAATCCTGCAACCGTCCGTTTGTTGGTTTCAGAGCAGTCGAACACCAATCGCGGCCCCAAAAGTTAATAGTGCCGATAGGAATTTCTAAGATACATCCCAAAAAGTGGCATCTATGCAGTTTTAAAGGTTAGTAGAGGTTTTTGTATTCATACTACACTTGTAATATAAAAATTACATTATGTCAACAGCATACTACAACTTTTTTTAGCAAGTAAGAAAGTGTATCTTTTGCGAGCCAAAAATCCTCACAAATCAAGTAGCTTTATTCTGTAAGTAAGTCTTCAAAAATACTACTCAGCACCGTTAGTCCTTCTACCACACTCTGGATTTGCTCTTTTGGTAAGTGAGTCAAAACAGAAGCAATTCTCGCACTGGTCAAGGATCTAACCTGTTGTAGATGATACTTCCCAATCTCAGTTAAATTCAGGAGAACATGACGACGTTCTTGAGGATTCTCTACTCTACTGACTAAATTCTTTTGTACCAGACGGTCTGTAATATTTGAAGCTGTAGCCCTAGTTACCCCTAGATGTTCCGCCACTTGTGAAAGAGAAGCACCAGGATGGCGATCGAGGAAAGCAAGTGTCCGAAATTGCGGTATAGAAAGCGATTCTGGCAGAAAAGAAGCATTACGCCGCATCTCTACTCGAAAGAACTTGATGATCACTGGAATTGTTTCCATCATTTTGGCAGCGCATTGCTCCGGAGTTATGTCTGTAGCTAGTTTTTTGGTACTCATAGTTCAGACGGGCCTAATGAATGGGCGGGGTGCGGGAGGCAAGGAAAGGGGGACTGGGTGGATGAGGAAGTAGAGGGGGACAAATGCCAAATCCCCATACCAATTCTTTGGCACATTCAACCAGAAATGTTTCAAGCGATAGATGTTACACTAACTGTTAGCAAAGCTAATTAATTTTAGCTAATATTGTGATTATATTTTTCAAACATCTGTTAAACCTTTATTGAGAGGCTCTGAATTAATGCTGCTGCTAGTCACGATGAGATATTTATCTCGTAATTTTAAGACTAGACCTTCTTTAACTGCTCAAAAGTATATGTTGCCAGGACTTTTACCCTTAATGCCAAAACAGATCAGCAGAAAAATTTTGCTGTTAAGTTTGATTGCTGTGTGTGGTTGTACGGCAACTGAGGCACAGTCTAATAAGCAACAAGGCAAAAATCAGCAGCGTGCTGTACCTGTGGTAGTGGCGACAGTGACGCGTAAAACCATACCTATTGAGTTACGACAAACAGGAACCGTCGTGGCGTATTCGACTGTAGGGGTGAAGTCGCAAGTGGCAGGGCTACTAACAGGAGTTTATTTTCAAGAAGGTCAGAATATTAAGAAAGGCCAACTGCTCTTCAAATTAGATTCTAGACCGCAAGCAGCAACACTAATGCAAGCGCAAGCGAATCGAGAAAAAGCGATCGCACAGGTAAAACAAGCGCAAGCTAACCTCTCAAAGGCTGTGGCCCAAGTCAATCAAGCTAAAGCTAATCTCCTCAAAGACCAAACCCAAGCCAAAAACGCCCAAGTCCAAGCACAACGATATGGTACGCTTTTGAGCCAAGGAGCGATTAGCAAAGAGCAAGCAGAGCAGTTTAGTACCGCATCTGATGCCCAAAAAGCAACAGTAATCGCAGATCACGAAGCTATTGCCAACACCATTGCAGCAGTTGATGCCGCCAAAGCAGACCTCAATAATACTAAAGCAGACGTTAGTGCAGCAGACGCAGCCATTGACAGCGCTAAAATCACACTTTCTTATAGTTCGATTTTTTCACCAATTACTGGGCGTACAGGCAGCTTGAAGGTTAATCAGGGCAACTTGGTGAAAGACAATGATACCAACCCCTTAGTGACAATCAGTCAAATTAGCCCTATTTACGTCACTTCTTCTCTTCCCCAACGCCTACTCCCAGAACTTAATAGATATCGCGCACAGGGAAAAATTACAGTAGATGCTTTTATTCCTAAAGATGAACAACATCCCGAACATGGCGAACTTTCCTTCATAGACAGTAGTGTAGATCCGACAACAGGGACTATTCAACTTAAAAGTAGCTTTACCAACAGCGATGGACGCTTATCACCAGGTCAATTTGTGAATGTGGTTGTCAGGCTAACCCAAGAGCCAAATGCCATAGTTGTGCCAACCACGGCCATCCAAACAGGACAACAAGGGCAGTTTGTTTATGTATTGAATCCTAGCGACCAAACCGTCGATATGCGTCCAGTCGTTGTGGGTAACGCAGTTGGTAATGAATCAGTTATTCAGCAAGGGCTAAAAGAAGGTGAGCAAGTAGTCACTGACGGGCAATTTAACGTCAGACCTAAAGCCAAAGTGCAAATTAAACAGTCAGTAGGCACTGAACAGAAACCGGGAAGCGTTAATCAAGGAAATTCAACACCCTAAAAATCGCTTTTATTTTGTAAATATTTATACTTAATTTTCAAGGGTCAAGAGTCGGAGAGACGCGATTAATCGCGTCTGTACTCAAAAGTCAAAAGTCATTAATTCGCCCCCTAGTCCCCAGTCCCCAATCTCCAGATCATGAACATATCTGCGTTATTCATTCGCCGACCGATAATGACCACACTCGTGATGCTAGCCATCATGGTGTTTGGTTTGATGAGTTATCAATTGTTACCAGTAAGCGATCTACCAACTGTGGATTTTCCCACAATTCAGGTATCAGCCAGCTTACCGGGAGCCAGTCCTGAGACGGTAGCTTCTTCAGTCGCAACGCCATTAGAACAGCAATTTTCTAGTATTGCTGGTCTGGATTCGATGAATTCTACAAGTTCTCTGGGTTCGGCACAGATTACGCTGCAATTTAACTTGAGTCGAGATATAGACAGTGCAGCTCAAGATGTGCAATCTGCGATCGCAAAAGCAGCGCGACAGTTACCAACTAGTATGCCGAATCCCCCGTCATACCGCAAAGTTAACCCAGCAGATTCACCTATTCTATATGTAGCTTTAAACTCAACAGCACTGCCATTATCAGAAGTCGATAAGTATGGCGAAACAATACTAGCGCAGCGTCTTTCGATGGTTGATGGTGTGGCGCAGGTACAGGTTTATGGTTCGCAAAAGTATGCTGTGCGGATTTACCTAGATCCACAATCTTTGAGTGCTAAAGGTTTGGGAATTGATGAAGTAGCAGATGCAATTTCTCAAGGAAATTCTAATTTACCTACTGGTAACCTTTATGGAAAAAACCAAAACTACACTATTGAGTCAAATGGACAATTAAATAATGCTGAAGCCTATCGTTCTTTAGTAGTTTCTTACCGTAACAGCGCACCAGTTCAGTTGGGAGAATTGGGTAAGGTATTTGATAGTGTAGAAAACGATAAAGTAGCAAGTTGGTTCAATGGTAAGCGAGCAATTGTCCTTGCTATTCAAAGACAACCAGGAAGCAATACTGTAGCAGTTGTAGACGGCATCAAGAAAATTTTGCCTAGCTTCCGAGAGCAAATTCCGGCGGCTATAGATATGGAAATTCTCTATGACCGTTCCCAATCAATTCGCGAATCAGTAAATGATGTCAAATTTACCTTGCTTCTGACAATTTGTTTGGTAGTTTTGGTAATTTTTCTATTTTTACGGAATATCTCAGCTACTATCATTCCCAGCTTGGCAGTACCTTTGTCACTCGTAGCAACTTTTGGGGTAATGCTATTACTAGGTTACTCTTTGGATAACCTGTCATTAATGGCGCTTACCTTAGCCGTTGGCTTTGTGGTAGACGACGCAGTGGTGATGTTAGAAAACATTGTGCGTCACATGGAAATGGGCGAAACTCGGATGCAAGCAGCCCTCAACGGTTCCAGAGAAATTGGATTCACAATTTTATCAATGACCATCTCGCTGGTTGCTGTATTTATTCCCATTATGTTTATGGGTGGCATTTTGGGAAGGCTATTCAGTGAGTTTGCTGTTACTATCAGCGTGTCAATTTTAGTATCTGGCTTTATTTCTCTGACTCTCACACCGATGCTTTGCAGCCGATTTCTTAATCACGAAGGTGAGCATCAAAACTCAGACAATGGACATCATAGTGTTGGCGATGGTGATGTTATATCAAACAATGGAGTTGATAATACAGGCAATGGTCATGCCATATCTAACGATGAAAATCATTATGCAGAAAATGGTCATGCCATATCTAATAATGGATATTATATTGTAGACAATGGCAATACGATATCCAACAATGGAGAGCGTTATGCAGATGATAGTAACGGACATCAAATAAAACAACCCAAAAAACAGAAAGCTAAAAATTGGAAACGTCGTCTTTATAATGCTTCAGAATGGGTATTTGATACAGTACTGAGGGGTTATGAAGCCACCTTGAAGCTATCAATGAAATATCATCGGACAACGATGATACTGTCAGGCGTGATTTTAGTCGCAACAATATATTTATTTGTGATCGTTCCCAAAGGTTTTATTCCCAATGATGATACCGGACAGTTAAGCATTAATACAGAAGCGGCTCAAGATATTTCCTTTGATGAGATGGTGAAACATCAACAAGTCATAGCAAATATTGTCCGTCGCAATCCTAATATCGAATCAATTAATTCTAGTGTAGGTGCAGGTGGAGCCAACGCCACAGCTAACTCAGGGCGGATTTTTGTTAAATTAAAACCACATTCTCAACGTCACAAAAGTGCTGATGAAGTAGCGGATGAATTACGCCCTAAACTAACAGGTATTCCGGGAATTAGAGCATTTGTGCAAAACCCTCCATCTATCAGGCTTGGTGGACAACAAACAAAAGCATTGTATCAATTTGGACTTTCTAGCCCAAATTTACAAGACTTGTATCAATACGCCCCAGCTTTGGAAACTAAATTGCGACAAATGTCAGAACTGCAAGATGTTAACAGCGACTTGCAAATCAAAAATCCGCAAATTAATGTCCAAGTTAACCGCGAACAAGCTTCAACCTTTGGATTGACAGCAAATCAAATTGAAACCACTTTAAATAATGCCTATGGTACTCGTCAGGTTTCCACTATTTATGCATCTGATGGTCAGTATCAAGTAATTATGGGAGTAGACCCACAGTATCAGCTAAGTCCCAATGACCTTGATTTATTGACGGTTCGTTCTAGTAGCGGTCAAGAAGTACCTTTAAATGCTGTTGCTACTCTTACTAAAGGTGTTGGGCCATTAACAGTTAACCATGCAGGACAACTTTCTGCTGTGACTATTTCCTTTAACCTGAAACCAGGAATATCTCTAGGTAGCGTTACTGGAAACATTGAAAAACTAGCTCGTGAAACTTTACCTGCAACTATTAGTACCAGCTTTCAAGGTACAGCACAGGTGTTTCAATCTTCACTTTCTAGCCTGGGAATTCTGCTCATAGTTGCGATTTTAGTAATTTACATTGTGTTGGGAATTCTCTACGAAGATTTTATTCACCCCATCACCATTCTTTCTAGTTTACCTTCAGCAGGATTTGGTGCTTTACTCACCTTAATGCTATTTGGCGTTGACCTGAATATCTACGCTTTTGTCGGCATTATTATGCTAGTTGGTATCGTCAAGAAAAACGGCATTATGATGATTGACTTTGCAATGAGTGCCCAAAAAAATCAGGGTAAAATGCCGTTTGATGCCATATATGAAGCTTGTGTAGTGCGCTTCCGTCCGATTATGATGACTACAATGGCAGCATTAATGGGTACTCTACCAATTGCACTTGGTTTAGGTGCAGGTGCAGAATCTCGTCGTCCTTTAGGTTTAGCTGTTGTGGGTGGTTTATTATTCTCTCAACTACTAACGCTTTATATTACTCCTGTTTTCTACACATACATGGAATCGCTGCGGAAGCGGTTGAATAAAAGGGGCAAAAAGCCGAAGCAGAAAGTTAGACAAGAGAAAGAAAAGGCAGAAGTATTATGATTTTGCCAAGAATAACTATTTAGCTTAAGTAATTAGGCAGGAATATTTCTAACTACGTTAAGAAAATTAAAATTTGGGGGGTGTTATCGCCGAGAGTACGGCACCATCAGAAATTCAAGGTGCGTTAGCCTGCGGCATAACACACCCTACTTCTACTCTAGCCAGTCACTTGGGGATAGGTTCATTGTAAGATGGCTTTAAATTTCTCTGGCTGTAATTAGAGCATAATTATAAATTTTTGGGCTTATTCTTGTTCCTTTACTCATTAAATCATCTAAAATATATTTGACATTATCAATCAATCCTTTCTGTTTTGCTAAAATAATCACTCCCACTAAACCAATAATTGGCAAACCTCTACTAATAGCAACTTTTCTACCAGCTTTTTCATCAATTAAAAGTTGATCTGCTTTTAATTCTTCTGCCAATATAATTGCCGAACCTTCTCCTAAATCTAAATCTGTTTCTAATTGTAATTGTTCAATGAGTTGGTTATTGGTTACAGAACAAACTTCAAGCCATAAGGCTGATTTTACAGCTATAACCGCGGGATGATTCCCCGTTGTTAATTCTGCATAGACTTGCTGAGGAATTATCACTCTACCAAAAACAGCCTGAAGTAAGTCTAATTTATCAACTTTAGAAAGTTCATTTAATGGGGTTGTATCTGAGACAACAATCATAGATTATTGCCTTGTAATTTCATTTTTGCTTGATTAACCTCTTGCTGAAATTCTTCTAAACTCATACTATTGTCAAATAGAGATATCTCATATTTAGACATTAAATCTATTACGTCTAATCGAGAAATTTCTAGTAATTGACTAGCCTTACCACTGCTAATTTCTCCATATTTAAGTAGAGTCATCACATAAGCTTCTTTGGCTTTAGTTTCTGCTTCTTCTCTAATGGTATTATTAACAGAATGAATGGGAATGGTAAATTCTACTTTAGTCATAATGGGGATTAAGTGGAAGATAATTTTATTATACTTTTGTTAAATAAGTTATTGGATTTTTACTTTGGTGTTGCTAAGAGGGTGTTTGAAAAGTTGGCAATTTAGTAAAAAAGCTCTTAAGTCGTAAGCTGTAAATACTTAGATACAGCACGTTTCGCTTCTTGCTTAAACAATTCCGTTGCTTTATCTAGTGCAGCTGTTCCTTGCACTTGTGGGAAAAATTGCTTAATCACACAAGGTTCGTCCATTTTATCCACATCTCTGGCTTCATAAGTCTTACCAAATCCACCCTCGCTTAAAAGTTGAATCACGCGGAAGTGATTTCGGAATAGAGGTGTGAGTATTTGTCCACAATGAATGCAAAACTTATTTCCATCAAGATTAAAGGTATTTGAGCAATTAGGATTGGCACAGTAAAGCATATCTGAGTAGATATCAGCAGATGGTGAATACGCTAAGTTTTCCTATTTCTACTTGCTTAGTTGAAATACTGTTCAAGTTGTTGAACAAATTTACCTCTAGTGGCTTTGATAGTCTGAAGTTAATTTTGCTAGCGTGGTGATATAAAGTTTATTGTTCCTCAGCAATTAGCTAGGGCACACAGAGGTATAACATGGCTAATTTAAAACTGCGTCGCACCGAAAATGTTAACGGCGATTTTTATGTAGATACTAGCTGTATAGATTGTGATACCTGTCGCTGGATGACTCCCGAAGTATTTTATCGTGGTGATGAACAGTCGGCAGTTTATCACCAACCGACAAATGAAAAAGAAAGATTAGCTGCACTGCAAGCACTTTTAGCCTGTCCTACTAGTTCTATTGGTACAGTTGAAAAGCCACAAGATATCAAAATTGCCCAAGAAACTTTTCCGATTGTAGTTGAGGAAAATGTTTACGATTGTGGCTATCATTCGGAAAAATCTTACGGCGCTGCTAGCTATTTTATTCAACGTCCTGAAGGCAATATTTTAGTAGATTCACCTCGATTCACACCGCCTTTAGTCAAGCGTCTAGAGGAGATGGGCGGAATTCGTTATATGTATTTGACTCACAGAGATGATATCGCCGATCATCAAAAGTTTGCTGACCATTTTCAGTGTCAACGTATTCTTCACGCTGATGATATTTCGGGAGATACTCGCAATGTGGAAATACAATTAACTGGTTTGGAACCATTTGCTTTAACTGCGGACATATTAGTTATTCCGGTTCCCGGCCATTCAAAAGGGCATACGGTTCTGCTTTATAAAAACAAGTTTCTTTTTACTGGTGACCATCTTGCTTGGTCAGAAAACTTGCATCAATTGAACGCATTTCGTGATTTCTGTTGGTATTCCTGGACAGAACAGATTAAATCGATGCGTAAATTAGCTAATTACTCATTTGAGTGGGTATTACCAGGTCATGGGCGGAGATTTCACGCTGATGTTGACACTATGCGCCAGCAAATGCACAAGTGTATTGAGTTAATGGAAGCTGTTAAATAGATAATTACTAATTCGTAATTTCATAAAAGCGGTGAGAAGCTCCATTCCCTTATATATGGAGAGGAAAGACATTCCACCGACGCAGATAATAGTTACTAGTCCAATTACCCATTACCCATTACCAAATTCCTCACCCTGCTCTCTTCTTTCACTAAAAAGCTGTTTCACATTGTTGATTTGTGTTGATTTAGCTTGAAACCTTTCTAAGTGAGGAGGATTTTACAGTTTGATTCAGACACAGTGAGTGAAATGTAATCCAAAACTAGTGAAAGGTAGATTATGAAAGCAACGGTGTATTACGGAGCAGGTGATGTCCGGGTGGAGGACGTTGCCGATCCGCAAATTCAAAAACCAACAGATGCGATCGTTCGGATTACCCATGCTTGTATCTGTGGATCGGATCTGTGGTTTTACCAAGGTAAAGACCAATGGCAACCAGGATGGCGCACTGGACACGAATGGATGGGTATTGTCGAAGAGGTGGGATCAGAGGTGCGAAATATCAAGCGGGGCGATCGCGTTTTAGCTCCGTTTGCTTTTTCTGATGGCGCGTGTGAATTTTGCGGCAAAAATCTCCAAACTTCCTGCTTGCAGGGCGGTTTTTGGGGTGGAAAAAATGATGGTGGACAAGCCGAAGCCGTTCGCGCCCAGTTTGCTGATGGCACGTTGGTGAAAATTCCCGATGCTGTGGAAAATGATGCTGCCATGCTCAAGAAGATTTTACCGCTAACGGATGTAATGGCAACAGGGCACCATGCAGCAGTATCAGCAGGGGTAAAATCAGGAATTACAGTAGCAGTAATTGGTGATGGAGCCGTGGGATTGTGCGGGGTGTTAGCTGCCAAACGATTGGGAGCAGCACGGATTATTATGCTCGGTCGGCATGAGAATCGATTGGCGATCGCCCGTCAATTTGGCGCAACGGATATTGTAACCAGCCGTGACGAACAAGCTATTCAACAAGTACAAGAACTGACAAAAGGCGGTGCTGAATCAGTTCTAGAGTGCGTTGGTACAGAATCCTCGATGAAAACAGCGATCGCTATTGCCCGTCTAGGTGGAGCGATCGGCTATGTAGGGGTTCCGCATGGCAGCGAGACAATTAATTTGTCCAGGATGTTTATGTCCAACATCACATTGCGAGGTGGTGTTGCCCCTGCACGTGCTTATATTCCGGAACTATTGAGTGATGTCCTGGCTGAAAAAATTGATCCATCCCTAGTCCTCGACGTTACTGTCGATCTCAATGGCGTTCCCAATGGCTATCAGGCTATGAACGATCGCAAAGCAATCAAAGTCATGGTAAGCGTTTAGCGATCGCTGCTTTTCTGGCAATTCACAAAAATAAATTATCCCCATTGCTCCACAGTAGCGGATTTAGTGGGGGACTTACTCTATGTTAGTTGAATTAATTTTTTAATGGCTCAGGTCTGATTTGAACAGACGACCCCAGGCTTATGAGTCCCGTGCTCTAACCTACTGAGCTACTGAGCCTTGTTTTATCCAATAATTTCTAAATATAGCAGAAAAACTCCATGATTACTAGTCTAACTGACAATGAATTTTCTGTTTGGAGTTGATAAATTGCTATCAAGCAAAAGAGGGAGTTAAACTCCCTCATTGAAAAAGACAATAATTGAATTCTCGACAGCCAGAAACTAGATACGGTTCGCCAGTAAAGTAATCGGGTTAACGGCACCCTTACCTGTGGGATGAATTTCAAAATGGCTGTGTGGCCCAGTACTAAAACCAGTGCTACCCATAAGAGCAATTGTGTCTCCTTGATGCACTTGCTGACCTGCCTGCACTAAAATCTTGCTGTTATGACCATAGCGAGTGATACTGCCATCAGAATGGCGGATATCGACAAGATTACCGTAGCCACCATTGTTCCAGCCTGCCTTTGCTATTACACCATCAGCAGATGCATAAACTGGTGTGCCTGTAGAGTTGGCAACATCAATTCCCCTATGCATTCTTCCCCAGCGCCAGCCATAGCCAGAGGTGAGAACACCTTTTGCGGGCCAAATGTAAGATGCTGATGCGGTGGATGGAGGCGGGATGGTCTCGTCAAGAGGTTTAGGTAGATATTGATCTACTGCTGACAAAGGCGGCAAACTTGGAGAAACAGTCGTTCCCCGCATTTTTCCTAAAGAGTCAGAAGCATTATTGATTCCTCTGGGAGGTGTTGCAATTCTACTAGCAGGTGCTTTGCGGCCAGGTGCTTGGTTAGACAAGAACTCTGGATTTACTGGCTCGTTAGTTGGTTGAGTCGCACGATACTGGGGCCTCATTGGTTGGACTGTATAGTTACTATAGTTAGTCGTCCCAGGTAAAGGCACATTAATCTGTACTGCACTGCGTGGCAAAGTGGGGCTAGTCGCAAAATTATTGCTGTTAGCCACAGGAAGCACCGCCGCCGGATTATTATTTTCGCTAACTACTGGTAGAACTACACCAGCTTGTTGAGCGCGATATTTCTCCCGTAATCTCTGGATTTCTGCTTGTAGGCTTTGCAGGCGCTCATTATTTTTGGCGCTTGCTAGCTTTTGCGGTTGTTGATTAGATTGCAATTCCCCAAACACTTTGGGCACTGGAGTGTCACCACCCATGCCATAAGAAGTACCAGGACTAGGAAGTGTTGGGGAGGCGATCGCACTATTTACTGGAATTTGATTGTTCGCAGTTGCTGGTGTCGGTATGGTGACACTGTTATTGTTGGCAACAACTGGTAACTGTGGTGTCACAGGTACAGTTGGGCTAGCAATGGCTGTGTTCACAGGAGATGGAGCTACTTTGGCAGTAGTCCCCTCAGACTGCTCTAGTGTGGGGCTAATTGCTAAAGTGGATGGGCTAGCTGTGCTGCGTTCAACCCCAGCATTAGGAAGAACCAGTTTTTGACTGATTTGCAGTTGATTGGGATTGCTCAAATGATTAGCTTTAGCTAAATCTGAGACGGATGTACCGTACTTACTAGCGATCGCGGCTAGTGTGTCTCCTGGCTTCACTTCGTAAGCTACAGCAGCCGATGGTGCAGCAGCTTTGAGTGTGGCTGGTACAGGTGTTGCTACGGGAGCCGTGTTAGCTTTCGCCTGTTTTAGCCTCGATATCAAGCTGGCTTGATTGGCATTTGTGGGGGTTAGCGACTGCTCTGTTGTAATTTTGCTTGCGTTGATTTGTGGCGCTTTTTCAACTACAGATGTGGGCCCAGCCAACCCCTTGTTAGCTTCTGATAAATTTTTGCTCTCCTCAGACCGCAACTGGGCCAGACTTTGTTTTAAACGGTTCGATTTTTCTTGTAAGCGATTCAGCGCAAACTCTTGCTGTGCTTTCAGTTGAGCAGTAACTTGACTAGTGGCACCTTTACTATCTGTTGTTACTGCTGTCAGGGATGTATTTGCCGAGCTAACTGCACTATTACCAATAGAAAGTTTTTGTACTTCAGGTAGTTTATTGGTTATTTGTAAACCATTCACTACTTGAGACTGTTGGTAGAGAGACGTTTTATAAGTTGTTGTAGCTTTGGCAGTTGCTTGTGATGCCGGAAGTGGCATATACATTCCACTGGCTGCAACCTGTAATTTAGCTTCAAGCCCAGGCACTTGCGAAATTGCTGTCGGTTCCACGATCACAGGATTTTCCGGCACGCTCACTAGGGAGACGGTTTGGTTTTCCAGCTTTGTGGGAGCAAATTTCATCTCAGTGTCAGGAGCAGCAGGAATTGTTGAGGCTGCCTTTTGGCTGCCTACAGGAGCCGCTGCTTGGGCTTGATCGCTTTGTCGAGTCACCAATAGGCTGGTTGCTCCCATTGAGAGTGCCAAGCCGATCATGGCGGCTTGTGTCCGCGCCCGGTGGTTGACTCCAGAATTCACAATGTTTGACTGTTCTACCGGGACACTATCACTGCTGGGAGTATTGTTCAGCACAGCCTTTACTTTCTTTTTCAATGCTCGTTTCAAAGACGACCTCCTAAATGTTCACTAGCGCTTAACTGATCTTGATTTTTTTTTCAGTCTGATACTAGTCAATGATTTAGATCACATCCAAAGATTGATCAAGATCACACCCACCAGAGATACTTACGCAAGATTAACCTGCTTCTCTGATTTAGACAAGTTCACACCTTTTAGCAAAACTTCAAATTGCTGTGCTGACTTGTCCGCTCCGTTCCTCACACCTTTAGGATTTTTTGCTATTTGCAGTTGTCTGCGCTTGTCTTGCTGAAGTAGCTGGGACTGGACAAACATATACACTGCGCCATTTCCACTGTTGCTGTCAGCAATTAATTCGCTAGGACTTCTGGAAAAGCAAATCTCCTGCTGTAGATATCTTCAAGAGATTTCAATCCAATCCGTCTACCCAACACGAGACTTTACGTTGATTATTCCCTAAAACACAACCGTATTATCTCGCAGCCACTTTTTTGCTCCTTTGTAGTACCGCTTGAGCCAAAAATGTATAAATGCTTTATGAGACTAGCTTTTAAACATTTTGTTCCCAAGTTTAAGATAATTGAAGTTCATCAAAATCTATCATTCAAATTGCAAATCGTCGCTACTTTTAGATACAAATTTCTTATATAAGCTCACCTACATTTGTAAGTATTGTTTACCGAGCTTCCAAAAAGCTTTCAGAATCAAGTATAACCATTCACTTTGCTGAAGCTGTAACAATAGATATATTTGACCAAAATAGGGGCTAGAGGCTAGAAGAGGGATGAGGGGGATGAGGGAGAAATAACAAATACCCAATGCCCAATGCCCCATTCCCTATTATTGTAAATAACCCAATTGGCGACGGGCTTCAAACAAGCCCACAGCAACACTTACAGAAAGATTTAAGCTGCGAACATTTGGTTGAGCCATTGGAATGTAGAGAGTCGCATCACAGGCTGACAGAACTATTGGCGGTAATCCAGTCGTTTCGCTGCCAAACAACAGCCAGTCATCAGCTTGAAACTGAAATTGAGCATAATTAGAACTGCCACCCACACTAAAGCCCAACCATCTACCTCCGCGTTCCTGATGTAGGTTTTTAAAGGCTTCTAGCGATTCATGGTAGTTGAGCTTGACATAGGGCCAGTAATCTAAACCTGCTCTTTTAAGGTAGCGATCGCTAATTTCAAACCCCAAAGGCCCTACCAAATGTAATTCTGTACCTGTAGCAGCACAAGTACGCGCAATATTGCCTGTATTCGGCGGAATTTGGGGATTAACTAAAACTACCTGAGGCATTTTTCAGTGGCAAAAATGTAGTATAAAAAACAATGTTCAATTTGACACATTTTACCAATTTACATTGACTATCTATAGGTTTTCTTAATAATCATCAAGCTCTGCCTATTGATTAGATATTTAAAACATAAAAATAGCCCCTCAGAGTCAGATCTGAGAGTATTCATCGAAGTAAGACCACGAATTATTAAATTTTCTTCTTTGATCAACTAGGGCCACCACGCAAAAGTCAAAAGGCTTTGTTTTAGCAATGGGGCGCTAGTTGGTCTTGCGGCTATCTCCCAGGCATTCAAAAGAATCTAGCATTTGTAACCAGGAAGGGGATGTAGTGTTACGCCATTGAGGGGGAACACAATTTATCCTCTAATTCGATTTCTCCTTCTTGGGTAGCAACAATTGCTTGGGTGATGACACGTTGAGCATCAACGCCGACTGCGTGCAACTGCAACCACTGTTGGGCTTCATTACCTTCGCGGAGAATTTTATGTAAAGGAGAAAGGAAACAACTAAATCCTTGTTGTTTGGCGATTGCCCAAACTTCTTGGTACATTTGGGCAATCCAATCTCTGGCTAAAATGGTTGTGCCATCTTGCCAGTGGGTGAGTTGAGCATCAAGACTCGCCTTCGCCACTGCTGCTTCATTGCTAGCTGTGACAGCAATCAGTTCTTCAGGGGAAAAGGTGCTTTGGGTTAACGGATCGATTTGGGCATTTTCGATGATCTGCATCAAACGGGCTTCTAACAAAGCCGTAATCGCTAGCAAGGCGATGGGATCTGTCACTAAATCGCAAATTCGCAGTTCTAGGCGATTTAAATCATAAGGACGGCGATCACCATTTGGGCGGACTGATGTCCATAAATGCCGGACATTTTGCATTGTGCCAGCAACTAGCTGTTCTTCTACCCATTGCATATGATCGGCGTGGCTGGCAAATAAAGGTACATTGGTTGGGGTTTGGGGGAAAAGTCCCCAACGGGTGGAGTGATAGCCAGTAGCTTTGCCATCTATGAAGGGGGATGAGGCGCTAAGGGCGAGAAATAACGGTGCTTCTACGCGAATTAAGCGACAAGCCCGCATTAATACTTCAGGATCGCTAATCCCTACGTTAATATGTACGCTAGCTGTGACGACTTTTGTGCAGTAAGTTTGCTCAATATAGTCGTGATAGGGGTTTTTGGGATCAGAACGAAAGAAGCGAGCGCTATCACCCAAAGACAAGGTACTTCCTGGTATTAAAGTATAATCACCCAATTGCTTGAGGTATTTTCGTAGTTCTTGGCGAGGACGCACCAGGGCACACAATAGCTGCTCATAACTATGTAGTGGTTTAGTTACATATTCTACGTTACGGCTATCTGGCTCCCGCATAAATCCCGGCAAAGCCTCAACAATTTTGTCAGAGAGACCGACGATTTCACCTTGAGGTGTGCCCGTATACATCTCAATCTCAAAGCCTTTTGATAAGCTCACTTTGTTCTCCTCGGCTCTCTTATGCCTATAAATTGTATCGAACACGACGATTTTCTGCATGGATATTGCAGCACAGTCCAATCCAGATTTGTTTAACCAGAAACTAAGAACCACAAGCATTTCGCCTGTTTGCCAAGTAACTCAGGAATACTAAAGGCATAAATAATTTATGCCCTTAGTATTAGTAATTCATAATTACGATTCCTCAATGATCCATTCTGCCGATAGACCTCACTAGCAGCCTTATGCATTAGGGAGTGGTAGCAGTTAAGCCTATTATTCCCAGGCGATCGCTTACATAGGATCAACACTAATTTTGTTTAAAGGTAAATAGTTACCCTATATTGATATATTCCCATAAAGTTAGTACTGCTTTGCGTAAGAAGATAGTATTTTTAAACGCAGAGTCATGCAAAGTTAATGCGGAGGTTTTTTGATGTTAATTCGTGATGCATTTGTGAAATATTGTATTTACTCCTTGACTTTTTTCTTCGTCTTCCTTTCTGCTTGTCCTGTTTTTAGCTTTGTCGCTGGCTGAGGTAAAGTCTGTTGCGAGATAAAATCCTCGGGTGAATCATTCTCTTGGGCAATGCGAAGACGGAGAAACTGCGGCCATACTTCATTATTAAGTAAATTTAAGGCAGTGTCACGGTTGTGTGTGGCGATCGCACTGATAAATTGACGTAATCCTTGTTGCAATGAATTAATAAAGGTTGCTTCTGGTGTAACCTGATTCAGTAATGAAAGTGCTAAGTTAATACTTACTAAATCATGGGGTAAATTTTTCGATCTTAAGCCTGGAAGTAGAATATTTAACCATACAGGAAGCAATTCCAACCAGTTATTTTTCTCTATTTCTGTAAGCGCTATGTCTTCCATTCCTATAGCGCCCCATATATACAGAGAATCCCTAGCTAATTGAGTGTTACGGCTGTCTAAAGCCTTTGTCCATAATTGTTGTGCTTGGTTGTGAAAACGATTGGCGAGAAAATCATAGGCTTCATTAACTTGCTGGGGAATTGTGACTTGATAAACTGACTCGCCTAATGCTATTTGATAACCGCCAGATTCAAGCCATTCATAAGAACCGCAAAGATAAATTTTTCTATCAACTATTACTTCTTTAATATGCGAATCTCCCAAGCAGACAAGGTGTATGGATGGTAAACCTTCGGGTGTTTTTATGGCTCGAATTTTTGCTTTTATTCCTGGTGATATAGGTTGTTCTTCTGGCGACGAAATTCCATAGCCAATTAAAATCTCAACTCCCCGCTTGGCTAATTTTTCTAACAAAGTCAGAATTTCTTCATTTGCAAGTACATAATTTAGCAACGGTGAATATATAATTATCTGAGATTTTGCCAAATTGAGAATTTCTAAAAAAGTCTGAGATATTTGGCGATCGCTTAACTGTATTACCTTACCTGATGGTAGAGATTTTTTCAGTTTTATATCAGTCTGGGTAGTATTTTCTAAAGCCTGTTGACGAATTTTTTCGAGTCTGGCTTCTATTTCGTCATTTTTATGATTAAGGGTTGCTTGTAGCTCAGAATTGATGGCTTCGTTTGATGATTTGCATAAAGCTGGTAAAGATATTTTACCTTCAGATAGCAGTATATCTAGCCATTTTGACCGGGAATCTAAAATTTGCTTTCCCCGTCGCAGTTGGATGCTAATTTTATCTTTATTGGCATCATAAATCACAAAAATAGAGATTTTTCGCCAAATAATTTGAGTTGGCTGTACTACCCTAAAAGCTGTGACAATCTTCCCCATTTCGGGTACATGAAGCGCTACATCTGAAGCCTGAAGACTTGTTTGGATTTGCTCTAAAGTTAATGATGAAATCTCATTATTTTTATGCTCAATATTTAGAAAATCTGCCAAATTAGGCAGGTTGATGGGTACCTCATTTAATGGTTCAGTCTGAAAGGTTATATTGTCGCCTAAAGAATCTGTAATTGCATAAATCTGTACAGAATAAGGAGGCTGTGGTACAGAACCTTTTTCATAGAATAAGCGCCCTTGCTCTGTAACGGTAATTGGCGATTTGACTACGAGAGTTTGTAACTTTTGCAAAGTTTTAATTGTACTTTGCACAAATACGCTATCTAGCCCTAGTATGGCGGCTAATTCATCGGCTGTTGGCGGTGGCTCAAATTCAATTCCAGCGCGAATGATAAACTCTTCGAGGACATTTAAAGGACGAGGTTCTGTAATGGTTAATTCTACAGTTGTTTGCTGCAAACTATAGCGCAATTGACGAGCAGCTAAAACTGATAAATTAGAATTTTGCGCTGCAATTTCTTCGGCTATATTTATCAGGCTGTCATCAATAGGTTTAGCTGAGGAGGCGAGAAACATCAATGAAACCTCCATGATGACTGACAATATTAGCAACTTCTGAGTACATACTGCCGACTTTACCAGGTTGTTGGGTAAATAAATCGTGACAGCCTACAATTACTAGTAGTTCTTGGGCGCGAGAAAAAGCCACATTTACCCGTTCTGATTTCTTAGCAAATCCTACATCTCCTTTACTATTGTTGCGAACCATGCTCACAATTACAACGGGGCGTTCCATACCTTGAAATCTGTCAACTGTACCAGTACGAATTTGCAGTGAGGGGAAAAGTTCTGATTGTAGCCGTTCATCAATTTTTCTCAGTTGAGCGCCATAAAATGTAATTACAGCTATCTCTTTTTTTGGTTCACCACAAGCGACTTTTGCAGCCCAAGTATTTTCAAATTGCTGACATAGGCTTTCAATGACATCTATTTCTTGAACATTAAATAAAGAAGTTCCCTCACGCTGTTCTAGAAATTCATTTTCTTTGGGCATTTTCACCCAAAGCAGATGATGTTCTGGTTTTATTATTTCGCCTGCTAAATCATGGGCGCGTTTAATATCAGGCTGCAATATTCCACATTCTAGTTTACCCTCATAAAATTGATTGATTGCACCCATAATAAATGGATGCATTCGATATTGGGTAGTTAACATTTGTTTGATGCTTTGCTCCGCATCTTCAAATTGACTTTTAAAGAGTGATTCTTCTAAAAATTGTAATTCTTCTCGACTACTACCAATTTCTTGAACAACTTCTTCTAAAGTGCTAGTATCAAGCATTGGTGGTAGTTGCCGATGATCGCCTACCATGACTAATTTTTTACCTTTCAAGGCTGGGATGAGCAATTCGGGTGGGGTACATTTACTAACTTCATCAATTATGACAACATCAAAGCATTGAAATTCTTCTGAAAAATCACGACTTGCTGCTTGAACGCAGGTGATACCAACGACGTTAGCATTGTCTAAATAAATCCGTCTTAAATCATTGCGATCGCGTTCTGAAGGGTTACGTAATTTTTCAATCCAATCTTGGATAAAATTTCCATATCGATTGAGATGAGTTTCGTCCTGAGTTAATTGCTCTTGCCAAGCTTCAAATTGAGATTTAATGCTACGTAAAAAATCTAAATTATATAAATCATCTTCAGAATTTTTAATTTTAAATTTATGAGAGATTGCTTGCCATTCTATTTGCCACCAGTTTCGTTCTAACAATAAACTCTCTGATAATTGTGGTTGTGTTTGTTCAGTTATTTTGCCTAAGTTTTTTTGTAAAGTATCAAGTTGCTGTTGATAAATTGTCGTTCCTTCTTGTACTATTGATAGCTGTTCAATTAGAGAAAGTTTGATATTTTCTAATACAGCGAATGGCTCTATGGATGTAATTAAAGTTTCAAGCTGACTTAGCTGATTTATCCAAGCATGGACGTGCTTAGAGAATTCTTGCGGATGTTCCCAAATTTTGGCTTGGGTTGTGAGATATTGTTCAGCTAAAGTACGTAATTGCTGAGGAAGGTTTGGCTGTTGGTTGAGTTCTTCCAAAATATTGATAGCTCTTGCAAGTTTCACATTAGAATCTTGTCTGGCTGTTTCTATCTGATTTTCAATAGTAGATATTTGCTGTGGTGCGGTTTCATGATTATGTAGTTCATTTAACTGTCGTTGCAGATTTTGCAGCTGCTTTTCTGTTTCGGTTTTGACTTTTAAAACACATTGCCGCGCATTTGCTAAAATGCTATCTATTAGTTCTTGGGCAATTCGGCTGAGAGTCGATTCACGATGATTGTCTTCCCATGATGCGCCATAGGTTTGCTGAATTCTGCTTAAAATAATCTGCGTAGTTTCAACTAGGTTTTTGCGCTGACTTGGTGTGAAATATTGATAATTATTAAACTGTTGAGAAATTTCCTGCCATTGAGTGCGATCGCCTGCTTCTAATACAATCGGAATCTGGCTAAAATTTTGCTGGAGAAAATAGCTAAAACTATGATATCTACCTTTTCTATCAGTATATTCTCCCTCTATTTCATAAGATATTGCCTTAGCTAATAAATCCCATTCTGGCAGATAGACTGTGTAATTAGCTGGCATTAATGATATTTTCAAGGAATTAGCTAGCATCACCAATTCTGGTGGTAATTGCATTAAATCTAATGTTAGAGGTTGAGCAGATTGCCAAGCATTATCCAAGAGTTCTGGTAGTCGGGTATTAGCTGTAGATTTCCATTCCTTGACAGCAGCTATAACAAACTCAATTTCTTGTTTGCGTTGTTCGCAAGTTTGGATTATTTGCTGTAAGCTTTGCTGTTTACTAAAGAATTGCTGATTATCTTTTTGTAATTGCTGTAAATTGCTTGAATACTGTTTGAAAACCTGTACTGTTGCTGCAACTTCTAACATTGCAACAGTTGAACTCTGAGCATAAATTAATGCGGTTCTAAATTCCGGAATTCCATCTGCTACAGTTTCATGTAACCAAACCGCTAATCCAAAAGCACCGCATTGAGGATGAATCAAGCCAAGTGCATCAGTTAGGGTGATGGCTTTACTAACATTTAATAAAAAGGTTTTAACTAAAAGATTGCCTTCAGTGTAGGGTCTTAAATGTGGTAAAAAGTTAGTAATCTCTGGAGCTTCCCAATTGACGATAGAGGGGGTATTAAGAAGATTTTCTAAACCGTAAATTAGAGTTTCGACTTCATTTTTTTTAGCTATTGCTTCCTGATAAAGTAATTCTTGCTGTTTAAAATTAACCTCTAGCTTACCTCTATCCTGAGTTAATTCCTGTTGATTTACTTGAAATTCTGACTCGGCTTGAATATAAGCGGTAAATCTTGGATATGATGCCAATAATTGACGAGAGTTTTCTACATTATGGCGGCGTTGACTGAGGCTAGTTTCACAGTCACTAGCAGTATTATCTAACCAAGTGCCAATTACTTGGTCTTCTAAAAATGGCTGTCCTTCCTCACCAACTTTCTCAGCGCGTCCCTTGCGTATCGCCCGAATTACTGGGTTATGAACTAAGCGGCTGAGGGCGTTATCAACTGCTAAATTCGCTTGCGAAGCAATCAAAGTGCGTCCACCGCGCAGAGCAATTTGATAGCAAATCTCGGCAATTACAGTAGTTTTACCTGTACCTGGCGGCCCTTGAATTAAAACCAGATCCTCGGCGGAAAGTACTGTTTCTACTGCTGCTTTTTGACCAGGATTAGCAGAGGATAACAATAAATCTTCTGCTGATAATTGTACAGTTTTTTGAATAGGTCTAGCTTGGGAAGCATCGAATAAGAAATTGCCTAAGTAAGGATTTTGGGTACGCCCATTATTCAAATCTTCTAAGGCTTTTTTCTTACGCTGAATTTGTTTAATGTCACCAACTGCTTCAAAACATAAAAATCCAGTCTCAGGAAGTTGATAACGTCCGGTTGTCATGTATTCAGCTAAATCACGTTCCAGCCTCACACTAATTATGCGATTCTTGCTGTCAATTTCTTCAATCGACCCTAATAACCGACTTTGCTGCCAATTTTTCCCTATAGGTGGAGTCTCGAATAACTTCAAGTCTTCGTTTTTTGCCTTTCTTACCCGTTCCCAGAAGTTTTGTACATCCAAAGGATTTTCATTAGAACCGTCAATAGTAGCTGAGGTGACATCAATTTCAAAACTGATTCGCCTTTTGAAGTTATAGTTTTGATTTCGATAAACTACACAAAACTGACGTGCTTGAGCAATTTTTTCCTCAATCTGCAAAAATGCTTTCCATGCTTTAAGTTGTTCTTCTGTAGGCACAAAGTCGCCACAAATTGGCGTGTTTACCATACGTGTAAATACATCTGACGGAATGCCTATATGATGCTGATGGTTAGGCAAAAGCCGCAAGTGGAATGGTACAGCATAGGCATCATTGTGTCCCCGTGAAGGTGTGAGTAAATAAGCAGATAAAATTTTTAAACCATCGGAGGAATTTGGGTTTACTGCTGCTTTAAATGCTAGAGTTTTTCCTAACTTTTCAAGTCTGGGAGGTAATTTACTAATATCGGAATCTGTGGCGATAATTAATTCCCAAATTTCTTCTTTTACTGCTCTTCCTGCACCTTTACGACGCACATAAAATAGGCAAGGATTTTGACCGACACATTCCCACATTAATTCATGGGCATATTCTCGACGCTCACCAAAATCGGGATATTCTGCAATTGCATCTGCACTTTCTAAATGGCGGATTAAACTATCAATTGTTGAATTTACGAACATATAGCCCCAATCTTCTGAGGCTGTTTTCATTTTTAAGGAATTGGTTTTACGAGAAGTAGTAACTTTGGTAGTTGCTGGTTTAGCGATTTTGCGAACACGTTCTGCCTCAAATTCTGAAATTGTACTGCTAGGACTTTTGGCTACAATGTTGAGTTGCTCACAAATTACTAATAGCTTTTTGCTATCTATATGCAATTCCTTTGAGAGTTCGTAAATTCTGATTTTGATTTTGTTCATCCAGTAATAGTTTGTAAAATTTTATATTTATGAGGATAAAACTAATTAGTCATTATTAAATGCTTACAGGAGGAAAAATAAAAGAAATCTCACGCATTCGACGTAGTCGTTCCCGCAGGGTAGGCGCGGAGGCGCAAAGAAAGAGAATTTAGCAATGATTATAAGTTTATAGTTTATATTGTCTGTAGACTTGACTGGCAGCCCGATGTAGTAGAGAGTGCCGCCAGACGAGTGATGGTAAATCGTCGGCGTAACCGCCACCAATGACGCAGGCGACGGGATAACCAGCGCTTATACAAGTACTCAAAACCTGCATTTCGCGACGGAAAATGCCAGTATCTGTTAAAGCTAATTTTCCCAGGCGATCGCCTATATGTGGATCGACACCTGCATCATAAAAAACTATATCTGGCTTGACATCAGACAATAAATCTGGTAAGTATTTTGCTAAAGTTTGTAAGTAGGCATCGTCTTCCATCCCTACAGGTAAGGGCACATCCAAATCGCTGGTTTGCTTGGTGCCTGGAAAATTAACTTCACAATGCATGGAAAATGTGAAAACGCTGTCATCGTCTTGGAAGATAAAAGCTGTACCGTCGCCTTGATGCACATCCAAATCCACAATCAAGATTTTTTTAGCTAGTCCGAGTTGTTGTAAAACACGAGATGCGATCGCTAAATCATTGAAAATACAAAAACCAGATCCATAACTGGGAAAAGCGTGATGAGTTCCACCAGCAGTATTGCAAGCTAAACCCTGAGTTAGTGCTAGTTGGGCAGTCAGTATTGTACCACCGACCGCTACACAGGTACGATTAGCTAGTTCTGGACTCCAAGGCAAACCAATGCGTCGTTGTGCTTTGGGGTCTAGTGTTCCCTCACAGTAAGCTTGAACGTAGTCACAAGTGTGAACCAACTCAATAAATTTTGTTGGCGGAAGCGCAGGAGTATGACATTGTTCGATTTGCACCACGCCATCAGCTAACAGCAATTCGTATAATTGGCGGAACTTCGACATCGGGAAGCGATGCCCCTCAGGTAACGGTGCAATGTAATCTGGATGGTAAATAATTGGTAGATCCATAGTCAAAAGTCAAGAGTCAAGAGTCAAAAGTCAAAAGTCAAAATGTAGATTTCTCCCTTGTCCCCCTTGTCTCCCTCATCTCCCTCATCCCCCTCATCCCCACTCCCCACTCCCCAACTGTTGTCTACACTAAGAAGTGGCAATGAAAACATAGTAAGGAAGCCTCTGTGCTTGATTTGTATCCAATGATGCAACTAAAAACTGTTTGGCAACTAGGTAGCAATAATCCCGAAAATCCCCAGTACTTAGCTACCATTCGCCAATGGTGGGCAAATATGAGTGGTAAAAAAATTACTTGGCAGCAGAGAATAATTACTGAAAATAGTGAAGTAGATCAACTAGACTGGGAACCAAAGCGGTTTGATGAAGCGTTTGCGATCGCAAACCCAGAAATTCGTGGTATTACTCTCTATTGGCGTAAACCTGATTCCTCTCAGGAACGTAATACCACACCATACCAACTCATACTTGATAGCCACAAGCAATATTTATATATTTTTCCGCAGTCGCAAAAAGAACTAGTAATCCGGGTAGGGTTCCCATCAATTGTTTATCAAACAATTTCCCTGACAAATCCCCAATATTTATATAATTCATCTGGTGAAAACTACATTCTAACTTTACAGGATGGAACGCAACAGCTAGAAGTAAAAGTTACCATGAGTCCAGAAAATCTTAAACAGCTACTACAGCAACTCACAAGGTAAAATTAAGCCAAAATCAGTTACTCTAACTGAATAACACAATCTTAAATCCTTCATTTCAAATTGATTATGATGCAATGGATTTTGCCAATTGTATTTATTCTGGCTGGCTTACTAGCTGGAATAATTGCAGAAAGATTTTTATTCAAGAAGCTGAGAATATTTGTTAGCAATCGAAAAATTCCGGGAAGTGAAATCATATTTCTCTCCCTGCATCGCATGACCTTTATTTGGTTTGCACTCGCGGGATTTTTCGCAGCAATTCTGAGCGCTCCTCTCAAACCAGATATTGCAAATATCCTGCAAAAAATCATTACTATAGTTGTACTTTACTCAGTCACATTAGTTTTGGCTAGATTGACTGCTGGGTTTGTCAATTTATTTAGTCACAGAACTGAAGGAGTTTCAGCATCACTCATTTCTAATATTTCTAAGGCTACTGTCTTAGTTTTAGGCTCGTTAATCTTGTTACAAACAGTAGGTGTGCAAATTACACCAATAGTTACCACTTTAGGTATTAGTGGTTTGGCTGTAGGTTTAGCACTTAAAGATACATTAGAAAATTTCTTTTCTGGATTCTACCTGATAATTTCTAAGCAAGTCAGAACTGGAGATTATGTCAAACTGGCAGACAGTCATGAAGGATATGTGATAGATATTTCTTGGCGAAATACAACTATTAGAGAGCTTTCTAATAATGTCATAATTGTACCAAATACTAACTTAGCATCAGCAATATTTATTAACTATCATCTGCCTGTCAAGGAAATTACCCTCACAATTAATGTTGGTGTCGATTATGAGAGTGACCTAGAACAGGTAGAAAATGTAACTGTTCAAGTTGCCAAAGAAGTCATGGGAGAAATAGCGCCGGACTTAATCGCCAATGAACCATACATAAGATTTAACAACTTTGGGGATTTTAGTATAGATTTTACTCTTTATATGCGCGTCAATGAATTCTTTGATCAACGCATTGGTAGACATTTATTTATCAAGAAATTACATAAAAGATATCAGCAGGAAGGAATTAAAATTCCCTTTCCCGCTAGAGAATTGTATATACCAGAAAATTCTGCAAAAATCGAACAATAAAAAACTCTGGCAATCTTATTTAAGTTGTAATATTTTTTCGGGCTGTCTTTATTCCTACATTTCAGTACTTATTTTCATGCTCTATAGGAATCCGATTTGATTTATGAAAAAATCTAAGTATGTGTAGGGTGTGTTATCGACGAGAGTACGGCACCAAAGCCTTCGGATGGTGCGTTAGCCAAAGGCATAACGCACTCTACTTATATTTCATAAATCAAATATGAATCCTATATCACCCCAGATTTTTCAAAAAACTGAAAAAATAGGGGTTTAGTATTTTATTAAAGATTACAAAATGAATATTTAAATATAAAGCTTAATGTCGTTTTAGATTGATAATAAAAAAATTAGCCTACCAAAAAAGGAAAATTAACACCTTGAACAATCAACTAGAAGTTAAAGAAAAATTTCAAGCCACACTGGATAAAATTCAAAACCACAGTGATGGTTCTCCTGTTACAAATTTAGAGCTAGATGAAAATACCACCGCAGAAATTGAACAATTGACGACAGAACTAGAAAGTCTCAATCCCAATCCAAAACCACTCCTCAACGCTATTTCTTTACTGGAAGGAACTTGGCTACTGAAATATTCCACAGCTAGAGAAATTCGTGTTTTAGCTTCCCTACCATTAGGATTAAAAGTGGGTAAAGTGTATCAGGTAATTAATATTGCCAACAAATCATTTTTCAATCTCGCTTTTGTGAAACATCCTCTGAGACTAATATCAGGATACGTGAAAGTAACAGCTAGCTTTGAGCCTGCTACAGAAGATTTATCACCTCTAGCGAACAAACGCATCAACGTCTATTTTGACAAACGCTACCTATCGATTGAGAAGATTATCGGCATTAATACCCCTCAACTTAACCCATTTAAGGTTGTCCCAGCTAATAATCCAACTGGCAGGATTGCTACTCTCGATATTACTTATTTAGATGAAACCTTAAGAATTGGACGTGGTGGAGATGGTAGTTTATTTATTCTGATTAAATCCCATGATTTACCTGACAACATCCTTTAAAGCGTTAACCAACTAAAAACTTGCTCAACGCTTAAAGATAAATCAATATTGCTGAGAACAGGTAGTGGATCTGTACCAGTGAGCATTTCAACTCGTTGATTTGGAAATATAGTTAAAATACTTGCTTCTTCTGGAAAAATTAACCACCCTAGTTCTGTGCCGTTTTGGGAACAGTGGAGCAAGTTACGGAGAACTTTAGCTTGGCTTTGCTCTGGGGAAAGGATTTCTATTGCCCAGTCGGGATGAGTTTCAAAGCGGTTGGCAATTCTGCCGGATGGTTCACGGGGAATACGTTCCCAACGAAATACGGCAATGTCAGGAACTATAGCAGCACCGCCAAAAACACAACGCAGTTCGGGAAAAGCAAGAGCAATTTTTTGAGGTTTGGCTATGCGGTTAATTGTTTGGCAGAGTTCTAGCTGTAGTAGGCTATGTTCTCCCTGGGGCATAAGTTTTTGGCTAATTTTTCCGTCGATGTACTCTGAAGCGGGTTTGGTTTCGGGGAGTTGCAGAAATTCTTCTAAGGTGGTGGATTTGACTAGTGTACTCATCGTTTTTCCTTGCCAAATTCTCTTACATTTATTTTGCCTGTGACTCGTAATTCGTAATTCGTAATTCGTAATTCGTAATTCGTAATTACGAAAGTATTGCAGAATATAGGCCTCTAGGTTTGAATTCTGTTGCGGAATTTTAGACAATAGGTGTTACTCAACTCAGCACTCAGCACTCAACACTACAAAGGCATAAAGTCATACCCAGTAGAAGATTTGCTACTAGGTTGTATTTTTACTAAAACTGCTGTACCATTGCGATCGCCTGATGGTAAAAATTCTATTTTGCCTGTGGCACCATTAGCAACCAAGCTGGAACTATGCAGCACCTTTTCTAAGTCATTACGGGTGCTACTTTGTTGTAAACCTTTAGCGATCGCTATAGTCGCATCATAAGCTGTTGCTGTTCGCCAATTTACATTGCCTCCCCAAAGTTTCACCGCATTTTGCGGAAAGGGATTACCTGGAATTGCTTGAGGATGCCAAGGTACAGGTAATACTAAGCCACTCACATCGGCTTTTCCCACCTGTAGAGTTTGAAATGTGTATAGTGTGGGACTAGCAAATATTGTTAATTTGCCATTATTTGCGGCTGCTATGTCTAAAGCTTTGTTAATTCTATCGACGTTAGGCGCTAAAACTAAGCCATCCGCACCACTGCTGATGAATTGCGAAATCAAGGCGCTGGGGTCAAAATTGGTAGCAGCAATATCGCAATTTGTGGGGTTAACCTTACCACCTCCAGCAACTATACCTTTGATAAACTCATCTTTGAAAGATTGAGTGTCAATTGATTTAGAGTCAGCACAAATAGCAATGTTGGTTTTACGCGCCGTTTTAATCGTGTAATTAGAGAGGCGTTCAGCAAACGCGCCATTACTGGGAACAGTACGAAATATATAGCTACCAATACCAGAGAGATTTTGCGCTGTGCTACTAGGAGAGATCATCACTAACCCTCCTTCTTGATAAATTGGCGCAGCAGCAATAGAAGCATTACTAGAGTTATGTCCGACTACAGCTAAGATGCTGGGATCTTGGACAAACTGCTTGGCTATCTGTTGCGCTTGGCTTGACTCATTATCATCGTTTGCGATCGCCACCTGCAAAAGTTTACCTTTGATACCACCACTGCGATTCACTTCATCTTGAGCCTGCGCTACACCCCGCAAAATCTCTTTTGCGACATCTAAATTCCCGCCAATAGGCACACTAACAGCAATTTTCAGGGAATTAGTATTTTTTGTCTGGGAATTATTTAAATAAATTAAGCTTTCTGGATCGTTGCGATGTTTCAAGAGTGATGATTTTAACTTAGTGCTAGCAGTTGCAAAATCGCCCTTAGCAAAGGCTTGTACTCCTGCTTCTTTATCAGCACTAGTATCAGCAGCCACTAAAATTTTCTCACCCAAACTGATCCGCTGTGATTTAGAATCTCCAGAAGTTGGTTGAGAATTATTTCCCGACAGTAAAGAATTTAAATTTTTGCCTGAGAATTGATTCCACAACCAAAAGCCCAAACCTAACACAGCCGTAGTAAATAGCAGAGATAAAATTAGCAGCTTGGTTTCTTTCTGAGAATTCATAAGTAATTTATATAGATTGATCAGCAGAGTTGATACTTCCTCTACTGACTACAATCAGAACGAGGACAATTAGCAATCCCAGTAATTCAATAACAGCTTACCGCGATCGTGGGGATTGGGAGATGAGGAGGATGAGGGAGATGAGGGAGAAATCACAAATGCCCAATGCCCAATGCCCAATGCCCCATTGTTACCAGTTCCAAAGTCTTCTACACTGACTGCATAGGTTTTAAGTCTTAAAAGCTCCTGATAATGATCAACGATACTGAGTACATTAGGCAAACTGAAGCCACTCGTGTACAGGTGCTTAGCGAAGCGCTGCCTTATATTCAACAGTTTACTGGTCGTACTGTTGTTGTGAAATATGGTGGCGCGGCTATGAAAGATAGCACCCTCAAAGATAAAGTTATCCGCGATATTGTATTCTTATCCTGCGTCGGGTTGCGACCAATTTTAGTCCACGGTGGCGGCCCGGAAATTAACAGTTGGTTAGATAAGCTGGGAATTGAAGCGCAATTTAAGAATGGTCTGCGTGTCACTGATGCCCCCACAATGGATGTGGTGGAAATGGTGTTAGTTGGTCGAGTTAATAAAGAAATTGTTGAGCTGATTAACCAAGCTGGCGGCTTGGCAGTGGGACTCTGCGGTAAAGATGGTAATCTGTTCACAGCCCGTCCCCAAGGTCAAGAAGGTATCGGCTTTGTTGGGGAAGTTAGCAATGTGAATATCAAAATTTTAGAAACCTTAGCCAGCAATGGCTATATTCCGGTTGTGTCTAGTGTCGCCGCAGATGACAAAGGACAAGCTTATAATATTAACGCTGATACAGTCGCTGGGGAAATAGCCGCAGCTCTAGGTGCAGAAAAGTTGATTTTACTGACTGACACCAGAGGTATTTTAAAAGATTATAAAGATCCGTCAACCTTGATTCCCAAAGTGGATATTCCCGAAGCAAGAGATTTAATCGCTACGGGTGTAGTTAGCGGGGGGATGATTCCGAAAGTCAATTGTTGTGTGCGATCGCTTGCTCAAGGAGTGAAAGCTGCACATATCATTGATGGCCGGATTCCCCACGCTTTGCTACTGGAAATATTTACTGACGTTGGGATTGGAACCATGATTCTCGGTTCCCAATTTATGTCTTAATTGCCTGTTGGTTGGGCATTGTGCATTGGTGTCAACTTTGAGCTTCAAACGCTTACCCAACATACGTTTTACCCCTCCCCGCAAGCGGGGAGGGGACGTTTTGGCTTTAGACAAAACTGGGGTGGGGTGACGCGGATCTTGATGCTACGTGAGTGAATGTAAAATCACGTCTTAATCAAGGTTTCACGTTAAGTTGACACGTATGGGCATTGTGCCCAACCAAACAATTACCCAAAAATTACCAAGGATAAATAAAATTTACCCGCGATCGCCCTCTAAATGGTTGGTGGTATCGGGGATGATTGTCAAACACCGGATTCCTGATTGTCGAGTTGCGGAAGATAGGGTTAACTACAGAAGGAGTATTTAAACCCGGATAGATGACATTCTGCCGATATTGCGGATAAGTGTAGATAGTAGTTGTGGGATAAGGGTAATGGTTGCGTTGGCGATATCTGGAATTATTGTTCCAATATGTTTTCCCTCTCACCGGATTTACACGTATGTGATTCTGCCTGCGATTACCATAAATGAATGAATCACCTACAGGTCTTTGTCTTACGCCATTAATAATAATCACTGATTGAGCAGTAGCAGGGGCAATGGTAGCGCTGATCAATGCCAGAGTGAGACCTGCACCTAGCCAATTCCGTTGTAAATGTTTGATGTTATACATATTTTGCTTCCCCAAAAATTTGATCACCTGAAATTTTCAGTAGCTGCTGAGTGTTGGGAACTGAATGGTCTGTTTCACTAATTTTTACGGGTTTCTAGTCAGTACTTCAGTGCTGACTACTAAGATTATTGACCCATCAAAGTTAATGTGCTTTTTTTAACTTACACTAGCAGTCTTTCTTTAGTACTGCTGCGGTGATTAAGAAATATTTAAAAAATAGACGTAACTATTTTGATAAAAATTTTAACTAGTCTCGCGAAATTCCACATCCCTCTAAAGAGAGGGGGTAGTTGGTTTGTACCATATCCCAAAATCATTTCCCAAAGATTGCTGACATTGGCACAATAAATTTAAGAAGTACTAATGTGTGTACAGAACGAACGTGAATGCAGAAAGTTTAGAACTTGCCAGATCTCGCTACCAAGCTGGGAGAGTTGCTTTTGAAAATGGGCAATACCGAGAATCTGTGGAAAATCTAGAAAAAGCCAGCGCCCTCTTGTCTCGAAATTCTCGCTTTGGGGGAGAAGTGCAAATTTGGCTGGTGACAGCTTATGACGCTGCGGGACGGACAGAGGATGCGATCGCGCTTTGCGAACAACTTAAACGCCATCCCTACTCAGAAACCAACAAACAGGCCCGGCATTTACTCTACATCTTAAAAGCACCAAAGCTGAAAAGACCCAGCGAGTGGATGACGGAAATTCCCGATTTGGGCAAATTACCGGACAACGAATCAGAAATTCGTGTATCTGTCAAGCCGCGCCCATCTTCTACCGCCAAAAAATCTGTCGAACCAGAATTTGTTGACCTCAGCCAGGTTAATACTAAAGATAACCGCTTTATCTGGCTGGCGTTAATTGTCATAGGATTAACGCTAGGATACTTGGTTTGGCTGAATTTTTAAATGTCAAAAGTCGGAGAGACGCGATTAATCGCGTCTGTACTCAAGAGTCAAAAGTCCAAAACTTTCATATGCGAATTTCAAACCCATATTCTCTTAAATGGGAAAATATCGCTGGGGACTTCAAAATAATTCAATGTTCTCCCCAATTTTTGACCCTTAAAATTTGATACTCGCGGAGAATTATTATTAATGAATTCGTCATATCTAGGAAAGATTTTCACCTGGTTAATGAGACCATTAAGTTTTGTTCTAGAAAAAAGAGAATTGTTAACAAAATTTGCTGGTCGTAAATCAATTAATTCCATCTTTTCTTCCGCCCAAAAAAGCAGGAATGCCAAAACCCCAAAACCGATTTTGTGGGTAGTATTATTAGCATCCTTGCTGTTATCCGGTTGTGTGC
The DNA here is from genome assembly GCA_034530935.1 of Aulosira sp. DedQUE10. Lineage (GTDB taxonomy): Bacteria > Cyanobacteriota > Cyanobacteriia > Cyanobacteriales > Nostocaceae > Aulosira. The sequence goes on along the minus strand of JAVRCF010000015.1, from coordinate 55,707 downwards.
AGTACGACGTAGGAGTGAACTTTAGCAACTCCAATCACGGTGAATTGGTGCAGCATATTAAATTAGGAGAACGCCTCACCAGTTTTAGTGGCGACTATGTGTATGAATGGTTAAACAGTATAGAACGTCGCGCTCGCAAACTCGAAGGCAAAACGCGGCGAATTTCTCCCGAAGAAGTTATTGTGACAATTCCCTTTACTAATGGACAGGAACTACAAGAAAAATTCAACGAGTTTTTTAACTCCCGCGTCAATCAACAAACCGAGCCTGTAGCGAGTGAATCTGGCTCTGAACTGCCAAAAGTGGAATCTAACTTGCTCATAGAGCAGAACAACTTTTTACTTGTGGTACGGAATCGCTTAATTTATGATTTGGATCTGCGATCGCTCTCTTTAATTGCCAGCAACGGTAATGTTTTAGCAAACACAGGTTCAATTCTAGATTTGGATTTTAGCTTGAAAACCCCACTGGGAGCGCAAAATATCCCCGTCGGCGAAAATGCGATTGAGCCAGAAAAGAACAATAATCAACTTCTATGGAAGCTGAGAACGGGTGAGCTAAACCACATAGAAGTAGTTTTCTGGCTTCCTAGTCCCCTTGGTATTGGTGCGTTGTTGATTGCCTTGTTTGTCTGGGGTGGAATATATCTGAGATACACTTTTATGCCAGATCCCAGACTTCAGTTTGCGCCAAAAGCAGCTGTTTCTGAAAGTGTGGTTGCTGAATAAAGTCGTTTTAGGGTGCAATATTACTGAGAAATAAGCAAGATTTAGATCCCGGACTTCTTGAAGAAGTCCAGGATCTAACTCAGCACTCATTAAGGTGATAAACGCTCAATTTTCCAATTGCGATTATTCAAGCGAGTATAAAGCAAGCGATCGTGTAGGCGACTGGGGCGGCCTTGCCAAAACTCAATTTCTGCGGGAATTACACGCAAGCCTCCCCAATTCAGAGGTCTCGGAATTTCCTGATTTTCATATTTGCTCTGCAAATCTTGCAAGCGTTGCTCTAAAACTTCTCGGCTTTCTATCACCTCGCTTTGATTAGAGGCCCATGCACCGAGGCGACTGTTTTGGGGACGGCTGTAAAAATAGTGATCTGACTCAGCGTCCGAAACTTTCTCCACCAGTCCCGTAATCCGGACTTGGCGTTCTAGTTCTGCCCACCAGAAAACCAATGCCGCTTGGGGATTTTCTGCAAGTTCTTGACCTTTATGACTGTTATAGTTGGTGAAGAAAACAAAGCCTCGTTCATCAAAATCTTTTAGTAGCACCATTCTGGCTGAGGGCTTACCATCTGGCATAGCAGTAGCTATAGTCATGGCATTGGGTTCAGGAAGTTGGGCTGCTAGTGCCTGGTCGAACCATATTTTAAATTGTATAAAAGGATTAGAGCTAACCTCGGTTTCGCTCAAATCTTGCAAGCTGTAGTCTTTGCGAAGGTTGGCTATGGTTGGATGCATCGTGATTTACTTCCTGGTATTTTAGATATGCGTATAGATGTCCTTGTTCAAAATATCTATTATGAGCAGCACCACCACCTTTTGAGCAAATTTTTTCTCGGAATCTCGAAAAAAGATTGCATCTGATACGAAATTGGGATAAATAATATTCTTTGTGATCAAAGAGAAGCTTTTTGCTAAAGACTTTTAATCTAAAATCTAAAATCTAAAATTGGTATGATCCGCCGTTCAGCCTCCTTTCAACGTTTATTAATTTATGGTCTGAGCGGTCCGATTATCGCTCTCAACGTATGGCTGCTGTCCGTAGCGTTTCACTATTTCCAGCATCCCATAACTATCCTGAGCATTGCTGCAATTCTGGCTTTTTTATTAAATTATCCAGTGCAGTTTTTTAAACGTGCGCGGATCACCCACGCGCAGGCGGTGATTATTGTTTTGCTTGTAACTTTAACATTAGTAGTGATTTTGGGTGTCACGTTAGTACCGATGCTAATTGACCAAACAATTCAACTTTTAAATAAGATTCCTGATTGGTTAACTAGTAGTCAAATGAATCTACAACATGTTGAGGCTTTGGCAAAACAGCGACGGTTACCCATCAATCTGCAAGTGGTTAGCACTCAAATCAATGCTAATATCCAGAGTTTAGTGCAGCAGTTAGCTTCGGGTGCGGTGGGATTTGCTGGCACATTGCTATCAGGAATACTGAATCTGGTGTTAGTAGTCGTGCTAGCGTTTTATATGCTTTTATATGGCGATCGCGTCTGGTCTGGTCTGGTCAGTCTGTTACCATCTAATCTGAGAATCCCTTTGACCGCATCCTTACGCTTAAATTTTCAGAACTTTTTCCTCAGCCAATTTTTGTTAGGGCTATTTATGGTAGTTACCCTGACACCAATTTTTCTAGCTCTAAGGGTACCATTTGCCTTACTGTTTGCCATAGTCATTGGCATAGGTGAACTAATTCCCTTTGTGGGTGCAAGTCTAGCTATTGGTTTAGTCACAATATTAGTCCTGCTACAAAATTGGTGGTTAGCAGTTCAAGTTGCTTTGGCGGCAATTCTCATGCAGCAGATTAAAGATAACTTGTTAGCGCCTAAGTTACTTGGCGACTTTATCGGACTAAATCCCATCTGGATTTTTGTGGCAATTTTGATGGGTTTTGAAATCGCTGGTTTATTAGGAACACTTGTTGCCGTACCAATTGCTGGGACTATTAAAGGAACATTTGACGCTATTAAAAGTGGAGCATCTGGCAACTTTGTATCACCTTTTTCTATTAGTTATGAATCTGACCTTGATGAGGAAAGTAAAAATTGGTAATTGGTAATTGGTAATTGGTAATTAAAAATAGTTTAAATAGAAGATTTTATTTGCAAAATCCAGAGACATAAAATTATCTCTGATGCAAAATCTCAAATCTTATAGTATTTAAAAAATTAAAAAAATTCAACAGATAAGATAATTTGTATAGATATGACACCTAAAGTCTCTAGAGAATATTCATGCGCCGTAAAGATTTTTGCGACAGTATCAAATTTAAGATAGTACCACTCATCTTTTTAATTTAAATTTACTTAAAATTATGCATAAACAAAGTATTTTATATTATGTAATTTACTTATGGGAAAGTGGAAAAATCTCGTGTTATACTTCATCGACTATGGTGAGAATTATACTATTAGACGTTCAGGGTGTAATAAATGTATTTTACAAAATGCTTCAAAACAAAACTTGCACAATCTAAAATTACCATTCACAATGGTATTAAATCCAAATCCCTAGTAGATATAAAGTATAATTTATTACAAAATATTCTAATTTAATGGGACAGGTAAGCTTTGTGCTAATTTTTATCTACGATGCTAGCAAGTGATTCTTTCACAAAAGAAGCATAATTGCTAGCCACAATAAATCCAGTGTTAAAGCTAGGTACTTTTGACTTAATTACTGAAAACTAATTAATGGATGCGTCCGAGCTATTAGAAACAATTACGCTTCTGATCAACCAAGCTGAGCGAGGCGAAATTGATCCTTGGGATGTCCAGGTAATTGAGGTGATTGACCGTTACTTAGAACTAATGGCACCGCAGTCAACAGCCAGAGGTTATGAAGCCGATTTATCTCAATCCGGACAAGCTTTTTTATCAGCATCGATGCTGGTATTATTCAAGGCAAACACCTTGATGCAATTACAATCAGCAGCAAATGAACAAGAACTGCTACTTGATGACGCACTGCTAGAAACTGAAAATGGGCTATTACATCCAGTTAATCGTCTGCCTTTAGAGCATCACTTGCGTCGTCGTCCAGCTGCAATGCCACCGCCAAAACGTCGGGTGACTCTGCAAGAGTTAATCGCGCAATTGCAGATCATGGCGAACCAGCTCAAACTTGTCCAAAAAAGTAGCAAACCAATCCGTCCTCGCCGTCAGCCCACTGTCCAAAGTATGCGAGCAGCGCTAGAACTGGCTCACCAAGAGAATCTGACGGAAGTAGCTGGGGAACTAGAGCAGGTGTTGCAAGTTTCAGCACAAAAACTACATTTGGAACAAAATTGCTTGAATTTGGAACAGCTTGTGGAGTTATGGGTTCAGAGTAAGCAACCATACCAAAATGGCTCTGCCCATGCGTCAGAACATAGCCACTTGGTTAGTGTTTTCTGGGCACTACTACTGCTATCAGCTCAATCAAAAGTAGAGCTATTGCAAGAGGAGTTTTACCAGGAGATTAAAATTCGCTTACTTATAGATTCAGCAAACGCCCACAAACCCTTGGAGCAGCCTATGAACTGAGCAGCTTTAAATTTAGCAATTTAGATCATTTTCGATTGTTGCGCCAGCAAATCCAAAGTCTAGAGTAAATTTAAAAAGTAAGCGATCGCTCGTCATTTGACGATGCCGCAAGTTGCAGCAATCAGCAAATTCCCTTAATTTGTGCTATCAGGGAGAAATAAAAAGAATAAAACAATGAAGCATAACTCGTTGAAAGTAAACTGGCTTGTGGTTGAGGAATAATCTTTATGAAGGCGATGATTCTTGCGGCGGGTAAGGGTACTCGTGTCCGTCCGATTACCTATACAATCCCCAAACCGATGATTCCTATACTGCAAAAACCAGTAATGGAATTTTTACTAGAACTGTTACGCCAGCATGGGTTTGACCAGATTATGGTCAATGTTAGCCATTTAGCGGAAGAAATAGAAAACTATTTTCGTGATGGTCAAAGATTTGGTGTACAGATTGCCTATTCTTTTGAAGGGCAAATTGTTGATGGTACATTGGTAGGCGAAGCAGTCGGTTCTGCTGGCGGGATGCGACGCATCCAAGACTTCTCGCCCTTTTTTGACGATACTTTTGTGGTGTTGTGCGGTGATGCGTTGATTGACTTGGATTTAACAGCAGCAGTCAAGTGGCATCGATCCAAAGGATCAATCGCTACAATTATTACGAAATCTGTTCCCAAGGAAGAGGTTTCTAGCTATGGTGTAGTCGTCACTGACGACGATGGGCGTATTAAGGCCTTCCAAGAAAAACCCTCAACCGAAGAAGCCCTCAGCACCAACATCAACACAGGGATTTACATCTTTGAGCCAGAAGTATTTAAATATATTCCCTCTGGAATTGAGTATGACATTGGTGGCCAGCTATTTCCCAAACTCGTAGAAATTGGTGCGCCTTTTCACGCCATTCCAATGGACTTTGAATGGGTAGACATTGGTAAAGTACCAGACTACTGGCGGGCAATTCGTGGTGTACTACTTGGTGAAATTAAAAATGTCCAAATTCCCGGACACGAAGTTGCACCTGGTATCTACACTGGCTTAAACGTAGCTGTCAATTGGGACAAAGTAGATATCACAGGCCCAGTTTACATTGGTGGCATGACCAGAATCGAAGACGGCGCTAAAATCATCGGACCGGCGATGATTGGCCCCAATTGCTGGATTTGTAGTGGGGCAACAGTAGAAAATAGCGTGATTTTTGAATGGTCACGCCTCGGGCCAGAAGTACGCCTGATAGATAAATTAGTGTTTGGGCGTTACTGTGTCGATAAAACTGGAGCCACTATTGATGTTCAAGCTGCGGCTTTAGACTGGTTGATCACTGATGCTCGTCAGTCACCACCATCTCATACCCCATTAGAACGACAAGCGATCGCAGAATTACTCAATACAACTGCTATTTAGTCAAGGGTCAAGGGTCAAGGGTTATTAGTTATTTGACTCTTGACTTTGGACTCTTGACTCTTGGACTAACTATTCAAATAAGTGTATCTTCTCAGACTCTGTTCGTAAGTTTGCAGGAGTCGCTGAGATTCTGCTAAAGTAATCCGCTTTTCCTCCAAAGCTTTTTCGCAACGCTGGCGGATGTTTTCCACCATGTCTTCAGAATCATACTGCACGTAGCTTACTACTTCACTCATGGTATCGCCTTTGACGACGTGTTCAATTTGGTAACCCTTGGGGGTCAATTGAATGTGAACTGCGTTAGTGTCGCCAAATAAGTTGTGTAAATTACCCATGATTTCTTGGTACGCTCCACTGAGGAACATTCCCAAATAATAGGGTTCTCCTGGCTTAAAGGTGTGCAACTCTAAAACAGATTTGACATCACGCAAATCAATAAATCGGTCGATTTTGCCATCGCTATCGCAGGTGAGGTCTGCCAAAATTCCCCGCCGTGTGGGTTCTTCATCTAGACGGTGAATGGGCATAATCGGGAATAATTGGTCAATTGCCCAGCAATCTGGTGCTGATTGAAACACTGATAGATTAATGTAGTAGATGGAAGCCATGATTTTCTCAAGGTCTTCCAGTTCATCGGGTACGTATTCTTGCTGTCTAGTGATGTTAAGAATTTTTTGACAGCAAGCCCAGTAAAGGCGTTCGGCTTTGGCGCGTTCTCTCAGGCGCAAAATACCCAAGTTGAAGCGGCTGATGGCTTCTTCTTTAAATTGAGCCGCGTCGTGGTAGAACTCTTGATAATTCTCTTTGTTAATCGATTGAAAGGTTTCCCACAGATAATTAATGATTGGGGATTCGCCTTCTTGTGGCGGTTCTGGGGTATCTAGGGGAACATCGCTAGTACTGAGAATATCAAAGATTAGCACCGATTGATGGGAAGCGATCGCCCTACCACTTTCACTAATCAGTGTTGGTACGGGAATCTGCCGTTCTGCACAGGTATCTTTTAACTCTGCCACGATGTCGTTGGCATAGTTTTGCATGTTGTAGTTTTTCGAGGCGTAGAAGTTGGTTTGGGAGCCATCGTAATCTACACCCAAGCCGCCGCCAACATCAAGATATTTCATATCTGCCCCCAGCATCGCCAACTCTACGTAAATACGGCTGGCTTCTTGGATGGCATCTTTAATCACATTAATGGCCGAGATCTGCGAGCCGATATGGAAATGCATTAACTGCAAGGAATCTAGTAAATCAGCTTCGCGTAACTTGTCAACAGCCTCAATTACCTCAGGCATAGTTAGACCAAATTTAGCGCGATCGCCGCTTGAGGTTCCCCAGCGTCCCATGCCTTGAGTACTGAGTTTAGCTCGAACCCCTAAGATGGGTTTAATACCCAACTGGCGGTTAGCATCAATTACCAGATCAACCTCTTCAATTTGCTCTAAGACGATAATTGGTGTTTGCCCTAATCTTTGAGCTAACATTGCCGTTTCGATGTATTCCCGATCTTTGTAGCCATTGCAAATTAATAATGCTCCTGGTGTATCCAAGATAGCTAGAGCAATCATTAATTCCGGCTTAGAACCAGCTTCTAAACCAAATTGATGGGGCTTACCAAACCTGACTAAATCTTCAATCAAATGCCGTTGCTGGTTGCACTTGACAGGAAACACACCACGATAGACACCAGGATAGTTATACCGAGCGATCGCCTTGGCAAAACAAGCATTTAACCGCTCAATTCGGTCTTCCAAAATGTCCGAGAAGCGAATCAACATCGGCAGTCCCAAATTGCGCTGCTTCAAGGCGTTGACCAATTCAAACAAATCTAGAGAACCACCGCGATCGCCCTTGGGGGACACAGTGACGTGACCGGCAGCACTAATGGAAAAATAAGGTTGTCCCCAACCTTCAATCCGATATAGGGCTTCACTGTCCTCAATTTTCCAGGAGCGAGGCGAATCTTCTATGATAGTACTAGGCGCTAAAAGCTTTTTTTGCTTCTGGTTTTTCACTTCCGGTTTTTGTCCATTAGATGACAGCTTAACTATCTCTTCAGATGTAGCAGTTGACTCAACACCCATGTATTCCTGACCTCTGTGTTTCACCCACGAATTTTCAATTTAACGCATTCATTGAAGAAGGGAACAGGGTTAGAGGAGCAAGAAACAGATTTTTCTATTTTCTGTCTTTTTATAGGAGTTACAAACTTCCACAGCCCTTATCTTGTCGAGTTTTGGATGGGGTATCCCCTAAAATAAAGCCCTGTTGCCCGTTAAGTGTTTCCTCTTTAAATTGCGATCGCATATGCACCCAAAGATAATTTCTGAGATAAACTCTGATTGGTCAAGAGTCGTGAGTCATTAGTCATTAGTCATTAGTCATTAGTCATTAGTGAATGAAATCCCTAAACTAGTAACAAATGACAAAGAACAAAGGACAAAAGACAAAAGACAATTGATCTTGAAAAATTTATTAAGTTTTCGGAGATAGCTTTGGAACGCACATTTTTGGCAATTAAACCCGATGGCGTACAGCGCGGACTGGTGAGCGAGATTATTGGTCGCTTTGAAAAAAAAGGTTTTACCCTCGTGGGTTTAAAACTGCTCAAACCCAGCCGGGAACTAGCCCAACAACACTATGCAGTTCACCGCGAAAGACCCTTCTTTGCAGGATTAGTAGAATTTATCACCTCTGGCCCCGTAGTAGCGATGGTTTGGGAAGGTGAAGGCGTAATTGCCTCTGCGAGAAAGCTGATTGGTGCAACAAACCCCCTAAACTCAGAACCAGGAACCATTCGCGGCGACTTGGGGATCAACATTGGTCGCAACATCATCCACGGTTCCGATGCTCCAGAAACAGCGCAAACAGAAGTTGCGCTGTGGTTTAAGGACGAAGAATTAGTTAACTGGCAACCAGAATTAACTCCTTGGTTGCACGAGTAGCGAGTTAGGGACTGGGGACTGGGAAACTGGGGACTAGGGATTGGGCACAAGGAAGCAAAAGAGAAATGCCAATTACCAATTACCCATTACCCATTACCCATTCCCTACTTCGGTACTTCAGTTTTTTCAGGTAATTCTTGGGGTACTTCAATGAGAGTGCGTTTGGAAAATCCCCAAGCTAGGATCAGACCGATCGCACTAATCATTAACCATTCTGGTGGTACTAAACTATCGTTCACCACCTTCAATAACAGACGCAAACCTACTAACGCTACAGTCATATAGCCTGCGTCTTCTAAGTTTTCAAATTCATCTAGCCAACGGATAAATAACTCTGCCATGAAGCGTAGGGTAATGATCCCAATGGTTGCACCCGTTAGTACTAACCACCTTTCTTGAGAAACCGCGATCGCAGTTGTCACGCTATCTAAAGAAAATGCCATATCAGTAAAGGCAATTACAGGTATCGCTTGCCACAAAGAACTAAAACGCGGCCCGTGATGATGATCGGCTTCATCGGTTTCTTGAGAAGTGAAGTGTTGGAATACTAACCATAGTAAGTAAACAGCACCTAGAAGTTCAAATTGCCAGAGGTTTTGTACCCAAGTAGCTGTAAGAATCAATGTAATCCGCAGCACATAGGCAACAACCAAACCCAAATTCAGGGCTTGACGCTCAACCTTTTTGTCTTCCAATCCTTGGGCGATTGCTGCAAGTGCGATCGCATTATCAGCAGATAACACCGCCTCTAACAACACCAGGATTAGCAGGACTATAGGAGCTTCAACGCTGAAGTGAAAATTAAGATAATCAAAAATTCGATCTAGCATTCCAGGTATCTCAAGCAGGGAAAATTAAAAATTAACAGCAAAGCGCGAATTTTATCCTCACAAGTGCAACAAATTGCTACTTTTCTCCAGCTTAACGTGACTGTGGTGCATTCTGAATGAGGTCTTCACGCAATTTCAAGGCAATTTGGGTCTGTTTAGCGCAACGCAACACACCAAGAGTCTTAACATTTTCTTAAAAATATAGAAATCATATTTGATTTTTGAAAAAAACTACGAGAGAATACTTAGAGGTACATCTGTCTAACAGCGAACAATGGTCAGGAAAACTTGAAAATATTCAAAATCAGTTTGGGATGACACACAAATCGCAGCAGGCTCACGATGGAAGAACGAAATAAAGAACGCATTTCTCCGGGTTTAACTGCTAAACACAGGCGATTGCAGAAGGATCTAGAGATACTTGAAGCAGACTGGAACAGGCGCACTGAGAAAGTAAAGCGGATGCGAGAAGCTTTAGCAATTGAGGTGGGAACAGCAGCTAAGTTTCAGTTAGAACAGCAGCTTTTTGAACAAGAGAAGGAACGCGCTGATCTTACAAATAAAATAAATCAGATTGAAGAGCAACTAAATCAGATTGAAGTTAAAAAACAAGCAAAAGTTAACGTTGATAATAACATCCATCAATTAAAGAATATACATAATCCGAAAATTCCTTCACCGCAGCCTAAAGATGCTATCCGCCAACAACACATTCAACCACCAGTAAACACTAAGTTACCATCAAATACTAAATCACAGCCGCAGCCAGCACCAGCAACAATTAAAAAAGGCAAATCTACAATCAGATCTATTTCAACAGTTGATTATGCTATTGCTGTTGGGAAAAAAATGTGGTTTATCATGTTACCTATAGTAATGCTTTGGTTTGTTCTAGGAATTTATGGTTTAAAAAGTGATAACCAGAAGAGCTTAATCAGTATTTGGATTATCTCTGGTTCTCTGGGCGGTGCCCTCAGTGGCTTAGGTGGATGTTTAGCATGGTGGAGGGTAGCTCCTCGTTTATTTCAATGGGAGCAAGTTCTCTTATTCTTAACTATAGGAGTTATTAGTGGGGCCATTTCTTGGGCTATAGTTGGAAAGATTTTAGATACTTGGAATCTACAAGACTCTTATGGATCGTTTGTTGGATTATTATTTGGCTTCATTGTTGTATGCGTAATTATTTGGCAACTAAGTCTAAGACGCTCTAAATATTAGGTTAAAAATAGTTTTGGCACCTGAAATTATCCCAACTTATATTTTTGTCTAAGCTGCTTGCAAGATTAGCGTAGCGGTACAAAATCGTAAGTGCCTGAACTTTTAGAAGGACGAACTTCTACCAGTTGGATGGAACCATTGCGATCGCCAGAAGTCAAAAACTTAACAACACCAGAGGCACCAGATGCAGAAAAGTCTTGGGCAGAAAGTGCCTGTTGAACACCAGAGCGAGTAGAACCACGTTCAATTGCAGCTATAAGAGCTTTGGCAGCATCATAAGAAGTAGCGGTACGCCAATTTACTTTACCTTGCCAAAGCTGTTGAGATTTACTTGAAAATTGTGTACCTGGATTACCGTCTATATGCCAAGCAACTGCGACTGCTAAACCAACTGCTGCTTCACCACCACGTTTCAAGATAGTTGGTGCGTAAACATCATCTCCTCCTAAGAGGCTGAAGCGTTTCTGGCTAGCCTGAATTACCAACAGCGCCTTATCAAGCATACCTGTGTTAGCTGCTAGCATTAGTACCTGCGTTCCTTTTACTTTTGCTTTTTCTACACTTTGAATAGCACTAAAACCAGGAGCGGACATATCAAACTCTACGTCTTTATCAACTTGTCCACCATTGGCTAACACTTCTTGGACAAACTGAGATCTGAGAGACAGGCTATATGTACTTTGGGAATTAAAAAAGACTGCCGCTTTTTGTTTTTTCAGCTTAGTTATCATGTGCTTTGCTAATTTTTTAGCAGCGATTGCATCGTTGGGAACAGTGCGAAAAACATAGGGGCTAAAATCTGTCAGTTTAACAGCAGTACTGACAGGAGAAATGACTACCAACTTGCCGATATTATATTCTTCTCCTGCTGCCAATGTTGCACCACTAGAAAAGTGACCAACTACACCAATAACTTCAGAATTGTTGACTAACTCTGAAGCAATTTGTTTGGACATCTTAGGATTATCATCATCGTTGACAATTAAGATTTTGAGGGGTATTCCATTAATACCTCCACTTTGATTGATTTCATTTTGGGCTTGTGCTACTCCACGTAAAATTTCCAAAGCACCAGTTACATCACTACCATATGGAATGACTACAGCGATCGTGTATGGGGACTGAGTAGCAACTCTGGCGTTATTCAAATAAATTAAGGTTTCAGGGGCATTGCGATATATCTGAATTGCTGCTTCAAATTCTATAGCAGCTTGTTCATAATTACCTGCTGCTATTGCCTCACTTCCTCTATTTTTGGCTGCTTGGAAATCTTGATTTGGCGTGCCTGCTTCCTCTTGTTTAACTAAAATTTTCTCTCCAAAACTCAGCCTATCTCCTAGATATGTTTCACTTGAAGGATTACTAGGTGTGAGCGTTGGAGTTGTTTCAGGCGTTGCAGCTGGGGTGACTTCAGGTATAACAGATGGAGGTGCTTCAGGTGTAACAGTATTATTCTGTAGATTATTATTTGAAACTGATAAGGTATTGTTTTCAATTACCTTTACAGATATAGCACTAAAAACCATAACTGCTGCGGCAATGGCTATTGGTGAGAAATGTTCCTTAATTTTTTGCACAATTTTCTACCAAGACGCTAACTTTAAGTTTTTCTATTCAGAAATAACAAATATTTGAGAAAGTATTATCAAGATAAATGCTAAAGCTCCAGCAAAAATAGCCAATAGAAAGATAACTAATATAACTGCTTGTCCTGATTGTAATGGACTTCCAGATATGATGTTGTGTGGCAAAAATAAAAATGTTATGGCTGAGGAAAATACAGCGATTCCAAAGATAGAATATTTATCTAATGATGGGCTATTTTTGGCAAAGTATCCAAATATTAAAAATCCTAAAATAATTAGCCAGAATGTAGCGCCAATCCACACTGTTCCTATAATACTAATCAGGAAGATAGCCATTATCCAATTGCCAGTACCTATGATTGCTGCTTGTCGCAATAATTGGATGTAATTTAACTGTAGATTTCCCTGAGGCACTGATGAGTGTAAGAATGACAATACATCTTGTTTGTTTTCAAAGCCTGATTCTGTACCAGTATCTGTCCGAGCTTCGCTAATAGGAACTACCACTGGTGATGATGAGACTTGCGTGGGCGTGGGTTGAGGTTCGCTAATAGGAACTACCACTGGTGATGACGAGACTTGCGTGAGTGTGGGTTGAGGTTCGCTAATAGGAACTACGACTGGTGATGACGAGACTTGTGTTGGCTGGGGTGTAATAACAGGCGCTTGTCTTGATGGAATTGCTGGTGAGTTTGGTGACGCTAGCGAAAATCTAACTAGCAGAGGCTCAAGGGCTTGTAAAGCTTCAGTAGCAGATTGGTAACGGTCTCTGAAATGGTAGCACACCATTTTAGAGAGGATGATACCTAGCTCCTCACTGATTGGTGCCCAAGGTTGCCAAATAATCTCTCCTGTCTCATTGTCTTCCTGAAACTGAGTTGGATTCAGACCTGTTACTGCTTGGATACCAATGATGCCTAGAGCATAAATATCACTGCTAGGACGAGGATTACCTCGCCCTTGTTCTGTGGGCATATAGCCAGGTGTACCAACAGCAATGGTGGCGTTGGCGTTCATCTGACCTGGTGTCAGTATTTGAGTCCGAATTTGCTTGACGATGCCAAAGTCAACCAGTGAAAGTTTACTGTCTTGCCGTCGTCGAATAAGATTATCAGGCTTGATATCTCGATGAATGACTCCAAAGCTGTGAACAAATTGCAGAATGCTTAAGACTTCCTGGAGCATCTGACAAACTTTGCTTTCAGTCCAGCGTTGACCAGGAAGAAGCTCATTGGTTAAGGGATACCCATCAATCCAATCTTGTACTAAGTAAAACTCTTGATTTTCTTCAAAATAAGCTAAAAGTCTAGGAATATGCTCGTGTTTGCCCAATTTTTCCAGGGTTTGTGCTTCTGTCAAGAACAAACGTGTAGCATTTTCCAAAAATTGCGGGTCACTACTAGCAGGGGTAAGGTGTTTGACAACACAGGCTGGATTGCCTGGTCGGCGTGTATCTTCAGCAATATAAGTTTGACCAAATCCGCCTGCTGCTAGGGTGCGAACTATTAAGTAACGATTATCTAGTAAATTGCCAGGTCTGAGTGCATTCATAATCGCTTTCGCAAAATAAACAATTCAGCATTGATTAATAGCTAACTAGTCGCACAAAATTAAATTCATTTGTGGAGGGAGGGAAGAGGGAACTCTTTACAGAGAACCTAGAAACTATGTGTGTAATTAATTCTGTTTAGCTACTTATAACTATGTGTCGTTGGACTAAACAACAGATTACTTACTCACGGGATTAAAATAGGTTAAGATTACTTGATTTTCAGGGTCTAGACCTATTTTGAATTGATCCCCATCTTTGAGAAGATGACCTGCTTGCGGATCAATGGGCTTATTGTTTATCAGAATACGATTTGTGCTGAGTCTGGTACCGTCACCATCGTAGATGCGATAGTTGTCTCTTTCCTTTTTTAAAATTGCATGATGCCAGGAAATAATATTCCATTCTGGTTCACTCAGATCTATATTTGACCAATTAGGATCGCGCCCTATCTGGTAATGCTCCTCTAAGAGATTCAATTTACGTACAACACCCTGCGAATTTTTCAGTTCTATGTAGGCGGTTGGCATACTCATTAATGTTTGTGAGCGGTAGATATTGCTCACAGACTCAGCAAGTACTCGCATTGGTGGATTTTCTGCCTCTTGTTCGATACCAGATTCTTCTGTAACATTTGCTAGTGCTAGCCCTCCTGGAAATTCTGTAGCACTAGAACTATTCCGTTTTCGGAGGTTAACAAATAAAAGTACTGCTATTGTCCCGGCAATGAACCCACCAATAGCCACTAGCCAGGGGGTGTAGTCAGTTGTATCCCAAGTGTCAGCAATCTTTTGCTCGCTATCGCCAATGAGTCTATCTACCTCCGAGTGTTGAGGGAAAAGCACCCTAACCGCTTCAAATTGTGTTTTTGCTCCTCTATAATCTCTTTTCCAGAATAATTCAAGACCCTGCTGATACCGACGATCAACTACCCCTTGCTTATTCGTCAGCCCTGATTGGATGATAAATTCCTTAATTGTTCTGCTAGGGATGGCAATGGGAACAAAAGCTCCTTGCTCCTGCTCTTTTTCACCCAACTTTTTTCCACCCAACGTAATAATTCCAATAACTTTACCTTGACTATTTAGTACAGGACTGCCTGCACTACCATTTGCTACTTGCACACCAATTTGCAGAACTGGGGAGTTGTCTTGTAGCCTTTTATTTGGGCTAGAGACCTTGCCCTCTGTAACAGATGCTTCTAATATTGACTCATCTTTCAGAGCGTCAGTATTATCAGCAGCAGTTGGATATCCTATGACTAATACTTCATCCTGAATGTTTACAGCATCAGAATCAGCTAGTTCTAAAACAGGTGCATTTGTAAGTGCAATTTTAATAATTGCAACATCACTAGAAAAGTCCTGGGTTGTACCTAATTCCTTGACTTTAAACTGAAAAATAAAATCTTCTGTAGATTTTTTTGGTAATACTACATTTCCTTCATTCTTGATTTGCTCTACATTCTTGATTTTCTTTACTTTAATGCTGTCCTTAACCTGTGTCTTTTCTGCCACAGTAAGATTATAGTCATCATCTAACTTTTTAAATAGCTTATCTGTAAGATACTTCTCACATGCTTTTCTGTCTTCTGCGAACTTTGCCACATTGGCAGTTGTCAAGATGTAGCCATCGGAATTGATAAAATAACCGGAACCGAGGAAAGTTTCATCTAACTTGAGCGAGCGTTGATTCTTCTCGTTCGGCAAGTTGTAATTAAATGTACCTTCACAACTAGTTAGGATACGCACTACTGATGGTTTGGAGTATATTCCTAATCTTTGATTGTAGCTTGGCTGGGAATTTTGAGCGAAAGCCATGTGAGATGGAATTAGAGTAGGAAAAATGAGAAGGGTGGCAAGATGTCTACGCATTATGTCTATCCTTTGGTTGTGATAACGAAAAACGCTATATTGCAACCTCAACAGCTGAGTCTAGATATACAGAAAAAACATATTAATTTTTATTAATCATTCCTAGTTGTACTTAGACAACACCACTGAAAGTAATTCAGTGGTAGTACGTAACATAAAGCTTGATAAAAAAAATTAAAATGATTCGGCAAGTCCACACACTCAAAACTTAACAACACTAAACCATGATGAAAAACACTGTACTGCATGGAAGTATGTAAATTCTAGCTATTATGGTTACGGCTGCTTGCTGTTCAGGTCTCCAGTCTAATAACGATTTACTTACCTGTAATTTCCCTAATCATTGAGTAATTTTACTATACCATGCTCAATGCTTTTGCATTCTACCTAAACCTGTTTATACCGTAGTTTTATATAAATTTAAACTTTCTCTGATTTTCTGTACTTCATCCGCCATGACTGTGGTGCTGATCCCAGAAATTTAGATAATTTATTTTTTGGAATTCCCTTAATTACCACCTAGAGTTGGCACTTGAGATCTAAGTGCTATTGGTCACTCGTAAGAAGCTAATTAATATCCCTTCCTTCTTCAAAACAGCGAAGATCTGGGCTTAACTGAGTTATATTCAATGGGAGGGTGTTTTAAGCCTCAAGCTCACCTGTTCCCTTGTTAAAAATAACCACGAAAAACCCGGTCTTGGTCGTAAAATAAGCCGGGTTTTAAAATTAGGAAATTAGTGTTCTAATTATTACTTTCTACCGGGAGTTCGTCCGCCTTCATCATTGCTACCACCGTGAGGGTGAGAATTACCGGGATCACAGCCTTCCGCACCATTACCTATGCCTTGGTTACAATGACGGCGTAGTTTTCCACTTTCTGCTGGCGTTTCACTCTGATCGAGGACCTCAGAACGCTGCTGGGTTTTTTCTACAGCATACTGAGAGGATATATCTGCCACTTCACCAGTACTGACTAATGATTTATATATCAAAGCAGTGACTTCAGCTCTGGTTGCTACTTTATTAGCATTCAGGGTTTGGACATCGGGATAATTGACGACAATACCTCGTTGTGTGAGTGCCGCGATCGCATTGCGGACATCGCTGCGAATTGAAGTAGTATCGGTATAAGCTGCTAAAATCGTTTCGGTAGAACCGCTAAATGTGTAGTTTAGTCCTCGCGCTAACGTTAGCAAAACTTCCAGGCGAGAAAGGCTTTGAGCAGGATTGAATTGACTACCGGAAACTGCTAAAAAGCCTGTTGAATAAGCTTCGCGGATAGCATTATAAGCCCAGTGCTTGGTAGAGACATCCCTGAAGCTGATGGCATTGCGAACTTTCACCTTGTCAAAAGCTTGAGTAAGCATCGCCGCAAATTGGGCGCGAGTCAACTGTTCATCTGGACGAAAACTACCATCGGGAAAACCTTGGATAATTTGTAAGGCTGCTAATTCAGCAATAAAATCTTTAGCCCAGTGGTTTTCTGATACATCGTCAAACTTAACTTGAACACTGCTGTCTACGCCAAACTCGCGATACTTCATCATCATTTGGCTGACATTGTAGACAGAGTTATTGTCATCGCTGAGTTCAATTAGTTCTACTAATTCGCCAGGTTTAGCCTTTAAAGCTGAAGCCAAGCTGTAGCTGAAAGCATTAATTGATTGGCGCACCAAGGTATACTCACCTTGAGTAAAAGAGGTAGGATAAAAGCTAGTGGCTGGAACTGCTGACCAACCTTGGACTTGGAACTCGCTAACATTGATTGCCTGTGAACTACTTAGAAAGCTGACACGTTCGTTGCTGATTTGGGTGAAGTAGTCGTAAATGGTAGTACCAGAGTCAATTTTGCCGTCCGAGTTGGCATCAACACCATAAACAGTACGGACAACTTGAGATTCACTTGGGTTAGCAGACAAAATTAAGTTAACTGTGGTGTTTGCTGCCAAACATTCAAATTCACTGTAGCCAATAAAGTGGTTTTGAGTATCATACAACCGCACGACAACGCGATCGCCTTCTCTTAAGCCTTTAACAAATTTGGCTTTTTGCTTAATCTTGTATTTGTAATCGCCCAAGAACCGCTCTTTTAAATAACTCTTGCCACGTTTACCCTTGACAGAAATACGGGTAATTACTTCCGAAAAATTACCAGCAGGTTGCCAAACAGCAAGATTAAAACCCGTTGCTTTTCGCTTAACGGAATTACTACTGATTACCTGGTTGCGGCGTTCTGTAGTCACCGTTCGCCGTCGAATAGTCGTGTTACTGTTCGTTTCTACTTCTTCGCGAGTAGACTTATCTGCTAAAAGTTTTTGACTCGTGGAATTGTCTAATGTTTGTGCGACGTTAGTAGAAGACCCTGAAGCCGTATAGGCAGAAGCTGTTGGCGAAAACATTGCTACAAAGGTAGCAGCAACAACAACTTTGCTTAAGTAAGCTAAGTAACTCTGATTTATGTGTTTCATCTCAGTTCATACCAATGGGCTATTAGGTCAAAAGAGCCTAAATTAGGCTGACAATATTTATCCCTTATTGAGGATAAAACTAACATATCCCAAAAAAGCACACTTGCATCTCAGAGATTTTACTTATTACTTTTTAACTAAGGGTATTGCTTCACCCTCAGCTTCAGCTAAGAGTGTTTGCAAGCTGTTCCATACTCAAGCCCCAGTCCAAATTGTCGTAAGTATCCTATCTGCTGAATCTACGCCTATTCCACAACAGATGAGAACACAAACCTGAACGCAACTGGATGGGTTGAAAAATAGCATTTTGTCCCAGACTCTTACAGGTGGGAGGTATTACTATAAAAACAATACTTTAGGAATCTTAATAATGAATTTAACTACCCAGCAGTTACCTTCAGTCACTTTGGAAAAATTCCTTTGGACTTGGCAGGGCTATAAAATTCAGTACACTGTCATGGGTACAGGACAACCTCTAGTACTGGTACATGGCTTTGGCGCTTCTATTGGACACTGGCGCAAAAATATCGCAGTTTTAGCAAATGCGGGTTATCAAGTTTTTGCTATAGATTTGTTGGGTTTTGGTGGTTCCGAGAAAGCACCAATTAATTACAGCCTGGAAATATGGGTAGAACTGCTCAAAGATTTTTGGACAGCAAACATCAAACAACCTGCCGTATTTATCGGTAATTCCATTGGCGCATTGATCAGCTTAATGGTACTGGCAGAACATCCAGAAATTGCAGCAGGTGGTGTTTTAATTAACTCTGCTGGTGGTTTGAGCCATCGTCCCCATGAATTGAATCCACCACTACGCGTTGTCATGGCAGCTTTTAATAGAGTAGTGCGATCGCCTATTACAGGCAAATTCTTCTTTAACCGCATCCGTCAAAAAGCCCAAATTCGCCGCACCCTCTACCAGGTGTACCGCAACCGGGAAGCTGTTACTGATGAATTAGTAGATTTACTTTATACTCCAGCTTGCGAACCAGGCGCGCAGCAAGTGTTTGCATCTATTCTTACAGCGCCTCCTGGCCCAACTCCTGGGGAACTTTTGCCCAAAGTAGAACGTCCTTTATTGGTAATTTGGGGTGCTGATGACCCTTGGACACCAATTACGGGGGCAAAGATTTACGAAGAAGCGCGTGAGAATGGCAAAGCAATCAAAATTATCCCCATTCCCAACGCTGGTCATTGTCCCCATGATGAAGTTCCAGATGTTGTCAATACCCAAATTGTGGATTGGCTAGCGCAAAGGTGATGATTTCGCGCATAGGCATCTAAAAGATGTCTATGCGCCTTTGTGCAACGAGATCTTAACTTTTTCGCAATCCACATTTACCAGAAAAGTCTGAAGTGTGAAAGACGCTACGCGTAGCTTGCTTAAGAGCAGGGGTACATACTTTATACTTCAGCCTTGATTTGACTAAATCAAAATTGTGTGGTGATTGTCTATGGGACTTGATGTGCAAAATGGATATCAGGGGGATATTCCCTTAAATAAATATCCAGATTTTTCTCAGCAAGGCTATCAAGTTATCCGAGAACTAGGACGCAATCGGCAAGCAGGACGCACTACTTATTTGGCTCATGCAATTAAAACTGAGCAAAAAGTGGTGATTAAAGAGTTCAGTTTTGCCAATGCGATTCCTGATTGGTCAGTTGTGAAAGCTTATGAGCGCGAAATTGAAATCCTCAAACAAATAAATCATACACGCATTCCCCGCTATGTGAATTCTTTTGAAACACCAGCGGGTTTTTATATGTTGCAGGAATATAAAAACGCTCCATCCTTAGGCTTACAACATAGCTTCCATCCTGAAGAAATCAAGAAAATTGCTATCTCAGTGTTAGAAATTTTAGTTGACTTGCAAAAGCAAGTTACCCCAATTATCCATCGAGATATCAAACCAGAAAATCTTTTAGTTGATGAGCAACTTAATGCTTACCTGATAGATTTTGGTTTGGCTCGAAACCAAGGTGCAAAAATGACTCTCAGCAGTTTTGCTGCCGGCACACCAGGTTTTATGCCGCCAGAAGAACAATTTGGTTATCTCTTAACTGAGGCATCAGATTTATATAGTTTAGGCGCAACATTGATTTGCTTACTTACTCATACTCGTTCTGTAAATATTGGTCAGTTAATTGATGAGAAAAATCGCTTTAATGTTCTAAAATTATTGCCTCAAATTAGCCCAGATTTTAAGCGCTGGCTGATGAAAATGGTAGAGCATAAACGCCAACATCGCTATGCCAATGCAGCAGTTGCCTTAGAAGCACTAAAAACAATTACGGTGTTTGGTAATACTACTGCTTGGGAAAATTTATTAACTACTGTAAAAAGTAGAAAAAAAATTATTTTGTTAGGGTTAGCTACTATTGGTACACTGGCGATCTCAGGGACAACATTGATGATAGCCCAATCAGAAGCTATGAATAAGCAACTGTTAGAAGCGAGAGAATGTCAAAGATTAAACTCAATTTCAAATTGTCTAAATAAAACTAGGCATTAAACAAAATTAGGTTGCTTCTGGCTGTAGATTTATATTCAGTCAGTAGCGACTGTTTTGAATGTCAAGGGGTGCATCCCAGTTTTTATTTCGCGATGAAATAATAAAATGTAACACGTCATTGCGAGGAACGTTCGCGTAGCGGACGCACCAGAAGCAATCCCAGCCATTGCGTAGAGAAGGCTTTACGCAATGACGGAAGATTGTTAGATTTTGCAAAAGTGGGATGCTTCCATGTCAAGTGCGATCGCAACTCTTTCCCCCATCTTAAATATCAGGTTCGACTCCCAACGCTTTTAATTGTGCTGCTAATTGCTTTAGACGTTGTTGAGCCAATTCTTTTTGTTGGCGTTCCTGTTCGGCTTGCTGTTGAGCCAATTCTTTTTGTTGGCGTTCCTTGGCTGCTAACTCTGAACCCCACAGCAATAATTCTCCTGCTTCTTCCCACCAGCGTAACCAAAAACCAGTGCGATTTTCGCGAACTCCTTGCCATGTTCCCAAAGATAGGCTCATTTCAGGAATCCAATAACGGTTATTTGCATCTGCTGGTTGCAGTTGATAATGTCCTGAATTGTCTAGTCGATAAAATTCTAAAACTCCACCGTCTGGTTCAAAAATTGCATAGTTTGGCACTTGTAAAACTTGTTCGTAATAAAACCATTTACCAGGCGGATAGGTTGGTTTGCTGGAATATTCACTACCTTCGCTGTCCGAGAGAAATTCCATAACAATTAGTGGTATATCGCCTTGGAGTTGAGGGGTATAACTACGCTTAACTTCTTCTCTTGACACCCGAATTAATGATACATATCCCCAATCTGGTGCTTTGACGACGGTTTGTCCATTCAAAGTAGCGCAGATACTGTAGTTAGTTGTTGTTAAAGCATTAGCTGGTAATCTTCCAGCTATTTCTAAGCTTTCTGTAAGCGCTGCGGCTAAAAGTGGCTGATTAATACTGTCCACAGGTTCATCATCTAAAACAAAATCATCTGGTAATTTTTCCCAGGTAATTTGGTAGGTGGTGGCATTGGCTAGCATAATCAGATTGGGGATTGGGGATTGGTTAATGGGTAATGGGGATTGGGGAATGGGGACAAGGAAGAAATTTTGACTCTTGACTGTTGACCCTTGACTATAATTAAAATCGCCCTAACTCCCAATTGTAATTAAGACTGAAGAACCAACCATTAAAATCAATGTTGGGAGCGCTAGAACCCCCAAAGGTAACACCAGTCTGAAGATTAAGATTGCTGTTGTCGGATACTCGATAAGTTAAGTGTCCAAATAACCGATGGAATTCGTCTTCGCGGGAGTCGGGGCGATTTGTAAAATTTGACAAATTGAACTGGTAGTTAATCCCAACTTGTAAAGGTTTTTGCAAGTAGTAACTTAAAGACAACCACAAAGAATTAACGATCCGGCTACGGTTTTCTGGATCAGCAAAACTTATACTCAATCCGTAGAAGCTATCAAAAAATAATTTGGAACTTAGGGGATCTCGTCGTCCTAAAGACAACCGGATCGAGTTTTCGTTTAAAAAGCGATCGCCTGCCTTAAAAGTATCACCGTTGTTAGCGTAGAACAACATTTGATTACTCCAAGCAAGTTCTCCATACATCCGGCGTGAGAATTGCTGGTACAAACCTAGGTTGAATCTCAACTGATTGTAATCATATATTGATTGATCAATATAGTGAATCTGAGTACCGTCAATTGAGCCACTTATATAAGTCTTAGAACCCAAAGGGAAATATGCAGAGGCTAACGTCAGTCCATAAAAAATTAAGCTATCTTCTATAGGGTCAACATTTGAAGAAAAAATATTACTTGAATAAAAGTAGCCGACGCGACCATCTAGACTGCCTATGGGTTTAAACTGAGGCACAGGCTTTTCTATCGGTGTCGGTGGCTGTTGTTCTAGTGGTGGTGGTTCTGCTATTGTTCGTGGTTTTATCCGCAATCCCAGTTCAAGATTGCTCGTTCCTGGTGACGACTGTGTTTGTTCTTGCAATCTCTGTCTTAGCTTTTCTAGCCTTTGGGAATAATCAGGCTGTGGAATTTCTAAGAGTTGCTCTATTTGCGACGGGGAAGGGGTGGGAACAGTATTCGGCTGTACTTCTAATGGTGGCGGATCAGTTTGCTTTTCTAAATCTCTTGGGTTTTCGGGTGTCGGGGGCGCTTCTGGATTGGCTTGAGCCGTTGCTTGTCCTGGCTTTATCGAATCGGGTAGTTTTTGTGAGTGTAAAATCTTCAAGTCAATTGACTGCTGACACAAATCGTCTTCACAGTTGAAATTAGCTTTTGAAGTTTCAACAGTAGAGTCAAACAAAAATACCTGCAAAGAGCCATCTAAATTCAGAAATTTCTCAAAACAACTTACGTCTTGATTTAATCTCTCAATGTCAATCTGCTTAGAGGAGGAGATTTTGTTATACAGCTTTAGAAGCCACTGACGCTTATCTATATTTGCTAACTCTGGCGGTTGATAATTATTTGCATTTGGCTGAGGCTGCTCGCATTGCTGAGTAACAATCTGTACTATTGCTAAAGATGTTACGTTTGATGCTACAGTTTTTGGCAGTCCTAATACACTCGCTAACTCCCTATGAGAACTTTCAGCCCATGCTTTATCTACCCTGATGCAATACCAGTTTGCACCACTAATAGTTAACAAAACCGCAAATAAAAAATTTTTCCAGCCCTTGGATTGCATCTTTGATGGCGTTGATCGCGTTTTCCCAACGTAGATCCAGAAGCTACCTCGGAAATTCCTAATTTAAATATCAAATTTCCGATTAACTTATCCCTGATGTTGACTTTTCTTGTCGAAAAGCCGAACTCAATATCAAAGATTACTATATATGATATTTGTACTTGTTCACCCAAAAAAACAAAAACATTAAATTTTATTATATGTTTAAGTATTAAGGTATTAAGTTTAAAATAAAGATGATAAAGTTTATGACCATTTTATTAAAATACACTAACTAAACTCAGCCGAATTAGATACTTTACTTAAAACAGTATAAATTATAACCAAAAAAATAGAATTTCAACCGAGAATTTATTTTTACAAATATTCGGTATTAATTAAGTCTTTTGAGTCTCTAAACTATGCTGCAAAAATTTTTACCACTTTTAGTGATTGGTGTATGGGGAGTTATAGTGTTGCCTTTTTCAGGGCGGGCAAATGCAACTATTCCCCTGACACGAGCTGAGATTCAGGAATTGCGTAACTTGGTGCAGCTAATTCCCAAAAATGGCCCCAAGAAGCGTCCAGCACGTAAAGCCGATGCAATGATTCCTGGGGATGGTTTGTCCACTGGTAGAAAGTCCCTTGCAGACTTACGCTTTAACGATGGCTCTTTAGCTCGAGTTGGCGAACAAGCAATATTTCAGTTTTTACCCAAAACTCGCAACTTTAGACTCACAAATGGAACTGTATTGCTGCTGATTCCACCTGGTAGGGGCCAAACACGTATACAAACACCAAATGCAGCAGCAGCAATTCGCGGTTCAGCATTATTTGTTCGCTATGACGAGAAAACCGACACCACAATTGTTGGTGCGCTGACAAATAGTGGCATTGAAGTCTCTAATAAACAAGCTTCGCAAAGTCAGGTGCTGGAAGCAGGGCAACTGATGGTTATTGTTAAAGGTAAATTTCAAGGTTTATACGATTTTGATCTGAGAAATTTTTATGAAACGAGCGATATGGTTCGAGGGCTTGATTTAACTAGACAAAATCTTGCGCCGACACCAGATCCAGCGATCGCCAGCGTTCAAGCCGAAACCGCCGCCGCCGTAGCTACACAAACACCACTTAAGGGTGAGGAAGTAGTAGAAAATCCTTCATTTTTACAGCTAACTGCTACTTCCTCAACTTCTCCTAGCCAAGATAGTACAAGCGAGATTAATCAAGGAGATTCTTCATTAAACTCAACACAAGAGACTCTCCCAGTAGAATCCTTTGTGGAAACAGGAGAAGTTCAATCAAATAGTCAAACTTCCACAAAACCACAAATCCCTCCATCAAAGCCTAGTGAGCCAGTCGTAACACCGCCCAAGCCAACACCGGAGTTACCCAAGCCTGATACAACGCCTGAACAACCCAAGCCAACGCCGGAGTTACCCAAGCCTGATACAACTCCTGAACAACCCAAGCCAACGCCGGAGTTACCCAAGCCTGATACAACTCCTGAGCCAGATCCTCAGCCTGAGCCACCTAAACCAGATCCTCAGCCTGAGCCACCTAAACCAGATCCTCAGCCTGAGCCACCTAAACCAGATCCTCAGCCTGAGCCACCTAA
>JAVRCF010000015.1:0-30666 GCA_034530935.1 Aulosira sp. DedQUE10 | reverse complement strand
CCACCTAAGCCAGATCCCAAGCCTGAGCCACCCAAGCCAGACAACCAGCCACCTAAACCAGATCCCAAGCCTGAGCCACCCAAGCCAGACAACCAACCACCTAAACCAGATCCCAAGCCTGAGCCACCCAAGCCTGAGCCACCCAAGCCAGACAACCAACCACCTAAGCCAGATCCCAAGCCTGAGCCACCCAAGCCAGACAACCAACCACCTAAGCCAGATCCCAAGCCTGAGCCACCCAAGCCAGACAACCAGCCACCTAAACCAGATCCCAAGCCTGAGCCACCCAAGCCAGACAACCAACCACCTAAACCAGATCCTCAGCCTGAGCCGCCCAAGCCAGATAACCAGCCACCTAAACCAGATCCTCAGCCTGAGCCGCCCAAGCCAGATCCTCAGCCTGAGCCACCCCCAGAAAGGCCAACAACATAAAAATCTGATGTCGCTTATATAACTTAGCAGCATCAGCAATTTGATGAGTAAAATTTAGGGAAGCAGTATATAACTGACTTCCTTAAATTTATTTCAAATAACAAAAAATATTATTTGTATATTTAAATACTTAAATTTCCAAAAAGAATTACAAATCGTCGTCAATCCTAATCAAAGCAAAAGTAACATTCACCCTAATGCCAGCGCATCTACTAGCGCTAGATTAAATCAAGAACAGGACTTACATGGATTAGCTGAATATATTTTTTAGTTAAATTAAATTTGCTGTGTAAGGTTTCGGAAGCTTAATTGTTGCGAAAGAGATACATAAATTTATGACTTTTGATTACGATCTATTTGTCATTGGCGCTGGTTCTGGGGGTTTAGCAGCTTCCAAACGAGCAGCTAGCTACGGGGCGAAAGTAGCGATCGCAGAAAATGATTTAGTTGGTGGTACTTGTGTGATTCGCGGTTGCGTTCCCAAAAAGTTCATGGTCTACGGTTCTCATTTTCCCGCACTTTTTAGTGATGCCGCAGGCTATGGCTGGAAAGTTGGTGATGCTGAATTGGACTGGGAACATTTCATTACTTCTATAGACAAAGAAGTTCGGCGACTTTCTCAACTACATATCAGCTTTTTAGAAAAAGCAGGCGTAACACTGATTCCTGGCCGTGCTACTTTAGTAGACCCACACACTATAGAAGTTGACGATCGCAAAATTACAGCAGACAAAATTTTAGTTGCTGTTGGCGGGAGACCACTCAAACCAGATTTACCTGGTATGGAATATGCTATTACCTCCAACGAAATGTTTCACCTCAAAGAACAACCAAAGCATATAGCGATCATTGGTGCTGGTTACATTGGTACGGAATTTGCCTCAATCATGCGGGGTTTAGGTTCTCAAGTTACACAAATTATCCGCAAAGACCTAATTTTGACGGGCTTTGATGAAGACATCAGTACTTGTATTCACGAAGGGATGACAAACCACGGCATTCGCATTATCCAGAATAACTTGGTGACACAAGTTGAGCGAGAACAAGAAGGATTGAAGTTGTCTTTATCTGGGGAAAATCAAGAACCAGTGATTGCTGA
Organism: Aulosira sp. DedQUE10; assembly: GCA_034530935.1. Lineage (GTDB taxonomy): Bacteria > Cyanobacteriota > Cyanobacteriia > Cyanobacteriales > Nostocaceae > Aulosira. The sequence continues at coordinate 29,135 of JAVRCF010000015.1, read as the reverse complement.
CGTGATTTTAGTCGCAACTGGTCGGATTCCCAATGTAGATGGACTGGGTTTAGAAAATGCGGGAATTGAAATTGTTGCCAGTTCTGAAGAAGGTCTTGGATACGGGATGGCAAATGCGATCGCAGTCAATGAATATAGTCAAACTAGTCAACCAAATATTTTTGCTGTTGGCGATGTCACAGATAGGTTAAATTTGACACCAGTCGCTATTGGTGAAGGTCGGGCTTTTGCGGATAGCGAATTTGGCAACAACCGCCGCGAGTTTAGTCACCACACTGTACCAACAGCAATCTTTTCCACTCCGGAAGCGGCTACAGTTGGTTTAACGGAAGCCGAGGCCAAAGAGAAACTTGGTGATGATGGAGTCACCATTTTTCGTACCCGCTTCCGTCCTATGTACTACAGTTTAACCAGTGCCCAAGAAAGAACCATGATGAAGCTGGTAGTGGATGCTAACACCGATCAAGTTCTAGGCGCTCACATGGTGGGAGATAGTGCAGCTGAGATCATTCAAGGTATAGCGATCGCTGTCAAAATGGGGGCAACCAAAAAAGACTTTGATGCTACCGTGGGGATACATCCCTCAGCCGCCGAAGAATTCGTCACAATGCGGTAAGTTTTATACAGACGCGATCGCGTCTGTATTTGAAATACTGGCTGAGTTGAATTTTGAATCACTTTATTTACTTGCATGGCTTTGCTTCCAGTCCTGATTCTGCTAAAGCCAAAGATATAAGGGATCGCTTTGCCCAAATTCAAACACAACTAACAATTCCTGATTTGAATGCTGGCGATTTTTGTAACTTGACAATCACTCGTCAGATCACTCAAGTTGCAGCAGAATTTCCTGATGATTCTGTACCAGTCACACTTATAGGCTCAAGTTTGGGCGGTTTAACTGCTGCTCATTTAGGGCAAAAATATCCGCAAGTGAAAAGTCTGGTTTTGTTAGCACCAGCTTTTGGGTTTTTATCCCACTGGTTACCAAAGTTAGGAGATGAACACATACAGCGTTGGCAACAAGAAAAATATCTCATGGTTGATCACTATGGAGAAGGGCGATCGCTGCCTTTAAGTTACGATTTCGTTACAGATGCCAGGCAATACCAAGAAGAGATATTAAAACGCCCCATCCCCACCCTGATTTTGCATGGCAAAAATGATGAAGTCATTCCCATTACAGCCAGTCGTGAATTTGCGATATCGCGTCCTTGGGTGAATTTATTAGAACTCGACAGCGATCACGGCTTGGGAAATGTCATGTCAGAAATTTGGCAAGCAATTAACCACTTCTGCCAGTTACCGGGAAGCTGTAAAATATGAAATTCTCACATTAATTAATGTCATTAGTCATTTGTCCGTCCTATGTCCGTTACTAATGACTAATGACCAATGACCAATGACCAATGACCAATGACCAATGACCAATGACGAAAAACTATGCTTCCCTTCATCCGGTCAGATTTAGCGCAATTCACAGCTTATAAACCACATAAGAGCAGCGATACAGCAGAAGCAGTCGACGAGACACAGTTTGATCGGCTGGATACGAATGAAAGCCCCTATGATTTGCCGCCAGAGTTAAAAGAAAAGCTGGCTTGGACTTATCAGCAAGTAATTGAAACAAATCGTTACCCTGATGGGGGGCATGAGACACTTAAAAAAGCGATCGCGCAGTATGTTAATGAGTCAGCGGCCCTCTCATCATCTAAAATTACTGCTGCGAATATTTCTGTGGGTAATGGTTCAGATGAATTAATCCGTTCTTTATTAATCGCCACCTGTCTAAGTGGAGAAGGGAGTATTCTAGTTGCCAATCCCACCTTCTCTATGTACGCGATTTTGGCAAAAACTTTGGGCATACCCGTTGTAGAAGTGGGTAGAAATGAAGCCAATTTTGAAATAGATTTACCAGCAGCACAATCTGCGATCGCTCAAACAAAAACCCCCCCGATACGGGTAGTTTTTGTAGTACATCCTAATTCTCCTACTGCTAACTGCTTAACTGCGACAGAGTTAGCATGGTTAAGAAGTTTAGGCGAAGAAATTTTAGTAGTAATTGATGAAGCTTACTTTGAATTTAGCCAGACTAGCTTAGTCGGAGAATTAGAACAGCGGCCCAACTGGGTAATACTGCGGACTTTTTCTAAGGCTTTTCGTTTAGCAGCTTTGCGTGTAGGCTATTGCGTCGCTCATCCAGATGCGATCGCTATTTTAGAAAAAGTCCGCTTACCCTACAATGTTCCCAGTTTCTCAATCGCCGCAGCATTAGTAGCTTTGCAAAACCGCCAACTTTTACTCGATTCAATTTCCCAAACACTGACTGAACGCGACAAACTCGTCAACGCTTTATCCCAATATCCGGACTTACAAGTCACAGCCAGCGCAGCTAACTTTATTTACCTGGGTTTTACACCAAATAACAGAATCTCACAAGATACTGCTTTAAAAAGTCTTCATCAGCAATTGAGAAAATCTGGTACGCTTGTGCGACTGCTGAGCGGAGGATTACGAATTACTATCGGCTCACAAGAGGAAAATGCCCGTACCCTAAATCGGCTACAGGCTGCTGTGGCAAATCTTCATTTTTAAACATTAATTCACTTAGTAATTAAATCTACTGCCTGCCCCATTGCCCAAACGCCTTACTACTCCCACAGTTTGTGGGAGTACACCTACTAACATGGCAAAGGTAACATCTGGTATATGAGCTACCGTTTCCGGTGGAAAGTATTGTTCAAATTGATCAAGAATCTTTTGGACTCTTTGCTGAGGCACTGGGTTTTCTGTAATTTGTTTAATTAAGCGAATCCATTGCCGTCTAATTAAATAAGCTTTCTGACGCTCCTCATAAGATTCAGGAGTTAATAAAGATAGATTCCCGATCGGTAGTACGCTTTGGCAATCACAGTCATATTCTCCTCCGACCGCAGCCCCAGGCCCAGCAAACTCTGCATGGTAGCGCTTATAAAGAATTAAACCATTCCGTTTCCGACTGTTGACGATGAAAACCTTTCCAGTTTGTAGCCAGGTTAGGATATCCGAGCCGTGCGATTGCTCAGTTCCATCTGGCATGACAAGATGGTCAAGGAGGCTGGTGTCAGGATAGTAAGTTGATACCATAGCAATCTGATAGCGTTGGCGTTGTTCGCTATCCATTTTTTTTCAGATTTGCGAATAATTGAGTAGTAGTATGCACTTAAAGCAGTAACTTGCTGTTAAAGCAAAGTTAATTTTTGATTTTTCTTATTATCAGGAATTTTATGGTGAATTTGGCTAAGATAGCAATAAATAGATCGGTCTAAGCAATTGAGTACTCATATTTTATGAGATTTAACTGGATTTGTCTGCCATGAAAGTGAACTTTTTTTAAAGTTTTTATAAAGATCAATATCTTAAATACAAAGTTCTTATGAGGGATTAATAATTAAATATCAGTGTCTTTTATCTAAGATTCTATTATTTTTTGTTTGTATATATTTAATAATATTTGTTTTTCTTTTTGTATAAACATTAAATTACTATATTGATAAATTTGTAAACATTACATCTTCTGTATCTGAATAAATTAGTTTTTACAAGAAGTAGCAAGAAAATTTTCGTAGCATAATTATGTCAAAATATAGCAATTTGTAATTGACTATAAGGCTAGTTATATATAGCAACACAGCATCGTGGGGATCTTACTGTTTAATATAGCTAAACAAAGAAGATTAAAAATTTTCAATTTTAATTGAAAGCAGCGTCAGAGACAGATTTACAACTCTGAATATTTTTACCACGAACTAAACTTAAAATGCTTTTAGACATAATACTGTAGGCATTCCTATCGGGTAGAAATGGCACCTTTTAATTCATAATTTAAATTCATAATTTAGATAATTGGATTATTCTTCAGATGTTTATGCAATAATATCTGACTTGAGTATTTTGAGAAGAAAAGATTCCAGTGAGATTCAACTTTATGTACCTGGTATCCTAGCTTTAAATAAAGCTGCCTTGCCTGATAGTTACTTTCCAAAACATGAAGGTATAAGTCCTGAAATCCCCATTCCTGTGAGACTTTTTCGCAGTTTGTCAGTAAGCTTGAGGCCACACCATGTCTACGGTATTGTGGACTAACAGCTAAGTTAGACAGGTAGGGAAAACTTTTCCCTACTTGCGTCCATGCATCGCTAAAACGTACACCGAGTTCTACAGTTCCTACTAGTTTATTCACACCTCTAGTAGTGTCAGTAACCACTAAACAAACGTGATGAGGCAAAGGTGATGCTAGGCGCTGCTTCAAGTCTTCGTAAATGCCCAAACGTATTAATGGAAAAGCCCATCCCCACAGACCATGTTGAGAGTGAAAGCTTTCAGTAATAATCTGGGCAACACTATAGAGATCGGCAGGTGTTGCAGCACGAATTTGGAATTGCCGCTCAGACTGATGGGCGACAACTGTGACAGGCTCTTGGTGGTATGGGTGGAAAAACCAGGATGTCAAGGCTAGTTTAGTATTTATTGGATTCAACGAAAATTTTTTCAAGTATCCTAATACACCATACAAACTTTGTTAAAACTCTTAGCGGCTCAAAGCATTGAATTTGCAATGTGACTACAAATTATAATTTTGTCATGAAGCAAACAAAGTGCAAGCCTTTTTGAAAAAACAGACAGTGCTTCTAGGGGCTGTAATTAATTGTTGTACACCTTGATATAGATGATATAGATTACTTGGGGAATTTTTCAAGGTGATAACATACTCTGTTCCCTTTTGGGTAATCTATTGACAGGTTATAACATTTCTAGCAATCCTGCCTACTTATAATTCTCCTCCTGCTGTGCATCTGTAGTTTGATTTTTTCTAAGGCTCATAGCAACGAAGTAGATATTTATCAGATATGAGTAACAACAACTAAAGTATCGGGGATGAGATTGGGCGAATTTGGAGGATACGCCAGTTGTTATCTTCCTAATACCGGGAAAAACGCTGTTTTTTTAAGGCATTGATGAGCTTACTACTCTCCCTGTATCTTGATCTGCGCGTTCCCGCCTATGTCTACACCTGTCAATTTCAACTTGACCGAAAAGGAGGGATGGGTAAGTAGGGGGGGAAATTGACCTTTGTGGTTGGTGCAAGCCCCTAAATTGATTCGCCTACCGCATTATTTATGTATGGTTTGCTCCCCCAGCTACCCCTTCTCTCTTGGCTGACCAAAATATTTTTGAGATGGATTTAAGAGTATATGGGTATGAGGCTATAAGCTAAAACTAGCTCCGAAAATCTTGGTGCTTGACGATTCTCACCAGTACTTATGGAACTTTATCGGCGCAACAGATTAAATTAGAAAAAAGTATTTGTGTAATTGTATACTTAGCGGTTACGTCTTATTTTTGTAATATTGTTGACTCTAGCATGAGTATCATAAATAAAATTTACTGACAAGTGTTAGTGCAACTGCTGCAACGGGAAAACTTAAATATGCAGCTACAGATGGATTTTTGAGCCAGCCTTGAGCGCTGTATGTGTATAGTATTTTGACAGTTCTCGCCGGAGGTGAGGGAAGATTTGGCAGCTATCAACTCTGTAAGACCAAAACTGAATATCAAAGCAATTGCCTTGCTTCAGAGCAAATCGCAATCTTTACAAGCCATTGAGGCGAATTACTGTGAGTAAATACTTTCACACTCAGCACTCATGTAGCCAAATAGCCCTATTGGTCACAATGCTCTGCTCTTACCTGACTCAGAAACATCCCTGTCTGATCAGATTATTCTTTATCCAACTGCCGTTGCAGCAGGAAAGCGGTGCATGAAATCCCAACAAGCAAACAGTAAGCCGAAAATATTGGTTGTCGATGATGAGCCAGACAACCTTGACTTGCTTTACCGCACCTTTTATCGCGAATATAAGGTGCTAAGGGCAACTTCTGGTCCTGCCGCATTGGATCTGCTGGCACAAGAAGGAGAGGTCTCAGTGATCATCTCCGATCAGCGGATGCCAATCATGAGCGGTACAGAATTTTTGAGCCTGACAGCCACTCAATATCCAGATATTATCCGGATTATCTTAACTGGCTACACTGATGTCGAAGACTTAGTAGAAGCCATCAACGCTGGTAAAGTCTTTAAATATGTCACAAAACCTTGGGAAGCAGAGGAACTCAAAGCCGTAGTACGCCAGGCTCTTGATACTCATAATGTCCTCAAAGCCCGTACCCGCGAACTGACGCGTACACTCCGTCAAGAATCGCTGCTGAACACTGTCACAAATACAATTCGTAGTGCTTTAGACTATCGACAAATTTTACAAACAATTGTCGATACCGTGGGTCATATGTTGGAAGTGGATGTGTGTCTTTTACGTCCCTTTCAGGATGAGCAGTTGGTTGATGAAGGATTTATTTACCAGAAAGCTGCTCAACCAGAAGCAAAGAAAGCAGGGGAAGAACAGGAAAATGGCAAGGCAAAATCTTCCTTATCTGTTTTTTCTACCTCCTCCTTATTGGCACAGACAGTCTGGGAAACCCGCGAAGTCCAAGTTATTCATAATGTAGAAGATGATGAACGTATTCAGGGCAATACGCTCGAACTGCAACAACGTAGCGCAGCTTTTTTAGCAGCTAACATTTGTTCTAGTTTAGTTGTGCCACTGATTTGCCAACAAGAACTAATGGCAGTGCTAGCGCTGCACCAATGCTCTGATCCCCGCGTTTGGAGGGAAGAGGAAGTGCAGTTGGTTTTGATGGTAGCGGATCAGGCAGCTCTGGCTTTATCTCAAGCTTATACCTATGAACAAGTACGCGCTCTTGCTAAGCGAGAAGCCTTAATTAATACAATTACTACGGCAATTCGCTCTAGCTTAGATCCTCAAGATATCTTTGCGGCTATTACCGAACAACTAGGACAAGCCTTACAAGTCAATGGCTGCATTTTGTCTTTATGGACTGAGGAAGATGAGTTTGTTGAATGTGTGGGACTATATGACAGTTCTCAATATTTAGAACATACTCTAAAGTCAGCCCAAGAGCCAGGATTGAGTAACCATAATCACTATACAAATCAGGAATTACCTCATTCTCAAGCTCCAATTAAGCATAATCCGATACTTCAAGAGATTTTGCAGACGCTGGAGCCAGTGGTAATTACTGATATGAGCAACTGTTCTGCCGAAATCAAGGGGTTTGATTTGCCTTTGAAAAAGCCAGCGCGATCGCTCATGGTTGTTCCCTTGCTTGCTGATGGCAAATGCATCGGTAGTATTACGTTGCGGGAAGGTAGCAAATCACGCAGATGGTTATCGTCTGAGATTCAACTAGCTAAATCTGTGGCAGCGCAAGCAGCGATCGCTGTGCAACAATCACGTCTGTATCACAAGACGCGCGAGCAAGCGGAGCGCTTATTACAATTAGATAAACAAAAAACCGAATTTTTCCAAAATATTTCCCATGAGTTCCGCACTCCGATCACATTAATTCTCGGGCCTTTAGAGTCAGCCATAGGTAATGGTGGCGGATTATCCTATGCCCAAAGTGCGATCGCTTTGCGTAACTCCCGGCGATTGCTCAGACTAGTAAATCAATTACTGGATTTGCAACGCTTGGATGCTGGGAGGATGCAGCCTAGTTTCCGTCCTTGCGATTTAGTCAATTTTGTCAGCCAAATTGTTGAATCTTTTCGCCCTTACTGTGAGAAAAAAGGACTGCATCTTCTCTTTGAATTGGCTGAATGTTCTCAAGTATATTTAGATATAGAAAAATTTGACAAAGTAGTTTACAACCTCCTGTCAAATGCCATGAAGTTTACTCCTGAAGGTGGGACGATCACTATCAGACTAATATCTCAAGACGATAGTTGCGTATTACAAGTACAAGACACTGGAATTGGCATAGTTAAAGAACAAATTCCCCACCTATTTGAGCGCTTCCGCCAAGCTGAAGGCTCAGAAAACCGCTCCTATGAAGGTAGTGGTTTAGGTTTAGCTTTAGTTAAAGAATTGGTTGAACTGCACGGCGGTAAAATAACTGTGGAATCAGTGTACGGTCAGGGTACTACCTTTACACTATGGCTTTTGACTGGTAACACTCACTTACCCACACAGCAAGTCCAGGAAAACCCAGGGGAACTGAACACCAGCCGAGCCACTGTAGAATTGGCTGATTTAGAACTTGTAGAGCCAACCACAGAAAATATCGAAAGCTTGCCAACAGAATTATTACCTAGTTCTGACAGCCCAAACTCTCAAGGGTATATTAATGCCAGTCTCTTAAACACTGGGCACGCAATTTTGGTTGTAGATGACAACCCAGATTTGCGAACCTATGTATCTGAGATCATTCGCAGTCATGGTTATCAAGTACATACGGCCCGTAATGGTGCGGAAGGATTTCAAATAGCTCAGAAAATTTCACCGAGCTTAATTATCACTGACTTAATGATGCCCTTGGTGACGGGACTACAGATGATTCAGATGATCCGCAATGAGGATAATTTGAAAGGAACACCAATCATTCTGCTCACCGCAAAAGTTGATGAAGAAACCCGGATTGCCGGGACAGAACATGGCGCGGATGCTTATTTAGCCAAACCATTTAATGATAGGGAACTTCTGGCAGAAGTTCGGAATCTCTTAGCCTTAAAAGAAAATGAACGGCGGGTTGTGGAGTTAAATACCTACCTGACAGAATCAGTACTTAAGCGTTTTTTACCCCCTGTCTTGGTGAAAAAAGCTGCAATGGGAGATTTGACCCTAGATTTACGACCAGAACCGCGCTTAATTACAGTCTTGTTTAGTGACATAGTTGGTTTTACCCAGCTAGCAAATACTCTCAGATCCCGACGAGTAGCAGAGTTGCTCAATGAGTATTTAGAATCTATGACCAGGACTGTGTTTGACAATGGCGGCACTGTGGATAAATTTATGGGAGATGCAATCTTAGCCTTATACGGAGCGCCAGAAGAATTAACTCCGAATGAACAGGTGCGTCGTGCCATCAATACGGCAAGAGCAATGCACCGCTCACTAGATGATTTGAACCAGCGCTGGCAAGATCAAGGCATATTTGACTCTCACGGACATGCTGGCGTTAAGTTCCGTTGTGGTATTCACCAAGGTACAGCAGTTGTTGGTATGTTTGGGAGCGCCGAACGTGCTGACTACACTGCTATTGGCCCCAGCGTTAATATTGCTGCTAGGTTGCAAGCCGCTGCTATTCCCGGTACTATCTTAGTTTCTGCTGCTGTGGCAGATTATTTACAGGATGAAGAAATTACTAAAGTCAGCCCCTTAGAACTTAAAGGAGTAGATGAAACAGTTCTGACTTTTGCGGTCAGATCAGAGGTAATGGCTAATCGCTGAGAGTAGACTGGATTTTGAAGCGTTAGTTTAGTAATGAGTAAGAGCGCCCAATCAGATCCAGTTTGAAATTTATTATGACACCATCGGTTGCAGATCAAACTTCAACTCCAAGCAAGGTTTGGAGGAGGCATACAGACCCACCTAGTTTATGGGTTGCAGTAGTTATAGGTTCGCTGAGCATACATTTGCTAGCTTTCTGGCTGATACGCTCATATCAGTCAAGTTTATTATGGCGACAGCAAAGCAAAGCCGCGATTCCGATTGAAGTTATAGAAATTGCTTCTCAGCCGAAATCAAAAGCAAGAACGCCAATAAAACCCGTTACGTCTAAATCAAAACCAGTATCGTCAAAGCCATTATCTACAAATCAAAAGTTACAACCAAACAATTTACCAAAACCAGTAGTTAAAACAGATCAGTTAACAATAAAATCAAGTCCTACTGTTCAAGATAAAAATGCCGTAGCTTTCGCTGAGCAACGTCAACGTCAACTGGCTGAGCAGCAGCAACGTCAACTGGCTGAGCAACGTCAACGCCAACTGGCTGAGCAGCAGCAACGTCAGCTGGCTGAGCAGCAGCAACGCCAACTGGCTGAGCAACGTCAACGTCAGCTGGCTGAGCAACAGCAACGCCAACTGGCTGAGCAACGTCAACTGGCTGAGCAACGTCAACGTCAGCTGGCTGAGCAACAGCAACGCGAGAACGCAGGTATTAGTACTAACCAGGAATCTTCCTCTCAACCCTCGAATGCAGCAGGTGGAAGCCTCATAGCTAGTTTAGTCGGAGAACCGCAACAGGCAGAAAGCGATAGACACGCTCACCCAGCTAAAATCACCCCCAGCCGTCAATCATTTAGCAAAGGACTGGAGTATGTAAAGTATATAGAAAAGGATTCTGGGCAGCCTGTAGAATTTACAGTGGTATTAACAATTTCTGAAAAAGGCAAACTTGAGCATGTTGCTGTTGCAGATCAGGGCATATCAGAAGAAGAAAGAAGCTACTACGAAGACTTCGTAGCTAATCAGGTTTTAAATGGCTGGGAATTTGAACCTGCTTATGACAATGCTCCAAACGATCCAAAGCCTAGCACTCTGATAGTACGTATCCGACTACAGCCGCTACCTTAATAAATAGAGGCTTGAATTTTAGCTCCTGCTGTGTTATACTATTTAAGTTGGAAAATTGCGGGCGTAGTTTAGTGGTAAAACTATAGCCTTCCAAGCTATTAATGCGGGTTCGATTCCCGCCGCCCGCTTACTGAGAAAAACCCCCGAAAGGCTTACCTTTCGGGGGTTTTTAGCTTTTACTACTAGGTTAATTCTTAGTGGGACTTAGACAAAAAACACCGACAAAATAACCTCAAACGCATATACCACAAGACTTTGACATCATTTTGCTTTGTTTGTTGATATATATGGGTTTCAGGCATTTTTATGTATTTGGTGTATTTCCCTTTCCCTGCAAAGGTTTGAGGCTTGTTTTGACCTCAAAAATGTTTAAGTCCCGTTAGTAGTTTAGTACTAAGTAAACAGAAAAGTTGGGTTAAGTTAGGGCAGTTTGGGCGTAATTTGGGTGTAAACTAATAAGAACAAATGTACTAAAAGTTATGTACACCAAACCATCTCAAGGTAAGACCTGGAGTTTAGTGGGTCATGAACTGAAAGTTCATGACCCACTAAACTCCAGTAAAAAGCTTAACCAATTCGGTTTTGATGTAGTGCTTTTGCATCAGCAAACAAAAAGCCCCCGGTAATTACCAGGGGCATTCATCTTTATTCCCACTAATGAGGATCGCATTTTTGAGGCTCATATTCACACCATATTATGCATTTATTGCATAATCTTAATCCTTAAATTACTATCCACTGTAAAATTTAGTCAAATGCAATACAACTTTTGACAAAAAGTCTCATATCTTGCGGAGTTAGGCTTTGTTTGTTTAGCCTCAAGGCTTTGGTGAAGGTATTGGGTCAGTGATATGATTGCCCGCAAATGACACTTGAGATCAGCATGAGCAGATGTGTAACTCTTTTGTTGCTATTAATACTCTCCTTCACAATAGCGCTGCCAGCTAGTGCATCTGTATGCAGAAACTACAATGGACATCAGATTTGTATTCTCAGCATTCAACGTAGCGCTAAAAATTACTGGGAATACAGAGCAGCCATTAGTGTAGATGGTATCAAAAAGCCTATGGAAGTTTATAACTGCCGCGCTCAAGTTAAAATTAAACAAGATGGGGTGATTGTACTATTTGAGCCTCAAGACCCTGGCGATCTGATATGCAGTTTCTTCAAAAAGTAGTTTTCATTTCTTCTGTGCGGTAAACACGCCCAGATGACAAAGGCTGTAAAGCCTAAATATCCGAAGACAGTTAGCCATTCTTGCCAGTTACTAGATAAGCTTGGTTGCAGGTTATCAAACATTAAAATATTAATCATGAGCGATCGCACTGGAGTTAAAGAAATACTCTCTTAGTCAGCAATTTAGCGCGGCAAAATCTAGGACTAAAGTCTAGACTACTAACTTAAATCTTCACACCATTGGTTGATTTCTCAACTCTTGCCCGACATTACCTTTAAAAAATTGTTACATTTTTTTTGATAGAGTACATCCTTACTCCCCGCACACCTTAATTTCTTGACAGATTCCACCATGTCTCAAAGTGTTTTACAGTCAGAGGACAATTCTCTGAACGTAATCTCCCAAACCCAAGCATCACAAAACCTTACTGCTGGTGGACTCGATCCCAATCGCTTTGACTGGCAGGAAGTTTGGTATCCTGTCTCTTACATCGAAGATTTAGATAAATCCCAGCTAACTCGGTTTACTTTGCTAGAGCGAGATTTAGTGCTGTGGTGGGATAAAAATGAAAATACCTGGCGGGCTTTTGAAGATCAATGTCCGCACCGTTTAGCACCACTTTCTGAAGGCAGAATTAATGAAACCGGATGGATAGAATGCCCTTATCATGGCTGGGCCTTTTCCGGAATAGGTAAATGTGAAGTAATTCCGCAGCAAAGAGAAGGAGGAAAGGCAGAAGTTTCGCAACGTGCTTGTGCTACTTCACTACCCACCACAGTTCGTCAAGGGCTTCTGTTTGTGTATCCAGGTAAAACCGAGAATGCACCACACACTAAAGTTCCGCTTGTCGATGTTCTAGAAGAAGACGCTGATGGCTGGGTTTGCCTGAATACTTTTCGAGACATACCTTATGATGCCTTGACGTTGATGGAAAACGTCCTCGACTCCAGTCACATTCCTTACACCCACCACCGCACTGTCGGTAACCGCGCTAACGTATCTGCGGTGGAATTAGAGGTTGTAGAATCTGGGAAGTGGGGATTTAAAGGAACTTGGGAAGAAGGGCCACGCAAAGGAACTTTAGGGCGACAGGATACTACTTTTATTGCGCCTGGACTGATGTGGCATGACTTGACTTCCAAGCAGTTTGGCAGGACAGTCACAGTAGTTTATGCAACTCCCATTCGCAAGGGAGAATGTCGGCTATTTGCCCGCTTTCCTTTCAAGTTCTCTTCAAAATTACCAGGGCTATTTCTCCAGCTGACTCCACGCTGGTACTCACACATCGGTCAAAATGGTGTACTAGAAGACGATCAGATTTTCTTGCATTATCAAGAACGGTATCTAGAAAAACGCGGCGGTAGTGCTAACTTTAACAAAGCGTTCTATTTGCCAACCACAGCCGATAGCTTTGTATCTCAGTTGCGTTCCTGGGTGAATCAATATAGTGCTGAACTATTTCCCGGAGAGACTTTACCGCCACCACTACCCCAGGAAGTTTTACTAGATAGATACCATTCTCACACCAAAAAATGCGTTAGCTGCCGCACAGCCTTAACCAACTTGCAACGGTTGAGGATGGGATTAGCTGTAGTGACAGCATTAATTTGGGGGTTATTGCCTTTAGTAATGTTGATTCAGGGTCAAGTTTCTCCCATCACTGTTACTATATTAAGCTTTGCCGCTTTGCTAGGTGGCGGGATATGGTTCGGTTTAGGCAAGCTGGAAAGACGATTTTACCAAGGAAGGGAAGTCCCGCCGAGAAATTTCCCTGAACGCAAGCCGTAGAAATATGCTTCTTGGTTAAGTATTTTCAATTTGAAATTTGGTTTGGGGGAAAGGGGAAAGGGTAAGGGTGAAAAGTTTTTTATTTGTCTTTTCATCTTCGCCTTTTTTTGTTAACCGTTTAACCTAACATTCCGCACTTCAAAAGTAGTATAAAACACTACAGAGTTAGTCTCGCATACATCAGAGTAAAAATACTTAAAGTTAGAAACAGCATTGCGAGTTCGTGGCTCAAATAGACTTTTTAGTTGCTAATGTTTTCAGATAGGTTCTTTGTTTTCAGCCAAGAGATTGCCACAAAACTACAACTCCCATACAAAACTATTAAAAACAAAAGCATTAAATCTCCTAATGGCCAATTAAAGCCTAATCCTTCACCTATCCAGAAAGTACCAAATGCCATTAGCATAATACCTGCACTCAGCTTGATTAAAATTTCTGGAACTTGAAGTAAATATCCATGCAATAAACTTACTACAGCTACTGTTGATAATAATGCCAAACCTACTCCTACTAAAGATTCATTCCAAGCATTTGAAGCTAAACCAAGTGTAGTAACAATGATAGCTACTTCCAATGCTTCAAGAGCAGCACTTTTAATCATAATAATAAAGTTAAAGAAGCTAAAATCAGTATTTCCTGTTTCTAACACAATACCTTCAGAGTTGATAGGGTCAGTAATCCATCCAGCGCGTTTACCTTCAACCTGTCGGAAAACGGATTTTTTCATCCATCTAAAACCAAACCATAACAAGATAATACCGATAAAAACTTGCAGGATATCTAGAGGAATTACTTTTAATCCCGTTCCGAAAATTGCTACTGCAATCCCAACACTAGCTAAACCCGTAATAGTACCTAAAATAGCCTCTCGTGGATAGCCAGAACGAGCAATAGCATAGGCAATTGCTGCTGTTTCCAGAAATTCCACACTAGCACTACTCAATGCACCAATGAATACACTAATATTCATAGCATTCATTTACTAATGAATTATTTATCAATGGACTTCGCCCAGATTCACAAATAGAGAGCGATTTTTTTTTGATTGTCTCACTTTTTCAACCTGAAGTTTCTAATATTTTTACTCTGATGTATCCGAGACTAAGTCTGTAGTGCGGAATGTGGGGTTTAATAAAATGTCTGTCTCTTGCTCTTGAGGTACTCAAATATCGTGTTGGAGTACTCAAATAAACTAATCACAGATGCAAAAATGCGATCGCACCTCAGCATTTTGTATGGTGGGCACTAGCTATCATCAAGGTTTGAACAAAATATCTAGTGGTGCCCACCCTACGAATTACTAAAGTTTAGCGAATACTGAATCGGTGTTCTAGACGATTTGAAAACTAAAGCTGATAGTCGCCCAATTATTCACATCTAATATATAAGAGTCAGCAGATGTACTGTTAATCTCTGCTTTAACAGGACTAGCGTTATGTAAATCTTGTAGTAAGGCTTGGGCAACTTCTAAGGGGTTCAATAATGGGCCTATGGGTTGTGGATCTGTAGTGTTATTCTTAGCGGTTTCCAAGGTGGTTAGGGTTTCGTTGAAGGGGCTGGTACTAAAAATCAGTTGGTGTTCACATTCATAAGCTGGCCCTGGAATCACCCATTCAGAGGCAGCAGCGCTTTGTGGTAAGGTGAATGTCTCACCTGGAGCAATAACTAGTTGTTTAACCAGAGGTGTGGTTGAGGTACTGTTGGGTTCTGGGGGAGTTTGCCAAGGATAAAATGCGATCGCACTTCTGTGATTCTTTAATCCCAGCAATATTAAATATACGGGGCGATCGCCCATGTTTTGTAAGCGATACTGCAATTTACTACCAATAGGCACAATCGGAGTGCTGAGTGATTTGTTTGTTGCAGTTTCAGTACCGAGAGTCCGCATGGTTTCTTGTTGTATGACCACACGCGACGATATGCTGTTAACAATTTCTAGAGTGGCTTTGATGGCTAACCGAGAAGAACCTTCGTTTTCGGTGAGTCGCCATAACTTGGCTGCTAACAAAGTGGGGAATTTTGGTGCTAACCTTTGCACTGCAACTTTTACCGCTTCTCCCGCTTCGCCAGTACCGTTGAGAATTGCCTCGCCACCCAGAGAGAATAAACCGTAGTGAGTAGGAGCTTGCAACAGTTTGCCAAACAGATAATCAGCTGGTTGTTCTCCAGCAACTACAGTTGAAACATGGGAAACTGTAGCAAAGGCACTGGTAGCATCTACTCGTTCAATTCTTTCTAATGCAGCATCGAGAGCCACAATTAAACTTAGATTGCGGGGTAAAACTCGCACTGCTTCTTGCACCAGTTGCCCAACTTGTAAAGGATTAGTACTATCAATACTGGATAGTTGTGCTTTTGCCGTTAACCCAGTCAGCGATCGCAATATTAGCTGTTCTCCGGTAACTAAGCTGAGTCGGGAGTTAATACCGTAGTTTTCCAATACTTGGGGCGGTAGTCCAGCTAACCACAGACTCACGGTTTTACCATCCTCTTCTATGGCTGCGATCGCACCTTCACCCCCCATTGTGCTGTCGGGAACAAAATGATCGGCAATTAAAACTGCTTGGGGATTTTTTTTGTTACTTAACAAAGCTGGCTGCTGATTGCTACCAAGTTTGTGCATGGAAGTTTCCACATGGGAGAGGCTGACTTGAATTGTCTTGGCTGGACTAGCTTCCCATAAATATTGTGTCAAAGCGTAAGTAAATAACCCCGCACTAAAACCTGATAGCAGCACTTCCCTAGCTGATTGTTTGGGGTCTAGCGTTGCTGTCAATAACAGAGGTGGGGTAACTTCCCCCTTATTGAAAGAATTTTGCGTTTTGAGTTGTTTGAGAAATTCTAGTTCTGCTGTTGCTAGCTGAGTATCTACTTCAGGACGGGCGCGAATTCGCAATCCTGGTGGCTGAATTGTATTTGGCACATAGTAGCTAGTATCCAATACTGCGGTGACACGTTCTGTCGGGAGCGATCGCAACAATAACAGTAGGGTTTCTTCTAATAAATAATTGACATCTTGATCATTTGGTGTATCGGCTGGTATAAGTGCATTTTGCACTGAATCGGTTTCGGAGTTGATGCGAGTCCCATAGCCGCTAAAGTGAAAAACAACAACATCGCCTGTTCTAGCTTGCTTACCCAAATGTTCTAAAAAAGCCGCTTCGATAAATTCTCGGCTAGCTTGTTCCTCCGTTAACGTGAGGATATTCGCGGCGGGGAAGCCAAAGCGATGCATCAACAGTTCTTTTTGCAGTTCTACATCGGTCAAACAACCGCTGAGGGCAGGATTTTGTGAGTATTGATTAATACCAATTAATAATGCTAGTTTACGCAGGCTAGGTTGCGCCAACGCTTGGTAATAGCGATTTCCCCAGTACAACCACTGAGCTTCAGCTATACCCAAAACTGCCAGTGTTGAGCCAATCCGTTGTAAAAAAGTCCGACGCTTCATAAATTCGCTATCAGCCCTCAGCCCATCAGCATAACAGCTTAAAGGGCTGAAGCCTGTAGTGTAAAGTTAAACTCGATACTGTTTGCCAATGGTAGTCTTTTTTAGGGTAGATTTCCAAGTCAAAGGTCAAGGGTCAAAGGTCAAAGTTATAGATTATTTCCCTTTACCATTCCCTATCCCCCATTCCCTAGCCCCTATCCCCTAAGCTAATACTTGCATTGCCCTTGTTAACTCCGCCGCTACCTCAGGACGAGAAAATTCTGGTGGAGGTAGTTCACCCCGGCGCAGCATTTCCCGAACTTTGGTTCCCGAGAGGTGAATGCGTTCTTCTGGCTTACTAGGACTAGTTTTAGTTGTGGCCATTTGTTTGGTACGCGTGCAGTAAAACGCGTGTTCAAACTTCATCGGCACAATGCCCAATTCATCTGGCTCAAATTCATCAAAAATGTATTGAGCATCGTAAGTTCCATAGTAATCACCAACGCCCGCATGATCTCGTCCCACGATAAAGTGAGTACAACCGTAGTTTTTGCGGACTAAAGCATGGAAAATTGCCTCCCGTGGACCAGCGTAACGCATAGCTGCCGGGTTAATTGCCAAAATCACCCGATCCAAAGGATAGTAGTGTTCCAGCAAAATTTCATAGCAACGCATCCGCACATCAGCAGCGATGTCATCTTCTTTTGTTGCCCCTACCAATGGGTGCAAAAATAGACCATCTACGGTTTCCAAAGCGCACTTTTGAATATATTCATGGGCGCGGTGGATGGGGTTGCGAGTTTGAAAGCCAACGATAGTTTTCCAGCCTTTGGTTTGAAACATTTGCCGAGATGCGGCTGGATCAATTTGATAGGCGGGAAACTGAGGATGGGGATCGCGTTGCAATAGCCAGACATCACCAGCGAGATTTACGGAACCTTGGTTATAGAGTACTTGCACCCCAGGATGTTTGGCATCATCAGTACGATAGACATTAATAGCTTCGCGGGTTTTATCGTAGCGATACTTTTGGGATAGCTGTAAAACTCCGATATATTCGCCTCTAGGGTTATCGAGACGGATCAAGCCGCCTTCGGTGAGAGGAGAAGCTACTTCTTCGGCTACCGACAGTGTAATTGGAATTGACCACACAATACCGTTAGCTAGGCGCATTTCTGTTACCACGCGATCATAGTCTTCTTGGTTCATAAAACCTGTGAGTGGACTAAAACCGCCGATCGCAATCATCTCTAAATCAGAAACGGCTCGCTCGTCAAGTTGCACACGTGGCAAAAACTCAGCTTTGGAGAGAAACTCTTCTCTTTGTGCTGGCGTGGCAATGCGATTAACCAACTGTCCGCCGTGCGGGGCAATAGCTTCTGGATGGTGACTCAACGTAATCCCCTCTTCGAGTTAACTGTAATTGTTTCAAACTATGTACTAACTAACTTATCAAAATGCTGGTACAGACAGAAAAAGAGTTTGGGTAATTGCCACAGCAGGGCTGAATTTCTGTCTTTCACTTCACTCTAGTCAGGGATTCGGGAATAAAGCTATCGATCCGTCACCGGAGCAAACAGCAGTTTTGCTACGCGTTGGAGCGCTCTTGGTGTTGTGAGTGCACTGGGGGAAGTGCAGATAGCCGCCATTGAACTGATTGGTTCAATTCCTGCTCTCCTTGCTGAGGATGTTGTAGCGATCGCTCTGGCTGTCTTTATCATTACCCTTTGATGTCACGAAGTGTGTGAGATCTAAGTTAACTGGTATCTTAAATTAAGAACTTGAGTAGTCTAAGTTCAACCAAAATTTCAGTTATGTATCAAGCGATCGAGTAGCAATTGCTTGATCGGTAACCGATCGCCGATACAGTTATTTTTACAGTCCGAACCAGATACAAATTGGCAAACGCTCACAATTTATATAGGAGCCACATGAGCACAATCACAACTAAGGACGGTACGCAAATCTATTACAAGGACTGGGGCACTGGACAACCCATTGTCTTCAGCCACGGCTGGCCACTGAGTGCGGATGCTTGGGAATCGCAGATGTTTTTTCTCGCCTCGCACGGCTACCGCTGCATTGCGCACGATCGTCGCGGTCATGGACGGTCAAGCCAACCGTGGCACGGCAATGACATGGATACCTACGCCGACGATTTGGCGGAACTCTTCGAGGCGCTGGATATTAAGGATGCGGTGATGATTGGACACTCTACAGGCGGCGGTGAAGTGGCGCGCTTCATCGGACGGCACGGTACCAAGCGCGTTTCCAAGGCAGTGCTGATGGGCGCGGTGCCGCCGCTCATGCTCAAGACGGAGGCGAATCCGGGTGGGCTGCCCATTGAGGTCTTTGACGGCTTTCGGGCGGCATTTTTGGCTGACCGCTCGCAGTTCTTCCTGGATGTAGCTAGTGGCCCGTTCTTTGGCTTCAATCGACCCGGTGCCAAAGTCTCCCAAGGGTTAATCAATTCCTGGTGGATGCAGGGGATGATGGCTGGCCATAAGAATACCTATGACTGCATTAAGGCGTTTTCAGAAACAGATTTCACTGAGGATTTGAAGAAGTTTGATGTGCCAACGTTGATCATTCATGGTGATGACGATCAGATCGTGCCGATCGGTGCTTCTGCTCTCCTGTCTGCGAAGCTCGTCAAGAATTCGACTTTGAAGATATATCCCGGCGGAGCGCATAGTCTGGGCGACACAAGCAAGGAACAGCTCAACGCCGACCTGCTGGAATTTATCAAATCCTGATGCGGATGCACGGATGTGAGACATCACTGTTACAAATCTGGATGGCTGCATTCTTGTTAGTTTGCACCTGTTTCGGACAGTTATCTTCAACCCAACAACCACAGGAATCACGGGCATGACAAAATTAGAGGGGAAAATCGCAGTCGTTACAGGTGCATCTAAAGGCATCGGTGCCGCGATCGCCAAACATCTGGCAGCCGAAGGTGCAGGCGTTGTCGTCAACTACGCATCCAGTCAAGAAGGAGCCAATCGCGTGGTTGAGGAGATTACCAGCACGGGCGGCAAGGCGATCGCGCTCCAGGCAAATGTTGCCAAAAAGGCAGAGATCGAACATCTGTTTGCACAGACACAGCAAGCATTCGGCAGGCTGGATATTTTGGTCAACAATGCTGGAATTTATGAATTTTCCCCCCTTGAAGACATCACCGAAGAACACTTCCACAAGCAATTCGATCTGAATGTCCTGGGATTAATCCTCACCTCACAACAAGCCGTAAAACACTTCGACTCAGCAGGCGGCAGCATTATCAATATAAGTTCGATCGTTAGCAGCCTCGCGCCTGCGAATGCCTCAATCTATAGCGCTACCAAAGCGGCTGTTGATGCCGTCACAAAATCGCTAGCTAAAGAGTTAGGTCCCCGCAACATCCGTATCAACTCCATCAATCCTGGCATGGTAGAAACTGAGGGTACGCAGACAGCAGGAATTACTGAGAGCGAAGGTCGCCAACAAACTGAAGCGCACACACCACTGGGTCGCATTGGACAGCCACAGGACATCGCGCCTGCCGTTGTCTTCCTTGCTTCCTCCGATTCAGCCTGGATTACTGGCGAAACACTGTACATCACGGGTGGGCTTCGCTAGTTTTAGATGTCATAACTCAATCCAAACCCTACCTCAATAGGCAGAGAGTTTTTAACTTTGAGTCTGAGAGTGTGATGAAAGCAAACTATCTCTAAGGAGTTTAGCGCTGATGGAAACAGCAGATGTCATTGTGATCGGCAGTGGTCAAGGAGGCATTCCACTGGCGGCTGATTTTGCCAATGAGGGACGTAAGGTTGTCTTGTTTGAGCGGGATGCTTTAGGCGGCAGCTGCATCAACTATGGCTGCACTCCGTCCAAAGCGTTCTTAGCAGCGGCTCATGCAGCAGGGCGATCGCGCCAAGCTAAGAAGTTAGGCATCCACACGCAGGTAGAAGTGGATTTTTCTGCTGTCATGGAGCGAGTTCGGGAAATCCGCAGCAGCTTTAATCAAGGGATTCGCCAGCGATTGGAGACTGCGGGTGTCAAAGTCATTTGTGCCGAAGCTTCTTTTGTGGGTGAACGGACGGTCAAAGGTGGGGATATTACGCTTCAGGCTCCTCTGGTAATCATTAACACAGGCACGTCATCGCTGATTCCTGACATTCCCGGACTTGCAGGCACTCCCTACCTGACCAACCGCAATTTCTTTGACTTGAACACCTTACCAGCCCGTTTATTGGTGATTGGCGGCGGCTATATTGGCTTGGAGTTGGGACAAGGACTAGCGCGTTTGGGCAGTCAGACCCACTTAATTGTGCGAGGCGATCGCCTCCTCGGACAGGAAGAGCCTGATGTCAGCGAGGTCTTAGCAGCAGCATTAAAGCAGGATGGAATTAACCTCCACTTTGGGGTTAATGTAAATCACGTCGCCCACGAGAATAATGTGTTTAGCCTGACGCTGAGTAGTGGCGAACAACTCCAGGGAGAAGCGTTGCTGGTTGCGATTGGACGGAAACCCAATACAAGTAAATTAAATGCAGCCGCCAGCGGAATTGAGCTAGACGATCGCGGGTTTATCAAAATTGATGACCAGTTCCATACTACCTGTTCTGGAGTCTATGCGATCGCGGATGCTGCCAAACAGCCTGCCTTTACCCATGTTTCTTGGGAGGACTATCGCCGCTTAAAAGCAATTTTGTGTGGAGAAAACCGGACACGGAGCGATCGCGTCCTTGGCTATGCGGTTTACACAGAACCCCAGGTGGGGCGAGTGGGCATGACCTTAGAACAGGCTCAGAAACAAGGCATCAACGCGCGTGCTGTCACATTACCCATGAGTCAAATTGCGCGTGCGATCGAGTGGGGGCATGACCTCGGATTTTATCGCATGGTGATCGACAGTGACACAGACAAAATCCTGGGAGCAACCCTGGTGGGGTACGAAACTGCTGAACTAATCCATGTATTTTTATCCCTGATCGAAGCAGGAGCAACTTGGCAGTTGTTAGAGCGATCGGTTCACATCCATCCCACCTATGGTGAAGCTTTACCCAGTCTGGCACGGTTGCTGCTGGGAGATAACATGCCTGGGTGTCCGAATATGTAAAGAGGTTTTATTGATGCACAACGTTAGTTGGCATTAGCTAAGCGATGCTTTGGGGAGGTGCCGCAGGCGGTAGGATTTTTTCTATGCGTCTTTATGTGAAAATGGTATTATGCCAATTCTTCAAAATAAAGCTACACATGGACAGCAGGGGAGCAGGGGGAGAATTATCTGTAGCAAGGATTTAGAGAAATGGTATTAGAACTTAACCGAACAGTATTGACCCCACATTTTGAAAATTCAAATAAATCTATTCGGTTTATCAATACAAGCTGGGAATATAGATAACTATATATTCCTGTAAATATCTAAACCATGATTAAGAAGCTATGGTTATTTAGTTTAGCTATTGCTATTATTATTTTCATTTTTGGCGCTTTAGGTTCTAGGGAAATATTATCTGCACAACAGCCTGCGATTTCTCATCCTTTGACTGCGTTAACATCAGCAGAAATTAACACAGCGGTTGCAGTGGTAAACAAAGAGAAAAATATCACCAACAAAGCTGTGTTTCCCTTAATAACTTTGCAAGAACCAAATAAAAAAGAAGTTCTTAATTTTACACCAGGGAAAACTTTTCAGCGCCAAGCTTTTTTGGTAGTGTATGAGCGAGCGCAAAATCAAACATATCAAGCTGTCGTTGACCTCAAAACTCAAACCTTAAGTTCTTGGAAACAAATACCTAACGTTCAACCTGCAATTATCAATTCAGAATATGTACTAGCACAGCAGATTGTACAATCTGACCCCCAATGGCAAGTAGCTATGCAAAAACGGGGAATTACAGATTTTGATCAAGTTAAAATTAATTGCTGGGCACCTGGGATTTTAACTAACAACGAAATTACTAAAGGTAAGCGTCTTTGTCGAGCATTATCTTACTATAAAGGCAATCATTGGAACTATTTTGGCAGTCCGATTGAAGGTGTGGTGGCTACAGTTGATTTAAATACAGGTAAACTCGACAGCATTGTAGACAACGGGATATTACCTTTTTCTAAACAGAATTGGAATTATGATGTGCAATCTTTGGGGAAATTACTTTCACCGCCCAAATTATTAAAGATTCTGCAACCTCAAGGCGCTAATTTCCGAATTAAAGGTAATACAATTAGCTGGCAAGGTTGGAATTTTCGCTATCTCATGCATCCCCGCAGTGGGTTAGTTATTTACCAAGTAACTTATGACGACGGGGAAAAGATTCGACCAGTGTTATACCGCGCTAGCCTATCAGAAATGGTAGTACCTTATGGCGACCCTAACCCTACCTGGGCTTTTAGAAATGCTTTTGATGTGGGCGAGTATAACTTTGGTTCCCTCGCTACCTCAATGGAGTTAGGTAAAGAAGTTCCCGAAAACGGCTTGTTATTGAATGCTGTGATGGCTAACGAACAGGGAGAACCCTACGAAATGCCAGGGGTAATTGGTATCTACGAAAGAGATAATGGGATGCTGTGGAAGCACTACGAATACAACACCCAAAAAAATTATGTTCGTCGTAGTCGAGAACTAGTGATGACGATGACGGCGGCAATTGATAATTATGATTACAGCCTAAATTGGATTTTTCACCAAGATGGCAGTTTAGAAATTGAGAATGATTTAACAGGAATTGTTCTAGTACAGGGAACATTAGCGGAAAAACAGTCTGAAGATAATTCCTATGGACGACTGATAGCTAAGAACATCTTCGGCG
The DNA here is from genome assembly GCA_034530935.1 of Aulosira sp. DedQUE10. Classification (GTDB taxonomy): domain Bacteria; phylum Cyanobacteriota; class Cyanobacteriia; order Cyanobacteriales; family Nostocaceae; genus Aulosira. The sequence goes on along the minus strand of JAVRCF010000015.1, from coordinate 5,470 downwards.
TGAATCATCAACACTTTTTCAACTACCGCTTAGATATGGATGTAGACGGACAGGCTAATTCTGTGATGGAAATGAATGTTCAAGCCTTGCCGATGGATAATAAAAATCCTCTAGGAAATGCGATCGCAGTTACAGATACTCCATTGATAACAGAAACCGCTGCTGTCCGCGATTTGGATATGAAACATAGCCGCGAATGGATAATTGTCAACGCAAATCGCCAAAATACTTTAGGAACTCCTCCGGGATATATGCTAATGCCAGGAAATAATACCGTATTTTATCCTGTGGAAGTTGCGAAAATTCGCGATAAAGCTGGCTTTGCTACACATCATGTTTGGGTGACAAAATATCAGCCAGATGAACTCTACGCTGGCGGAGATTATCCTAACCAAAGTCAACCTGGGCAAGGTCTACCTAAATATATTGCCAATGATGAACCTTTAACGGGTGAAGATATTGTACTTTGGTACACAATGGGCGTTACCCATATTCCCCGACCAGAAGATTGGCCTGTGATGCCAACACACCGAGTAGGGTTTAAGTTAGTTCCTAGAGGATTCTTTAGCCGTAATCCTGCAATTAATTTACCTGAGGCAATATCTGTGAACAATCCTAGTAAAACTTAAATACTTTTTACTCGTTACCAGGATGAGCCTGGTAACGCATTCCGTAGAATTTGGTCTTAGGAAAACAATTTATAGATTTTGTGTTATTAGTTCAGCAAATAATCCACTAGTAAGCATATTGAGATTTAAGGTGTAATCGATATGTCTAAAAGTTTCTTCTAAAGGGCGTAAAGTAGTTTTGAAATATTGGAAAACTCATCTTCATTAGAATAATTTAAATACGTTTAAAAAAGATAATTAAATTTTATATTTAGTCTTGATTGCCACCTAATAGTTCATAACTAATAACTCATTTATTAAGTTTCGTTTTAATGCATTGCTGTTTATATTCCTTGCTGCTCTTACTCTCTCTATGCGATAACCAGCATAAGCATATTCAAAAAAATTATCGTTGATATTTTCATTTTTTGGGTCAGAATTACTCAGCATGATTAATGCGCCTTTATTGTCTAGTTTTTTAAAAAAATCTCGCAACCTCAATTGCTCGGAATCATTAAAGGATTGCTGTGAATAGGATGTAAAGTTAGATGTTTTACTAATTGGTCGATAGGGTGGATCAAAGTAAACAAATGTTTGATTATCTACAAAATTTTCACACTTAATAAAATCTCCATGATAAATTTGAGTCTTTTGGAGAATTTTAGCAACTGCTTTTAAGTTTTCTGGGTCACAAATACACGGCTTTTTATATTTACCTGCTGGAACATTAAAATCACCTTTAGAATTAACTCTGAAAAGTCCATTAAAACAAGTTTTGTTCAAAAAAATAATTTGAGCAGTTCTTCCTACCCATTCATAATCATAATTAGAAGAGTTAATATTTTTACTTCGAGAGTTAAACTGTAATCTCATTTGATAGAAGTATTTACTTTTCTCACTTTCATCTAGTGAAAAATACTCTATTTCAATTTTAGATAAATGTTTAATTACATCATCTACATTCTGCTGAATTGTCTTGTATGCTATGAATAATTCTATATTTAAATCAGAAATAAATAATTCTTGAATAGTATTATATTTATGTGCTATGTAGAAAAATAGTGCACCGCCTCCTATAAAAGGTTCTATATACCTCTTTATTGAACCTTTAAATAATTCATTAGGGAGAAAATTATTTATTTGCCCTATTAACTGGCTTTTTCCACCAGCCCATTTTAAAAAAGGCTTTGGGATTGTTGTAAGCGTTGAGACAGTTAGATGCATTGGTTTAACCTGCACAAATATACCAAATTCCTTAAATATAGTTCATGTGTACCAAAAGTTTGTTTAAGATATCACAAATCATGGCAGAAGCACAATTAAATATATGTGCCAACTCCATAACATCGGCACTCGCCACTACACCGAATTTTTTGGGAAACTATTCCAACCAAGTACTGCGATCGCATGACCTGAAGAAGCGATCGCTTAATATTACTCACTAGGTAAATTATCAGGGTCAATGCCGAGCGATATTAGGTACTGCGCTAATTTTTCAGCGCGTTGTCGTTCTTGCTGTGCTTGTTCTTCTGGAGTCAAATAGCGATCGCCCTTTTCGTCATACCATGACAATAACTCTTGGGGAATGCCAGCAACTATACCTTGATATCTGCCAATCCCTAAACCTATTTCGCTCATCCAGTAAGGTTCACCTATCTGTAATTGATACTCACCACCCACCAACTTATACACTTCAAACGGTTGATGTTGGTCACGTCGCCAAAATTCTGGATTATAAATCACATAATACAACACCCCTAGTTTGGTGTAGATCTCCATCTTCTTATCGTATTCACCCCCAGGTGTGTGCGAGACCATTTCTAAAGTGAGGATGGGAACTACACCGTTTTCTTCCCAAACTGCGTAACTTGGGCGTGATTTACCACCTTTTTTCCTTTCTACTCCCACACTCAAAAACGCATCTGGCACTACTGGCACTCTGGGATTTATTCCTGTAGTGTGATAAACTCCCATGTCTACCCCAAAGTACCAATCCATCCGTGTCGCCCATATCGAGTTCAGTAAAAACAGGAGAATATTGGGCAAAAGATTCTGGTCTTCGTTATCCACGGGCGTATCGTCACTACAAGGCAATTCGTCTGTGCTTGGTAACGCATTTTTGAGATCCTTTGACAGCATAGCCTTTATCTCACGGGCGTTCAATTTTTTAATTATAGGCTTTAGGAGATCTGGTGATAAAATTCGCGGTTTCCCGATCACCAACTTCTTTGAGGAAAGTTTGCATAAAATAAAGATTTATGTCACTAAAACAACATCAATGTTGTTAAATTAAGCGCTAGATCCCAGATGGTCAAAAGGTTTGAGCGAGCGCACTTGACTTGAAACTTAATAATTCACCCATTCTATAAGGGATACAAGTTTTGAGACAATCAGACAACGATGAGAAAACAAGCAATCATAGTCCACCTATTATCGGACTCTGTGTTATTTCAGTTTAAAAGGGAGAAACAGTAGTGAAATTGGCTTACTGGATGTATGCAGGGCCAGCGCACATAGGTACGCTGCGAATCGCCAGTTCTTTTAAGAATGTCCATGCCATCATGCACGCCCCTCTCGGCGATGACTATTTTAACGTCATGCGCTCCATGCTATCGCGGGAGAGGAACTTTACCCCGGTGACAACCAGTGTAGTTGACCGTAACGTTTTGGCACGCGGTTCCCAGGAGAAGGTGGTAGACAATATCACCCGCAAAGATGCCGAGGAAAGCCCAGATTTAATTGTGTTAACTCCCACCTGCACTTCTAGTATTTTGCAAGAAGACCTGCACAACTTTGTAGAACGGGCACAACAGGACACTAAAGGAGATGTCATACTAGCGGATGTCAACCACTACCGCTACAACGAACTGCAAGCCGCCGATCGCACTTTGCAACAAATTGTCCAATTCTACATTGAGAAAGCCCGCAAAAAAGGCACTCTAGCAGAAGGCAAAACTGCAAAACCCTCGGTTAACATAATTGGTATTTCTACTCTGGGTTTCCATCATCAGCACGACTGCACTGAACTGAAAAAGCTGATGGGTGAGTTGGGAATTGAAATCAACACCGTGATTCCTGAAGGCGCTTCTGTGAACGAATTGAAGAAGATGTCCCAAGCTTGGTTTAACCTAGTACCTTACCGGGAACTCGGTTTAACAACAGCTCGTTACCTACAAGAACAATTCGGCACTCCCTACGTAGATATTACTCCAATGGGTGTTGTAGAAACTGCCCGTTGTATCCGTAAAATTCAGCAGGTAATTAATGCCCAAGGCGCTGATGTAGACTACGAAGACTTTATCAACGAACAAACCTTGTATGTATCTCAGGCTGCTTGGTTCTCTCGTTCCATTGACTGTCAAAACTTGACTGGGAAAAAAGCTGTGGTGTTTGGTGACAATACCCACGCCGCAGCACTCACCAAGATTTTGTCACGAGAAATGGGAATTCACGTTGTTTGGGCTGGAACTTACTGCAAATATGATGCAGACTGGTTCCGCGAACAAGTGAGCGAGTATTGTGATGAAGTATTAATCACCGACGATCATGGTGCAATTGGAGATGCGATCGCCCGCGTCGAACCCTCAGCCATTTTCGGTACCCAAATGGAACGCCACGTTGGGAAACGTTTGGATATCCCCTGTGGCGTAATTGCAGCACCAATCCACGTGCAAAACTTCCCCATTGGTTATAAACCATTCTTGGGTTATGAAGGTACAAATCAGGTAACAGATTTGGTCTACAATTCCTTCACTTTAGGAATGGAGGATCACCTCTTAGAAATCTTTGGCGGACACGATACCAAGGAAGTAATTACTAAAGGAATTTCTGCCGATTCTGATTTGAATTGGACAAAAGATGGACAAGCAGAATTGAACAAAATTCCGGGATTTGTCCGTGGTAAAGTCAAGCGCAATACCGAGAAATTTGCTCGTGAGCGTGGCTTTAAAGAAATCAATGCTGAAGTACTGTACGCCGCGAAGGAAGCTGTCGGAGCTTAGTTTCAGAAGTTAATTGAGAAGATTCAGGGGTGAAGAGTCATGTATACTCTTTACCCTAATTTTTTTGCTGTTATCCCTCTTCCATCACTCTCGCTAACTAAAAATCGAAGCTAACTTTTAAACGTGATATGGGAAGCGGATTTAAGCCTTTATTTTCTAACACAATGCTATGAATCCTGATTTTTTGGTCAAAAGCCTTGTGCCGTAAGAAGTTTGGTTTTATTCTCTGGTGAAAGTGATTAAAGAGCGTTATACCAATTCTGTATGAAGATGCACATAATAATACCCCCCTGTAGTCCCCCCTTGGCAAGGGGGGACGGCGATAGCTGGGGGTGAATTATATGCAGCTTCACAAAGAAACGGTATTACTATCAAATTTCATGAGATCTATGGCAGAGAAAATCAAACTCTATTTGATGTCAGTGGTGGTGCGTTAGGCGTTCCGCCATAACGCACCCTACTGGACTGACACAGCTAAAATAGTGCATTAGCAAAAATCTATTTCATCGGCGTTTATCGGCGTACATTCCTGCGGAACGCTACGCGAGCTGCGGTTTATTTCATCAAATCTAATGCCTCATTTTAGTCGTGTCAGTCCACTACTGGACTACTTAAAAAGGCTACGGTGTACACACAAGTATGACCAGCATAAGTTTTAACTCTTCTAGTAATGGAGTGGGGTGCGTTATGGACCAATACGGTTCAGATAAGCCCAAAACCCTAATGTAGAGACGCGATTTATCGCGTCTTCAAAGACCGATTATTTACACCAATAACCCTTAACTGAACCGTATTGCGTTATGGACACGCCGAAATAACAAATGGGTACGCCGAAATAACAAATGGGTACGCCGAAATAAC
>JAVRCF010000014.1:0-110753 GCA_034530935.1 Aulosira sp. DedQUE10 | reverse complement strand
CACAGCAGTTATATGGTGCCTGGTGGTGTGATGTGCGCCCCTACTCTCACAGACATTACCCGCGCTTGGTCGCTGTTGGAATATTTCCGTACCAACTGGTTAGAACCAGTATGGTTAGGTTGTTCCCTAGAACGTTACGAAGAAATTAAGAGTTATGATGACTTCATGGATTGGCTAGATGAAGACCGCAAACATCGGGAATCCGACTTGGGTTTATATTGGCGCATGGGTTTAGATATTGGTCTTGATAGATATGGCGCTGGTGTGGGTAAATATGTCACTTGGGGATATTTAGCCCATGAGGATAAATATCAAAAGCCCACCATTGAAGGGCGAAACGCCGCCATGATCATGAAAAGTGGAGTGTATGACAGCTTTAATGACACCCACACCTTGATGGAGCAATCTTTTACCCGTGAGAATACCACTCACTCTTGGTACGATGAAGGGACAGCCGATGTTTTTCCAGGCGATCGCACAACTAATCCGATACAAAAGAATACAAAAGACTTTGACAATGCTTATTCTTGGGCGAGTGCAGTTCTGCACAAAGACTTCGGACGTTTAGAAGCTGGCCCCTTGGCGCGTCAGTTAGTTGCAGGTGGTAAGCATGGAGAATCTTGGCAGCACTACGATGGATTTATCCTAGATGTGTTCAAGCAGATGGGTGGTGGGAGTATTCATGTGCGTCAGCTAGCACGAGTTCACGAAATTGTCAAGCTATATCGCCAAGCCGAACACTGCTTACGCGAATTTAAGTTAAACGACCCCTGGTATATCAAACCTCAAGAAAAAGATGGTAAAGGTTGGGGTGCAACAGAAGCAGCACGGGGTTCTTTGTGCCACTGGGTAGAAGTAGAGCAAGGTAAGATTAAAAACTACCAAGTTATCGCCCCAGGTACTTGGAATATCGGCCCCCGTGACGGTGAAGGAATACGCGGCCCCATCGAAGAAGCTTTAATCGGCACACCTATCTACGATTCTAGCGATCCGGTGGAAGTTGGTCACGTCGCGCGATCGTTTGATTCTTGTTTGGTGTGTACAGTTCACGCCCACGATGCGAAGACGGGTGAAGAGTTAGCGCGTTTTCGGACTGCCTAGACAATGCTAATAGCTAATGGCTAATCATCATTAGCTATTCTGTCTTGAGAGTTAAGCGATCGCCTCACCTTCTGATTCGCAACAGCCAATATAACCAAAATCCAATATGAAGAATTGCTATCACCCAAAAGACAACTTGATAGGAAACTTTGCTACTTTTATGACGTAGTGTCTGTTGCGCGACAAACCCACCTAACCAACCTCCAGTTAATTCACATAGATGCAAAGTATTCTCTGGTACTCTCCTTCGTCCTTGTTTTGCACGAGATTTATCGTCGGCGTATAGCGCAAAAGTAATTAAACTCATGACAGGATAAAGGATCAGAGGAATTAGATTGCTAGTTGTCAATGCAAGATGGATAGAACCCAAACCAGGTATTAGAGATAGAAGCAACGTCTTTAATGCTAATGATGAAAATTTCATTACAGGCTTGGTTTTAGATTTCTTTGCTGCGCTAGAAGATGAGGACTGAGGTATAGGTGTTGATGTCACCCCTTTAATCGAAGCATTACAGGCGCTTACCTTACCGTTTTTATCAACTGTCAGTTGATAATGAATGAAATCTCCAACTTGGGGACGACGGTTAACATCTTTGAATGCGGTGATGTGAATAAATACTTCTTCACTACCATCACTAGGTTGTATGAAACCAAACCCCCGATTGTCTTTCCATCTGATTAGTTGACCTTTGCTTAAAACAGGTTTCATGAACAAGTCTTATGTCTATACCTGCTTTATAGTGTGCCCATTTCTAAACTGATAGATAATAATAAATCCAGATCTGCATATTACACGATCAGTCTATCTAAAAATAAATACTGTCTATACACCGAAGAGGCGATCGCATAATTCATACTTAGATTCAGCAATTTCCTAAATTTTATATTTGCTCTCATCTGCACAACAGCTAATCCGATTCACCTTCGACGGATATAGCTTGAATTCTCTCAGTGAGATTCTCTTCCCATTGAGTATCGCTCATATCTATACTAATCATCCGTCCAGCCGCTTGGGAACGGTCAACATACACCTGAAATGCAACAATATCTTCTCGATGAGTCAGTACATAGCGTCTTAACTCATCAAGGTTCATTGCGTTATAATTAGCTGTTGTCATGGCTCGTATCCTCCCGTAGGCTTAATCTCAAAATCTAAATTTTCAAGAGCCAGTACGTATAACTTGCCAGTTCTTTCATCTATCCGAACAAGCTCAATACTTCTATACTGCCAGCTGGGGTAGATAATATTAGTCAGCCGATAACACAGTCTGTAAAGTCCTTGAGTTTGTTCATTTGTGGGATTCATATTATTACGTATAGTTTAGCTTGCCACTATCGACACCACTAAAAAGGCGATCGCTCTGGTAAGTATGAATAAAAAGCTAGTATCTTATTACTTGATCTGTCGTCTGCCTAACTCAAGTCCAATTCTCTGTGCTTAAGCCTGCAATTTGTCCAAAATCAGCAGAATTTCGAGTTAATAGGATAGCTTGATTCACAAGTGCGATCGCCGCAATTTTTAAATCCATCGTTCCCAGTCTAGGATATAACGCCTTAAGACGTTGAAATTCTTGGGCTGCTTGTGCATCAAATTCTAGAATCGGGATGGCGCAGTAATTAGTTAATTGCTTTTTCAACTGCTTGTAAGCTTCAACTTGTCCCTCAACAGTCCTAGCTTTTGTCACATAACTCAACCAGCCCCGCGTTTGTTCTTCGTAGCTAATGATAGTTGCTACAATCTCACTAGGATTAACATTTGCCATTGCGTTCCTGCTCCTCCGCGATCCAAAATGCTGAGATGATCGGTATCGAAAATGTACATCTAAGCATCGCCTGATTCTACAGAACCAGAACGCAGGGATTCACGATACTCGCGTCCTAGCTGCATGGCTTCATCATAATGTTTTGATGTATTATGTTCATACGTGATTGGGTCGAAGTCATGGAACAAGTATTGACACTAGTTTGCAAACTCAACCCCACTCAAAAACAAGCAGAAGAAATTGAACTTGTGCTGAAAGGTTTTGCCGATGCGTGTAACTACGCTAATGAAAAAGTTAAGCCACAAGTAACTAGCAAGATGACTATCCAGAATCTTGTCTACAACGAGATTCGAGCTTTATTTGGGTTGAGTGCAAACTTAGCTGTTCGTGCTTGCGCCAGGGTCGGGGCTAATCGCAAAACTGCCAAACTTAAAGATAAACCAGTTAAAGCATTTAAGCCTACTTCGGCTGATTATGATGCCAGAATTTTCTCATTTAGAGAGAAAGACTGGTCTGTTAGCTTAACTTTGATGAATGGCAGAGAACATATCAAAATTTATGCTGGTAATTATCAAAGAGGTAAATTAAAAGGCAGGAAACAAACATCAGCACAGTTATGTAAACATCGTGACGGTAACTACTACATCCACATCCAAATCAAGGATGAATCCCCAGTATCAATCAAGTCAAATAATGTCATAGGCGTTGATTTAGGGAGACGCGATATTGCTGTAACTAGCAATGGTAATAAGTGGGATGGTAAACAAATCAACGATGTTAGAGATAAATTTTCTAGAGTAAGAACTTCTCTTCAAAAGAAAGTCTCGAAAGGCACAAGAAGCACTCGCTGCAGAGCAAGACAGCTTTTGAAACGGTTGTCGGGGAAAGAGAGAAGATTTCAACAATGGCTAAACCACAACATTAGCAAGTCTATAATTCAGGATGCATTAAAAAATAATGCAGCAGTGGCAATTGAAGATTTAACTCTTATTCGAGAAAGGACTAATCAAAAGCCTAGAAACAAAACAGAACGTAGATGTTCAAACTCTTGGTCTTTTTTCCAATTGCGTCCTTTTTTGGAGTACAAAGGAATCCAATTTGGGGTAGAAGTAATTGCTGTTCCTCCATCTTGAACAAGTCAAACTTGCCATCAATGCCTGCATATTGGATTGCGTTCTGAAAAACGCTTCAAATGCACTAATGAGGCTTGTTCTTGGAGTGGAGATGCCGACTACAACGGAAGCAAGAATATATCTGCTATTGGGGCTGTTTTTGTAAACCAGCCCGGAGGCTCGAACTGTTTATGCTGTGAACTCAGCACAGACAGTTCAGGGCTACTAAAAGCCCACACTGACCTGACGGTACAGTGTGGGTAGTTTACACAGAAGCTCATACTAAAAGTCTTATATTATGCTCCATTTCACTTCTTCAAAAATTTTTGACGCATCCGCACAACAAAAGTATTCACCTCTGGTATCTTCATCCATGAGGCAATGATTGCAAACACACCAATTCCCACTAAGCCAGCAATAGATAACTCTAACACTAGAATTAGTAAACCTGATTTACCTAACACCTGCTGACAGCCAACTAAAGTTGCATAACTAGCTACCCCAGAAACTATGCTAGCAGCAGTTAAACCAATAATTGGTACACTCCACTCACGCCAAGGTAAACCATTGAGTTTGCGATCGAGCAGCCATAACAGCATTAACATGGAGCTACAATTCACTCCTACTGTTGCTAGCACCAAACCGGGTGCGCCAAAAGGTTTAACAAAAAACAAATCTAATACAACATTGAGGACAATATTAAAAGTACTAATTCTAAATGGTGTTTGACCGTCACCTAAAGCATAAAATACCCGTACTAAGACATCACGCCCCAAATAGACAAACATCCCAATTCCGTAAGCAATTAGTAGGGATGAAACCAACTCAGTTGCTTCTTTTGTAAAAGCACCACGTTCATATACTACCTGCACAATGGGCACAGATAACACCACCATCAGTGCCCCTAGAGGTAGCATTGTAAAAGCCGTCAGCAGCAGCCCTTGACGAATGCGTAATTTTAAATCTGGCCAATTGTCTGGCTCGGCAAGTTTGGCAAATATTGGTAATAAGGGTAACAAAATAATATTAGAAATAATTCCTAAGGGCGTTTGCACTAAAAGATTGGCATAGTTAAAACCAGCCGCCGCACCAGGAATTGGACTAGCAAAATAAAGGTCTGTGGCAACATTTATTGGCATCATCCCGGAAGAGATTGTCGCCGGAGTCATGATTTTAATTACTTGTTGAACACCAGAGGATTTAAAATCAAACCGTAGACGTAATGTACCTAGTCCTAACCGCCATTGCACAATTAACTGCACCAACCATTGGAGAATTGCGCCTGCTAAGGTTCCCCAAGCTAACATCATGCCACCGATGTAAGCGTATTCTGGCAGAATAATGTCTTTGCCATATTGCAAAGCTAAAATCCCAATGCCTGCAACAACGGTAATACTAGATAGTAAAGGACTAATAGAAAGCAACCAATACTGATTAGCGGTGTTGAGAGTACCAAAGCCAATGCCAATTAAGCCGGAAAATAAAGCCATCGGAGCCATGATGCGGATCTGTTGAATAGCGATCGCTCTGGTTGTTTCTTTTAAACCATGACCAACGAAATCAACTACTGTATCCGCAAACACAATTTGCGCCAATGTCACCAGCAACAGCAATCCACCCACTAAGGTTGTCACTGTTTCTACTAAAGGAGCTGCTTCTTCTTGCTTGCGCTTGGCTAAAACGCTCACAATGGCACTGTGTAAAGGCCCATTGACACCGCCGAGTAAAATTAATAGAAAGCCAGGAATAATATAGGCGTAACTATAGGCAGTAGCAGCAGCACCCACACCAAAAGCGGCAGCGATCGCTTGCTGTCTTACTAAACCAAAGATTTTACTAATTAAGGTCGCTATGGCAACAATGCCAGCAATTCCAGCGAAAGAACGAGAGGGCTTTTGGTCTTGTTTAGTCACGAATAATACCTGACAACTCTGAGTGAGTGCATATCTGAAAACATTTAACCTGAAATTGTCGAGTCTGTCAGGCAAATTATCATAAATTGGTCATTTGGCGTTTATCATTCTTACAAAGTTCTGAGCGGAGGTTTCCTCCGCTCAGACTTTGCGCTTTGTCTCCCTTGTCCCCTTGCCAAACTTAGACTTGCTTATTGAACCCCTGCTGGAAGCCAAAGCTACTTCATGTCCCAGCAATATCTAGGGTACATACAAATTAGCGACAGCCCAAACTCTCGCGTGTGGTAACGCTGGTAACTGGATTAATGCCATCGGCGCGATCACATAATAGTGATATTTGATAACGATCTATCAAAGCATCTGTAAAATCGGCACCAGTAATCACAGCATCATAAAAGCGGCTACTAGTCAAAGTTGCTTCTGTAAAAATGGCATTTTTGAGGTTTGCATTATCAAAAGTTACCCGATCAACTAAAGCGCCTGTCAAGTTTGCACCTTCTAAATTTGCTTTAAGTAACACTCCCTTAGTCAAAATTGCATTTGTTAAATTTGCTCCAGCAAAATTTGCTCCCCGCATTTCTGCTGCCACAAAAGTCACCCCTCTCAAATCGTTATTAGAAAAGTCACGATTTTCTAAATTAGTATTGTTGTAATTGATTGTATTTGTTTGAGCAAAGGCTGGTCTAGGAGCAAGAATTACCCATAAACCAGCCAATATCAAAATCAATATCAAACTCAAAAAGCGTAACCAAAACTTTTTCATAACTTTTTTTGTAGAGTCAAAAGTCGAAAGTCGAGAATAATTAATTTTAACTCTTGACCCTTGACCCTTGAGCGCCACTTGCTCTACTTAGGGAAACCCCTTCTCTACGAAATGCTCCTTTGAAGGTGATAGACTCTGCCTTTGGGAGAAGACCGCAGTGGCTCCCCTTAACTATTTCCAATCCTTACCAATCCGGATTGTTAGGTCAGATTCCAAATCGCCAGTCGCCGCAACTTCGATTTGACCTAAGCCAACAATTTGCTGTAAGTCAATTCCTAGTTCTCGCTTACCTTTTTGAACGATAATTTGAGTTTGGCGTTGGCTATCAGGCCAATCTGGCACTGGGTAAACATTGGTGAAGCCTTTTTGTTTGAGATATTTGATAACTTTTTCACTTAACTGAGGTTGATTTGAAGCATTTTGAATAGCAATTTTGAGTTTAGGTACTGGCCGCACATCTGGCTTGAGACCAGGTACATTTACCCCAACATAATCATTCAATAGGCTTTGTTGCCCAGTCATATTCAACCAATAGCTGTTGGGGTCTTGGCTGAAGCGGCTGAAGCCACCAGGTAACACAGTCATTTGGAAATTATCCCGTTCCAAATTGACGGAAAAATTCACCAATGCCATCATTTCTTCAATTTTCAGGTTGCTGTCAAAGTACTTCCGCATAATTCGGGTTAATTGCGGCAACCTAGGTAAGACAGTCGGACTATTGAGGCGTTCTAATAACGCTTTCATCAGTGCTTGCTGTCTTTGGACTCGTGACAAATCACCCAAGCCTGGTTCGCGGTAACGGATAAATAGTTCTGCTTGTTCACCGTTGATAGTTTGCCAGCCGCTTACTAAACTGACTGACTGACCAGAGGAGTCTCGATAAGCCATTGATTTGGGAACAAAGACCTCTACTCCACCCAACTGATCTACCAATTGGCGTAAGCCACTCGTAGAGATCCGCATATAGCGATCGATTGGTGCATTATTTAAAGTCCGGCTGACTACCCGCGCTGCCAAGACTGGGCCACCTTGGGCGTTAGCATCAGATACCTTGGTTAATCCCTTTTCTGGGATAGCGATCATCGTATCCCTAGGAATCGAAAGCACTTTGATAGATTTATCGCCGGGGTTGAGTCTCACCATCAGCATGGTGTCGCTTTTGCCAGCAAAACTTTCTGGTGAACCATCAACAGTACCTCTGACTGGTTCAATTCCCATGATTAAAATATTCATGGGTTTTGAAAGCTGATATTCAGAGATTTTTCCCCATAACTCCCCAGGAAGTGGAATTTTTTGTTGTTTGCCAGCTATTCCTGCATCTTCATCGGTCTGCTCCAGATTACTCCATAAAGGAGTCCACAACGCCAACGTAGATACCAGTAGCCCGGATAAAACGATGCCTAAAACAACCGTTAAAATCCACAACAACCATCGTGGCATGGTTAAGCCCAACCGCTCATAAAGCTGGTTAGGGATTTCACCTACAGACTCTACAACACCACGAGAAACATTAGTTGGTTGTTTTGGTCTAACCTCTTGTTCTGGTGTTGCTGCTGGTTGAGGCGTAACCTGATTTTCTGACCGCTGTAATTGTTGAGGCTTAACCTCATCTAAATCTAAAGCTGGTACTTGCGGCGTGACCTGATTTTCCGTCCATTGTATTTGTTTAATCACAATTATCTCCCCACTCAACCACTCCTTAAAAGTATGTTAGTCCAAGCTACAAATATTGCCAGTAGAAAAGGCCACTGTAAACTTGTAATGTTCTTGAATAAAGTTGTATGACATAATGACTAATTCATTGTTCCCCGTAATTCTAGCTGGTGGTAAAGGCGAGCGTTTTTGGCCATTGAGTCGTTCTGGACGACCCAAGCAATTTTTAAGTCTTGATGGTAGCTCTAGGAGCCTACTGCAAGCAACCGCCGATCGGTTGATAAAACTCGTTGACGGATGGGATTCCTTGTTTGTCATAACTTCTCAACAGATAGCTGAAGGAGTGCGACAACAACTGCCACAATTGCCGTCACAAAATTTATTGATCGAGTCAGAGGGAAGAGACACTGCCGCAGCTGTTGCTTGGACAAGTTTAGTCATTAAACAGCGTTATGGCGAAGAAGCTATTATCGGCTTTTTCCCCGCTGATCACTGGATTGCTGATCAAGAAGCATTTGCAGACACTTTAAATGCTGCTAGCTCTCTGGCGGCAAACACAGAAGCGATTGTCACACTGGGGATCAAGCCTACTTTCCCATCCACTGGTTACGGCTATATCGAACAAGGCGAAAAAATTGGTAGCTTTGATGAGTTGCCAGCTTATCACGTCAACCGCTTTACTGAAAAGCCCAACCGTGAAACGGCAGAAACTTTTTTATCAACGGGACGTTTTAGCTGGAATAGCGGTATGTTCGTTTTTCGAGCTGGTGTTGTTCTCAAGGAACTTTATACCCATGCACCGGAAATTATCGAACCTCTAGCACAAAATGGTCCTGATATCTACCCGCAATTACCTAAAAAAAGTATAGACTATGCGCTTATGGAAAAGACCACTCTAGCATATGTCATACCAGTGGCATTTGGTTGGGATGATTTAGGCGATTGGAATGCGATCGAGCGTTTATTGAAAACAGAAGAGACTCCCAATGTAGAACTTGCTACCCATGTGGGGCTTGATACTCAAGGGGCAGTGCTTTACGCAACCGATCCAGAAGATGTGATTGTTACCATAGGTTTAGAGGATGTAGTAATTGTGCGCGATCGCAAAGTCACCCTCATAGTCAAAAAAGACCGTACCCAGGAAATTAAACAAATCCTCAAAACACTCCAAAGCGATCCCCGATTTACCGACTTGCTATAGCTGTAAAAGTTAAAACCCTTGGCAGAGGCTAAGATTCTGCTTTTTTTATTATAACTAGGGCTAGGGGCTAGGGGCTAGATATGAAGAAAAAATAAGGACTAGGTAATAGGAAAAAATTTCTACAGCCTCTTTTTAGCCTCTATCCCCAAACCCCTAGCCTTTAACCTCTAGGCCCTAACCCCTCACCTCTAACAAAAATGTTCCTCACCCAAACAGTTCCTCGTCAACGAGAAATAATTGAAGTAGTCCTGCGTAATGGCTGGGACTATATGCGTAGGTTACTTACTGGTGGTAAAGCTGATGAACCACAGCTACCCACCCCTGCGGTATTAAAAAATATCCTGGTGGATTTGGGGCCTGTCTATGTCAAACTAGGTCAGCTACTTTCTACTCGTCCAGACTTACTTAGCGCTAGCTATATTGATGAACTTTCAACTCTACAAGATGAAGTTCCACCAGTTCCCTGGACAGAAATTGAAGTATTACTGCGCCAACAGCTAAAAAGCCCGTTGTCAGAAACTTTTAAGACAATTAATCCTGTTGCGGTAGCCGCGGGATCAATTGCTCAAACACATCGAGCTACATTAATAGACGGACGAGAAGTTGCTTTAAAGGTGCAACGTCCGGGGATTGATATGACAGTGGCTCAAGATATTGCCTTAATTCAAGGGATTGCTGATTTAGTAGCACGAACTGATTTTGGGCGAACTAATGATATCAAATCCATCGCCGAAGAATTTACCAAAGCACTAGAAGCCGAGTTAGATTTCACCAGGGAAGCTGGATATACAGATCAACTGCGGCGGAATTTATCCCATAGTAAATGGTTTGATCCCCAACAAATAGTAGTTGCCGAAATTTACTGGGAGTTGACTACAGAAAAGTTGATGGTGATGGAGTGGTTAGAAGGAGTACCGCTACTCGCCGCAAATTTAAGTAGTAACAATGGTAAAGATCCCTTTATAGAACGTAAAGCGCTCACTACTTTGTTATTTAGAGCTTTTTTTCAACAATTATATATAGATGGATTTTTTCATGCCGATCCCCATCCAGGTAATTTATTTTATCTGCAAGATGGTCGGGTAGCCTTGTTAGATTGTGGTATGGTGGGCAGACTTGATCCTCGTACTCAGCAGATATTAACAGAAATGCTGTTAGCGATCGTGGATTTAGATGCACAGCGATGTGCCCAGTTAACTTTACAGCTAGCAGATTCTAGTCAGCCAGTAATTTTAGCTCGATTGGAAAATGATTATGACCGGATGCTGCGAAAGTATCTCAACATCAATTTAGCTCAAATCAATTTCAGTCACGTCATTTATGAAATTTTGCAAGTCGCCCGCAATAATAAGATTCGCTTGCCCAGTAACATGGGGTTGTATGCCAAAACCTTAGCTAACTTAGAAGGGTTAGCGCGTGGATTCAATCCAGAACTGAACTTTGTCGATGAAATTCAGCCATTGCTGACAGACTTGTTTCGCCGTCAGTTAGTAGGCGAACATCCATTGCGATCGCTCTTAAGAACAGCATTGGATATCAAAAGTCTCTCTTTACAATCTCCCCGTCAGATTGAACTGTTATTAGACAGAGTAACATCGGAAACATTGCAGTGGAATTTATCGCTGCAGGGTTTAGACGGTGTACGCCGGACTATGGATGATGCTGCCAACCGCCTGTCTTTTAGTATCTTAGTGGGTTCACTGATTATGGGTGCGGCAATTATTTCTAACCACGCCCAGACAACTCAACTATCTTTTTTAAGCAGTTTCCTATTTGCAGCTGCTAGTCTTTTGGGGTTGTGGCTAATTGTGAGTATTTTGCGCTCAGGTCGTTTAAAATAAGGTCTATGCCGATAATTGTGGCTGAAGACCTCAGCAAATTTTATCCAGTGGCGGTGAAAGAACCAGGTATTAAAGGGACAATCACCCACTTTTTCCGCCGCACCTACCGTTCAATCAAAGCAGTTCAGAATGTTTCCTTTGAAATAGCTACTGGTGAAGTAGTGGGTTTTTTAGGGCCAAATGGTGCAGGTAAAACTACTACCCTAAAAATGCTGACGGGATTGATTCATCCTTCTAGCGGTAGTGTTAGAGTCGCGGGACAGATTCCCTTTCATCGCCAAGAGGCATTTTTGCAAAAAATTACTTTGGTGATGGGACAAAAGCAGCAGTTGATTTGGGATTTACCAGCCCTAGATTCTTTGAAAATCAACGCTGCTGTTTACAATATCTCTGATCAAGAATTTAAACGGCGAGTCGGCGAATTAACCGAGATGCTTTCTCTAGAAGGAAAGCTTACCCAACCAGTGCGGAAACTGTCTTTGGGTGAAAGGATGAAGGCCGAACTTTTAGCAGCACTTTTGCACCGTCCCCAGGTATTGTTTTTGGATGAACCTACCTTAGGGTTAGATGTGAATGCTCAAGCAGGAGTACGTGATTTTTTACGCGAGTACAATCAGCGTTATCAAGCAACTGTGTTGTTAACTAGCCATTATATGGCTGACATCACGGCTTTATGTCAACGAGTGCTGTTGATTCATCAAGGAAAATTGATGTACGATGGCAGCCTGGATGAACTCCTAGAACGTTTCGCACCTTATCGAGAAATTCACGTAGAGTTAGCACAATGTTTGCCCAAAGAAAAACTCATATCTTATGGTGATGTGCAACTCTTAGAAGGGCGCAGTGTGCATTTTTTAGTACCTCAAGATGTGCTAACCCAAACAGTATCTCAGATTTTAGCTGATTTGGAGGTAGTCGATTTACAAGTAACTGAACCGCCTGTAGAAGAAGTTATTGGCAAAGTATTTCAGTCTGGAGTTGTAGAGTAAGTGCTGAGTCCTGAGTCGCCCGTGTCCCCCGGTTGGTGAGCGTTCGCGTAGCGTCTCCCAGAGAAGTCGAACCACATCACCTACCGCCATTCCCCCTGCACTGTAAAAGCCGCCCATTCATAAGGACTACGCCCGTCTTGCCATAACTTCAAGTCGATGTAGAATTTGTAAACATCCTGCTGAGTGGCGAAGTAAGAAGTAAGAAGTTCTTGACTGTCGATTTTAGTGCGTAAGTCTTCGATAATTGCGATCGCAGCTTCAACATTAGTTTGTTTTCGCGTGTTGATACCACATCTATCGTCAGGGCACAGCAGTGCTCATACGTGTCAACTTAAGCTCAAACGCTTATTCCACAGGCGTTTGACCCCACCCCTTAATCCCCTCCCCGCCTGCGGGGAGGGGAGGTTTTGGCTTTAGACAAAACCGGGGTGGGGTGACGCGGATCTTGATGGTAGGCGATTTGATGCAAAATCAAGTCCTGATAAGGCTTTTACGTTAAGTTGACACCAATGAGCAGTGCTGTGCCCCTACAGCGTGGTATATTCAGCAGAAAATACCATAAATTGTCTAAAATAAGCTGGATTTAGATCCCCGACTTCTCCAAAGATACAGCTGGCGAATGGTAGATGACACCCCTCACCCCCACGATTTTATAGGGTTTAAGACGCAATCCTTATAATGCGATCGCATTTTCACCGGATGCAACTCAATTGCAGGGCGATGCAACTCAATTGCAGGGCGATGCAACTCAATTGCGAGGCGATGCAACTCAATTGCGAGGCGATGCAACTCAATTGCGGACGATGCAACTCAATTGCAGGGCAATGCGATCGCTTACAATCCTTAGCAAACACCAAAAACCAAACACCAAATGAAGCGAATTATTAGAAAAGCCCTAACTTTGCTTTCCGTCTACTATGCCTATACACTTGAGTATCGGGCAGAAATGATTTTATGGGTTTTGTCTGGTTCTTTACCTATTATATTCATGGGTGTCTGGATACAAGCAGCACAGGGTGGACGCTTCAATTTAACACCTGTGGATTTTGCCCGTTATTTCTTAGTAGTTTTTATTATTAGGCAATTTACTGCTGTTTGGGTAATTTGGGATTTTGAAAGGGAAGTAGTAGAAGGTAAACTTTCTCCTAGGTTATTACAACCGCTTGATCCTGTATGGCATCACGTTGCAACTCATGTTGCTGACAGATTTGCTCGCATACAGTTTGCATTTATATTGGTAGCTTTGTTTTTTATCCTTTATCCCCAAGCTTTTTGGTTGCCAAAGTTTAGTAATTTATTATTGTTTGGATTATCGGTATTACTAGCGTTTATTTTGCGCTTTATAATTCAATACACATTTGCTATGTTCGCTTTTTGGACAGAAAGGGCGACTGCTTTAGAAAATCTTTGGATGTTATTTTATTTATTTTTATCCGGGTTAATTGCGCCTTTAGAAGTATTTCCTGAAGCTGTGCAGACAATAGTTATGTTAACACCGTTTCCATATTTAGTTGATTTTCCTGCGAGTATTTTGATAGGGCTACCTGTGGATTTAGGGCAAGGATTTCTCGCGCTTCTAGGCTGGACATTACTCTTTTTAGTTTTAAATCGCTGGTTGTGGCGTAAAGGTTTAAAGCATTATTCGGGCATGGGAGCTTAGTAGAGCTTTGCATTAATTCGTAGCGTTTTGAAACGCAGAGTCAGCGAAGAGTAACGCAACGAAAAGTTAAATAAACCCCTACAAACTATAAAGTGTGCAGGGGAAAGCAAGATTTGATATTGAAAGCAAATCAATATCACTGAGTACTAATAGATATTTTATTGTCTGTAAGTAGATATAACTATTAATCTTTTATGTGATCATGGCTACGTTATTTTGTAGCATCCAAGTGTTTTTCCGGAGTTATTAAGCTTGACTTTTGGCGGAACAGTGCGAGCGCAGTCATTGTACAACCTGTGACTTAAAATTAACTGTATATCTTGGTGTTGTCTCGTCGCACTATATGCCAATTATCAAGTTCGGCAAGGGTAAAACCTAAACCTTAGACATTACAGGGAACTATTTTATATGAATCATGACGCTTTTATTGTTAAGCCAGGATCAAAAGTTTCTTTAAATAGGCAGTATGACTCAGGCTATAAGGGAAATTACCAACAAAAATCTGATGCTGAAGGTAAATTAGAGGCAGATATTCAACGGCTAGCGTATTACCAAGATGTTCTCTACGCCCAAAACACCTATGCATTGCTGATTATTTTTCAAGCAATGGATGCTGCTGGCAAAGACAGCACAATCAAACACGTTATGTCTGGTATTAATCCCCAAGGTTGTCAAGTATTCAGTTTTAAGTCACCGAGTACAGAAGAATTAGATCATGACTACCTTTGGCGCTCAATGAAGGCTTTGCCAGAACGAGGTCGAATTGGGATATTTAACCGTTCATACTATGAAGAAGTACTAGTTGTACGTGTTCATCCTGGAATTCTTCAAAACCAGCAACTTCCCCATGTTCCTAAAAAAAATCAGATATGGCAGCAGCGTTTTGAAGAAATTAATAATTTTGAGAAATATTTAGTAAATAATGGTATTGTTGTCCTAAAATTTTTTCTGAATGTATCTAAGTCAGAACAAAAGAAACGCTTTCTAGAACGTATTGAATCGCCAGAAAAACATTGGAAATTTTCTGCTAATGATGTTCGTGAAAGAGCTTTTTGGGATAATTATATGAGTGCTTATGAAGATGTTTTTCAAAAAACCAGCACTGAATGGGCACCTTGGTATATTATTCCTGCCGATCGCAAATGGTTTACACGACTGGCAGTGGCTGATATTATCTGTACAAAATTACAAGAACTAAACCTCAACTATCCTACTGTTAGTGAAGAACATCAGCAGCAGCTTTTGCAAGCAAAGCAAACGTTAGAAAGCGAAGAGTAATTTCTAGTTTGAGGAAAATATCCAAAAATAAATTAACTAAATATTTGTAGGGTACATTAACAAAATGTAATGTGCAAGCTTTATTTTATTGGTAGTGCGTTAGGCAGAACGTCTAACGCACCCTATAATTACTACAAATACTGATGGCAGACATTTTTTATTTCCTATTTCTCAGTCGCCAATTCCCAATCCTCAATCCCTAATACCTATTGATTAGACAGGTATCTTGTTTAAGCCTAGCCACCCATTGATACTTTTACACTTATTTGTGCAAACCTTGGCGCTATATTCCTGAGAATGATGCACGATGGTAGGTAGCTCCTCTAAAACATCTTCTGATAATAAACTGGGCTGGTTTCCCATAAATACTGGCATTTTTTGCCAACAGTGTCGGCAGAACCAGTAAATTTCAGAACCGTTGATATGTAGCAGTAGCAAGTTAGAACAGCAGGGACAGTGGCTCATAATTTTTCAAGTCCTTATTAATAAAGTCAATCTAAAAAATCCACTATTGATGCTTTCAGGATAATTATGGAATGTGAGGAACTTGTGAGGAAAGTAAAGTTATTCACATTTTTGTGATGTTTGTCCACATTTCGCAATATATTACTCAATTGTTAATTATTGCCGCTCCGCAATCTAACAAAACGGAAAAACAAGGTTTTATTGCATATTTTTCCTCTTGTAAAAACAAATTACTAATAGCTATATCTTCACAAGATCCTCAAATTATCCTCGTATAAAAATTAAGTGTAGGCTGGGTATCAACAAATTAATACATTGCTTTTCAGTATCTCTATCTTTTGAAGAAACTTAAATTATGCTAGAAATCTTTGATAATCAAGAAAAAGCATTAGTGTTGCCCTTGAGTTAAGGATCGATTGCAGACATTCCTTGAGTAAATGGTAAAAACGCTTCTTTAGGGGAAATGATTCAACAACTCCGGAGTAAAATTGCAAAATTTAATACGTTATTTTTAACTACTGCTTACGCATACAAATACTTTATTTCTGGGGCAGATTTGGCAACAAAACTCTAGGGGATGACGGAAGGGAGACAAGGAAACAGGGGAAAAATAACAAACTCCAAACCCCAAATGACAAATAACTAAGGAGTAATCACTATGTTTCACAAACTGTTGGTTGCGATTAACAATTCAGAAATTGGGCTACAAATTTTTGATCAAGCCTTAGCTTTAGCAAAAGCCACTAATGCGGAATTAATGTTAGTCTATGTGCTTTCACCTTTTGATGAACGCTACCCAAACCCTTCTGGTATATCTACAGATGGAATTTACGCTAGTTTCACTCATGATGATGTGAACTATTATCTAGGACAGTGGGAATCTCTGAAGCGAGAAGGCAGAGAATTTTTGACATTGTTAACCAATCAAGCGATCGCTCAAGGTGTTAATGTTGAATACACTCAGGAATTTGGCGACCCTAGTCTGATTATTTGTGCTCTAGCTCGTACTTGGCAAGCTGATTTAATTATTCTTGGTCGTCGTGGGCTAAGAGGAATTAGTGAGTTTTTCTTAGGTAGCGTCAGCAATTATGTACTGCATCATGCTCCCTGTTCAGTTTTAGCGGTACAAGGGGTAATTGATGCTGTTAAAAAAACTTCCCAAGCAACAGTAGCAGACTCAGCTTGATGCATACTTACCCGTGTTCGCGCAGCGTCTTCTATGGGAGAGGATCGTCAAAAGTCAAAGTTACTCTGTAATCTGGACTATTGACCGAGACAATTTTAGATTTTAGATTTTGGATTTTAGATTAAAGTCAAAATTTAAAATCTAAAAACAAGGTTTCAAGCCTCTCTATTTATGGAGAAAAAGCGAAAAGTTTTGTGGAAGGTTTCCTTCCACAAAACTTTTCAAGACAAACAAAAATTTCATTTTCATCAAGCCTCTCCATTCATGGAGAGGTTAATCCAAAATCATAAATCCAAAATCCAAAATTGATTGACGACCTTAAAAAATGTAAAATTTTAACGCGCATTAGCTTAAAACCTAAATCATTCGTGATAATTAGAGATTTTGAAACTTCCTTGTAGCCCTGCTTCGCAAAAAGGGACAGCATTAGACAGGGGGCAAATTTTCTGGCAACTCATTAACGAGCCATCAACGATTGACTCAACCAATATGCAATCGTCCCAAACACCAGGATTACAGACACAGGAAGGAACCAAATCCCTAAGTTAGGATTTTCGGTAGTTGCTAGATTGTACATTTGCCATTCAATGTAAGCAAAGATCCAAACTATCTCAGTTTTTAACCAATTGATCATTGAGCAAGCAATTTGATATTGTCTCAGTGCATTTTCTTCCGTAATTCTGACGGCATAATTAAAGGTATGGGGATAGCGGTTTATCAACGTCATCATCCCATATATGAATACACCAACAATTGGCAACAGCCAGATAACTTTTTTGCTACCCCAGCCGTTAGCTCGTCCATCAATTCCAAAGTGGACTGGTATCGTCTCTGGTAATGTTAACCAACCGTGAATAGCAATGCCAAATAATGCAACTATTCCTGCTAACGCACCCAAATTTAGTAGCTGTGCTAGCTGCGACTGCGGAATTACAAAAACAGGCCTTTGACCACTCATGATATTTACCTTGATCCGCTAATTTCGTTTCTAATTTAGCCTGATTGTTGAAATAGTAGGTGATCGCGATTTTATCTCTAAGGCAAGCCTGATTGCACATATCCCATTCATTGGTTTGTCGGTGTGCGTAGGTGCAGGAATCGCTTAGCATCCCAAACTTATGTATCAACAACACTTTCTTGAATCAATAAGTTGATTTTCCGGAATTTTTTGCCATAAAAACCGATGATTTACAGCTTGACTATAAAATTACTGATTATTTTACCAAAAGCTGTGAGCATCGGTAATTTCTTGGGAAATCTAAAGATAACCTACAATTTCTTCTTACCGAACTATGCGATTAAGGAGCTAACCCTTGATAACAGCAAACTCCCGCCTATCAGCATCTGACAGAGGAAATCATCCCTCGCGAAATTTACTGATTCGATTTATTCTTGGCGGCACTACCCTTGTAGTTAGTATTTCTGCTTATTTCAGCTATCAAGCCGCTAGAAATATTACGCTTCAAGATTTGAGACAGAGCGCTTTTTTAGAGGTACAGAGGGGAGTTGCTGAAATTGAGGAGTGGTTACATGTTCGCCAAGTGGAGGTACAAACCCTAGCTAATACTTCAACTGTACGCTCTTTAAACTGGTCTCTGGCAGAACCATATTTAAAAGCAGAAGTCAAGCGGATCAATGAATTTTTCTTTTTCCAAATAGCTACCCCGGATGGTTCATATTCCAATACAAAAGTTGGTCGAACAAATAAAAATATTCAGGATCGAGACTACTTTCAAAAAGCAATTGCAGGAAAGAGCAACATTTCCGATCCTTTCATTAGCCGTTCTACAGGAATTCCTTTAATTGCGATCGCAACTCCGATCTGGTCAAATTCTCCTGAGAGTAGTTCACCGATTGGGGCTTTCCAGGGCAATGTGAAAGTTGATCGCATTGCAGAAGTTGTCAACTCCCTGCGCTACGGCGCGAATAGCTATGCTTTTGCGCTCAATTCCCAAGGACAAGCAATTGTCCATCCTAACTCGGTGTTAATGTCAACCGTAGAAAAACCTGCACCCAGCCTGCTGAAAATTGGCGATCGCAATTTAAATGCAATCGCCCAGCGGATGGTAAACAAACAACAGGGAATTGAGTTAATGGAAATTGACGGCACTAAAAAGTATGTAGCTTATCTGCCGTTACAAGCTGCTAATTGGTCTGTGGCTTTGGTGATTCCCCGCCAAAATATCGAATCTCGATTGCGATTCCTCGATTTAATCGCCTTAATTGTCGGTGGACTGACTGTCACTATGATTACTGTCTTGTGGCAAGTCCAAGCATTTGAACAACGTGAACTGAAAAAGTCTAAAGCTGCGGCTGATACAGCCAACCATGCTAAAAGCGAATTTTTAGCCAACATGAGTCATGAACTACGAACGCCCTTAAATGGCATTCTCGGTTGTGCCCAAATTTTGCTGCGTTCCCGAGCTTTACCTAATCAAGAGCAATATCACGTCAATATTATTGAACAATGCGGCTCTCATCTACTGACTTTAATTAATGACATTTTGGATCTCTCCAAAATTGAAGCAAAAAAGCTAGAACTGCATCCAGATGATGTGCATTTCCCTTCTTTTCTCCAAGGAATTGTCGAAATATGCCACATTCGGGCCACACAAAAGGGCATTTTGTTTGTCTATAAACCCACGATTAATTTGCCTACAGGGGTTCATGTTGATATGAAAAGATTACGTCAGGTACTATTGAATCTGCTGGGCAATGCTATCAAATTTACAGATAAAGGTCAGGTTACTTTCAATATTGAAGTAATTGATCAACATCCTAGTGATGGACAGGCAAAGAAACATCGCCTTCGCTTTACCGTAGAAGACACGGGAATTGGTATAACTCCTGCAGAATTGAGCAAAATTTTCTTGCCATTTGAACAAGTAGGTGATAAAAAGCGCCAGGCTGAAGGCACAGGGCTGGGTTTAGCTATTACTCGGCAACTGGTGCAGATGATGGGTAGCGATATCCATGTTAATAGTCAGATCGGTGAGGGGAGTAGCTTCTGGTTTGAATTGGAGATTCCCGAAGCGTCCGACTGGGTAAAATCTGCAATGACTGCATCAGAGAAACAAATCATTGGCTTTGAGGGTGAACCCTACACCATCCTGATGGTTGACGATCGCTGGGAGAATCGCACAGTGATTACAAACTTACTGCAACCACTGGGTTTTAATGTAGTGGAAGCCAACAATGGTAAAGAAGGTCTAGAAAAAGCGATCGCCTTGAAGCCAAACTTAATCATCACAGATTTGCTGATGCCAGAAATTGATGGGTTTGAATTGATTCAACACCTGCGTCACACTCCAGAAATTCAGGATGTTAAGATTATCGTCTCTTCTGCTAGTGTCTTTGAAGCTGACCAATATCGCAGTCTGCAAGCTGGAGGTAACAACTTCCTCAGCAAACCTGTACAGGCAGATGAATTACTGCATCAATTAGAAAGCCAGTTAAATTTGGTATGGATTTACAAGCAGTCTCAGCCTGAAGAACTAAAAGCCAAAGAATTAACGGCAGCAAATAGCCAATCTGCTCAATTAATTCCTCCTTCGCCTCACGTGTTGCAGGAACTAGTCACCTTAGCTAGTAAAGGTAACTTCAATGCCATTCTCAAGTGCGCTGATCAGCTGGAAGAAACAGACACAACCTTCGCGCCATTTGCTAACGAACTACGGCAACTAGCAAGGCAATTTGACGAAGATTTAATCCTCAATTTCTTGACTCAATATGTGGTGGAAACAGTATGAAAGCGACTATTGGAGAGCTTCCTTCCAGGGGAATTGTTTTAGTCGTTGACGATAACCCTGCCAATTTACAAGTGTTATCCACCTTTCTAGATCAGTCTAGCTTTGAAGTTTGGGCAGCACGCAGCGGTGAGAAAGCCCTTGGGCGATTAGACAATGATTATTTACCTGATTTAATCTTGCTGGATGTGATGATGCCAGGTATGGATGGTTTTGAAACCTGTAAACATCTAAAAAGCAATCCTCGTGTCCGAGATATTCCGGTCATTTTTATGACAGCCCTCTCAGAAACCGCTGATAAAGTCAAAGGTTTGCAATTGGGAGCCGTAGACTACATTACCAAACCTTTTCAGTATGAAGAGGTATTGGTGCGGATCGAAAATCACCTGAAGCTGAGAAATTTGACGAAAACCTTGATCGCTAAAAACGCTGAATTAAAACAGACTCAAACTCAACTGATTCAAGCAGAAAAAGTAGCAGCTTTAGGTCAACTGACAGCAGGAATTGCTCATGAAGTTAATAATCCCATCAATTTTATAGCTGGCAACTTAAATTTTGTTGAACAGTATGTACAGGAGGTAGTTAATTTACTGTATCTCTATCAAAAATATCTGCCCGATCCACCAGATGAAATTCAAACCGCGATTCAAAAAAGCGATCTCAGCTTTTTGTTAAATGATTTATTTAAAATTATTCAATCCATGCAAGTCGGTACAAGTCGCGTTACAGAAATTGTGTCATCTTTGAACAAGTTCTCGCGACACAGCGAAGCTGGTAAGAAACTAGCTAACTTACATGAAGGGTTAGAAAGTACATTACTGATTCTCGGACATCGGTTTAAACCAAATGCTCATCACCCAGCCATCCAACTAATCAAAGAGTATGGAAATTTGCCACTGATTGAGTGTTTTCCTAGCGAAATTAATCAGGTTTTTATGAATTTAATTTGTAATGCGCTCGATGCAATCGAAGAAAAACATAAAAATAAAGACTTTAATGAAATTTCTCAACATCCTGGTGTAATTAAAATCAAAACAGAGGCAATTGGCGAAGAAGTTATAGTCCGAATTGCAGACAATGGATTAGGTATAAACAAAGCAGACCAAACAAAAATATTCGATGCCTTTTACACAACAAAACCTGTCGGTAAAGGAACAGGTCTTGGTTTATCTATTGCTTACCAAATTGTGGTTAATAATCATCATGGCAAGCTCAGATACCATTCTACACCAGGTGAGGGCATCGAGTTTATCATTGAACTACCCATCCGATAATTAACAATTCAAAAATCTAAATTAAAGACAGTTGGAATGTGGGATTTAAACCCCTACTCAACTGAGACTAAGTGTTTTTGTTTGGGGTATTAGACCCTTAAATTTACGATAAATTACTTTAAAAACTAAATAAAAATAATGTTTGCAACATATCAATATCCTTAAAAACTTACTGCAAAATAGATAAAAAAACGCCCTCCATTTCTGAAGGACGTTTTTTATTGAGCTAAAACTTCAGTATTAGCCGTTGATTGCAGGAGCAGTTAACGCAACAGGAGCAACATCAAGTGCAGCCAAGTCTAAGGGGAAGTTGTGAGCGTTACGCTCGTGCATGACTTCCATACCCAGGTTAGCGCGGTTGATTACGTCTGCCCAAGTAGCGATGACGCGACCTTGAGAATCAATTACTGATTGGTTGAAGTTGAAACCGTTCAAGTTGAACGCCATTGTGCTCACACCCAGTGCGGTAAACCAGATACCGACGACAGGCCATGCAGCCAACAAGAAGTGCAAAGAACGGCTGTTGTTGAAACTCGCGTATTGGAAGATCAAACGACCGAAGTAGCCGTGGGCTGCAACGATGTTGTAGGTTTCTTCTTCTTGACCGAACTTATAACCGTAGTTCAGAGATTCAGTTTCGGTTGTTTCACGAACCAAGGAGGAGGTTACCAAACTTCCGTGCATTGCGGAGAATAAACTTCCACCGAACACACCAGCCACACCTAACATGTGGAAGGGGTGCAACAAGATGTTGTGTTCAGCTTGGAACACAATCATGAAGTTGAAGGTTCCGGAGATACCCAAAGGCATACCATCGGAGAATGAACCTTGACCCAAGGGGTAGATCAAGAATACTGCGGTAGCAGAAGCCAAAGGAGCAGAGTAAGCTACGCAGATCCAAGGACGCATACCCAAACGGTAAGACAATTCCCACTGACGACCAAGGTAGCAAGCGCAACCGATCAAGAAGTGGAAAACTACCAATTGGTAAGGACCACCGTTGTACAACCACTCATCTAAGGAAGCAGCTTCCCAGATTGGGTAGAAGTGCAAGCCGATCGCGTTAGAAGAAGGAACAACTGCACCAGAGATGATGTTGTTACCGTAGATCAATGAACCTGCAACAGGTTCACGAATCCCATCGATGTCTACTGGCGGTGCAGCGATGAAAGCAATTACGAAGCAAGCGGTAGCGGCTAGCAAAGTAGGGATCATCAATACGCCGAACCAACCGATGTAAATCCGGTTCTCGGTGCTGGTGATCCACTCGCAAAACCGATCCCATACATTTGCGCTTGAGCGCTGTTGTAAGGTGGTTGTCATTGTTTTATGAGTGCTTTGTTTTTATGAATGCGGTAAGTAAAGTTGCTTACCTGTTTAATACCTTAGAGGTAATATTGAAATTTGTAAAGCTAAACTAATTCAGGATTCTTTATGGAATTGATTAGTTTTTATTATCAATGAATTGGGGACAAGGAAAAAATGACTTTGACTCTTGACCTTTGAACGTTGACTCTTGACCGTTGACCGTTGACCGTTGACCCTTGCTCAAAAAGGATTATAGATCAAAGAAAAGTACAGCCCGTTTTCTTGCCATGTGTTGTCCCTAGATTCTACAGATACTAAAGGAATACCCCAGTCAAGACGCGCGCTGAAGCGATCGCCTTGTGTCCACCGTAGACCTAAACCAACAGAGGCCAGAGTGTTAGGATTTGGGTTGTCTCGATTAGAACTATTCCAAGCAACACCAAAGTCAACAAATGGTGCGATATGCAAAGTGCTACCTATTTGCGGTAAGCGAAGAATCGGTACTTGAACTTCTGCTGAGGCAAAAGCCCCATTATCTGTTAAAAGGTAATCTTGACGGTAGCCACGAACAGTATCAATACCGCCTAAGCCTAATTGTTCTAAAGGTAGCAAGTTTCTAGAGGCTAACTGTGTATTTACACGTAGCAGCAGCAATGTCTCTGGAGCCAACAACCTTGCCCACTGTGCTTGTCCCTGCCAAGCAAAAAAGCGGCTATCAGGAGCATCTTGATTGATAGTCGAATCCAACGCACCTATACCCCAGTTAAATTGCGATCGCAAAGCGATTACTTCTCGGCTGTTACGGGTTGTCCATTCTTGAAAAAATCGTAGTGCAGATATGCGTGTGCTTCCTTGTTCATCAGCTCCCAATGAGGGAAAAGGCAAACGCTCCCCTTCAATATAAGTCGCTTCACTCTCCCGACGCGAAGCTGTCAAGCCCAAGGCTAATTCTTGTGTGGGAGTTTGAATGATTGGCTGGCGGAATGTAATTTCGTAGTAGCGGGAAGATGATTCAATATCTAGAACATTAAAAGGTTCTTCAATAACATTGCTTGATGTAGTACCAAAGTTGAAGGAGAGTGTACCGTTACGGGCATTGAGTGGTAATGTATAGCCAACATCAAAAGCATTACTACCATCAGTATTAGTGTAAGCAAAATTCAAGCCATCTCCAAATCCCAGTAAGTTGGCTTGATTGATTTGTAACCGACGGCGAAAACTACCAACACTAGGCGATCGCCCATTATCAAGAATTACTTGAGCGCTAAAGGATTTTGCCTCCCTAACTTCGACTTGTAACACACTGACACCAGGACGAGATCCGGCGGAAAGTTCAGCAGACAGGTTTTGAATCAAAGGATTCAGCTGTAACAGTTGCAATGCTTCTAGCAATTGCTCCCGATTTAGAGGAGCTTGGGTTGCGATCGCTAGACGGCTACGCACATAATTAGGGTTCAGTCTTCGAGTACCAGTTACCTGGATTTCTTCTAATTTACCTTCAACAACCTGAATTTTAATTACACCAGACTTGATAGTTTGTGGTGGAATATAAGCACCAGAAGTAATATAACCATTTCTGACATATAAATCGGTGATTTTAGAACGAGCCTGAAAAACCTCAGCTAGGGATATGGGTTTATTGATAAACTCTTTAGTTTCTTCCGCTAACTGTTGGGGACTAAATACGGTGCTACCAACAACCTCAAACCTTTCCACAATAATATTTTCTGGCAGGTTTTCTGGAAGGGGTTGCTCTGGTGAAGGCGTTGGGCTAGGAGAGGGAAGTAGTTGTTCTGGTGGTGGTAATGGCTGTGGCAATTGGGGTGAGGGCGTTGGAGAAGGTAAAGGTGGTTGCACATCTTGTGGCGGAGGGAGTTGTTGCGCCTGGATGGAATTGCCATTTGGGATCTGTGCAGTATTAATAGTCTGGGCTTTTGCTGATCTAGCAGTTATGTTGGCAAGCAACACAAATATACCCAGTTGTAATAACAAGACCGTATACTTATGAAGTGATTTATCGCTCATCATGGTTTAGGGAAATTTCAAGTTATATTAAGATTTAGTAGGAAGAAGCTGACACTACAAGACAACAGTTTGCTGAATATTTACTGACCGTAAGTTTATCTAAGTTTAAAATTTAAAGCATAGACTCAGTTTACAGTTATATTTACACCATTATCTGCTATAATTGTGAATTATCAAATAAAATCACAGATAAGATTTCAATAAAAATAACTTAAAAATATCAACATATATCTTCATTTGAGAAGTTATATCTTAATGGATAAAATAGCTTTAATATTAATCTTTCTATTTTAAATTAGATAGAAAATCACATATCAACTACAGTATTTGATGTCAAAAATTTTGTTTAAAAAAAGCTTTGAAAAATTCTGAGGACTCACCCAATATCTAAATAAAATATTAGGGCAGTTTAACTTTACAAAATAAAATTTTTCTTACTCAAAATATTGATAAACACAGTGGTTTTCATTGTTCAATTAAGCAATAATCATAATTATCAATCAATTTGGTGAATATCACTTTGGCGGACAAATATATTTCAGGTCAATGAATTATATGGGTAGGGGAGCCACTCCGTTCGGTCGCCAGACTTTTACCCCTACGGGGAGCTACGTGCAGCGTCTCCTTTAGGAGAAGGGCTGTAGGGAGAAAGATATGGCGTTGCACAACATTTTTGTGACCTTACGATAATCTGTACTTCACTCCTTTGTAATCTGCTGTATTTAGCTTTTCGTGGTAACTCTTAATTATGGTTACCATGAGTAATAAATTTTACTGGAAATTAGATAAATCTGCGATTGCATCTTTAATGGCAGCAATTTACTTTGTATACCCATAGTAAACTCCTTAAATCCAGTAATTCAAAATCAAAAAGTTTTAAATTCACACAAAATTGAGTTCAAAAATTGAGCGATCGCACTCAGCGTGATCATCAGAGATTTTATCCCACCCTGTCAGAAAGATAATATTGTGACTTCTATGGCATTAGGACTCGACATTAGGCTTGAGTTTGAACGCGCAGGTTTTTAGCTTACAATTCTTATAAATATCCCTCACTTTCAGCAAATTTACGTAAGCGTGGTAAACATTGACGTTGATAAAAACTGCTTAAAGTGGGAATTGATAAACCGAATTCCTCAGACAATTCTTTCCAACTAACTTCTGGGGGTAGGCGTTTCAAAATTAATACCTGACAATTTACATCTGAACGCCCTTTAATATAAGTACTGCGTAGTTCTCCTTGAGAATCTGCTTGTGCCCATATCCTCACATTATCCAAAATCGGAGGAGCTTCAGGGGTAGCAGCTAGGTTATCTACAGGATCAAGAATTTTGCTATTATCGCCCGAACCAGATTGGCGGATCTTCAATGGTACTTTTATAGCTTGTTCCCGTTGATGGTTCAGGTAAAAGTCTTGGAGTCTGCGTTTTAGGTAAGCATTCAGCCAGGTGACGACACTACCATAATTGGGATCATAGGCTTGTCCTGTCCTAGCTTCACAAATATTGCGACAGAAATATAACCAAGTTTGTTGCAATGCGTCTTGATAGTAGGAAGTACTTTCCCGCCATAGTCTACTTGCAGTCAAACGAATAATTTGTGTGAGCAGCTTCTGTCGCTCTTGACTTCCGGGTGGGTTTTCACAAGCTTGGGTAACTAAGTAGCGTAGCTGTTCATCCAATTCAACCATAGCAATCTGGGCAAAGAAAGCAAGAATATCTTAGTATTGCGTATAACAATGTACTAAAGAATTACCCTTTGTCGTAATATTGCTTTTTCTGTCTCAAAGGGAAGATGGGGCAGCAGGGAGAAATGAGGAAGCTAGTACAACAAGGCAAAAGTAAAAAGTCGTCTTGGAAAGTTCTGAGCGGAGGATATAGAAGTTGCGTGCGCTCTTTAAGAGCGCCCTTGCAAACTTCGGGAACCCAAACCGACACCGCCAACGCCAGTTGCTTTAAGCCGGGAAACCCGTTCAACACACTGGCTCAACTTTGCGCTATTTACGCCGTGCTGTACTAGTGAAAGATTATAGTTCTTCCTCATCCCCAAATTTGGCACAAATCAGAAGCTATAAACTTATAACCCTAACCAAAAAAAGAAATTTTCCCACCAGGAAGTTGTAATATCACCGACAGTTAACTTCATTTTGCGACGGATATCTTGAATATTCCAGTTAGTTAACTTGGCTAGAGTTTGCGCCTCTTGTTCAAAACGCTTAGGTAAGGACTGCTTGTATTCTCGCCCTGCTGCACACTCGAGGTCACCTGTAAACGGATGTTGTAAAATGTAACGTCCCTGAAAAGATTCGCGGTTAGAAGTTTCTTGAAACATTGGATCTTCAGGAAATTTGTTGCGGGTATAGCGGATATGCAATCGGCTGATGAACACATTACTACTAGAAACAGGTGGGCGAAAACCACGGGGTAATGCCCGATTGTTACTAGAATCATCATCCAACCAAAATACACCTGCTTGCTTGAGTTCCTGTGACGATAAGGGTTCAGCAGAACAAGGATCGCAACTACTCATATCCCACGCATATTCCAAGAAAGCGACTTTCCTGTCTTCTTTAGTGTAGGAATTTTGAAACATAGACTTATAAAAGCCGCCAAATTCTTCTTTGACAAACAGAGGAATATTAGTGTTAGAGGGAATTTTTACTGTGCGGTAGTTAGTGGTTTCTGCTTGTCCTTTGGGCGATAAAATGTAGACAATTACATCTTGCTCAGATGCAGCGTTGATCATGCCTAAACGAATTGGTAGCATGAACTTAGGTGATTTGTAGAAAATTTGAATGGGGCGGAGTAACTGGTAGCCAGATTGCTCAAATTTATCTAGATTGACTTTAGCAACAAAGAATTTCATGGCAGAACGGATGTATGGCTGAAGTAACTCTTTCGCGCCCTTGGGAATCTTGTAGCCATTTTGATTGAGCCAGGTTTCTAGTCCTCCAGATTCTTTAGCACTGAGAATCACAATGTCGTATTCGCCAACATTGAAACGCGCTTCAACCGTGACACCCAAACTATTACCACCTCTCCTACTCCCAATCTCATCTCTGGTGGCAGCTCTAGGTGCTGCTTGCGGCATATCACCTTCGTAAGCACGAGCGCAGGGATCTGAGTCAAAATATTCTACCAATCGCGGCGCACTAAAAGCATCGAGACGTTCAATAATCTTCGGTTCAGCAACGCGAACTTGCTCTTTTTGCAACACAGTTGGTACAGGTACAACGATCGCAAAATCTTTGACTTCGCCCTGAAAATCGTTAGCCATTGTCAAGACAGTGCGATCGCCATCGCGCGCAATCACTACTTGAGAAGCCTGGTTATAAAGTTTGGTATCAGCTTTGGAAACATAAAATCCACAAAATGCCCATGCTGTAGGTGCAAAGCACAGCACAGCTATCAATGCCATGACTATTGGAATGAAGAATTTTAAAGGTTTCATTTTATTTCTCGATTGTGATCTAGGGGTTAGAGATTAGGGGCTAGAGACTGGAGAATTTTCATCGCTAACTGTTGAAATAGAGGTGACACTGGTGTTTTCGTCTTGTTTAAACCAGGAATAGCCTGGAGCTAGCCAGAAGGCATCTAACAAAATGGTCAATGGAGCTAAGATAAACAGTGCCCAGAAAACTGCGGTGGAAATAAAGAAATAATTCCGCAGTATAAAAGTCAATATGGCGATGCACATTGCCCAAACTAAACGACCAATTCTGGCATTGGGAATTGAGCGCGGATCTGTCACCATAAACAGGGCAAATAACAACAAAGACCCACTCATCAAACGATGCCAATAAACATCCCAAGTCCAGCCCAGCCAGAGATTCCGAATTGCCTCTAGCAGTGAATAGGAACCCAAAAAGGCGGCTGTCGTGTCCCAACGACCGACGCGCTGCAAAATCATGCCACCTGTGCCAACAAACAACAGCCCATACCACCAGTCTTCTCCCCACTGTCCGGGAGAAACCCAGGCATCAGTGGTGAGTAGCAAGGCAGTAATAATACCAAAGTTGGCAGGGTTGAAGAAATGTTTATTACCAACTTGGAAAAAAAATTTACTAGCGATCGCACTTGCTGCTGCCAAAGCCATTGTCGTCCAATGATCGGCCCGCAACAGTAAGCTGAGTCCCAATGATGTAATTAAAGCACTACGAAGATTAATCTTTTGTTCTTGACTGAGAACTAATGACAAAATCCATTGAGTTAATAGACAGGTAGCGATCGCCACCCCTATTAACTCCGGTCGCAATGTCCAATCCCTTGTCCCGATTCCTAAAATTAAGAACAAGGACAAAAAGAGAATTTGATAATCTCGAATATCATTAAGCAACATTACCCGCCTATTTAGGGATTACGCGCAGATTTTTCCCCAATCTAGACGGATAAATGCTGAAATAATGCTGTTGTTACAGGTTTTGTTACAAATTGAAGCCCTGAAAGTGGGAAACAGGGAAGAGAAAAGCAGAACGTTTCGTATTATCTTCCAGTGCTAAAATTGCGATCGCCTTTATGTGGATTAATGTTGCGTATCGATTCGCTACAATTCAAAAATCATATTGCTCTATTGCTCCCAAACTCTTTAGCTTATGCTGATCCGTGCTGCTACGCCAGCTGATGTGCCCAAAGTTTTACCAATGGTTGCAAAGATTTGTGCTTTGCATGATTCTTGGGACTCTGCCAAATATGGTTTTCTTCCTCATCCAGAACGGCGTTACGAACAATGGTTGGGGCGGTTGGCAAATAGCGAGCGCAGTGTATTTCTAGTAGCTGAAGATGAGGAGAATTTGGTGGCGTTTCTTGTAGCAACAGTTGAGCGAGAAATTCCCATTTATCGGTTAAAGAAATTTGCCTTTATTCATGATATTTGGGTTGAGCCAGAATATCGCCAACAAGGGTTAGCACGGCAGATTGTCATCCTTGCTGTTGAACGCTTTCAGCATATGGAGGTGGAGCAAATTAGGCTAGATACCGCAGCCATTAACGAAGCGGCACGGCGGTTGTTGGCATCTTGTGGTTTTCGCATCAGCACTATAGAAATGCTGATGGAGTTTAAGCAATAGTCAAAAGTCAAAAGACGAATGACTGATGACTAATAACTAAGAACTAACTAGCTAAAAGCGTTTTTTCTAGAGGAGTCCAACGGAAAGCGCGATCGCCACCCCTCTCGATTACTACTTTTACTTTTGGTTCCAACCGGGGTAAAGCCGTTAAGAAATCAATTTCCTGATTGGAAAGAATATGCCCCTCAATGATCCACAAAACCAGTCCTTTGGACTTTGGCCGTAACTGTTCTAAGTGTGAACTGATAGTAGGTGGCAAATAGTATACAGCACCTACGGCTGCACCAGTACCAGTACTTTTTTTACCCAAATGAGGCGGTCTGACTCCATGAACACCTGTAAGATAGGCAGCCAAATCCCCTAGTCCCTTAGCAGTAATGTGGAGGGTCTCATAGCCTGTTGCACGTAGTCGGCGACGGTACCGACCTTCATAGCCCCCTTCTGGAGGGACATAAACACCAAGAGAGCCAACTTTTTCTAGTTCGCGAATAAAAGCGTTGCCAGTGGTAAGTAGTGCCATAGATATTCGTTCTATCTCACTTTAGATATCTCTATTATTTACCGTGAACCGCTAAATTCGGTTCAACAATTAACTTATAATCTAGATTAGGTTTACCTGCTGTCAATCCATTCATACCGCTTCACTGCTAAATCTGGACAGGAGAGACAAAGGGGACAAGCAAGAAAAAACTAATGACTCTTGACATTTGACTCAATACCGTCAGTAAAAACTTTAAGCAATAAATATATAGACAAATCTAAATAAATCATTTATATTGTTAGATTGTGACCAAACACGCAAATTAGGTTGACCTTTTATTGGCATTCTGAGCTAGTGTGAGCATCAAGGGCTGATGACTTGACTCCAAAAAGGATGAATCTAGCTGAGATTGACCGAAGACTGGTACACTAAAAAAGCTTTCGGGTCAGCTATAGAACTTAAGGATGGTTAATTAAAGCCAAACCTAAGTTCCAGACTACATTCACTCGTGTAGTCCTGAAAAAGTAGGCAAAACCTTGAACAATAGTTTAAGGTGTTTTAGTCGGAGTAGAAACTGAGCAGTAATGTTGGTTTGATGGCATTACATCAGACTTAGTTAAAGGATACTGGGTGGCAAAAGCTGCTTAAGTCCAGCTACAACACGGCTGTCGTCTAAAGTCGGGAAATCCACTGATGACGCTGCCTCCAGAAAGTGCCTAAGCAATTGCTTGGATGAAAGCATTGCTGCACAAAGCGCAAAGCTCTAAAGCATTGCCTTGATTCCACAGGTTACCCCTTCCCATAAAGAAGGTGCTTATGGCTGTTCTGGTGAACTACTGAGTGAAAGTAAACGGATTCACCAAACAGTAAGGACATAGTTTTTTGTGTTCCGGAGAAGTTGGAGTAGCCAACGCGGCTCTAAATTTCGGAGGTTTACCCAACTTCACCCGGTGTATAAAAAGCCTGTCTTTTAGAGTCCGATGCCAAGGTTAGCAAGTAGATAAGGAGAACCAGTTACTGTGTCTGTAGGTATTCTCGGCACCAAGCTGGGCATGACCCAAATCTTTGACGATGCAGGAGTAGCAATTCCTGTTACCGTTGTGCAAGCGGGTCCATGCACTGTTACCCAAGTTAAAACAAAACAGACTGACGGCTATGCTGCCATTCAAGTTGGTTTTGGTGAAGTTAAACCCAAAGCGTTGAACAAACCGCTTTTAGGTCACTTAGCAAAATCATCTGCTCCAGCGTTACGTCATTTGAACGAGTATCACACAGATACTTCCAGCGATTATGCTTTAGGTCAAGAAATTAAAGCAGATATTTTTAGTGCAGGTCAAATTGTCGATGTAATCGGTACAAGTATCGGTCGTGGCTTTGCAGGCAACCAAAAGCGTAACAACTTTGGTCGCGGGCCAATGTCACATGGTTCCAAAAACCATAGAGCGCCGGGTTCCATTGGTGCTGGTACAACCCCAGGTCGTGTTTATCCTGGAAAACGGATGGCAGGACGTTTGGGCGGTACTCGCGTCACAATCCGCAAGTTGACCGTAGTTCGAGTAGATGCAGAGCGCAATTTACTGCTAATCAAAGGAGCCATTCCTGGAAAACCAGGTGCGCTGGTAAGTATCGTACCTGCCAAGCTAGTTGGTAAGTAGTCAAGAGTCATTAGTTGTTAGTCATTAGTCATTGGCTAAGGACAAGTGACAAAGCGCAAAGTCGGAGCGCCGGAAATCGGCGATCAGAACTTTGTAAGAGAGGACAAATGACAAAGCGCAAAGTCGGAGCGCCGGAAATCGGCGATCAGACCTTTGTAAGAGAGGACAAGTGACAAAGATGGTTCAGAGTATAGTTAAAAATTGGCAAGGGGAACAAGTCGGAGAGACTTCGTTTGAGTTGCGAGTTGCCAAAGAAGAAACAGCATCTCATATCGTGCATAGAGCCTTAGTCAGGCAGCAGACTAATGCTCGCCAAGGAACAGCCAGCACAAAAACCCGCTCCGAAGTCAGAGGTGGCGGACGCAAACCCTGGCGGCAAAAAGGTACAGGTCGCGCTCGTGCTGGGTCAATCCGTTCACCCCTGTGGCGTGGTGGTGGTGTAATCTTTGGACCAAAACCCAGAGATTTTGATCTAAAGTTAAACCGCAAAGAGCGACGTTTAGCACTACGAACAGCTTTTGTTAGTCGTGCTGACGATTTAATTGTTGTAGAAGAATTTAGCGAACAGCTATCTCGCCCCAAAACTAAAGATTTATTAGCAGCACTGGCGCGTTGGGGAGCTGCACCAGAAGCTAAAACACTGTTAATTTTGTCTGAAATTGCGGAGAACATTCATTTGTCAGCCCGCAATATAGAAAATTTAAAAGTAATTGCAGCAAATCAGTTAAATGTTTTCGATTTACTGCACGCTGACAAGATTGTAGTTACGGCATCAGCCATAGCAAAAATTCAGGAGGTCTACAGTGCCTAACTTTGACCCCCGCAACCTAGCTGATTTAGTGCGTCGCCCAATTGTTACCGAAAAAGCGACCATTCTGATGGAGTTAAACAAATATACTTTTGAAGTAACTCCAAAGGCGACCAAACCAGAAATTAAAGCTGCGATCGAAGACTTATTTCAGGTCAAGGTTGTCAAAGTCAATACTTTGAACCCACCACGGAAAAAACGCCGCGTGGGCAAATTTATTGGTTACAAGCCCCAATACAAGAAAGCGATTGTTACCATCGCACCTGGGGATGTAGAAAAGGTTAGAAAAGTTCTATTCCCAGAGGTCTAAAAAAAATGGGTACTCGTTCTTATCGCCCCTATACCCCTAGTACTCGCCAAGTTACAATCTCTGACTTTGCGGAAATCACTAAAACTGAGCCAGAAAAATCTCTAACCAAGAACGTACATCGTCCGAAAGGAAGGAATAATCAAGGGCGGATTACCAGCCGTCGTCGGGGTGGCGGACATAAACAGCTTTACCGGATCATCGACTTTAAAAGAGATAAGCGGAACATTGCTGCTACAGTCACAGCAATTGAATACGATCCAAATCGTAATGCAAGAATTGCCCTAGTTTTGTACGAAGATGGCGAAAAACGCTATATTCTCCAGTCAAATGGCTTAAAAGTTGGGACAAGAATTATTGCTGGGCCAGAATCTCCCATTGAAGATGGCAATGCTTTACCCTTAGCGAATATTCCTTTAGGTACCAGTGTTCATAATGTAGAAATGACTCCTGGGAAGGGTGGTCAAATTGTGCGTTCTGCTGGTGCTACCGCGCAAGTTGTAGCTAAAGAAGGGAATTATGTCACTCTTAAGCTACCTTCCGGCGAAGTTCGCTTAGTTCGCCGCGAATGCTATGCCACCATTGGACAAGTAGGCAACACCGACGCGAGAAACCTGAGTGCTGGTAAGGCCGGGAGAAATCGCTGGAAGGGTCGCCGTCCCAAGGTTAGAGGTAGTGTGATGAACCCCGTTGACCATCCCCACGGTGGTGGTGAAGGTAGAGCACCGATTGGGAGATCTGGACCTGTAACTCCTTGGGGTAAACCGACTTTGGGTGCAAAGACACGCAAACCCAAAAAAGCGAGCAGTAAATTCATTGTGCGCCGTCGTCGTAAATCTTCTAAACGCGGTCGTGGTGGTCGTGAATCATAACTTAGTTGTGAGTAGTGAGTCAAGAGTGCTGAGTATAATTGTCCACAACTCAACACTTAAAACCCAAAACTCAGAACTCAGAACTCAAAACTCAGAACTCAGCACTTAAAAATATGGGTCGTTCTCTAAAAAAAGGTCCTTTTGTGGCCGATCACTTGCTCAGCAAAATTGAAAAGCTGAACGCTAAAAACGAAAAACAAGTTATTAAAACTTGGTCAAGAGCATCGACAATTTTACCCTTGATGGTAGGTCACACCATAGCAGTCCACAATGGACGGCAACACGTCCCTGTTTTTGTCAATGAGCAAATGGTAGGACACAAGTTGGGAGAATTTGCCCCCACACGGACTTACAGGGGTCATGGAAAAAGTGACAAAAAATCAGGTAGGTAGTCATTAGTTATCAGTCATTAGTCATTAGCTAAAGACAAATGACAAATGACAAATGACAAATGACAACAACGGAGAAAATTATGGCTACTGATACTACTGAAGTCAAAGCGATCGCTCGTTTTATCCGCATTTCTCCCTATAAAGTACGTCGTGTACTCGATCAAATTCGGGGCAGATCGTACCGGGAAGCGCTGATCATCCTAGAATTCATGCCTTATCGAGCCTGTGAACCAGTTTTAAAGGTTCTCAGAAGCGCCGCAGCCAATGCGGAGCATAATGCTGGCTTAGACCGCGCGCAGCTAGTGATTACCCAAGCTTATGCCGATCAAGGCCCAGTACTTAAACGGTTCCAACCCAGAGCGCAGGGTCGAGCTTACCAAATTCGCAAACCGACGTGTCATATCACTGTAGCTGTAGGCGCTGGCGCTGCTGAATAATTACTAGACACGAAACAATTGCGTAAAGTAAGAAATTTTAGAGGAAGCATTTGTGGGACAAAAAATTCATCCAGTTGGTTTTCGGCTGGGTATTACACAAGAACATCAATCCCGTTGGTTTGCCGTTCCTGACAGATATCCAGAGCTTCTCCAAGAAGACCACAAACTCCGTAAATATATAGAACAAAAGCTGGGCAGACTGGCTCAAAACAACGCCGGTATCTCGGAAGTGCGGATTGAGCGTAAAGCTGATCAAATCGACTTAGAGGTTCGCACAGCTAGACCAGGTGTTGTAGTCGGTCGTGGTGGGCAAGGTATTGAATCCTTACGTACCGGACTCCAAGAACTGTTGGGTAGCAATCGCCAAATTCGCATTAACGTAGTTGAAGTTCAACGAGTTGATGCTGATGCTTACTTGATTGCAGAATACATTGCTCAACAGTTGGAACGCCGTGTTTCATTCCGACGCGTAGTCCGGCAAGCAATTCAACGTGCTCAACGAGCTGGTGTCCAAGGCATTAAAGTCCAAGTTAGCGGTCGGCTAAATGGTGCAGAAATTGCTCGGACAGAATGGACTCGTGAAGGTAGAGTACCCCTCCACACCTTAAGGGCTGATATTGATTACTCTTACTGCACAGCCAAAACCGTTTATGGGATTCTGGGCATCAAAGTTTGGGTATTTAAGGGAGAAATCATCCCTGGACAAGAAGAAGCTGCACCCACACCCACAACCCGCGAACGCGAACGCGAACCTCGTCGCCGTCAACAACAACGCCGTCGCCAACAATTTGAAGATCGCTCAAATGAAGGGTAAACCGTTATTGGTTCTTAGTCCTTAGTCCTTAGTAATGACAAATGACCAATGACAAATGACCAATGACCAATGACAAGTGACAAACCATGTTAAGTCCTAGAAGAACTAAATTCCGCAAACAACAGCGCGGACGGATGGAGGGCCTAGCCCACCGTGGAAGTACCCTGAACTTTGGCGATTTTGCACTCCAAGCTCAAGAACCTGCTTGGATTACCTCCCGGCAAATAGAGGCTTCTCGTCGAGCCATGACCCGTTATATTCGCCGGGGTGGACAAATCTGGATTCGGATTTTCCCTGATAAACCCGTAACCATGCGTCCGGCTGAAACCCGGATGGGTTCTGGTAAAGGTAACCCAGAGTTTTGGGTAGCAGTAGTTAAGCCAGGGCGGATTTTGTTTGAAATCGCTGGTGTTTCTGAAGAAACTGCCCGCGAAGCCATGCGCTTGGCTGCATATAAACTGCCAATTAAAACCAAATTTATTGTGCGCCCTCAACCACAGGAGCAGGAGTAGGTTATGCCTCTTCCCAAGATTTCAGAAGCTAGAGAATTAACTGACGAGAAACTGGCTGAGGAAATTATTGCTGTTAAAAGACAACTATTTCAGTTGCGCTTGCAAAAAGCAACCAGACAATTAGACAAGCCCCACCAGTTTAAACACGCCCGACATCGCCTAGCGCAATTGCTAACGGTAGAAGGAGAACGCCAAAGGGCAGCAAGTCAACCGACTCAAGAAGAAAAGTAGGAGATTATGGCAGTCAAAGAACGAGTTGGCTTGGTAGTGAGCGACAAAATGCAGAAAACGGTCGTAGTAGCCGTGGAAAACCGCGCGCCACATCCCAAGTACGGCAAGATTGTAGTTCAAACCCAGCGCTATAAAGTTCATGACGAAGACAATCAGTGCAAAGTGGGCGATCGCGTTCGCATTCAGGAAACCAGACCCCTGAGTAAAACCAAGCGCTGGCAAGTCACAGAAATTCTCAACACCAAAGCTACAACTTAATAGTTGTTATCAAACTAACAACTTAACAAGGGAGACAAATTGTGATTCAACCCCAGACTTACCTGAATGTCGCAGATAATAGTGGTGCCCGAAAGCTAATGTGCATCCGCGTATTAGGCGCAGGCAACCGCCGTTACGGTGGCGTGGGTGATAAAATTATTGCCGTTGTCAAAGATGCTCAACCCAACATGGCTGTAAAAAAGTCAGATGTGGTAGAGGCAGTAATTGTCCGCACTCGTAAAAGTATCAATCGAGATAGCGGTATGAGCATTCGTTTTGACGATAACGCCGCAGTGATCATCAACAAAGATGGTAATCCTAGAGGCACACGGGTCTTTGGTCCAGTAGCACGGGAACTGCGTGATAAAAACTTCACCAAAATAGTTTCTCTGGCTCCGGAGGTGCTGTAATGCCAAAACAGCCACAACCCAAGGTATTTCATAAAATGCACGTCAAAACTGGCGACACTGTACAAGTGATTGCTGGTAAGGACAAAGGAAAAGTTGGTGAAGTGATTCAAGCGCTGCCACAACTTAGTAAAGTTATTGTCAAAGGCGTAAATATTAAAACTAAGCACGTGAAGCCCCAACAAGAAGGGGAATCGGGAAGAATAGTCACACAAGAATTCCCGATTCATAGCTCCAATGTGATGCTTTATTCCACTAAGCAAAACGTCGCTAGTCGTGTATGCTACACCTTCACCCCAGAAGGTAAAAAAGTGCGGAAGCTCAAGAAAACTGGCGAGATTTTGGATAAATAATTATCCGCCAAGGGACGATTTTAGATGAGATTTTAAATTCAATCTAAAATCCTAAATCTAAAATCTAAACTTCAAGATTCCCTGACCAAGCCCAGGGATAAACAGGACAAAAAACTATGGCGACAACAAGACTCAAAAGCTTATACAAAGAGACAATCGTCCCCAAACTGATTAATCAGTTTCAATACACCAACGTTCATCAAGTACCGAAGTTGGTCAAGATTACTGTGAATCGGGGTTTGGGAGAAGCAGCTTCTAATGCGAAAGCACTGGATGCGTCTCTAAATGAAATTGCCGTGATCACTGCTCAAAAACCAGTAGTTACACGGGCGAAAAAGGCGATCGCTGGCTTCAAAATTCGTCAAGGTATGCCTGTTGGTATCATGGTAACCCTGAGAGGCGAACGAATGTATGCCTTCCTCGACCGACTAGTTAGCTTGTCCTTACCCAGAATTCGTGACTTTCGCGGCGTTAGTCCTAAAAGTTTTGACGGCCGCGGTAACTACACTTTGGGTGTCAGAGAACAGTTAATTTTTCCAGAAGTCGAGTACGACAGCATCGATCAAATCCGTGGTCTAGATATTTCCATCATTACCACAGCAAAAAATGACGAAGAGGGCCGCGCCCTACTTAAAGAATTGGGAATGCCTTTTCGTGATCAATAAGTTCATCTAAAGAGGGAACGATGGCGGCTAACGACACAATTGCAGATATGCTGACGCGCATCCGCAATGCCAACTTGGCGAGGCATCAAACTACACTAGTGCCCGCGACAAAACTCACCCGTAGTATTGCCAAAGTGTTACGGGAAGAAGGCTTTATTGCTGAATTTGAAGAATCTGGAGAAGGGGTAAAGCGCAATTTGGTGGTTGCCTTGAAATACAAAGGTAAAAATCGCCAGCCTCTAATTACTGCTCTAAAGCGGGTCAGTAAACCTGGTTTGCGCGTTTACTCAAATAGAAAAGATTTACCCAGAGTACTGGGCGGTATCGGCATTGCGATTATTTCAACATCCAGTGGAATTATGACAGACCGCGAAGCGCGTCGTCAGAACTTGGGTGGGGAAGTACTTTGCTATGTCTGGTAGTCATTAGTCATTAGTCATTTGTCATTAGTTAAAGACAAATGACAAAGGACAAAGGACAAATAACAAAGGACAAAAATTCATGTCTCGTATTGGTAAACGTCCAATTACTATTCCTGCCAAAGTGCAAGTAGCGATAGATGGCACAAAAGTTGTCGTCAAAGGGCCCAAAGGAGAACTTTCTCGCGATTTGCCTGTCAATGTTACAGTCTCCCAAGAAGGCGAAACATTACTAGTCAACCGTCGTGACGAAACCCGTACCTCTAGGCAATTGCACGGTTTGAGCCGCACGTTGGTTGCCAACATGGTCGAGGGAGTGTCCCAAGGTT
Organism: Aulosira sp. DedQUE10; assembly: GCA_034530935.1. Lineage (GTDB taxonomy): Bacteria > Cyanobacteriota > Cyanobacteriia > Cyanobacteriales > Nostocaceae > Aulosira. Next base: position 71,470 of record JAVRCF010000014.1, on the reverse strand, counting down.
TTCAGCGCCGTTTAGAAATTCAAGGTGTTGGTTATCGGGCACAAGTTCAAGGTCGTAACCTTGTTTTAAATATGGGTTATAGCCATCAGGTACAAATTGCTCCACCCGATGGAATTCAGTTTGCTGTGGAAGGTACGACTAATGTCATAGTCAGTGGCTATGACAAAGAAATAGTAGGCAACACAGCAGCAAAAATTCGTGCCGTTCGTCCACCTGAACCTTATAAAGGCAAAGGTATTCGCTACGCCGGTGAAGTGGTCAGACGTAAAGCTGGTAAGACTGGTAAGAGTGGTAAGAAGTAAACATGAAACTTACTCGTAGAGAATCAAAAACGCGTCGCCATCGACGTATCCGTGGTAAAGTTCAAGGCTCTCCCGAACGCCCACGCTTAGCTGTATTTCGCTCTAATGAGCATATTTATGCCCAAATAATTGATGATACCCAGCATCATACTTTGGTGTCAGCCTCAACTTTAGAACCAGATTTGAAATCGAGTTTAGCGTCAGGCGCTAACCGCGACGCATCAGTGCAAGTTGGCAAACTGATTGCAGCGCGATCGCTAGAAAAAGGCATCTCCAAAGTAGTCTTTGATCGCGGTGGCAACTTATACCACGGTCGCATTCAAGCACTGGCTGATGCAGCACGTGAGGCTGGTTTAGACTTCTAAATCAGTCAAAAGTCCAAAGTCCAGAGTTGAACTCTTGACTCTTGACTAATGAGCTAATAGAGAGCATTTAATTATGGCAACTGGTCGTCGTAAAGCGAACCGCGCAAAGAAAGAAGAAACCAACTGGCAAGAGCGAGTAATTCAAATCCGACGGGTGAGCAAGGTCGTCAAAGGAGGTAAAAAACTCAGCTTCCGAGCGATCGTGGTCGTCGGTAATGAACGCGGTCAGGTGGGAGTAGGAGTAGGCAAAGCTTCAGATGTGATTGGAGCCGTGAAAAAAGGCGTAGCCGACGGCAAAAAACATCTCATTGACATCCCCATTACCAAATCTAACTCCATACCTCATCCCATTGATGGTGTTGGTGGCGGAGCTAAAGTCATTATGCGCCCAGCCGCACCCGGTACTGGGGTAATTGCTGGTGGTGCTGTGCGGACTGTACTGGAATTAGCCGGAGTTCGTAACGTTTTAGCAAAACAACTCGGCTCCAACAATCCACTGAACAATGCTAGAGCCGCAGTCAACGCCTTATCAACACTGCGTACTTTGTCTGAAGTTGCTGAAGACCGGGGCGTTCCTATTGAAAATCTCTACACCATTTAGTAGAGCCAATTTTGCAGAGTATTTGTGTAAAAAATTACTATTTACATCATGAGACTCAACGATGCTAAGCCTCAAAAAGGCTCAAAAAAACGCCGCAAGCGTGTAGGTAGAGGTATTTCTGCCGGACAAGGTGCTAGTGCTGGTTTAGGGATGCGGGGTCAAAAATCCCGTTCTGGTAGTGGTACCCGACCAGGATTTGAAGGTGGTCAACAGCCATTGTACCGCCGCTTACCTAAGTTGAAGGGGTTTCCGATAGTTAATCGGAAAATTTACACTACGATTAATGTAGAGAAGCTAGCTTCTCTCCCTGCCAATACAGAAGTAACTTTGGAATCCTTAAAAGCAGCAGGTATTCTTACTGCTGTCAAAGGTCCATTGAAAATTTTGGGTAACGGGGAATTGAACGTTCCGCTCACAGTCAAAGCGGCGGCTTTTACGGGTCAAGCCCGTAGCAAAATTGAGGCAGCTGGAGGAAGTTGTGAAGTCCCAGAGTGAGCCAGAATAGCGCACTTACAATGCTAGCCAACTTGCTTCCAGCGCCTGGTTCACGATAAAGGTAGCACTCTATGATCAGTCGAGACAAAGCCCCAACGGCTCAAGAAACTTTTATGCAGATGGCTCAAGCAGCTGGACTGAGAGGTAGGCTGCTTGTCACTGTCGGTATTTTAATTTTGGTTCGCCTGGGCATCTTTCTGCCTGTACCAGGTATTGATAGAGCTAGGTTTCACGAAGCTATATCGGGCAATAATTCCATATTCGGTTTATTGGATATATTTTCCGGGCGAGGACTTTCAACTTTGGGAGTTTTTGCTTTAGGTATTTTGCCCTTCATTAATGCGTCCATTATTATTCAATTACTTACGGCTGCTTTGCCATCTTTAGAAAAGTTACAGAAAGACGAAGGTGAAGCTGGGCGGCGGAAAATTTCGCAGATTACACGCTACGTCACGGTAGGTTGGGCGATTATTCAAAGTGTGAGTTTTTCGGCTTTATTTCTCCAGCAATTTGCCTTAAAACCAGGTCCTTTATTCGTAGCTGAAACGGCGATCGCACTCACGGCTGGTTCGATGTTCGTGATGTGGGCATCCGAACTGATTACCGAACGCGGTATTGGTAACGGTGCATCATTGTTGATTTTTGTCAACATTGTGGCATCACTACCAAAATCTTTGGGTGATACCATCGACTTGGTACAAGTTGGCGGTCGAGAAATAGTTGGTCGGGTGATTGTGCTATTGGTGGTTTTCCTGGCAACAATTGTTGGTATTGTGTTTGTGCAGGAAGGAATTCGTCGCATCCCAATTATTTCGGCACGTCGTCAAGTCGGACGGCGAGTTCTGGCTGAACAACGTAGCTACCTACCCCTGCGGCTTAATTCCGGTGGTGTCATGCCAATTATTTTTGCAGCAGCAATTTTGAGTTTGCCACTGCTAATTGCTAATTTCACCAAAAATCCGGACTTGGCAAATATCGTTAACACTTATCTGAGTCCTGGTGGCTCTCAGCCTTGGGCCTACGCCTTGGTCTACTTAATTTCTATTGTTTTCTTCAGCTATTTCTATTCTTCGTTGATTGTCAACCCAGTAGATGTAGCACAGAACTTGAAGAAGATGGGTTCGAGTATTCCTGGAATTCGTCCTGGTAAGGCAACTAGTGAGTACATTGAGCGGGTAATCAATCGACTGACTTTTTTAGGTGCTATCTTTTTGGGCTTCGTAGCAATTATTCCCACAGCTGTCGAAAGTGCTTTAGGAGTCCCAACTTTTAAAGGCTTAGGTGCTACATCTTTGTTAATTCTGGTGGGTGTAGCTATTGACACAGCAAAGCAAGTCCAAACCTACGTCATATCTCAGCGCTATGAAGGAATGGTGAAACAATAGTGACGCAATTAATCTTCTTGGGACCACCTGGAGCTGGTAAAGGAACTCAATCTCAAAAATTGGCGCAAAGCTTGCAAATTCCCCATATTTCCACTGGTGATATCTTACGGCAAGCGATGAAAGACCAAACTCCTTTGGGTATTAAAGCTCAAAGCTATGTAGATAGCGGCGATTTAGTTCCCGACCAACTAGTACAGGATTTGGTACAGGAACGCTTGGGTCAACCAGATGCCCAATCTGGTTGGATTTTGGATGGTTTCCCCCGCAAGGTAACGCAAGCGGCTTTTTTGCAAGAATTGCTAGCAACAATAAACCAGGCTGGCGAAAGGGTAGTTAACCTGGATGTGCCAGATGATGTTGTCGTAGCAAGGTTACTAGCACGGGGTAGAAAAGATGATAGCGAAGAAGTGATTCGTCGTCGTCTAGAAGTATACCGTTCGGAAACTTCTCCCTTAATTGATTATTACCGCGATCGCCAAAAACTCCTCACGGTCAATGGTAATCAGTCCCAAGAAGAAGTCACTAACGCACTGCACAACGTCATAACGTTTTAACAAAAGCATCATAAAAGGGGTAAAAGGGAGGAATGGATAATTTCTCAATTTACATTTCTCTCCTAACCCCAACTTCAACACCCACATAAACTGCAATACTGCATTTTGACGTAGGGCAAAGGGTAATTTTAGATAAGATATATTAAGAAACAGTTGATATATTTCGTAAAGTATGTTCTCTTGCAGTTGAAGATACGGCAACAGAACAGGAGATTGTTGAGTTGAGGAAAAAACAAATTGTCTAAGCAAGATTTAATTGAAATGGAAGGCACGGTCACCGAGTCGTTGCCTAATGCGATGTTTCGCGTTGACTTGGATAATGGCTTTAATGTCTTGGCACACATTTCGGGCAAAATCCGCCGCAACTACATCAAAATTTTACCTGGCGATCGCGTCAAAGTGGAATTAACCCCATACGACTTGACAAAGGGTAGAATCACTTATCGACTACGCAAAAAATAAGGTTATGTAGAGAATATTACCATACAATCACATTTTTTGGATATTCCTTAGTCGTCTAACTGACTAATTTCCTTAAAAATGCTATAATTCACTATTTGGAGTTAATTAAAAAAGGCATGAAAGTCAGAGCCTCAGTCAAGAAGATTTGTGAAAAGTGCAACGTGATCAAACGCCGTGGTCGCGTCATGGTGATTTGTGTTAACCCCAAACATAAGCAACGTCAAGGATAGAGCTCTGATTATAACCAGAGACAAGTGTGACTCAAACACACCAGACAAAGCCAAAGATGCGAATAATCGCGTTTTTCTAACAGCAATTGCGAGAACAAGAGGGAGAAATTCATTGTGGCACGTATTGCCGGAGTAGACCTGCCACGCGATAAGCGTGTCGAGATTGGTCTCACCTACATCTACGGAATTGGTTTATCTAGGTCGCAAGAAATTTTAGCGACCACAGGTGTGAACCCAGATACCCGTGTAAAAGACCTAAATGATGCTGATGTTGCTGCCCTACGAGGCGAGATAGAAAGTAACTATCAAGTCGAAGGGGATTTGCGGCGCTGGGAAGCGATGAACATCAAGCGCCTGATTGACATTGGTACTTACAGAGGCCGTCGCCATCGCATGGGCTTACCAGTCAGAGGACAAAGAACCCGCACTAATGCCAGAACCCGTCGTGGTAGAAGGCAGACTGTAGCTGGGAAGAAGAAGGCTCCAGGCAAATAAAATTTCACTGCTTGCTTTGATGAGCAAGGTTTACCTTAAATTCACTACACAACTATGGCGCGACAACCAACCAAAAAATCCGGGAGCAAAAAGCAGAAGCGGAACGTACCCAACGGTATGGCCTACATCCAGTCTACTTTCAACAATAGCATTGTCACCATTACCGATCAAAACGGAGATGTGATCTCTTGGGCGAGTGCTGGTTCTAGCGGTTTTAAAGGGGCAAAAAAGGGAACTCCTTTTGCTGCACAAACCGCTGCTGAAAGTGCGGCTCGACGAGCCATAGATCAAGGAATGCGCCAAATCGAAGTCATGGTCAGCGGACCAGGTGCAGGTAGAGAAACTGCAATTCGAGCACTCCAAGGAGCCGGACTGGAGATTACACTCATTCGGGATATTACTCCAATTCCTCACAATGGTTGCCGTCCACCTAAGCGCCGCCGAGTTTAGACCCAACTTGGGAGGCGGTCACAGCAAGAAGTTTGAGCATGGGAAAGTCACCTGTAATGCCTGCTGAAAGTTTGAGCGTGCAGACTGCTGTTGACAGACTCAGCTTTTGAACTTCGGACGGCTTGGGCCACTGAGGAAAATTAGCGCCTCCCTGAAGGAGGTTTGCTCGACTTCAGAAAACCCAAAATTAATTATTAACACCCATAAGCTGAAAAAGGAAATTAAATACCAGCATTTTCGGTTGGTTAATTGATACACCTAAATTAAGCTTCAGGGAAAGAACTAAATTCAGGAGGCAATCGATTTGCCTACTAGTAGCACCTTAAAAAAAGGGAGGCAACTCCGTGGCGCAGTTTCAAATTGAATGTGTAGATTCTAATACTGAGGAAAGTCGAAGCCATTACAGTAAATTTGTCCTAGAACCTCTAGAACGCGGTCAAGGCACAACAGTTGGCAATGCCTTAAGGCGCGTTTTACTGTCAAATCTAGAAGGAACGGCAGTTACAGCAGTCCGGATTGCAGGTGTTTCACACGAGTTTGCTACAGTTCCGGGTGTGCGGGAAGATGTGCTAGAAATCTTGATGAGAATGAAAGAAGTCATTCTCAAAAGCTACTCCTCTCAACCGCAAATTGGACGGTTACTCGTTAACGGCCCGACAATAGTCACTGCGGCACATTTTGATTTGCCCAGTGAAGTAGAAATAATTGATCCGACTCAGTATGTAGCCACCTTAGCGGAAGGTGGCAAGCTGGAAATGGAATTTCGGATCGAGAAAGGTAAAGGTTATCGCACCGTAGAACGAGGACGCGAAGAAGCCACATCTTTGGACTTTTTGCAAATTGACTCGGTGTTTATGCCAGTGCGAAAAGTCAACTATAGTGTCGAGGAAGCCCGTGGGGATGGCTCGATCACTAAAGACCGTTTGCTGTTGGAAGTCTGGACAAATGGTAGTCTCTCCCCCCAAGAAGCACTATCATCTGCTGCGGGAATTCTGGTAGATCTATTTAATCCCTTAAAAGATATCTCACTGGAACCTACCGATACAGGTTCAGATATTCCAGACGACCCAACCGCTCAAATTCCGATCGAAGAGTTGCAGCTTTCTGTAAGGGCATATAACTGTCTCAAGCGAGCACAAGTTAACTCTGTAGCCGACTTGTTGGATTATACCCAAGAAGACCTGTTAGAAATTAAAAACTTCGGTCAGAAGTCAGCGGAAGAGGTAGTTGAAGCTTTACAGCGACGCTTAGGCATTACACTGCCCCAAGAAAGAAGCTCTAAACACAGCTAAATCAAAACCGTTAGTAATTGATAGTGCATTATTATGCGTCACCGTTGTCGGGTCAAAAAACTTGGTAAACCAGCAGATCAGCGTCGTGCTTTGTTGCGCGCGCTAACCACTGAGCTAGTTCGTCATGGACGGATTACTACTACTTTAATCCGAGCTAAAGTACTGCGAAGCGAAGTAGACAAAATGATCACCTTAGCCAAAAACGGTTCCTTAGCAGCACGCCGGGAAGCTCTAGGCTACATCTATGACAAACAACTAGTTCATGCTCTATTTGAGCAAGCTCCGACTCGGTATGGTAACCGCCAAGGGGGTTATACCCGCATCCTGCATACAATCCCTCGTCGAGGAGATCGTGCTGAGATGGCCATTATTGAACTAGTTTAAGTCATTAGTCATTGGTCATTAGTCATTTGCAAAAGACAAATGACAAAGAACAAATCTGTATGTTAGAAAGCCACCAGCCTACAGTAACTCACAGAGTGGCCCTGGTAATCCAATACCTGGGCACTCATTTTCATGGCTGGCAACGGCAAAAGCAGCAGCGTACAGTTCAAGAAGAGATAGAAATAGCGATCGCTAAAATTCTTGGGTATCATGTCACACTACATGGTGCAGGCAGAACCGATGCTGGAGTTCACGCCGCAGCCCAAGTAGCCCATTTTGAGGCGACAGGTTTAATTCCACCTCACAAATGGGCAGCCATCCTTAATAGCTATTTGCCCAATGATATTTTAATCAGGGCTTCGGCAGGTGTAGAGAACCGTTGGCACGCTCGCTTTAGTGCAGGCTATCGACGGTATCGCTACACGATATACACTGAAGATCAACCGAACTTGTTCGTCAGACCCTTCAGTTGGCATTATTATTATGCACCCCTAGATGAATCATTAATCAAAGCTGCCCTTAAACCCTTGCTGGGAAAGCATCATCTCGCTGCTTTTCACCGTGCAGGCTCAAAGCGATCACATTCTTGGGTAGAAGTACAAGCAGCAGAGTGTCATCGCAGCGGGCCATTGCTCCATATTGAAATCCAGGCAGATGGATTTTTGTATGGCATGGTACGACTGTTGGTAGGGATGCTAGTACAAGTAGGCTCTGGAAAGCTCACCCTGGCTAACTTTACTGAATTGTGGAAAGCAGAACGGCGGGAAGAAGTAAAATATGCCGCGCCCCCCCAAGGCTTGTGCTTGTTGCGAGTCGGCTATCCAGATTTCCCATTTTCCCCAGATGTTTGGTATGACAATCTGCCAAAGTTCGTTTTTACTCAAGAGTCAACGGTCAAAAGTCAAGAGGCAAGACCAATGACAAATGACAAAGCGCAAAGTCGAGCCAGTCGTGTGGGCGGGTTTCCCGACTTGAACGAACTGGCGTTGAGTGGAGGAACCTCCGATCAGAACTTTGTAAGAATGACAAATGACAAAGGACAAATGACAAATGACTAAAACATACCTTCCTTCTCAAGAGTCTCTTGAGCGTGAGTGGTACATAGTAGATGCCACAGACCAACGCCTCGGTCGCCTCGCCACTGAAATCGCCATGATTTTGAGAGGCAAAAAGAAAGTTGAGTATACTCCCCACCTAGATACAGGCGATTTTGTGATTGTCATCAATGCCGAAAAGGTAGCAGTCACAGGTAAAAAACGTACCCAAAAGCTTTACCGTCGGCATTCCGGTCGTCCTGGCGGAATGAAGACCGAAACCTTCGCCAAGCTGCAACAGCGTCTACCAGAAAGAATTTTAGAACATGCTGTCAAAGGGATGTTGCCCAAAAATAGCCTGGGTAAGCAGTTGTTCACCAAGCTGAAAGTCTATGCTGGACCAACTCACCCCCATGCAGCGCAACAACCCAAAGAACTCAAAGTTAATACAATTCCTGGAGTAGAAAATTAATGATAGCTGTAGCAGAAACTACTAGTGGTCGTGCCGTATACTGGGGTACTGGTCGTCGTAAGTCAGCAGTAGCAAGAGTACGATTGATTCCCGGTAGCGGTCAACTGACTGTAAATGGTAAAGATGGGAACTTATACTTCCAATTTAACGCTAATTACCTAGGTGTGATTAGAGGACCTCTAGAAACTCTGGGACTAGAGAACGAATATGACATTTTGGTAAAAGCTGAAGGTGGTGGCTTAACCGGACAGGCTGATTCTATCCGCTTGGGAGTTGCTCGCGCCTTATGCCAGTTAGACCCAGATAACCGTTCACCTTTAAAAATAGAAGGTTACCTAACTCGTGACCCACGAGCTAAAGAACGGAAAAAATACGGTTTACACAAAGCTCGCAAAGCACCTCAATACTCGAAACGATAAGGGACTGGGCATTGGGTATTGGACATTGGGCAGCGAGTATGTCTCCGTGTTTTCCTTGTCCCTAGTCTTTAATCTCCTAAACTCAGCTGAAAGTTATAATTGATATAGATTCACCACAAAAGGAACAATGGCTAAACCTGATATTCATCCCAAGTGGTATCCAGATGCTAAAGTTTACTGCAACGGTCAAGTTGTCATGACTGTTGGCTCTACCAAGCCAGAACTGCACGTAGATGTTTGGTCTGGAAACCATCCATTTTACACCGGCACCCAGAAGATTATCGATACTGAGGGTCGAGTAGAGCGCTTCCTTCGCAAGTACGGTATGAGCAGCACTCAAACCTCAGGCGACACAGATAAAAAGTAGCGGGTTGGCTCTGCTGTTAACGACGACCCTGCAATCAGCTGGGTCGATTGTCATTTAATGCTCGAGCCAACTTGTTATTTTTAAGGAGCGCGCACTCATCATGGCTGAATCATACCTGCTGGATAAACTAAAATCCGTTGAACAAACCTTTAATGAATTAACGCGTCGTCTTGGCGACCCCGATACCGCTAGCAATCCTGATGAGTATCAACAAATTGCTAAGTCTCGTTCTTCTTTGGAAGAGGTAGTTAATACCTATGAAACTTGGAAAGCAGCCCAAGAAGACTTGCTTGGAGCGCGTCAAGTTTACAAAGAATCTGCGAGCGATCCAGAGTTGCAAGAAATGGCAGCGCTGGAAGTAAAGGAACTTGAAGAAAAAATAGAATATTTAGAGTCTCGCTTGAAAGTCTTATTGCTACCACGCGATCCCAATGATGAAAAGAATATCATGTTGGAAATTCGCGCTGGTACTGGTGGCGATGAAGCAAGTATTTGGGCTGGTGATTTGATGCAAATGTACACCCGCTATGCCCAAACTCAAGGTTGGAAAGTTTCTCTAGTGAGCGAATCTCGTGGAGAAATGGGTGGCTGGAAAGAGGTCATTTTAGAAATTAAAGGTAATGACGTTTACAGCCAGTTAAAGTTTGAAGCTGGAGTGCATCGTGTGCAGCGCGTACCGGCAACTGAATCTGGGGGACGGGTTCATACTTCTACAGCTACCGTGGCGATTATGCCAGAGGTGGATGATGTGGAAATTCACATTGACCCGAAAGATATTGAAATGACTACAGCCCGTTCTGGCGGTGCTGGTGGACAAAACGTCAACAAGGTGGAAACAGCCGTTGACTTGATGCACAAACCGACAGGGATTCGGATTTTCTGTACAGAAGAACGCAGCCAGTTGCAAAACAAAGAACGGGCAATGCAAATTCTGCGGGCAAAGTTGTATGAAATCAAGTTAAGCGAACAACAAGAGGCTGTTACTTCCATGAGGCGATCGCAAGTTGGTACAGGATCGCGATCGGAAAAAATTCGCACCTATAATTATAAAGACAACCGAGCTACCGATCACCGCTTAGGTCAGAATTATTCCTTAAACCCTGTTTTGGATGGTGATTTAGAGACGCTGATCCAATCTTGTATATCTCTAGACCAACAGGAACGTTTGGCAGAATTAGCTACTTCTAGTGCTAGCAACTAGTAGTTATTGTTAAATAACCTGGAAAACCGCTAGTAGCTTTGTTGCATTCAACACATACAGGCGGTTTTTTAATGCAGTTCAGGTTTAGGTGAAGAATCTTTGCTCTCATCTATTAATTCTTGAACAAAATCTGCAAATTCCTTCGCATTAAAAGTTCTTTGTTGGTCTTCTGGTTGACGAGCAGGATCTGGATTGTCTGGGCTAGGTAAGCGTGTGAAGATGTATTTACACGTCACATTCTTTAGTTTAGTTGTAGACGTAATCTCCAAGTTTTTTAGGTAAGCTCCTGTTAAACAAGCTCCTGTTAAATCCGCTTGGTCTAGCAGAGTTCTAATCAGCTTTGCTCTACTAAGATCGGAATTTTGCAAATTGGCTCCACGCAAATTTGTACCAATGAAGCTAGCGTCAGCTAAATTTACTCCGTGCAAATCAAGCCCTTGTAAATTGAGGTTGTCAAAAATTTTATTAGGTGCTGTCCTAGTAGTAACTAACTCCCGCACTTGAGGATGCACTAAATAACTTCCTTCAGTACAGGCATGGTCAAGTTTTTTCGTATGCACCCAGCTAGTTTGAGTTAGGTTCGCTGCTCTAAAATCTGTACTTTTGAGCGTTGCTTGAGTGAAATCAGCATTTGTTAGGTCAGCACCGTGAAAAGTAGTGCTTCCTGTAGTAGCAAAGATAGTCACAAACTTCTCAACCGCAGTAAATTTGCGATCGCCATTCAAACTACGCTGACTAACAAAAGTAACCACCGCAGTGACAATGGTTGCAACCAAGATCATTGGCAAATCTTCACTGACTCGAAATAAGGGATAAATACGTAGTCCGCCTAAAATAACGATAAAAAATAGTATCAAAGTACCAAATAAAAAAGCTCCTAAGATCCAGGCTCTCGCAAATATTCGATGCTCAACTTCTGCTACTACCAAACTAATAGCTAAAGTCAAGGTGATAACGATCGCCCATGACAACCCTACAGTTGCAATTGCGGGTAAAACTGCTCTCATCCAGTTGTTATCCAAGGGAGCTAGTAGATTAATTAACCAAAAACTACACAACGCTAAAGCTCCAGCAGCAGTTCCAATAGCTGCTCCATTCCACATCCAAGTGCCAGCTATGACCATTGCTATAGCTCCAGCACTAGCAATAACCGTGTTCACAGCCAAAGTTGCTAAGGCCGTTTGAGCCAAAGGAGTCTTGACAAACCAGAACCAAAGAATACCTGTGATTCCCACTACAACTCCAGTTACTGCCGCTATCAAAGTCATGGGTAAAGCTCGTGTTTGCATCCGCTTACCAATAACAGTTAAAGCTACAGCTATACCTATGCCGCTAGCAAGTAAGATTGCCTGCACAGCCAAATTGCTTGAGCGGATAACTTCAGGTAAAACCGTATACACATTCAAAAATTCAAAGCCAGCGATCGCAGTTGTCCCCATCATAGATAAAGCGATCGCTCCTGCTTTGTTGTTAACTTTCTTACGAAAGGCGATCGTCAAAACACTCACAACGGCTACCAAGTTAGCAATCCCAATTCCTAGAGAAGTTCCACCTGTATTCAATTCCCACCCTAATACCCATCCAACCAATCCGGCGAGCAGACCTGATAAGGCTGCTAGCAAGAATGCACACAGCACTAGCCCAACAACCAAAAAGCCTTGTAATCCTCCTTGAGCATGGCGAAAGTTTGCCCCCGTGAGGATAGCATTAGTAAAATCTACACTACGAATATCGCTATAACTAAAGTTTGCCCTTGTCAGATTTTGACCTTTAAAAGAGCGACCACGAAGATTTTGACCTCTGAAATCTACTCCTACCGGCAAACTGGCATCCTCTAAATTCTCCTGAATCTTGTCAGGAATTGGTATATCTACACCAGCTATTTGAATCTTTCCAGCTTCGGCAACTGTGCCAATTTGAGCAGTAGCACCTTCAAGATCGCCATGAGCAAAGCGTGCCATGCCACGAGCATAAGTAACTAACGGTTCTAGCTGGGCATCTGCCAAAGGTTCAGCAAAGGTTTCTACTAAAGATGCCATGCGTACTAATTCTGTGTGATTCGGTTGATTTTGTCTCCAAGACAACATCTCCAGATGACGAAAAGTCAAAGCTATCTGTCGCGCGGCTTCATTGGGTTTGGTGTAGGCCAAGGCTGTCCACTGGAGAGTTTTGGCAAAATTTTGGGTGTCAGGATCGTCGCTTAATATCTGTTGCCGCACGTATTCTAGTAAAAAATCAGACAAATGATTAATTCGCTGTATGCCAAACTTTGGGTCTGTTTTTAATTGCCGTAACAACTGATTGCGAACTGAAATATCCATTTCATAGAGTTCATACCCTACCTCTTCACACAGACTAGAGAGGAGAAAGTCTCCTACAGCTACCCAGGCAATGTTGAGAGATTGTCCGTGGATATCCTGCTGGAAGTTCACCCACAAACGGTACATGAGATCAGGTGTTAAAGCTAGAGGAAACGCCGCATGATAAGCCAAATATAAATGTGGTTTACCAAAGTGTTTCTCAAATAACGCAATACGCCGAGCTACAATATCAAGTCTCATCTCCGGCAGAACCTTGCTTATAAAGAAGAGTGGGCTGGTTTGCCCCGCAAAACATTAATCGCCTCATGCAAACTCCGACGATTGAATTCAAACATCGGGACAAGTTTGGCAATTTCATCAGCAGTTGTATGTAACCAACGCGATCGCGGTACCGGATTTAGCCAGACAATGTAACTTACCTGCTGTTTGAGTTGGTCTATAAAGGTTGCCGTCATTTTAATCCGTTCTAGATTTATGCCCCCACGAGCGGCCCCGGCATCACTAAAAATCATCACGCTAGTATATTCAGAGCGAATTGAGGCAATTACATTACTAACTGTCTCTGCTTCTTGGTGATTTGGATCGTGGTAAAGATGTTGGTTGGGAGAATTATGGAAGTAATAAATACTGGTTTTTGCTAAACGCCCGCCATATAAAGCCGTCTCTGCCAAGCGACGGGATAGAGAATGAAAGGGAATCATTGAGCCATCTTGATCGATGAGCAATAGCAACTCAGTTCGATTTACCCGTCGAGGGATTAAAACAGGTTTGAGCAAAAAACCATGCCGACTCACCTCTTGGACTGTAGCTTCTATATCTAACTCTGTAGGCAATCCTTGCCGGACAAACTGGCGTAGATAGCGCCAACTTTGTTTCATCTGCCGACGGGTAACTGGAAAATACTCATTACCGATCGCAAAGGGACTGCGGGCGATGTCTGTATTGCCTCGCCCATGACGCACAGCCTGTCCTACCTGTAACTCATCTTCTATTTCATTGGTGTAATCTGAAGCCAAAGGAGGGGTAGTATCTGAAGAACTGTCAGGCTGTGTAGATTCTTGGGCACGCCGCTCTATCAACCATTTAAATAGTACATACCCTCCAGACAACCCTCCCAGCAAGAAAACACCCCCAAATAAGCCTGCAACCATTAAATTTAACAGGTTGCCTGTATTTGCCCTACCACCTAAATCTGTAGTCGTTGAAATTGTGAACAATTGAGTATTCTTGTGACCAGCTTTATCTGTAACTTCGAGTTTTACCGTGTGATTGTTGTCAGAAGATGAGGTAATCAAGTGTTGTCCATCTGGGCCAAAGATAATATTTTCAGTAGAAATATGACCGGAATGCTGTAGTTCTGCTAGTTGTTTTCCCTTAAGGTTCCACACTCGTAAAATGCGATCGCTTGCGGTGGTAAAAAAATATTTTCCATCTTGACTAAATTTAATACCATTTACCCAATCAGGATGTTTAAACTCTGCCAGTATATTCCCTTGGAGATTCCATAGGCGGGCAGTGTTATCTTGTGAAGCAGTAGCAAGACTCTGACCATCAGGACTGAAGACAATATTGGAATTTTCAACTATGCCGCGATGCTTCAACTCTATCGATTTTTGCTCTAAAAAATTCCATAACTGAACTGTGTCATCTTGTGAAATGGTCATTAAATGCTGTTTGTCTGGGCTAAAGTCTATACGACTGATCAGCCCTTGCTGTTTAAGTTCTACGTGATTTCCCTTAAAATCCCAAAGGTGGCCAATGCCATCTCTTGTAAGAGTAACAAGGCCTTGTCCATCCAGGCTAAAGCGCACGTTTGTCACAGGATGGTCATGCCAAAATACTGGAAATTGCTTTCCTTGCATATTCCATAAGCGAACTCCACCATCTCCAGAAGCAGTAGCAAAGTACTTTCCATTAGGACTAAAAGCTTTGTCGTTTAGCTGACCTTCATACGACAAATCTATTGCTGGCTGATTTCCTCTTAAACTCCACAAACGAACAGTTTTCTTGCTTTCATCACTTGCCTCATCATTTGAAAATGTAGAGTAATTGGAAAATTCACTGGCAAATGTAATTAAGTGTTCGCCATCAGGGCTAAACTGGGAACCACCAATATCCATAAATGGCAACTTTCCTAACTGATGCCCTTGAATATCCCATAAGTGAGCACTGTTAATAATTGAAGTAGTAATAATATTTTGTCCATCAGGACTCCAGTCCACAACACTAAGCGAACCTTGATTTTGCAATGTTCCTAATTTCTTGCCATTGAAGTCCCATAGTTCAACAGCTTTATTGGAAGAAATATTAATGAAAAACTGCCCGTCAGGGCTTAACTTAAGATTATTCCACGAGTGCAATTTGATTTCAGAAAGTTTATCTCCCTTAATATCCCAAAAGCTGATATTATAAACGTTTTTTTCATAAGAAAAAAGCTTATCATTATAAGATAGTATCACCAATCTTTGCCCATCTTTGCTAAAAATTATTTTATTAATTTTATCTGCAAATATGTATTTTGCTAATTTTTGCCCCTCAAGATTCCACAAAATAACATTATTTTGATCGGCACTATTAGTAGCAATATTTTTTCCGTCAGGACTAAAGTAAATTTCATTAAAGTTATTTTGGGATTTCAATATCCCTAATTTCTTACCCTGAAAATTCCATAGTTGAACAGTGTTATTTGCTAAACTAACAGCAAGTACCTTGCTATCAGCACTAAAATTAATATCATTGACTTTGACCGGATGTTTTAGTGTCGCTAGTTGTTTTCCTGACAAATCCCAAAGTTCGACAGTTTCATTTTTTGATATATTCACGAAATATTGCTGCTCAGGGCTAAATATGGCACGCTGAAATTGCGCTAACTGATTTCCTTTTAAATCCCACAAGCTAAATCTTTTATTATTTAATTTGACCACAAGCTTCTGACTATCAGGGCTAAAGATTATTTCTGTTTCATAGATATATTCAGACAATTTGAATTGTACTAGCCGATTGCCCTTGCTGTCCCACAAACTAACAGTGCCATCTTGTAAGAAAGTAGCAATCTTCTGGCTATCAGAGCTAAAGATTATTTTGTAGATAAATTTAGACGACTTTAATTGTCCTAACTGATTGCCCTTCACATCCCACAAACTAACAGTGCCATCTTGTAAGAAAGTAGCAATCTTCTGGCTATCAGAGCTAAAGATTATTTTGTAGATAAATTTAGACGACTTTAATTGTCCTAACTGATTGCCCTTCACATCCCACAAACTAACAGTGCCATCTTGTAAGTAGGTAACAAATCTCTTGCTATCAGGACTGAAAACAATATCATAGACTGGGCTAGGAGATTTCAATTGAGCTAGTAAATTACCCTTGGATGTCCACAAACGGGCAGTACCATTTATTAAAATATCAACGAAATACTTGCCATTCTTGCTGAAATAAGTTTCACGATATAGCTTTTGTGGCCGCAATTCTCGTAATTGATGACCCTTTAAGTCCCACAAGCGAGTAATGCGTTCTTTTGAGACACTAATCAGGTGCTGATTATCGCTACTAAAGCTAAAATCTGAAACTTTGCCCTGATGTTTCATCGTTTTTAATTGCCTACCCATAAAGTCCCACAAGTGGACAATCCCATCATCTGAGCTAGTAGTAATGTATTGTCCATCAGAGCTAAAACTAACGCGACTTTCTAAATTTTGCGACTTTAATACTGATAGCCGATTACCCTTCAAGTCCCAAAAACTAATAACACCAAATTCAGACACAGTGGCAAAACGCTGCCCGTTAGAGTTGAAATGAGCGTTTATAAAGTCACTGTCTCTGAAGTATGTGTCTCTAAAATATCTGTCTCTATAACTGTCTCTGAAGTATGTGTCTCTAAAATATCTGTCTCTATAACTGTCTCTGAAGTATCTATCTCTGAAGTATGTGTCTTTGGAGACTTGATTTTGAGGTTTCAAGTCAGACAACTTGTTGCCCTTATTATCCCAAAGGCGAACAATACCATTTTCGAGAAGAGTAACCAGGTGCTTTTCATCCGGGCTAAATATAATATTGGAAACCTTACTTTGAGGTTTAAATTCGCTTAAAAAATTACCTTTTGAATCCCACAGACGGATAATATCATCCACAGAAGATGAATGTTTATTAGCATTTTTCAAAATTGTAGCGAAGTACTGACCATTGTAGCTAAAACTGGGACTATTTTCAGAAATATTTTTTTGATGTTGTAGTTGTGCTACTTGCTTTCCTTTTATATTCCACAAACGAATAGTGCTATTTGATGAGATATTAGTAAAGTATCGCCAATCTGGGCTAAAAACATTGTTGTAGCTATCAGAATAGTTCTGATATTCTTGTTTAGTTAGTTTTTTATTCTCAATATCCCATAAATAAATCGCATAGATTTTCTCAGAATAATTTGTATATATAAGATAGCGATCGTCGTCACTAAAACTCAGATTATAAAATCCTTTTTTCGATTTAAATTCTGCTAGCTTGTTGCCTTTAAAATCCCATAGTCTAAGTGTTCTTTCTGGTGAAGGTGAGTAGGTAGCGAGATACTGTTGTTTAGATGCAAAAATAACTTCATTTACCCCGCCTTTTATCTGCCATTTTGCAATTTGTATACCATCAAAATCTCGCAGAATCACAGTATTTTTAGCTAATAACTCGACAAAATAATCACCGTTGCCGTTAAAAGCGGGTTCGCTGGCTTTAAATTCTTTGAGTAAATTGCCTTTAAGATTATATTGTCTAATTTTCCCATTATAAGATGTAATAGCAAGGCGTTTACTATCAGTACTAAACCCAATATTGGAAATATCTGCTTCGTATTTCAGTTTTGCTAATTGATTGCCCTTAAGATCCCATATAAAAACAGTTTTCTCCTCTGGTATCTTATTAATAAAGTACTGCCCATCAGGACTAAATTTGATATCAGAGGACTGAGGCTGATTTTTCAGTGTAGCTAGCTGGTTTCCCTTGATATCCCACATATAGATAACTTTATTGTCTGCTGTGGTGGGTGTGCCACTGAGAGTAGCTGTACTATTGCCGTTATCTTTAAGCTTTAGCCAAGGTGGGACTTCCACGGCTGAAATTTTAGCAGTAGAGCCGTTTTTAGGTTGACAAACAGTAATGTTGTAGCGGTACTCTTTATCTATTTTTGCTTGAGCTACAGCGATGCTGGTGAAGTATGGGCATTGTTTTCGCAGACCGAAAAACCAACCTACATAACCAACTGCTACTACAGCAATTCCTCCTAAAGCTGCGTAGCGAACTCTTGGAGGAATTGCGAATCGCTTTTTAATGGGTTGGTCTGTCTGTACACCTGTTGGGGCAGAATCAGCAGTTGGTGAAGCGGTTAAGTCACGGAACAATAATGCATCTATTGCCATCACTTGGTCAAAGTGATAGTCAAATAGTAGCTTGTCTTCATCAGATTTTACCCAAAGTGTACGGCAAAGTCGTGCTAAAGCTTCTCGGTCGGGAATACCAAAGCCACCTTGCAAAGCACGTAACGCTAAGTGGTATTCATCAATACCTAGCGGTAGACCAGCATCACGTAATCTTGTAAAAAGTTCTAGTAGTGGTAGTTCAGGGTCATACACGGCTAATAGTCTATCAAACAGTCAGTAGCTACTCGTCTAAATTTTATCTTTATATGGGCAGCATCTTTGACCGCAAAGTTTTAAATATTTGAACCCATACGCGCTAAATAACGGCGATGATCGTCCCAGCTTTTGAGTAGCACACCGGGATAGGGGAGTTTACTATCCAGTTTCTCTAAAATTTCATCTTGGGGATACCGACGTAGAACCCGAAACCAATCGATCAGTTCACTAGTACTAACCTTTTTGCTGGACTCTCCTCTATCTTTTTTCATTTCATCACGTAATTCCATAAAACGAGCGATCGCTTTATTAACTAGTAGCTCTTGTGACATCGGAAAGTGCGTATTCACAATTTCTATCAATCGCTCAATGTTAGGAAACTCAACATAGTGAAATAAACATCGACGCAAGAAGGCATCAGGTAAATCTTTTTCATCATTACTAGTAATGATCACAATTGAATCCGCTTTGGACTCAATTTCCTCACCTGTCTCCTCGACTATAAACCGTCGCTCATCCAACTCCAGTAGTAAGTCGTTGGGGAAATCAATGTCCGCTTTATCAATTTCGTCGATTAATACAACAGTTGGCTTTTCCTGCTGAAATGCCCGTCCCAGTGGCCCCCAACGCACATAGGCTGATGGTTCGTCAATTCGCTGGAGTTCTTCTGCACTCAACAGACCAGAAGCAGCAAGTTGAGCATCTCGGAGCCGTCCGACTGCATCGTAGGTATACAAACCATCCTTAGCTCGACTAGTGGATTTGACATACCAAGCTGCTAGTTTTAAACCCAGCTCGTAAGCAACAGCATTTGCCAACTGAGTTTTGCCGCATCCTGGTTCTCCTTTGAGTAGTAACGGTCGTCTGAGGTAAACTGCGAGGTTAACTACTTCAACTAATTCCGAGTTAGGTAAATAGGGATATAAAAGCTGTCCATTTGCTTTGCGTTCTCCTATTTTAGGTTGGATTTTGCCTGTATATTCAGGTATTTGATCGCTTAGAGCTTCAACCATTTTCTTTCTTCTTCACACCAGTCACAGCCAGATAAGCGGCAAATTTCTTCTATTACGGGTTCTGGAATTCCATTATCACTATTTTGGAGGATGATTTGCACTGTTTGATCTACGTCCTCTGCTGTTAATGTCGGCGGTAGTTCTTCGGTTTCGTATCCTTGCCAAAGCCAATTTTCTAATTCATCTTCCGAAAATTCAGTAATTACTGGTAGCTTGACTGGAGTATCTGGTTTCCATGTGGGAAGTGGTTTCTCCGCAAATGGCATGTTCCAAGAACCTACGCAGCCATCATAATCAACTAGAAACATGAGTAACTTAAATTGTTGTTTTTGAGTAATTATTTCTTTAGCTTTGTTCACCAATGGTAGCCAAAAGTCCTGAAGCAGGTTGTGTAAAAAAGCTTCAGGCAAGACATGTACATTGTGAAAAATGAGCAATACATTCTGTGTTTGCCACCATTTATATACTCGTTCTGCAATGTCTGAGATAGCGCTTTGTCTGCCTAAACCTACACGAGAACTTAGTTCACGCCATAAAGCTGCTATATCGCTCTGACGAGCAATTCGACTCAGGTCTATAATCACCTCCTTGCCAGGAATATTTTCCGGTACATGTCGTCTTGCTAGCCGATTTAACAACCAACGCTGACCATAATACAGTGAGCCATGTATTAGAAAAGCTCCAATTGACTGGGTATCAACAAATCTTTTAAAGGTTCGTACTTGCGTGTTATAACCTAACTTTAGTAAAGCATGGTATAAAAGCTCACTTTCAGAAGTTTTACTCAGATTTTCAAGCTGTTGTGCCATTTCATCAAGTTCTGCCTCAGCATCCTTGATTTGATTAGCCAACTTGAAGCGAACTGAAATATCTACTTCGATCGCATAATTACGACGCAGTTCAAATAACCTCTCGCTAGAAAGGTCATACTGTACTTGCAAAGCCTCTTGTTTACGTTGTAGATGTTTTTCTGAGAACATCTGTATCTAGTGTTTTTTGTAAATATAAGTACAAATTATTTATTGCTAAATGGTGTTTGGCTTACTTCTGCATCGTAAGCTGAAAGTTACAGGTAAATAAATCTAGATTTCTGAATAAGAGCTAAATTTGCCCTATATTTTCAATTTACAGTTGGCTTTATAAGTTTATATTGCTACTAGAAACAAAACTACAATTGTTTTGCTGTCTAAACTGAAGACTGGCAATATTTACGCAATGATATTATTTTTATGCTTCATTGGAAGTCGGCGGGAAACTCAATCCCCTTGTGGGTGGCTTTGGGTGAGGTGCAGTTTTGACCTCTATCCAAACCTCTCTTCTTTTAGGAGAGAGGCTTTGAATTCTTCCCCCTTCCCGCGTCGGGAAGGGGGTTAGGTCTATCTGCGTACTTCATTCAATTGAAAATGGCTATATGCCCAAAGACTCTATTGTGGGTGGAGTTTTTCATTAGATACTACTGTTTTTTAGTTAAATCCATAGACTTGGCTGTTAATTCTCCTACAAAAATTATTTTAGATGTTCCTAGAGTAATTACGCAGGAACTGAATAGTTAGAGAAAGTTCTTTCTCTAAACACTGGTGATTTATTCTTGTGTTTGATAAATAAGTACACTATTTTTTACTCAAATAAGCGATCGCATTTCTGCTGTGGTTGCCAGCCTTCACCAGGTTTACACACTTCTTAATTCAACCACAACCAAGGTGAGCTTTTTAAATTTGCTACCAAAAATAGGAACGTTTGACATGGTGCATTATCAGTACTAGTCACAAAGGCTGGAGATAAATTATCTTGCTCAAAATATAGAAGATGGAAGAAATGTTTGCTTAAGCGAGTTAAAGCAAACCATATTTTATCAGAAAGCCTTTCAATAAGGTGAGGCCAGAGATGAGCTTAAAGGTAAACTAAAAGCAGTATCAGTAATGTTGAGCGCAGAATTGACTGTAGAACAAGTAGCAGAGGCGTTAGATTTGAGTGTCAAAGAAGTCACGCAAGTTACACAAAATCAGCCTTAAGAGGGATGCGTAAGTTTTGTGTGAGTAAGGGTAAACTTTGTTTGCACCTTTCCAAACTCGATCGCGACGATTTTATAGTTAATTTTTGTTAATATTGGAGGCGGTGTTAGTACTTCGTCCGCAACCACCCACTCCCTACCTGAGAGAAACTTAATGCTGCGATTAGAACATATAAGTAAAATTTATCCCACAGGCGAAGTTCTCAAAGATATCAACTGGGAAGTTAAACCAGGCGATCGCATCGGCTTAGTCGGTGTCAACGGTGCTGGAAAATCTACCCAATTGAAAATCATCTCTGGAGAAATTGAACCGACGGCTGGAGAAATTATTCGTCCTGCAAGTCTACATATAGCCTACCTCAACCAAGAGTTTGAAGTAGATCCCAGTCGCACAGTCAGAGAAGAATTTTGGACTGTCTTCAAAGAAGCTAATCAAGTGCAGTTGTCTCTAGCACAGGTGGCAAGAGATATGGAAACTGCTACTCCAGAGGAGCTAGATAAATTGATCCACAAATTGGATCGCTTACAGCGTCAATTTGAAGGCTTGGATGGCTACGGATTAGAAGCACGTATCGGGAAAATCTTACCAGAGATGGGGTTTGAACCAGAAGATGGCGATCGCCTCGTTAGTGCCTTTTCTGGTGGTTGGCAGATGCGGATGAGTTTAGGTAAAATCCTGTTGCAAAAACCTGATTTATTGCTACTGGACGAACCAACTAACCATTTAGACTTGGAAACCATTGAGTGGTTGGAAAATTACCTGAAAAGTCTGGTGACTCCAATGGTAATAGTCTCCCATGACCGGGAGTTCCTTGACCGCCTCTGCACTCAAATAGTAGAAACTGAACGTGGTGTTTCCGCTACTTACCTTGGTAATTATTCCGCATACCTACAACAAAAAGCTGAAAATCAATCAGCACAGCTCAATGCTTATGAACGTCAGCAGAAAGAACTAGAGAAACAACAAACGTTTGTTGACAGATTTCGCGCCAGTGCTACGCGCAGTACCCAAGCAAAAAGCCGCGAAAAACAACTAGAAAAAATTGAGCGGATTGAAGCACCTACTGGTGGGGTAAGAACTCTGCATTTCCGCTTTCCTGATGCACCCCGTAGCGGACGAGAGGTTGTCACCATTAAAGATTTAACTCATATCTATGATGATAAAATCTTATTTTTGGGAACAAATCTCTTAATTGAAAGAGGCGATCGCATTGCTTTCCTTGGCCCCAACGGTGCAGGCAAATCTACGCTATTGCGGGTGATTATGGGCATGGAACCACCCACAGAAGGTAGCATCAAATTAGGCGATCACAACGTCATTCCTGGCTACTTCGAGCAAAATCAGGCAGAAGCTTTGGATTTAAAGAAAACAGTCATGGAAACTATTCACGATGAAGTTCCTGACTGGAAAAATGAAGAAGTTCGCACGCTTTTAGGAAGGTTCTTATTTACTGGGGATACAGTATTTAAGCCAGTTGGTGCATTAAGTGGGGGAGAAAAAGCGCGTCTAGCTTTAGCAAAAATGCTCTTACGTCCAGCGAATTTACTAATTTTAGATGAGCCAACAAACCATTTAGATATTCCAGCCAAAGAGATGTTGGAAGAAGCACTCCAAAATTATGATGGTACAGCGATTGTTGTTTCCCACGACCGTTATTTTATCTCACAGGTAGCTAATAAAATTGTGGAAATTTGCGATGGAGAATTCCGCGTTTATTTAGGCAATTATCATTACTACCTTGATAAAATTGCCGAAGAAAAAGAACAAGCAAAGTTAGCTGCGATCGCTGCTGAAAAAGCTGCTAAAAAAGCTGCTAAAGCTTCTAAAACTTCAGCGAAACGCAAATAACAATTTATTAGTAGTTCTTAAAATGGCGGATTGAGTAAATTCCAAAAATTTTGATTTTGTAGGGTGTGTGAGGCAAAGCTGTAACGCACCATTCTCTCATAAAAGCGCCTTACGCTGTCGTACTTCCCATCCTACATTCAGAATTGTAAGTGAATAAATCTATCATTTTTAAGTGCTACTACTAACTCAAATACTTTATCAATAAGTTGCTAAATATTAATCAAATACAAGTATTAACTTCATCTGTAAAGATGGAAGAACCGTCAGTATCCCTGACGAGGAATTACTGACCACTACCTTTTATTAGAAGCTTTTTGTGCTGATAATTAGCCCCACATAATTATCACAAAAAATACGCAAAAGTTACTAAAATTAAAAAAAATCTAAAAAAGCTAGCATTCATTCATAACAGAAGTTAATAAGCAGAAATTCACTTGCAGCTGTGATTAGCAGTGGTATCATTCGGGTATTACAAAAAGTAAAGGGCAATTTTACTATGACCAAAGCACCTGTTGCTCCTGTGGTGCTAGTCATTTTAGACGGATGGGGCTACTGCGAGGAAAAGCGAGGAAACGCTATTGTTAATGCTAAAACTCCAGTCATGGATAGCTTATGGGCAGCTTATCCACATACCCTCATCCGCACATCAGGAAAAGCCGTAGGGTTGCCAGATGGTCAAATGGGCAACTCGGAAGTTGGTCATTTGAACATTGGCGCTGGGCGGGTAGTGCCGCAAGAATTGGTTCGCATCTCCGATGCTGTCGAAGACGGTTCTATCAAGCTCAACCCAGCACTTGTCAAAATTTGCCAGGAAGTTCGCGATCGCAATGCCAAGCTTCACATAGTAGGTCTTTGTTCAGAGGGTGGAGTACATTCCCATCTCACCCATCTATTCGGACTACTGGACTTAGCCAAGCAAGAGCGAATTTCTCAAGTTTGTATCCACGCCATTACCGATGGTCGTGACACCACACCTAAAGAAGGTGTCAAAGCAATTGGGCAACTGCAAGCATACATAGACCGCCTAGGCGTTGGACGCATAGTCACCCTCAGCGGTCGCTACTACGCGATGGATCGCGATCATCGCTGGGATCGGGTCAAACGTGCCTATGACGTGATGACACAAGATGAAGTGACTGACACTCACCAAGCTGTGGAAGTCTTAAAAGCATCTTACGCGGCAGGGGTGACGGACGAGTTCATCAATCCCACACGCATTGCTCCCGGCGCAATCGAACCAGGGGATGGCGTAATATTTTTCAACTTCCGCCCTGACCGTGCTAGACAACTAACTCAAGCTTTTGTCAGTCCCCGATTTACTGGCTTTGAAAGGCAGCTAATTCAGCCGCTGGCCTTTGCTACTTTTACTCAGTACGATTCGGACTTAAACGTAGGTGTAGCCTTTGAGCCGCAGAATCTCACTAATATTTTGGGAGAGGTAATTGCTAATCACGACCTCAAGCAATTTCGTAGTGCGGAAACGGAAAAATACGCCCACGTCACCTACTTCTTTAATGGCGGTCTAGAAGAACCTTTTGAGGGCGAAGACCGAGAACTGGTAAGCAGTCCAATGGTAGCAACCTACGACAAAGCCCCAGCGATGTCAGCAGAAGCAGTCACAGATGTAGCGATCGCGGCGATTGAAAAATGTATCTACTCGTTAGTTGTAATTAACTATGCCAACCCAGACATGGTAGGACATACAGGTCAGATAGAAGCGACAATCACAGCCATTGAAAAAGTTGATCGCTGTTTGGGTCGTCTACTTGCTAGCATTACTAAAGTTGGGGGGACAACAATTATTACTGCCGACCACGGTAACGCTGAACACATGCTAGATGATGCGGGTAATCCTTGGACAGCCCACACCACTAATCCAGTCCCCTTAATTCTGCTGGAAGGAGAGAAAGTTAAAATCCCTGGACATGGTACAAATGTCGAACTGCGAAGCGATGGCAAGCTTTCCGACATTGCTCCCACGATTTTGGAGATTTTACAGCTACCTCAGCCATCAGAAATGACCGGGCGATCGCTGGTTATACCAGCAGGATATGATGTGCAACGCAGTCGTACTCCCGCGCAAGTAGGTTTGTAAAAGAGATAACAGTTAACTGTTATTTGTTAACTGTTATCTCCATGCTGATTCTTTTGTTTTGACATTTATTATTTATTTAGATTGCTACCATGACAGTTTCTAATATTGTGCAAGGCATTTGGTCACTTTCCGCCGTTGGTTTAATCGTCTTAGTGTTGCTGCATAGTCCTAAAGGTGATGGTATTGGGGCCATTGGTGGACAAGCTCAACTATTTAGCAGCACCAAAAGTGCAGAAAACACCTTAAACCGAATTACTTGGGCGCTGACAGTAATTTTTCTCGGTTTAACAGTTGTTTTAAGCGCCGGCTGGCTACCTCAGTAAGCATAGGGAATAGGGACATGGGGCAAAAAATCAAAAACCCAACACCCAACACCCTGAAAAATTTAATTACACGACGG
Source organism: Aulosira sp. DedQUE10 (assembly GCA_034530935.1). GTDB lineage: Bacteria > Cyanobacteriota > Cyanobacteriia > Cyanobacteriales > Nostocaceae > Aulosira. The sequence goes on along the minus strand of JAVRCF010000014.1, from coordinate 45,658 downwards.
TTACTAGCAGTTCTGGCCTTAGCTATAGGTACAGGACTGATAGTTATTTTTACTAATCTCCCATCATATCAAGTTCGCTTAATCACTTATAAATCCCGAAACACCCCACCCGCGCTATCGCGCACCCTCCCCTTGGCAAGGGGAGGGTTGGGGAGGGGTAACGTAAGGACTGCAATGATAACTAATCATCCGAATTTGATATTAAATGCTAGCTTGACAAATTTAACTCCATATAGTAATAAATTAATAATTTCTCTCCCCACCTCCCCATCCCCCTCATCTCCTTCTCCAAAACCCCATCCTCTACCGCCAACACTAGCCCAGTGGCAAGATAATACAAACAGTGGCGATTACTTTGCACAAATTACACCCACCCAAGTAGGTTATCTTGTTTGGTCACAGTTTCCCATTCGAGTTTACGTAGAAACACCAACAGCAATTAACAGCCAGCAAGCTCAAGCCTGGGTTAACAGCGTCTTACAGGCTGTGCAAGAGTGGAATGCTTATTTACCTTTATTGGTAGTAGAAAAACCAGAGTTTGCAGATATTAGTATTTTGCGAAAAGCGCCACCTCTGCAAATTTCCCCCACCGATAAAATTCCCCGTGCGCGTTCTGCCCTAACAACCTACGAGTTATATACCAACAACAAAATTTTATTGCACCGCTTCACGATTTTGTTGAGTCCCAGCCAGACTGGTAATTATGTCATAGCCGCAGCCCGCCACGAACTCGGCCACGCCTTGGGAATTTGGGGACATAGCCAGTTACAAACTGATGCTTTATACTTTTCTCAAGTTTGCCAACCGCCACCTATTTCTGTTAGAGATGTGAATACGTTGAAGCGGGTTTATGAACAGCCAACTAGTTTAGGCTGGTCTTTATAGTTGCTAGAGTTTTCAAGGGAGAGTAGCAAAGCTGTTCTCCATACCTTACTATTTGAATAGTACAAACACTTACAGATGTCAAAAACTGCTTCACTACAACCACCTTAAAGAAGAATAAATCAAATTTTTAGCCTAAAGAGGTTAGACTAAATTTTAGTAGTCTGCAAGTAGTGGGGCGAATAACTATGTCCTCCGAACCCGATGAATTAGATAAAAAGATTAACTATGCAGCGGCACTGATTCAAAAAATAACTAAGGCATTAAAAGAAACATCAAAAGATAAATTAGAACAATCTTCTGAAGAATTTAATTCGATTATTAAAGAAAATGAAGATGAAGAAGAAAAGCGTACCTTACAAGCAAAAATTAACCGTGAAAACAGAAAAAGCGAAAACAGAAAACAATGGAAGCGCTATTAGTTTAAAACACTTTATTTATTTAGATAGAAATCGCTTAAATTCATATTCCTCTCAATTAGATGATGGTATTATCCAAATCAGAAGATTAACAGAAAATATTGGAAATAAAATTACTGATGTACATGACGAAAGATACACAGAAAAAACAGAAGAAGAATCTAGAGATATAGAGTTTAGTTTAGGTCCAAAAAACTTTATGGGAGGGATATCAGGTAAAGGAAATGATAAAATTTCTAAAAAAGAAGGATATAAAGAAGGCGCGAAAACAATAATAGACGAATCATCAGAGAGCTTTTCGCAAGATAAAATTGATTATCACAACAATTATTTAATTTTTGAAAAGCAACTAATTGATCAAAGTAATTAAATTTTAGAAAATTTAATTACTTGCTGTGGATCACCAAACCATACGAAAAGATTACTTCTTTGAATATCTAAGTCAATAGCATATGTCAAAATTCTCTCTTGCTTATTATTCTGATCAGAATATAAAAACACTACTAAATCTTGAGTTTGATCATATTCTGCATTAGGATTTAAAATTATAGTCTGGACTGGTGGATGATTCTTTGTAGGTTTCCAAGCTAAAGGAGCACCGTCGTACTCTAAAATATGTAAAATTTCAAACTTTTGATTATCCTGGTTTTTCCACCAATCACAAATTTTTTCTAAAATAAGTTTTTTTTCCTCTGATAATCCAGGATAATTAACCCAACGAATACTAGCAGAACTATACATAGTTACCTCATGTATACACATTTATACTATAGTAAACTTAGATACAGCAATTGCCTGAACCTGTATTGCAGGAATTTTTAGACTTTATACAATTTTTGCAAGCCAAACACCAAGAATTCGGTATCTCTTCAGACAAACAACCTGTTCAAACACTTATACCAGAGCATAACCCTGTTTTGTCACTCTGGGCAAGGAAAAATCAAAGCCAAATTTTGAACTGTAGATAGAACGGGCATTTGAGCGTTTATTTTCTAACACAATCGCTGAAATCATGGCTTTTTGGTAAAAGTCTTATAAGGTCGCTGTAGTAAAACTTCGCAATACAAATGTTCGAGATGAGTAATATTATCAGTGAGGGTATACCGTTCTGGTACGCGCTTTCTAGCTTTCTGCCCCAACACGGTTGTTAACTCAGGATGGTCTTGAAATAGTGGCAATAGGGTTTTTAATTGCGATCGCACTAAGTGCTTTTACTATTTTGTATAGTTACTTAATGCCGATTTGGAATTAAATCAGATCAACTAATTCAACATGTACCCTTTTGCCCACTGCTTTAGCCGCACGTTCAAGAGTGTCTAAGGTTACGGATGTGTTATTTGGGTCTAATAACCTATCAAGAGATAATCTACTTGTTCCCATCTTTTCTGCCATTGCCGTCTTGTTCAAATTTCTTTTGTTCATGGCTTCGCTAATTTGCCATGAAATAACACGTTTTGTAGCAATCAGGTTGATTTCTTCAAGTGTCCCTTCTTATTCAAAAAGGTCATCAAGAGATGAACCGATATGAGGATTTTTTTTCATCCTTGTGCTAAAAACATCTGTAAATGATAAAGGTTAACTTCAATTAACCAGGTTCAAAAGTATAGCTGCACTCTTCTATGCTCTCAGATTCAGTGCAGCTAACCAAAATTTAAAGCAGAACCTTTGCTTATAATCTATGACTTAAAGGTAAAGGTCGCTGTAGTAAAACTTCGCGATATAATTGTTCCAACTGAGTAATATTATTACTGAGGGTATAGCGTTCTAGTACACGCTTTCTGGCTTTGTGCCCCAACACGGTTGTTAACTCAGGATGGTCTTGGAATAGTGGCAAGAGGGTTTTTAATTGCGATCGCACTGTCTTGGTATTTAAAACTACGCCTGCGCCTTTTTCCAATACTTCTCCGTCTGCACCTACATCTGTGGCTAAACAAGCCAGTCCAGAGGACATTGCTTCTAAGAGAGATAAAGATAGCCCTTCTACCAACGAAGGCAAAATAAATACATCTGCTCCCCGTAAAATTTCGACGCGTCGGTTTTCATCGGCAATAAATCCTAACCAAATAATACCTTCATCTGCACCATAAAACGGCTGCAAAGAAGGTTTCAAAGGCCCATCGCCAACAATCAGCAACTTGCTACCGGGTTCCATGTCCGACTGCTTCCAAGCACGTAGTAGCGATTCGACGTTTTTCTCCGGCGCTATCCTACCTTGATAGACAAATAAGCGTTCGGCTTGAAATTCTGCTTTGATTTGAGAAGGACCAGGAGAATATTTGGTAATATCAACTCCGTTGGGAATCACAGCAACATTTTCTTCCCGCACACCCATACGCGCCAATAACTCTCGCTGAATTTGGGAAAAGACAATGACGCGATTATAGTTAACTAAAAAAGGTGCATACAGCTGATAAGCTAAAAGCTGTGTTCCAGAAATGAGCTTTGCCCCTTTGCCTGCAAATGGCGTGTGGAATGTCGCAATCAGGGGCAAATTCAGTTGCTCACAAATTTCTGGAAGAATAAAGTCTAGGGGAGATAAAGTCAAGGAAGCGTGGACTATATCTGGTTTAATTTCCCGCAACGAATCAGTTAATACTTTGGTTGCTTTGAAAGTGGGAATTGTGTAAACCTGGGACTTGTAAATGAAGGGTAAAGGAACTTCTTGGAATTTTGGCCAATTGTCAGGTTCAGATTCTTCTTGGGCAAAGTGGAGAAAGCTAACTTGATGCCCGCGATCTAGCAAGGCATTTGTAATTTCTCGACTGTAGGTAACATTGCCGCAAAAGGGTGATTTTTTTCCAATCCAGGCTATACGCATTCTTTATTCAGTTATAAGAACAGCGGGTTTAATATTTAGTTATTTTTTCTATGTGGTTTTGCTTTTATCTTGTTGTCATCACCAACTTTTTATTTACCATCAAACCCCATTATCTCTACTCATAAAATAGCCAAATTCTCAGCTTAATTTAAATAGTCTAGCTATGGGTTTAGTTATCCTACTGAGAATTTGTTAATAGATATGAGTTAATAACAAACTATTTAGCTAGGACTCACAATAATCCCTAGTTAAGGCTATGGTAAATTTTGACTGAATTAAGTCTACCACGAAAACTCCAACTTTCAGTAGATGATTAATTATGTCAAAGTAATGATTAATAACTACCGATGGGAGTTATACCAGGTGAAGATACCTCCACAAAAGACAATTACAGCTAATGCTAAAAAGACAGCTTGTAATCCAATAAAGGTTTCTGCTACACCCGCTAATGCTAAGGGTAAAGAAAGGGCGATATTAATCACATTGTTTTGCAAACCAAAGACTTTACCACGCATTTCTGGTGGGGTTTCTGTTTGAATTGCAGTTTGCATGGGGATACCTACTAGTGCCCCAAATACACCCAACAGTGTTATTAACAAAAGCACTATCCATAGCTGTGTTGTGAATATGGATAAACCAATCAGCGAGGCTGCCATGCCAAGACAACCACAAAGACTGAGGGCAGTATAGGAGAAGCGTTGACCAAACTGACCAAGAATTGTTGCCCCAGCCGCAATTCCCACACCACCAGCTGCTAGTAAAAAGCCAAATTGAGAGGCTTTCATGTTAGGAATTATTTCTGCCATCCGCACAGCTAGAACAGTCAATGCGGCAAAGATGGAAAACAAGATGATCAGTTGCACTAAAGCACTGCGGACACGATGATTATCTTTGAGGTAACGCAATCCATCGCGTAAGTCAGAGAAAACATGAGGAAATTCGGTTGCTGAGTCGTGGGGTTTTTCGTTAGTTACCAGAAAACTCAAAATCAGCCCAGCGATCGCATAACTACCACCGACAACAATTTCTTTACCCAGTCCCCCACTTGCGCCCAGCTGCAACCAAAGTTGATCGGCGATCGCTAATAGTGGTTCCCCGACAGCAAAACCAACAATCACCGAGGCCATCATTGTTGTTGTGTACAAAGAGTTAGCCGAGAGTAAATGTTGCTCCTCCACCACCAAAGGAATTGCTGTTTGTTCTGCTGGGGCAAAAAACTGTGTGAGGGTGGATACTAAAAACGTTACACCCAAAATGATCAAAAATCCTACGGGTAACATTCCCACTGGCTTCCAATCATGAGTAAACCATAAAAGTAAGGGAATCGCCAACACCAAAATTCCCCGCCAAACATTCGTGGCTACTAGCACCGTCTTTTTTGACCAGCGATCCACAAACACACCAGCCACGGAACCAAATAGCACGGCAGGAATTGTAAAAGCCATCATTAAAGCTGATACCCAACCACTAATGCTTTGATCACTAGCTTGAAACTGAGTATTAATCAAGCCAATCATCAGCACTAGATAAACTTTATCTGCTAGTTGGCAGAAAACTTGACCACCCCAAAGAGCTAAGAAATTAGGGTTTTTTAATACAGGTAAAAACCCCTTCTGAGGAACATCACTTGTTTCTTCATGATTACCTGAATCAGCCCCGTTGACACCTGGCGGCTCTTTTGCTGAGGTAATAGCTGCTTGGCCATTAGCCTCAGCCTTAGTTGATTTGTCTTCTGCCTCAATGAAATCAGTGTTTGATTTTTCCGATGACCAATTTTTATTGTTTTGCGAAATTTCCTTGGGAGAAATTTCGTGGTTATTGATTTGATTTGGTCGAGACTTAGGAACAGCACTCAAGTGACTGGGTGCTGTAGGGTCTGATGCTCTATTCTGTTTTTTGGCGTAGCTAGGTGACAAAGGAAGGATTTTTTTATCCAAATCAGACGGTTGCATCATGGTTAGCAGCAAAATAAGAATCAATTAAACTGGCGGAGCGAATTGGACGACCCAAATGATACTGAGCATATTGGCGCAAAATTTGCTCAACGGATAACCAGCCATCTTCTCTGATGGCATTAATTTGCATTATCTCTGGTTGTGACATCTGCTGGAGAATATCAAGTTCTTTAGCATTTAAGCGCCCAGAAATCACAGGGATTTCTTGCCGATGCACAACTGTTTGGTAGCTAGAGGTAGGGGAGGCTGGGGTTGTGGGGGAATCAGGCGATCGCGGCCGAGAAGAATTGATTTGTCTCTCCCTCTCTCTTTGTTTTCGCAAGTCTTCCCAAGTCTCCAAGCAAACTGTTCCACCCACAGGGATGCTAAATCCTACCTGCCAGTGGGGGTCTGTAAAATTTGGTATCAGGGGACGTTGCGTTAGACAACAAACTTGTACCTGAGGTGTGAGTCCTGCCAAAGCTAAAAGGTGAAACACTCCATGAGACAGATGAGCTAAAATATCTGCTTCGTTGTGAGACAATGCCTCCAACCGATTGAGATGTTCGTTGAGCAACTCATAAAGTTCTTCTTGGGGTTGTTCGCTCAAAGCTTGACATAGGACTATCTCTGCTAGGTATTGGCTGGCAGCCAATTTCCCTAGATCTTTAGTCAAACCCGGATAGGTTTTGACTGTTTGTGCTTGTGTAATTTTATCGAGCGATCGCCCTTTAGCAATCAGTAGTTCATTGACTACAAACATCCCACTCCTACCACCAAGGCTAGAATTGTGCTTGCGTGCCCCTGGGGCAACTGCTCGGATTAAACCGAACTCTTTTGTCAAAATTGTTACTATTTTATCTGATTCTCCCAGTGCCTGGGCTTTAAGATTAATTCCAGTTACTTGATAAGTTTTACTCATTGGCCAAGAGTCCGTAGGGGCGGGTTAAACCCGCATATCTAAGAGCAGACGCAATATTTCGTTTAAACCGCCCGTACATTAGTCATAGTCATGAGTTATGAGTCTTTGATCTGAGTACAAAGGACAAATGACAAAACACAAACGACTATTCCAGCATTTCCGGGTTATTGCGCTGGCGGATTAAATCGATACCGCGAGACGTGCCTAATCTAGTAGCACCCGCCAAGATTAATTCTAAGGCTTGATTAATGGTGCGAATACCGCCTGAGGCCTTAATTCCTACTCGTTCGCGTGCAATCTCCTTCAAAAGTCGCACATCTGCTACCGTCACACCCCCATTCCAACCTGTACTGGTTTTTAAGAATGCGGCCCCTGCTTCCATAGATAATTCTGCTGCCAGTTTTTTCTGGGGATCTGTCAACAGGTTAGTTTCTAAAATCACCTTTACAGGTTGTCCAGTCTCTTCACAAATTTCGGCAATTTCCCGGTGAACTTCTTCAGTTTTGCCAGCTTTTAACCAGCCCAAGTTGATGACTACATCAAGTTCAGTGGCTCCATTTTCCACTGCTTCTTGAGCCTCGTACAGCTTAACTGCTGAAGTTGTTGCCCCGGTAGGAAAGCCAATCACTGCACAGACTTTTGGGTTTTTACCGTGGAGGAGTTGTGTAGCTTGCCTCACGTAGGTAGGGTGCAAGCAAACCGCCGCAAAATGAAATCTGTCTGCTTCTTCACACCATTGCTCAACCTGCTCTGGAGTAGCCGTTGGCGATAACAGGGCGTGATCGATAAATGGCGCAATATCAATGTCTGGATAGTCTGCTGCCATCGTGCCTTTTGCCAATGATTGATTATTAATCTTTATAAAAAATTAAAACATTTCTTATATATATATTAAACCACATTTATTACGAGTTTATCCTGAAACCCATTCTGGTGAATAGGTCTTAGATGTCGGCTTTGCAGGTAGCCCTAAATAACTTACGTATTTAAGTTAACATTAGACACTTTTAATCTGAGTACGCTTAACAGGAGTTTAGCTATCAATTGCTAAAAAGTTAAGAATAGTTTCAGCTAATGCCTTTGATGCTAAATATGGCACACCATTTCCAATAGTTTTAAACATATTGGTGAGTGACATATCTTCTGGAAGTACGAAATTGGCAGGTAAAGATTGAATTGCTAAAGCTTCTGCAGCAGAAATTCTTCTAACTTTGTAGGGATGTAAATGTACTTCGTTATTGCCATAACAAGCGGTTGGAGAGTAGCGCCATCTGTGCAGACGTTTGAAGGACTTTTTAGAATCATCTCCCTCATCAACTGACACAAATTTTGTCATACCTGCTCTAGGTTGAAAATAATGCCTAGCGTTAGGATGTTGCGACACATTATTTTTTCTAAACCAGTATTCTACTGTGAGTTCTTGAGGAATATCTTCAGGACAAGAAATTATAGAATTTTCTTGAAATGGTTCGCCCTTCCGCCAAGGGTAAGCAAAGACTTTTTCTTGAGGATATAAAATGTAATTATTCCAAGGAAAGAGATTTGCGGGTAGTAAACTATTAATACCAATTTCTTGAATTAAGCTATTTCGGAAGCCAACTAGAATAATTCTTTCTCTATCCTGTGGAACACCGTATTCAATAGCATTTATTAATCGTTCTGTTAATATATAGCCTGCCAGTTTTAACTGTTGCTTTAAAGATTCAAAAAATAAACGGTGTTTTTTAGTGCGCCACAAACCTTTGACATTCTCAAATAAAAAGAAATCTGGCAGATTACGGCAAATTAATTCGACATAAGACGCGGAAAGTTTACCATTGTCTCCCAAATGACCTTTATTTTTCCCTCCAATTGAAAAATCTGGACAAGGAGGCCCACCAATAAAACCAACAATATTATGATATTTACGGCAGTCTTGAACTAATTCCCCCAGTCGTTCTGCTGGTAATCCTTCTAGAAGTTTAGTAACGTCTGCTGCTTCGCCTTGATGATATCCGTATTCAGGCAATGGTAAGTTGAGGATTTGCCGTGAATAGCGGTATGCTGCGATAAATGGCGCAAATATTTCATTGACATAAACAATATTAAAACCGCTATTTTCAAAACCTAAATCGAGGAAACCGGAACCAGCAAAAAATGATAATATACAAGGGGTAAGGCTCATTATATATATATTTCAGTAGTATTTTTCTTTATAGCAATACTATATAATTTGTAAAAAATAGCTTTGTCCAGATCCCCAACTTCATACCAATTGGCGAGATGATTATTATCTGAAACTCGCTGATTATGTTGGGCGAAGCCCTTCTTGAAGGGTAGAGATGGGTATTCCCGAATATTGGATTGTTGAGGACACTGCGTTGGACGGATCTCACGGCTTAAAGCAAGTGTCCGTTGATTATGCAGCCTTGGGGCTAGGAAGTTTATTGGTAATCCCAAACAACCTACTATTTCAGTCTATTAACTAATTGATAGGGAATACCAAGTTAGTCAGTTTCGGGGTAGCGATAAAATTCTATCTCCTACTTTCCCTGAGTTAAAGTTGACTGCGGAACAAGTTTTTAATGCTGGTCAATAAATATTCAATTCACTATCTAAAGGATAATCAGCTATGCACAGTATTAAATTAAAGAAGCGTGTTGGTGCAGATGGAGTTTTACATTTAGATATCCCAGTGGGGATAACAGATAAAGAAGTAGAAATCATGGTTATTTATCAACCACTAGAAGCATCTACACAGCTAAAAACACCAGAGCAACGGGGCTGGATGCCCGGGTTTTTTGAAGAGGTAATTGGTGGTTGGGTAGGAGAACCCCTAGAACGACCAGAACAGGGAGACTATGAAATTAGGGAGCAGCTATTTTGACTTATCTGCTCGATTCAAATGTTTGTATCCGCTTAATCAATAACAGCAGTCTTGCGGTAACAATTAGACTTGCAGCCCAACAACCAGAAGATATTTTAATTTCTACTATAACCCAATTAGAACTGTATTATGGTGCTTACCGTAGTGCCCAACTGGAGAAAAATTTAGAAATATTGCAACGTTTTTTTAGTCAGTTTACTATTATACATTTGAACATGGAAGGCGCGATAATAGCGGGAAAAATTCGGGCGGACTTGGCTGCTAGTGGTACGCCGATTGGCCCTTATGATGTGCAGATTGCTGCTATTGCAATGGCGAATAATTTAATATTGGTTACGCATAATACAAAAGAATTTAGTCGGGTGAATGGGTTGCAGATTGAAGATTGGGAGGAAGAGAAGTGAGTGAAAATTTTCTTGTTAATCGCCAATAAATATCCAGAAATAGCAGAAAGATGCAATAATTCCTTGCTAGAACTAATTGACAAGCAAGTTGCGACTACTCCTGCATTTTTTGGTGCTGCTTACTCTGATAATGATTTAGATAGCTTTTAATCTAATTGATCAAGTTGAATTATGAATTTCAATGTTACTCCAATTTCTGCCTTAACCAAGCACCAAAAGACCGCAAAGTAGCAGTTTCACCATCAGTTAAACTTTGCTCAATAAACTGAGGAATTACATCCGAAGTTAAAACCGAAAAAGTTGGACTCTCCTGCACCGGAGTATAAATTAAAATTGGCTCAGATAGCACAAAAAATTGTAGCGATCGCCCATCATAAAGCCAAAGTTCTGGCACACCCAAAGTAGCATATATCGGGCGTTTATCTAAGGAACTGCTAGTAATATCAATTTCAATAACTAAGTCTGGTGGTGGATCAGAGTTCAAGTTAATATTTCTCTTACCTCTGACAAGTGGCTCATTTTGAATATAGTAGCAAGAGTCTGGCTCCGCTCCACGCTGCATATCATCGCGCTTCAGAGTTAAAGAACCAAATTTTTTCAGATTCAAATTTAATTCGTCTGCCAATATCCGAATCAAATCATCAATAAATCTGTTTGTATTCTCATGCTCTCCCAAGGGAGTCATAATTTCTAAATTACCTTCGTTATAAGCCAAACGCGCAGCTCGCTTATCACCCAATTCTTGAAGAATTGTGTTGAAAGTTTCCCATTTAATGTTGTTGAGTATGATTCGGTTTTCTGCAGAAGTTGTAGTTATTACCATAGTTGTTGACGAAACTACTTTTCGGCTTTACGCAAAGACGCTAAGAATCAGCGCCTTTGCGCGAAATTATCCTACAGCCTTCTCAACAGCAACTTCTGGTAACAAACGTTTTACACCTTGCTTAACAAAACCTTGCAGAAAAGCCATCTGCTGATTTTGCTGGAAGACATTTTGTAAAGTTTGCCGTAACTTCTCCAAATTCAAGTTATTGCCAGAATCTATGGCTATTTCCTGTTGCTGGAAATACTCTACTAGGCTTAATCCAGCTACCCTGGTGAGATAAGCTGCACTCACTCCCTGTACCACACCACCAGCCACAAAGGTGACAGCGTTACTTTTGAGAACAGTACTCACAGCTTTTGTAGAAAGTTCTACTAAACCAAGCTTCAGCATCAAACTTCCCATTGTTCCAGCTACGGTTTGTGCTTGTTCCAAAGAGAATTTCTGCTGATAGATATTACCTAAATCCATTACCATTTGGGCATTAATCGCCGCAGTTGCTAAAACATCAAGTGCGGGGACTGGGTTAGCAAAAGCAGCCGCCGCAGCTATCCACTGATATTGTTCTATAGCTGGGGTAGCGCGATCGCATCTTACACCATTGAGCCAGGTTTTCGCCTGAGCTTTCAGCAACTTAGCTTTTCTCAAAGTCGTTGCCCAGACTAACTTCTGTGCTTGCTGGGCTAAAATTTCACCCAGTTGCTGCGTCAACGGCTGGATATCTGCTGCTGGTTGTTCCAACCACTCTTGTACAGTACCGTCAGCTTCATGTTTCCGTACTTTGATGGGAATGGGAGACGCGGCTGTTGCAACTAAATTTCCCTGCGTCCGTTGTTTCAATGACAGCAAGATGCTAGCGCGTTCGTCAGGTAAATACTGGTCTTGTTTGTTAAAAACCAGCATAACAGGCTGATTTATGGCTTTTAACTGCTGTAAAGTTTGAAATTCTGAATCTGTCAAATCACCGTTAGTCAGGAACAGGACAAAATCAGATGTTTCTACTTCCGCTAAAACATCTGTATCTGACTGATCACCAGCTTTAATAAATAAAGGCGCTGTCTCTTGAAAGCTGACTTTTTGCTTGATTTCTACTTGACAGCTAGACTTTAAAACTTCAATTAAGGTGGTTTTACCGACTGATTTCCCACCAGTAACAGCTAGTTTAATTTCTTGCCTATCTAAATCTAAAAGTAATTGGTTAACTTGTTCTCGTAGGTTCCCTATGGCTGGATGGTTTTCTGATTCTTGTGCCAGTTGGTTAATTATGGCTTCAGCTTTGGCGATCGCAGTTTCTACATCTGCCCGTTCTACAAGCATACTATCTAGCTGCTCTACACTAGCTTGCGGACGATTTTGCTGGAATAACCACAAACCACCGCCAACTGCCAAGGCACTCAATAAACCAAATTCACCCACCTGCACTATGGAATCTTGCCAACTGTCTAACACCCATAGAGAAAACGACAGTCCCAATCCTCCCACTAAAATTGGTCGTTGCAACTTCACAACCATGACTCTCCGCGCTTTTTGGATGGCTTCTACTCCAGAATAGATCAAAATCAAACAAATCCCTGCAATCTTTACTGATTGTAGGGATTTGTTTTTACTTCTATTTGGTGGCGGGAAGTGGATTTGAACCACTGACCTTCGGGTTATGAGCCCGACGAGCTACCAGGCTGCTCTATCCCGCGTCGCTTTCCTTACCTTCATAGTATAACCACAAAGTTCTAATTTTGGCAACTACAAAAGCGATAATTCTCCAACAACTTCTAAACGCTTGTATTTTCCCAATATCATAAACTTTTCCGCTAGGCTTTCTGCCACGCTGGGAGTAATCCAGCCCATCTGCTGAAGCAAGTGAATAGCAACTGCGTATTTTGCCCGCTTTGCCCCATCCATCACTTTAATTGCCAATCCCATGCCTTCCCCCAGCCTGCCAATGCACTGTACTCCTTCTGCACCAGTTTTACTTACCAGTTCCCCTGGGGATAAGCGCATCAGTTCCGTATCAAATTCTCCATCTCCGGCTACCATTGTGGGGTGATGAGTCATAGCACGGACAATGCGCTCCATATCCAAAGTCTTACCAGAGGCTAGCAAAGCATACAGAGAAGCCATGTGACCAAGTTGCATTAAATAAGTGGGTGCGCCACAGTCATCATGAACACCGATAAATTCTTCAGATGGCATTCGCAGCAACTCTGATACTTTGCTGAGAATTAACTGTTGCACTGGGTGTTTGCGTTCCAAGTAGTTATTTAAAGGCCAATGGCGTTGTTGACAAACAGCTAACATTCCCGCATGTTTACCAGAGCAATTATATTCTAGAGGACTCCGCTTATCTTCAGGAATCGGGCATTGGAGTGTGCTGGGGTCCAGATCTGCCCGCCAAAGGATATTAAATACCTGTCTTACCTGCTCTACTGTACCTTTATGGGAACTCGTGATAATTGCTAAGTCCCGATCGCTGAGGTCGTAGCGTTCTAGTGTGCCTGTGGATGTGACTGCGAGTGCCTGAAATGGTTTGAGGGCTGAACGGACAAATGCAGCAGTTTCAGCATTCCCGGCGACGGACAAAACCCGCCCCCGTTCGTCGCATACAACAGCCTGGACTATATGCCTCGATTCAATAATTCCTTCCCGTAGCAACCTAACTTCTAAGGCTGCGGCCTGAGTTCGTTTTCCCATTGTCATGGGTTAAAATCTATCACTTTTTTGTTATTTTTTGATTATTTGTGTGTTAAGTGTCATTTGTCCTTCATCATTTTTCCTTGTTTAAAACTAATGACCAATGACCAATGACTAATGACTATTTACAACAAATGCCAAACTATACTACCAGTAACAAACATTCCTGCCAAGCCAGCAAAGGTTAGTTGCAAGCGTCGGAGAATGGGTTTGATTTCGTATGTGGCAATTAAGCGATCGCGATTTAGTACTTCCTCGGGTTTTATCCAAGTTTGACCGTCATACCACCCAGACTCTTCATAAAATACTGTGGCGCTGAACAAGCGATCGCTCACGTAGAACCAACCTAAGTACAATCGTACTAATAACATGACTACGCCGATACTCGCGCCTGCTGCACTACAAAGAATAAATTGGGCAATATGCTTATGTGGGGGAAAACTGGCGGCTGCAACTGGCCCAGCCACCACCCACGATATACTCCAAATCCACAGCATTTTTGTGATATGTTCGCGCCAAGTTAAGGCACAATCACGAAACAGCCAAGATGTTTTTAATTCTTCGTACTCGTTGAGTGGTTGTTGTTCAGTCGGAACTGGGCAATTGGAAACCGAGGATTTGATCATTTTGGCTTACCCCCACCGTCATCGGCTGTTGGAAGTTCTAGACGTTCGGCATGAGACCAGAACGCTTCTAAATTATAAAACTCCCGCTCCCTGGGCATCATAATGTGAATAATCACGTCACCATAGTCTTGCAACACCCAACTCCCTTCTGCTTTACCTGCTGTCCGCAGGGGGTTTCGTTGCAGTTCAGTTCCCACTTTGTCTTCAATGGCTTCTGCGATCGCCCTGACTTGTACCCGAGAATAGCCAGTCATCATCACAAAATAATCTGCCAGGTAAGATACACCTGCGACTCTGAGCAATAAAATATCGCCCGCTTTGCGGTCTGATGCTGCTTCGGCAACTGTTATCGCTAATTTTCTACTTGCTTCTTCGCTTTCGTCTTGTAGACTAGCGATCGCAGTTTTTCTCAAAGATACAGATTGTGTTGGGAATTCTCCTTGGAAATAATCAGACATTAAACCTCAGGTGCTTTAGCCCTTTTGTTACATTTTTTTACAACTTTTCACAACTCATGATTGATGAGTTGTAACTATGTAAATTGTTTTTTTTGCATACTAACAAAAAAAAGGCTGTTTGGATTTGGCAATCAGCAATCAAGCATACCATGCTATTTGAGCTAATTTAGCTACTTGTATTTTGCATCGGTTGCTTTATGGCAATTTTTATAGTATTACTTGCCACTTTTTTGGAATTAGATCAAACCCTTATTTTTATCTTCTGGGTATTGCCCACTTTATAGTGCGAAGTATCGGGCTAGTCACCTAGATACAAGTCAAGCAGAGTATCAACTAGCGAGGCTCAAAGCCTTGCTTGACAAATGCTTCAACAAAAAATGGTTTTTTGCTAATGAATTGAATTAGGGGTTAATATGGTAAGTCGAGCAATAAACTAATAGCTCTCACGCAGGAATTAGTGCAGAGAATAATATACTTACCAAGTAACCTAAGATATATTTTAGACTCTTCCTAAAGTCGTAAATTACTATTCAGGGATATTTTTATTATAATTGCATTCTGAGTCCAGGTACTATGCAGAATAGAACTGAAAGCATAGCGAACTAATACCTGGTATATGCCAAGTGTAATTAACAAATAATCTTAAATATAGCGGTTCCCACATTGGTGAGGTACAGCAAGAAAGAATTAACCGCCGATAGAAGAGGATGGATGCAGCGAAAAGTTGAGCCAGTGCGTTGGACGGGTTTATTTTTGTCAGTTGATTAATACCAATTCTTCAAAATAAAGCTACACATGGACAGCAGGGGAGCAGGGGGCAGGGAGCAGGGGGAGAATTATCTGTAGCAAGTATTTAGAGAAATGGTATAAGATAGTGAAATACCCCTGCCTGCGGATAGTGAGACGGGGTACTGCTAGTTGAAGTATTAAACTTCCAGGTTCGAGATATTTGTGGTTCCCATTATTGGCTCGTCTGCTTTTAGCGCATAGCATAACGTCTCATAGTTATTTAAAGCTTGCTCAAAGGCATATTGTTCAACAGCATACTGGCGACTTTTATAACCGAGATTTTTGACTTTTTCTGGATTTTGGTGCAACTCTAGAATCGCATTTGCTAAAGCCTGGGCATCTTCTGGAGGAACCACACATCCTCCACCACTTTGTCTAATGGCTCTTGCAGCTGTACCATTTTCCGGTACGGATGCAATCAATGCCCGTCCACTAGCAAGTAGTACTTGTATTTTGGAAGGCATATTGAAGGATATAACATTTCTCTTTTGCACGACCAAACCAACATCCGCAGCTGCTAGCATTTGCGGCAAATGTTCACGGGGTTGAAAAGGCAGTAACAAAACGTTATCTGCACCATAATTTAGACACTCTTGTTGGAGTCTCTGCAAGCCTTTAGCCTCTCCAGCGATCGTAAACACAATATCTGGAATATGGCGTAACAAAGCAGCAGCTTTCACAACTGTTTCTAAGCCTTGGGTCAGGGCAATATTACCAGAATATAAAACTACAAATTTGTTTTTAAGGTTGTGTGTTGCCCGAAATTGGTTATTTTCTCTAGGTAAAGGGCGAATAAAATTTACGTCAACCCAGTTAGGAATTTGCACAATTTTGTGAGAAGGTACACCCTTCTTGAGCAAATTTTCCACAAAACCATCAGCGATAACACTGATTTTGGTAGCGCTATGATAGGCAAACTTCTCTAATTGTGTAAACACCTTGATGAGTAATTTGTTTTTTAATAAGCCTACATGAATAGCTGCTTCCGGTAAAATATCTTGAAGATTTAAAACCACAGGACAAGCACGCAACCATCCTACAAGCGCAGCTGGTAAACATACAGGTAATGAAGGTGAAGTGGAAATAATCACATCTGGTCGCCAGCCCATCATTGCAGGTAAAAAACTGGTGACTACGAAACTAGCATCTAACAATATCCGATCTAGCAGGTTTGGTTGTGGGCGAATCCAAACATAACTGCGTTGGATTTGAACTCCATTTTTATATTCCGTTAGATACCATTTACCCCGATAGCCAGGGTAAATTTGACGTTCAGGATAGTTGGGCATAGCTGTGACTACACGCACTTCGTGTCCCCGCTTCACCAGTCCCTCGGCTAATTCAGTCATCAAGGGAGCAATACCTATTGGTTCTGGATAGTAGTTGTAGGAGTAAATCAAAATCCGCATAACAAATTTGTCAGAATTATCTGGCTTACTGTTGAAAAAGAATATTTTTTCCCAAGAATTTTTGATTTTACGAAGCACCCCTACTAATTAATTGTCCTTGTATACTCATGCTATGTCAGTGACTTTTGGTTGAAGATTGAGTAAATTTTGCTATTTCATGCTTACGCACTACTTAATTTTTATGGAGGCTAGTTGAGCTTTATGTGATTGTTTTTTAGGGTAAACTTACCTAAGTATAATCTCTCTTTCTGTTAGTTAATCAGACTTTAAATAAGCATCAAAATTACTTTAATAAAAGTTATAAAATGAGAATATTGAAAATTTTTATTAAAAATTCATCATAAATTTCACTTGCGTAAATCTAAGTAATGATCTGGTATTTACACCAATAGTAATAATTAAAACTACTGGTTCAAATAAACAATTATATTAAGTAAATATATTGTGAAAATTTAGATGAATTATTAAATTTTCACCATGCTAATTATTAAGAATATTGCACTTAATTGCACAATGCCCTGGAGTATTGAGTTGATGTTTGAAAAAAAGTGAGGCGAATAGCTAAAAGTTAGAAAAATATATCATTTAGACTTAATGATGTACAACTGGATAATAAAAGCTTATTTTCGAGCTTTTTACCCATAAAATAGATGGAATACTAAGTATAGCGCCTTGAAAAGCAATTAAATATAAATTTACTGTAGTGAATTGTAGCGACCGTCTTGAATGGATGGGAATATGATAAAAACTCATCAGCTAGCGATCGCACTGAGCAAAGCTAATATGAATGTGGTGATGAATCAGCGACTAGGGGGCAAAACGTTAGAGAATTTGCGATAAAAACTTGCGAGTTCGTTCTTCTTGGGGTTTGTTAAAAAAGGAGTCTGGTGTAGCTGACTCAACGAGGGAACCGCTATCCATCAAAATTACTCTGTCAGCAACCTCACGAGCAAATCCCACCTCATGGGTTACTACTACCATTGTCATACCGTCACGGGCAAGACCTCGCATCACATCCAAAACCTCTCTAACCATCTCTGGATCTAAAGCTGAGGTGGGTTCATCAAACAGCATAATTTTAGGTTGCATAGCTAAAGCACGAGCGATCGCCACCCGTTGTTGCTGTCCCCCAGACAATTGTGCTGGATATTTATGTGCTTGCTCTAAAATTCCCACTCTTTCTAGCAGTTGCATCGCCAATTCCTCAGCTTTAGCCTTTGTCCACCGACGCACCCAAATTGGTGCCAAGGTGATATTTTGCAGCACTGTGAGATGGGGAAATAAATTGAACTGTTGAAATACCATTCCCACTTCTTTGCGAATAGCATCAATATTTCGCAAATCATGGCTGAGGGTAATACCATCTATAACTATTTTGCCTTTTTGATATTCTTCTAAAGCATTAAATGTCCTGATAAAGGTAGACTTTCCCGAACCAGATGGCCCCATCAATACAACAACTTCACCACGACTTACACTCAAACTCACACCTTGGAGAGCGTGAAATTTGCCATACCACTTGTGAACATCCTCAGCAATAATTATCGGTTGTGTATCTGACACGATATTTTACCTCTTAAACTCTTATTCTCTGCGCCTCCGCGACGGACACTTTGCTCAAGTCGGGAAACCCGCCCACGCAAGTGTCCTCGTCTCTAAGTGAGACTAATTTTTAATTTTTTTATGCAAATTCAAAATTTTAATTACTTAACTGCCTTTCTAACCGCCGAGAAGCCAGCGACATGGAGTAACAAAATATCCAGTAAATCAATCCAATAAATAGATAAACTTCTGCATAACGTCCGATAAATTGCGGCTGCGCCAAAATTGAACGAGCAATTCCAGTAAGTTCTACTAATCCTACCAAAGATAAAAGTGAAGTATCTTTAAATAATCCAATAAACTGGCCTACAATTGCCGGAATTACCACCCGTAAAGCTTGTGGTAGCACAATTAATATAACGACAAACAGAGAATTAAATCCTAGTGCTTTTGCAGCTTCAATTTGTCCCCGTGAGATAGCCTGGAGTCCACCACGCACATTTTCTGCCATGTAAGCAGCACTAAATAACACCAATCCCGTAATTGCTCGCACTACCCGATCTAAGCGTAAATCAACTGGTAGAAATAATGGCAGCATAACCTGTGCAAGGAACAAAATCCCAATCAAGGGTAATCCTCTGATAATTTCAATATACAGGATACAAAACCAACGTACTACAGGTAAATTGCTAGTGCGTCCTAAAGCTAGTACAACTCCAATAGGGAAGGAAAGTACAATACTCACTGCTGCCATCAACAGAGTTAGTAACAAACCATTCCACAAATTTGTCGATACAGATTGTAAACCAAAGCCACCGCCAACTAACCACAAAATTACAGGGAAAGATAACAACCATATGAAAGAAAGCCAAGGAGATATTGCTGTAGCAAATCTTTTCCCTATCCAAAAACCTATGGATGAAAAAACAGCAATTAAGGCTAAGTAAAAGCGAGATGTCAAATCCAAAGGAACAACAACTAATAAAATCCCAACAATTAAACTAAAAAGACCAACTCCACGCTTTGTTAAATGTTGTCTGCTAGAAAATATACCCCAAGTTACCGCACCTAAAGTAGAAGCGATCGCTAGCACAATCCAAACTCGCCAGTACAAGGATTGGGGAAATCTACCCACTAAAAATAAACGTAGATTAACTGAAATTACTGCCCATTGTGCTTGGGTAGTTGCCCAAATTAATATTCCTTTCACTACCCAAAACAGGAACATTAAGCAAACAACAGTCAATAAGCTGTTGTACCAAGTACTGAACAGATTTTTACGCAGCCATAATAATTGAGTATTTGTCATTTGTCATTTGTCATTTGTCATTTGTCATTTGTCTTTTCTACCCTTCATCTCCCTCTTCTCCCTTGTTCCCTCTTCTCCCCTGATCTTTCTAACTATCTCTCATGAATCTGCACCATGCGGTTAAACAGATTCATAACTATAGAGATTGTTAAACTGAGGGTGAGATAGGTAAATATAATCAGTAACATGACTTCTGCTGCTCTCCCTGTTTGGTTAAAGGTCGTAGAGGCGACAAAATAAATATCGGGGTAGCCAATGGCGATCGCTAAACTGGAATTTTTGGTTAAATTGAGATATTGACTCGTCAAAGGTGGAATAATTACGCGCAACGCTTGGGGAAAAACTACCAAACGCATTACTAACCCGGGTTTTAAACCTAGCGATCGCGCTGCTTCCCATTGTCCTTTTGGTACTGATTGAATTCCACCTCGGACAATTTCCGCAATAAATGCACCTGTATAACAAATTAACCCTAACAATAAGGCTGAAAACTCTGGAGACAAGGTAAACCAAGGCATTTCAATGCCATTTTGACTCAAGTGAACTAATCCCCAGAGCGAAATTTTACTTTCTACTTTGGGAAAACCGAGAAAAACAGCAAAGTACCAAAACAGCAATTGCAGCAGTAAGGGTGTATTGCGGAAAATTTCCACATAAACCACAGTAATATTCCTTACTAACCAGTTATCCGAGAGTCGAGCAATTCCTGCACCAACCCCCACAATAGTAGTGAGAAAAATTCCTGTAACTGCTACCCGCAATGAGTTAACCAATCCAACCCACAAGGCGCGAGTGTAAGTATCAGTCGGTTTGTAGGTAATTAAAGTTTCACCAATATCAAAAGATGATTGCTGCTTTAGAAAATCAAAACCGAACTGAATGCCTAGTTGCTGTAAATTGCGGTAAAGATTGCCCCATAGTATTGTGATTATTACTACCGCTAACAATACAGCGATAAATTGTCCCGCAATCTGCCAGAAGCGTCGATCGCGCCACAAAGATTTGATATTTGTCATTTGTCATTGGTCATTTGTCATTTGTCCCCTTCCCCTTTCCCCCCTGCTCATCGGAACGGTGGAGAATACAGTAATCCGCCTTTTGACCAAAGTTGATTTTGGCCGCGAGGTAGATTGAGTTTTGTCTTGGGGCCAAGATTGCGATCGTAAACCTCACTATAGTTACCGACGTGCTTGACTATTCTGGCCCCAAAGTCGTTTGTTAAACCGAGTCCTTCACCAAGGTTGCCTTCAGTTCCTAAAAATCGCTTAATATCTGGGTCACTACTAGTGGCGAATTGTGCGACATTTTGGGAATTAATGCCTAACTCTTCGGCTTTGACTAAAGAATAAACTACCCATTTGACAGCATCGGCCCACTTGCTGTCTCCTTTAGCGACAGCTGGTGCAAGTGGTTCAGAAGAAATGACTTCATCAAGAATCACGTTATCTTCTGGTTTGGGTAGAATCGAACGCCGAGAAACCAACGCGGAACGGTCAGCTGTAATACCATCGCAGCGTCCCTCTGCATAGGTAGCAAAGGTAACGTTAACATCCTCAAACACAACTGGTTTGTAAGTGATGTTTCTTTTCCGCATTTGGTCTGCTAAGTTCTGTTCGGTAGTAGTACCAGTTTGAACGCAGATGGCCTTGTTTTTAAGGTCTGCTAAGGATTTAATACTGCTATTTTTGCGAACCATGATCGCTTGACCATCGTAGAAAACAACAGGCGCAAATTCTAAGCCAACGGAGGTTGTGCGACTAAGTGTCCATGTAGTGTTGCGACTGAGAATATCTACTTCCCCAGTTTGCAAAGCTGTAAACCGTTCTTTGGAATTAAGATTGCGAAATTCTACTGCATCTGGGTTGTCAAATAAAGCCGCAGCGATCGCGCGGCAGATATCAACGTCAATTCCACTGTATTTACCGTCAGTTCCTACAAAACTAAACCCTGGAACTTCACCACTGACACCACAAATTAGCTGACCACGGTTTTTGACCGTGTTCCAGAGATTTCGATTTACTTGTGATGCTGAATTACTACCGGGAGAGGTGGCTGTGTTTGTTGTATTTTCTGACCCTCCGCTACAAGCACTGAGGGCAAAGATTAGAGGTGCGATCGCTAAAATTAACGCTGATTTATCCATAAATCTGTGGACATTCACTAAGCTAAAATGTGTTTACTACTACAATTTCCTAGTAAAAATAAGTAGATGTTTGTAATATAAAACTTTTTGGCACTCTGTGATGAAGTTGTTTTCCGGCAAGTGTGGCTTGAAGTTATACTTAGCTTTTGCTTGATTTCAAATAATAAATTACAACCTAATAATTTAGGATTAATATCAACATTAAATCTTATCTGAATACACTATTATAAAATAATATTTATGCAATTAATATTAAAATGCTATACATAACTCAATAATATATTGATGTTTGCGCTAACATCATAGAATATAAAAAGCTTTAAAATTATTTAACAAAAATTAGCTCCTTGGATTGTCAAATAAGTCGGGTATATGAATAGCGCAAATTTTCACAAATCATATTAGGATTGGTATAGATAAGACGCTGCAAAAATAAAGCTAATAGTAAAAATATGCTTAAAGCCGAGAATATTATAAGTTTTAGTTTTGCGTTTGCGTAGCGTGTCGGAGACAAAAGCGGCAAGGATAGTTTCCCCAGAGCAAACTTTTAAAGGCAATTTTTGAATTTTGACTTTCGCGGAGCAGATCTAAGCAAAGTAATCAACAAGAGATGGATTGCATACTCTTATGAAAAGAGAAGTAACGCTACCAACCTAAGCAT
The DNA here is from genome assembly GCA_034530935.1 of Aulosira sp. DedQUE10. Classification (GTDB taxonomy): domain Bacteria; phylum Cyanobacteriota; class Cyanobacteriia; order Cyanobacteriales; family Nostocaceae; genus Aulosira. The sequence goes on along the minus strand of JAVRCF010000014.1, from coordinate 22,965 downwards.
CGGCCACTAACAGGTTAAACTAGATTTGGTAACAGCTGCTCCACCGTTCCTTGTGAGGCTTTTATGGGAGCTAATCTGAAACAGATTGCCAAATACTTAGACAACCTTGGTTGGGAATATCGTTTTGATGACGAAGAAGATCGTATTATCACAGGTGTGGAAGCTGATCACCTAGAAGACTTCCTGATAGTTGTGCAATTGGATGAGGAAGGAAAATTTTTTCGGGTATTTGCACCTCAAGTTCTGGCAGGAGTTCAAGAGCATCCTTATAAAGGAGCTATCCTACAGACAATGCTTGCTATTTCTTGGGAAACCAAAATGCTGCAATGGGAGTATGACCCATCTGACGGTGAAATCCGTGCCATTATTGAGTTTCCCCTGGAAGATTCGATTCTGACAGAAAGACAATTTAACCGTTGCTTAAGCGGGTTAATACAAATTGTTGATAACATAGCGATGCCACGCCTGAGAGAGGTGATGGAAACAGGCCAAGATCCGGGGAATATAGAACTTGGGGAAAGACTGTTACTGAGTATTCAAGAAGAAGCCCCTGGATTACTAGAAATCCTCGAAAAAGCAATGGAAGCTAGGAAAAAGCGAGGAAGTTTTCCCAACGAGTGAGGCGAATTATCACTCTCATTAGCTATACTCCAAAATGATACCCTCACTATATACTGAATTTTTCTAGGGCTGGATTTTATGACATCCTATGCAACCTCCTCTGCCAAGGCGGAAATGAGTGAACTTCGGCGGTTGAAAGGCTTACTACCGCCAGAATTGCAGAGCTGGGTCACGGTTGAAGGCACAACTGAGGTCAATCCACCCCTGATCCGTAGCGAAGAAATTGGTAAAGACCAGGTAGAAATTCAAATTGACCTGGTGAAATGGGATAGCCTCGCAATGGATCAGCGTAATCTGCTGTTTTGGCACGAAGTCGCCCGCATTCAAAATGACACAATTCCCAAAGATGGTTGGGAAATGGCAGCACTGGCTATCGGTTTGGGTGGTGCTGTGGGTGAGTTGTGGGTGCAGGATGGATTGTTACTAGTTTTAGCTTTGGCACTTTGTGGCGTATCCGGCTGGCGGCTATATCAAAAAAATAGCGGGGAAAAGCAACTAAAAGAATTGCTTGATGCGGACGATAAAGCGATCGCCCTAGCAACTCGTTTTGGTTATAGTCTCCCCAATGCCTACAAAAGCCTAGGTAGCGCCTTAAAAACTCTCATAGACAACACTCCTAGCAAACGTCAACGGTCTAAATATGAAGCACGGCTCTCTGCCCTCAAACGCAGTGCCAATAAAGCAAAAGCTAAATCTAGAACTGTAGATGAAGGTGATTTGTAATCAGTGCTGAGTGCTGAGGAGCCAGCCGAGTGGGCGGTGAGTGCAGCTACACGTGCGGCTTTGCAGCCGGGTGGACTGCCGTTAGCGTAGCGGTAGCGACGACGTAGGAGCGTCACCCGTTCGCTCTTAGCGTTCCCGTTGGCGCAGCCTCTCGTAGAGAAGGGTAGGGGTTTCCCGACTTGAGCGGACTGGCGTTGCTGAGTGTAATAGACTCATGGCTTAGAACTCAGCCGGGTTCACAGCTGGTTCAACATTTTATGAGTTTGAGGCACAACACGAACGTGCTTTAAGAATCGCCTCATTAAGGCTTGCCACTGCAAAACCTGGTCGGGAGTAGGGGCAAGTATCGGCTCTGCTGTGAATTTTTCGGATAGTGGCAAAGGTGTGACAGGTTGTAAGAACACTGGGATCTCAGAGCTAACAGCCGCTACCAACAAAGCCGAACGTTCTAACTCAGTTGGGTCTGTTTGTTGAGAAATAATTATCTTGACAAAAACGTTTAAATGTGAATTATAAGATAATTTCAGACATTGTGTGTGTTCTGGCCAATAGCTTTCACCGCTGACACTAGGTAATTTAAGATCCATACCGATAGAGTCTAGATAGGGCAGAATCATCGCCAACTGTTCTGGACGATGACCACCCGTTTCCAGATATATAGGCAAATTGGTAAGCGATCGCACTTGCGGCAGAAATAGCTCTAAAAACGGGGCATGAAGCAGGGGTTCGCCACCAGTTAAGCTAATGCTATCGTGTAGAGAAGGTTGATTTTGGCGTTCAACCCATTCTAATAAAATGGGTATGGAAATAGGATTTGGATGCACTTCAAAGTCCCGTAATCCGGGGGTTCGCTCTATCCTACAGGTGGAGGGTGCATTCCAAGTATGGGCACTATCGCAAAAGTGACAGCGTAAGTCACAAAGAGCAAAGCGAATAAAAATCTGACGTGTCCCGACATTGAGTCCTTCCCCTTGAATAGCAGAAAAGACCTCAATCAGGCGTGCAGTAGGTTTAAGCGTAGTTTTAGCAGTCATGGGATGATTAAAAAAGCGATCGCGCCGCGTCGTCACAAAAGCAAGTATGTTTTTTGGCTTCTTGTTCTATTGTGAATCGTCGCTGGCAATCTCTAATCTCACTCCGAATAACTAACGATTAGCCCTGATTACTACTAATTTAAGATGAGGTTAGACAATATATAGGTCAAAATTAATGATTGGTAGCTTACATTTAGACGGCAACGACAGTGCAAAGCTTCATGACTAGCCAACCCAAAGCGGTCGATTTTCCGGTGACTTCCCTAAATGACATGGCTGTAGTCCAGGTAACCAAACGATTGAGCGTGCTTGAGGCCGTAGGCTTTAAGCAAATCTGCCACGAGTTAACTCTGGAAAATTCTCATATAAAACAAATCATCATTGACTTTCACCAAACTACTTTTATGGACAGTAGTGGTTTAGGTGCCCTAGTCAGTAATTTCAAAACTGCTCAGGAAAAACAAATCGCAATCATACTGCGGAATGTTACACCTCAGGTCATGGCAGTCCTTAACCTCACAGGATTGGATCAAGTTTTTCCCATTGAATCTCTCAGTAGTGTATCACCACATGAACAAAGTCACCTTGAAGAAAACCAAACGTTTTCTTCCCGCAAGATTGAGCAGCTACCAACTACTCATCCTTCTGTGGCATCTTGGATGAAACGGTTGATCGACATTGTTGGGGCACTGATAGGCTTGGTAATTACAGGAGTCTTGTTAATTCCCATTACAATTGCTATTCAAATTGACGATCCCGGCCCCCTGTTGTTTAGCCAAACCCGCTGTGGTTGGATGGGTAGGCGATTTGGAATTTGGAAATTTCGCTCCATGTGTGTGGATGCAGAAGCCAAAAAATCCCAAGTCCAAAACCAAGTGCAAGGTGCTTTCTTTAAGAATGAGAGCGATCCTAGAGTGACGCGGGTAGGCCGCTTTTTACGGCGAACTAGTCTAGATGAATTACCACAATTCTGGAATGTTCTTAAAGGAGACATGAGTTTAGTTGGCACTAGACCACCCACGCCTGATGAAGTAGAACGCTATGAAGTACCTGAGTGGCAACGTTTAGATGTTAAACCAGGTATGACTGGCGAATGGCAAGTAAATGGACGGTCTAAAGTACGTAGTTTTGAAGATGTGATTCTGCTGGATTTACAGTATCAAAAAAATTGGAGTTTACTGTACGATTTCAAGCTAATTTTCAAAACTTTAGTCATCCTATTTAATAGAAACAGTGGTGCAGTTTAACCAATTAGCTACATTTTTCATGTGTTGGTAATTTATAACTGACAAAATTAATTGTTGCCGATGCCCAAGCTACTTGTGAGCTTGGGCATCATTTTTATTCGCTATTGCTAGTGTCTCAACACACCAGTGGATTGTAATGGTATGCAGTAATTCCTGATTGATTAGATATATTCAAACTTTAATTGGGAATACTTATTAAAGCGTAGGTATTTGCTGCATAAACACCAAACTGCTAACAGAGCTATCGACCAAAATATCGCTGATACAAATCACAACTAATCATCACCTGATTATCTCGCATATTCACCAGCCCCATACTATGTAATTTAAAAGCTTGTACTTGCTCTAACTCTATTGGTGCTTTTGCTTTCAGGGCTTGCTCAAAAGCTTTTGCTAGTTCTGGATGCTGTTGTAAATACCATAAGTGTTGATGGAGATATTCACTATAAATTCCTGTATCGGAAGTTGCGGTTTGCATCAGTTCTTCCCAACTTAAATCTTGGTGCGCTAGATGATAAAAAGCCACACGTAGTAAATAGGGATGGCCAGCCACTAGCCACATGAGTTCGGCTAGATCGCCTATTGGGATATTGATCTGATGACGCTGTGCTAAATCTTGCACTTGCTCCCAGCTAAATGAGCGCAACTGCACTGATAAGCCTACCTGAAATGGGGATTTATGAATATTTAATGGGATATAAACCTCCGTAGAATTATTTACTACCAATCGGAGCTTTTGCCATAAATCACTATCTTTAGCTTCCTCATGCCAAGAACGCAACAGAGATAAAAAGTCTTGGGCAATTTCAGGAGATTCAAAAATCTGGTTGACTTCATCTAAAGCTAAAACGAGAGGATTGTCGATTTGCGAAAGTATATATTCTTGTAAATAGAGCGTGCAGTTTGCTTTACTGCCCAAATCCTCATCCCAGTAATCATCTAGCCTGTTTTTGAGCTTGAGTTTGTGGGTAATATTGGCACACAACCAGCGCAATAATTTATTTAGGTCGGTCAAGATTTTCTTATCTGCTTGCAAAAGATTCAAGCTGACAGTTTGGTAACCTAGGGTAGCTGCATGAGCAAGAATCCGAACCATAATAGAGGTTTTGCCCATCTGTCTTGGTGCTTTAATCTGAATCAGAGATCCTGGATTGACAATCTCCTCATAACATCTAAGTTCATTAGGGATTCGCTCAATGTAAAAGGCAGAAGCCAAGGGTACATAACCTTTTGGTAATTCTAGCTCTATTGTTTGTTGATGACTTTCTGTTGTTAATTTCGTAGATGAAGAAAGTGATTTTGAATGGTTTGTAAATGAAGCTTCTGCAATTGTTGGCGTAGGAATAGATTGCACCTGTCCAGTATAATAAGGTTCTAGTCGCTTTCTCAATCTCTCAATCAGGTTTTGACTTCTAGTGGAGCTTTGGTTTACTCGTCGCCTTTCTACTACAGCATGAATATTGGTTTTATTAACTTTTTCCCCTAGAACTTCTGAGAGTAGTTTCCATAATTGCGGGGCTACAGTTTGTTTAATATAACTGGCAGAATATTGAAACTCTTCGGCAATCTGGTTATAGGTCTTTCTTTGACCATCCCAGGATTCATGCAAGACGGCTTTTTGGATATCCGTTAGAGATTTTCCGGTCTTGGCATAAATTAATTGTTCGACAAATTTTAATCCTCCCTGGATATCTTTCATATTGACTTAAGGCGCAGAGCAACTAGACTAATTTATACTAGTCTATCCGCAGGTTAACTTGGTGAAAATCGCCATCACAATGTTCTCAGTCTTTAGCTAACTTAACTCTTAAGCTGAAAATAAAAAATTGCTGTCTCTTACCTGGTAAGAAACAGCAGTCACAGTCATAAGTTGGCAATAATTTAAATGTATGAATCTATACCTTAACTGTTGCTTTAACTCGCTGTTTTTGATTTAGCATAGAACTAGCAGCTAAAGCACCAAAGGCAAGTACACCTAACCCAGAACTAGACTCAGGAACCCTTCTGGGTGGAACAGCAGTAATCTTAGCGTAAAGGTAAGCTGAGTTATTACCACCTTCTTGTGAAATAAATTGAGTCATCGGGGTGCTGTTAGCCGTTTCACTGAAACCTACCATCTGTAATGTATAATCCACGCCAGCAATACTAAAGGTATTGACGTTCTTTGGGGTAGAAAAGGTAATTTTATCAGAGCAGGCGGTAATGCTGTAATAAGGGCATTTACTGACATCTCCTACATTTGGCGTTTCGTCAACATTAAAGCTAAAGTTAAAGGTTTTCGATGCTGTGGACAAGCCACTAAAGTTTAAGTTGAGTCCAAGGTCTACTTTTGAGGCAGCTGTTCCAGCCGCGATCGCATTGTTATAGTGTGTCAAAGTACCAATTTGAAATACTTGATTAAGATCGAAGGTTAAGTTGCTAGCTCCTTGAAATCCTAATCCACTCTGACCATTGCCTACATCTTGTCCCCAACGTACTTGGTTCTCTGTAGATGTTGAAGTTGCTGTATTGGTTGAAAGTAGTGTTGTAGTTGTTGTAGTTGTGGAATTTTTTGTGTTATTGGTGTTGTTTATAATTTGTGGTGTGCTTGTTACATTTGATACTGTAGTGGGTTGACTTGTTATAGATGTTGTAGATGTTTTACCTGTTGTTGCATCTGTTGTATTTGTTGTAACTGTTGTAGTTTTCGTAACTGTTGTGGTGGTTGTATTTGTTGTGTATGTTTGATTTTTGGTAGCTGCTTTTGTTAATGTTTGATCTGTTTTTAGTGCTGTATCTGTTTTAACATTTTGATATTTGATATTACTTCCACCCACTGGCTTACTCCAGGTGCCAGAAGCACTATTTAAGGTTAAAGCATTGGCTGAAGAAGCAAAAAATACCAGCGCTGTGGTAGCAGTAATAGCAAGGGATAATTTTGTCAGGAAGTTTAAGGTTGCCATAGAACTAATTATTTGAAAAAGGTGAAGGTTTATAGTGGAGATGCTTGCTCACAAGAGTTTACATTTGTTATAGCTTTGTATGATAGACCTTGCAGCAACCTCAAAAGCTCTGACCCTGATTACTAAGAATTAACTGAAAATTTGTGGAAACCAATTAAGGTTAAGAGAGTCGTATTCCTAAAGGATAGGGTAAAAAAACAAGTCTATCGATTTAGATGGATTTTATTAGTTTTGGCGGAATCATAGATACTTATTAATTGAGTATTTGTCAGACTAAATTTGCTAAATGCTATTGTGTGAACTAATAACTTGAACACTTGCTCTCAGTATGGCAACGGATATGAAAATATGAAATATATAAAAGTTCGTATCTTGGTATGGAGCAATAAATAAGATTTGTGTTTACTCATTCTTTAATCAAACTACTGCTAACTTTTTATAGCTTTTAATAAATAGATTGACAAATTTTATTTATTATGCATCAAAAATGTATTGCATAGAGTGAATAAAATGTCAATATATACAAGTTGTGATCTTTAGCTTTGGACAATCGGCTGATGTCTGTCAACTCAAAAAATACCCAAATGGAAGGAAACAAAGAAAGACTTTCGGTAAAAGAGAGTATGTGATCTATGCCGTGCTGTACTATAGCGGTTCTCGTTTGGATGCAATACACAATAGGGCACAGCATTGCTGTGCCCCTACGAATGCTTTGTATTCTATGCAATTGAGAACCGCTATAGTCAGCTAATTACCTTGAAAGCGACTTTTACCTGCTGCTTGCTTTGTATTAGTAATGGAAAGGCGATATCTAGCGGCAAGACGCTCCGCAGCTATACATTTGGGAACGAAGAGTGCGATCGCCTGAATTGGCCTCTCCACTACCATTCGTTGAGGAAACGTGGAGAGTTAGTTAATGCTAAGTGTCTTGAGCAAGCTGCTAGATTTCGCACTCGTTCTGATGCTGATGGACATTTGCAGCGTTTACGTCAACTCATACCTGATGCTCGTTTTATGGTGGTTTTTGATTGTCAGCGTGAGGAAGTTGTGATTTAGAGGAATTGCGATCGCACTTTTTGGGGTGAGGGTGCGTAGACGCTCCGCGTCTTGTCGCTAGACATCGCTCATCAGCTAATCAACTTGTTTACTTTAACAAATATTCAATTTCCTTTCTAATATCGGCAGAAAGTTGCGCTAAATCTTTAATAGCTTTTGGCTTAAATTCTATTTGATACTGCACATAATTTTTACTTTTGATTTAAATTAATTTAAACATAAGGCTTTTAATACTAGTTCATCTAACCATTCTTTACACTAGGAAAATTAAAGGAGGCGATCGCACTCTTCAATTCCCAAGTGCGATCGCAATATAATTGCAGAGACAATGATCAGCTTGTTGGAACGCTTCTGGTTAAAATCTTCATCACTTTGCCTGGTTCAGAAGCCGCTAAAAGTGGACTCCACTCGCTAATCTCAGCAAAACCCATTTTATAAAGTGTGTGAATAGTACTGGTAACAGTCTGCCACGAACCAATAATGAGGAAACTAACGGGTTCTCGATCTGGATCTGGTTGCATGGAAGGTAGAGAGCTTTTGTTCATTAGAGTTAACCTAAAAATTATGTTCGGAATCACGAACATAATCACTTTAGCATTTTGTTCGTAATTACAAACATTTACTTAGTTATAAGCCTCTGACAAAATCGGAGGCATGGGAAAAGCAGGAAAAGCTCTCAAACGGGTACTAGAAATTTATGGCATTACCCAAAATCGATTGGCTGTAGTGATGGAGGTAAATCGTTCTAGTGTTTTTGGCTGGGTAAATGAAATTGCCGATCCGCCTGGTGATACGGTGATAAAAATTCGCAAGGCGCTTCAGGAGATTGAACCTGCTGCGGCTGAGGAGTTTGTTAGGCTGTTTTGGGAAGATTTAGAAAAGGATGAGGAGCCGTTCTAGTTGCGAACTAGTTAAGGCTTGCTGAAAAACAAGACTCGATCGCCTAGAATTTTAATATTACAGAATGTGCTTGAGAAAATTTGTTGCTACTGAAAAGTAGCAACTTCTACATAACATTCAAAGGCTAAACTTTCAAATTCTATAATTCCATACCCCAAACTTTTATAGCAATCTTCACCAAAATTTGTTGACGTTGATCAATAGAGTTATAATCCCATGTTGTAAAATTGACTAAATTAAGATCATTCATCGCACGATTTAACTGTGTATTATTACCAACAGAAGGTATTTCCGCTAAAGAACGAGTGATTATTATTTGTGACTCTCTATATCCTGATAGTTTATCCTGATAATATTTATCAGAAATGGAACTGTTGATGGTTTTTTCTAATAAAGTTAAATTACCCAGTCTTTCAGAATAAGTATCTTTCTGAGATTGAGGTAAAATATGTTCGATAGTAACTGATTTATCTAAATACCAATCGAGAGGTTTAGCGTTTCCAAATGCTTGATCCTCAACAAATTGAGTAATTTTAGCTAAAATATATTTCAATCTAAACTTAATTAAATTTGTAGATGATATTTCAAATAATGAACTTTTAAAATCTTCTTTTAAAGATTCTAGTTCTGGCTTCAAGTACGTGTTAATAAAACTATCCAATTCCTCGTTTGTTTTGACTCCCTTTAAAATTCTTCCCCATTTTGCAAATTCACGAGTAAGATTAATATCTTTACGCCTTGCTTTTCTTGTGATTGTATAAGCAAAAAGCAAATTTTCAACATACGATGATAATTTGTTAAATAATGGCATAAACTGTGGTTAATTCTGCTAAGGTGGGCATTGCCCACCTTAGTAGATTTCACTTACTCAAATCATCTATCTCACGGCCGTAGGCATACCCAAAATATCCTCAATCCTGGGCATTTGTTCCAACGGAATCACTCGCCCTTCATCCTCAAAACCGACGATTAGATCGAAGTTCAAATACCGATACAAATTCTCGGCAAAAGGATGAATTTTACTTGCCACAATATCAAGGTATTCCTGCACTGTGGGAATGCGTCCTAGCAATGCACAAACTGCGGCTAATTCTGCAGAACCGAGATAAACTCTTGCACCTTTACCCATGCGATTATTAAAGTTACGGGTAGAGGTAGAAAATACAGTTGTGCCATCAGCAACTCGCGCCTGATTACCCATGCATAAGCTGCATCCTGGTATTTCTGTCCTAGCACCAGCAGCGCCAAAAATGCTATATACACCTTCTTCTTTTAATTGGTATTCGTCCATGCGGGTTGGGGGTGCTATCCACAGGCGTGTTTTGACTTCACCTGCACCTTCCAAAACTTTCGCTGTTGCGCGATAATGTCCGATATTTGTCATACAAGAACCAACGAATACTTCTTGCACTGGATCATTTGCAACTTCCGATAATAATTTCACATTATCGGGGTCATTGGGAGCGGCGACAATTGGTTGTTTGATTTCGTTCAAATCAATTTCAATGATTTCGGCATACTCTGCATCTGCATCTGCTTCAAGTAATACGGGATTGGCTAACCATTCTGACATTTTGGTGATGCGGCGGAGAATAGTACGCTCATCATGGTAACCTCTGGCTATCATATTCTTTAACAGCGTGATGTTAGAACGCAAATATTCAGCAATTGTTTCTGTACTCAGTTTAATTGTGCAACCTGCACAGGAACGTTCTGCTGATGCATCTGTTAATTCAAAGGCTTGTTCTACTTTTAAATCTGGCAAGCCTTCCATTTCTAAAATCCGCCCAGAGAAAACATTTTTCTTGTTTTCTTTCTCTACTGTTAGCAATCCTTTTTGAATGGCAACGTAGGGAATAGCGTTAACAATATCTCTGAGGGTAATTCCTGGTTGTAATTCTCCTTTGAATCTTACCAAAACTGACTCTGGCATATCTAAAGGCATAACACCCAAAGCTGCGGCAAAAGCTACTAACCCGGAACCTGCGGGGAAGGAAATACCTAAGGGGAAGCGGGTGTGAGAGTCGCCGCCAGTTCCTACGGTGTCGGGTAGCAGCATCCGGTTTAACCAAGAATGGATGATACCATCTCCAGGACGTAGGGCAACGCCGCCACGTTGGGCGAAAAAGTCCGGGAGATCGTGGTGGGTTTTGATATCTACTGGTTTGGGATAAGCAGCAGTGTGACAGAAACTCTGCATCACCAAATCAGCACTGAAACCGAGACAGGCGAGTTCTTTTAACTCGTCGCGGGTCATGGGGCCTGTGGTATCTTGAGAACCAACGGTAGTCATAATCGGTTCGCAGGATGTACCGGGACGAACACCGGGTAATCCGCAAGCTTTCCCCACCATTTTCTGTGCTAGGGTGTAGCCTTTACCTGTATCTTCAGGTGCTTGGGGACGGATAAATAAGGTACTTGGTTCTAAACCTAGTGCTTGGCGGGTTTTGTCGGTGAGGGTACGCCCAATTAGTAGGGGGATGCGTCCACCTGCACGGACTTCATCAAGGATGGTATCTGGTTTGAGGGTAAAGGTGGAAATAACTTCGCCAGTTTCGTTGGTAATTTCCCCTTTGTAGGGATGGATGGTAATCACCATACCTGTTTCTAACTGGGTAACATCACACTGAATCGGCAAAGCACCGGCATCTTCAGCAGTATTAAAGAAGATAGGCGCGATCGCACTACCTAAAATATAGCCCCCAGCCCGCTTGTTAGGTACAAAAGGAATATCATTGCCCATGTGCCACAATACTGAGTTGATGGCAGATTTACGAGATGAACCTGTACCAACTACATCCCCAACATAGGCTACAGGATGCCCTTTTTTCTTTAACTCGGCAATGGTTTTTAAGCTTCCCGGTTGCCGTGACTCTAGCATCACTAAGGCATGTAAAGGAATATCCGGGCGAGTGGTAGCACTTTGTGCGGGGGATAAGTCATCGGTGTTCGTTTCACCAGGGACTTTGAAGACTGTAACGGTAATTTCTTTGGGGAGTTGGGGACGAATGGTAAACCACTCAGCTTCCGCCCAAGAGTTAATCACTTGCTTGGCGAAGGGATTGGTTTTAGATAACTCTAAAACATCGTGGAAAGCATCATACACCAACAGGATTTTGCTTAAAGCGTTGGCGGCGTAAGCGGCGATTGGTTCCTTTCCTTGTCCCCCCATAACTAGGGGTGTTTCGGAAGAGTCAGAAACAGATGTGGTGGGAAATTGCAGCAATTCAATTAAAGATTGCACATTATAGCCACCTACCATCGTCCCCAGTAATTCTACTGCTTGGATACGCGAAATTAAAGGGCTTTTAGTTTCACCTTTGGCGATCGCACTCAGAAACCCAGCTTTCACATAAGCAGCCGCATCCACACCGGGCGGAACGCGATCGCGCAATAAATGCAATAATGTATCTTCTTCCCCTGGTGGCGGATTTTTTAGCAATTCACATAATTCTGATGTTTGCTTTGCATCCAATGGTAGGGGAGGAATACCGAGTTGGGCGCGTTCTACAACATGCTGACGGTATTGTTCTAACATTTTTGTGTTCTCCATTGGGATGTTCTACCCTTAATTATGAAATATTTTTAGGCAACATTTGGCTATAAAAGTTTACCTTATTTTCTAGCTGACAGCCTTACTGGTAATCGGGTATTAGCAATTTTCTTTTATACTTAAACTAAACGGATACGTTACGAGAAAAACTCACTTAATTGCAATGATTTAGATTGATTGTTGGTTTAACCAAGCCGATAAATCAGCAACACTAGAAAAATCTAATAATGCTTCTCCTAGATTTTCTAACTGTTCAATTGATAATTCTTTGATTTACTCAATTAATGATGCATCAATTTCACCAATACGGCGATTGAGTAGACGCAGTATTAAATCTTGTTCTCCTTCTTGCCTTCCCTCTTCTTTGGCTTGTTCTCTATCTTTTTGATAAAGTGGTTTTAGTCGCATAATCAATTCCCTGTCATCTACTTCTAATTCTTGATTGACTCTCAAATTTTCGCGCAAGTTGTAAACTAATTCCAGAGTTTGCTTTTACGAATACCTTAATGTTGTAACCTCAAGGCTTGATGTTTTAGCTTTAAGGCTTCATCTTATAACCTTAAGCCGGAATGTTGTAACCTTGAGGCTTAATGTTCTAGCTGTAAGACTTAATGTTGTAACCTTAAGAGTCAACGTTGTAACATTGATAACCAAAGTTTGTTGGTGAGTGCAATCATTACTACATAGTGTATTGTTGATTTACAGCAATCGCAGAGTTTGAATAAATTTCAATATGGAAGTTTCACCGAAGGAGATCAGAAGTTATTTAAGCGTTAATGGTATAAATCCTTTCTCTGAGTGGTTTGACTTTTTGCGCGATGTTAGAGCAAAAGCTAAGATTAGAGCAAGGCTTGACCGAGTAGAAGCAGGTAACTTAGGCGATTGTAAATCAGTTGGTAATGGAGTTTTTGAACTGAGAATAGACTACGTTCTGGCTACCGCATATACTTTGGTCAGGAAGGTTCAGCAATTATTATTCTTTTATGTGGTGGCGATAAAAGCACTCAAGATAAAGATATTACTAAAGCTAAGAAATATTGGCAAGACTATAGGAGTAGAGATGATGTATAGAAGTACAAGCTATCACGAAAAACTGATACAAGACCTTCAAAATCCCCTAGAAGCAGCAGCTTATATTGAAGTTGTTTTAGAAGAAGGCGATCCAAAAATGCTGAGTAAGGCGCTAAAAAATGTCATAGAAGCACAGGGGGGAATTAATCAATTATCTCTACAAGTTCAGCAATTATACCGTCAATTTGAGCAAATGCTATCAGAGAAAGGAGAAATTGAATTTTACAATTTAAATTCTTTGTTGGATGCTTTAGGACTACAGTTAGCAGTAACAGTAAAGCCATAATTCGCAATTAGCAATTAACCAGATTGTTTGCCGTTAATTTTATATTTGATTTTTCGGGTGGAAGCAACTAGAATTTTGCCAATTTATTGAAGTTTATTGAAGAATAGGTTCAAATCTCTTAGTCTCTAAGGGACTAGCGTGAAAATGAAATACCAGTCGGATAATTCATATTACACAGAAAAGTCATAAATTATTAGTACATTATTAAATTGCAAGTCCCTAAATAAATTGCGAATTACGAATTGCGAATTGGTTTAGATGTTAAAGTTTACAACTCTCGATGCGAGAGAAGAAAACCTCCCCATCCACTCCACAACCCCACCCCAACCCCCCTAAACACCACCACCTCCTTACTGGGAGATGTCCTTTAGGTGAGGAGGCATCAAAAGTTATTTTTGTCCATAATATCCAACTTCCATCAATTCTCCATCCTACGCGATCGCCAAATTTTTCCCAGGTTTTTTCGTGATACTTGCCGTCAGCTTTACCGCCAACACTCAAATAAATTTCTTTCTGGACACTAAAACCAAAGTGTTCATCGCTGTATTTCACCCAAAGTTGGTCAATTGTGCGTAAGTCTTTGCAGGGGAAGTTTAATAATGTTTCACTGCTCCAACTTCCCGCTAGAGCATTGTTCATTACCTCATAAGTTTCCTGATCGGCTTCTTTCCAGTTTCTTGCTGCGAGCAGATTACGCAGTTTAGTATAGTCAATACCTATTTCAGATTCAAGTGAGATACCTTCAGTATTATCCTTTGTCGGCGTACTTTCGGGAGATTTTACTTCTGGTGTTGCAGTCAGTGTTGATCCAGGAGGTTCATTGCTTGTTACAGTAGGCTGATTTAGTTTGTTCAAAATCTCTTTGCCTATTACTGATATTACTAAACCTAAACTTCCCAAACCCATCCATTTCAAAAATTGTCTCCTGGGTGGTGGACTGATGTGAGGTGTTTCTGAAGGTCTAACACTTCGTATCAAATCTTGTAATGCGGATTCGTCATTCAAACTACTAAACTTAATCCAGCGCCATATCTCAAGATGTGCTATTTTATCTGGTATTTTAGTTACTCCAGGAAGGAGGATAGGAATTACACGAAAACTTTTTGATTGTCTCTGCTGCCTAAGAAACCAATTTATTACTGTATATAATTCAATATTTTCTTGGAAATTACCTAAACCATTTCGACTAATAAAAAAAGCACCTGTTCTAGATTGCGTAATTCCACTGTAAACTTTTTCTAAAATTGTATCTCCACCAAGAATTTGCTCTTCATCTAACCAAGGCCTTAGTTGTTGCTGCTTAAGTTTTTGGGCAATGGCTCTCACTATAGGCTTATCTTGACTATTGTGAGCCAAAAACACATCAAACTGTTCTACGGCTTCTACTTGCTGCATATCACTCCTCTACACCCGCAATAGTAGCTAATGCCTGAGCATACTCTTCTAAACATACCCGCAAAGCTTCTAACTCCCAGCGCGTCGTCGCCTCCTCATAGCAACTCTGTTCATATTCTGTGGGACTCACCGCCACAGTTTGTCTAGCTTCCCAAAACATGGAACCAATGCCAAAAGGCAGACTTACAGATACAGTCTTTAAGGAAACGCGATCGCCCATAAGCATAATTATAATTAAGCAAATTTTACTAATTTCTTGGCGATTATTATAGTAATTAATCAAATTCCCAACAAAAGCTAAACCAACGCCCCATTCTGGGTAGCTGAAAAATGCTCAAGCATATTTCGTTACTACAGCAATTAATCTCCTCATTCCAGGATTTGTGATTGAAATGCGATCGCTCCCGGCTGGGAAGCCAAAAGTTTATGTAATATCTGCAATATTGTTAACTAATTCCGATACAATAATAAATTTGTCTGTTGCATCCGATTTTTTAGTATATGTCCAAAACTTACACCGTTGAACTTCAGCATCAAGGCAAGACTCACACTTTACAAGTCCCTGAAAATGAAAGTATCTTAGCAGTTGCCGATCAAGCTGGTTTGGAATTACCTAGTTCTTGTCATGCAGGTGTATGTACAACTTGCGCGGGTAAAATTATCTCCGGATCTGTTGATCAAACTGATGGCATGGGCGTTAGTCCCCATTTACAAAAAGAAGGTTATGTGTTGCTTTGTGTAGCCAAGCCTCTTTCTGATTTAAAAATTGAAACTGAAAAAGAAGATACACTTTATCAGTTGCAATTTGGCAAAGACTAATTGAAGGATGAAGGCTAAAGGATGAAAATTTGACGGGAATTTCTATTTTAGAACTTCATCCTTTATGCTGATATCAGCTATTCTAGAAAGCACGCATCGAGAGGATAGGCGAGAATGACAACGCATTTTATTACCGCAGAAATTGACCTCCAAGAAAATCCCACAGAGTTAGAGCAAGTAATTGCAGCAGAATTGCAAAAACAGGGTGAACCTTTACGTTGGGCAATTACCTCTGTGGATACAGAACAGCAAAAGGCTACGGTGGAAGCTGTTGTCACCAAAGTTAGTACTGAGTCCTGAGTCCTGAGTAATGAGTTCTGAGGAATTAAAAAAATTCGTAATTAGACAGTTTTATACTGGAATTTCAACACTATCTGAAATCAAGCCGCGTGTAGACGAGGGTGTTTCACCAAAAATTACGAATTACTAATTAATGCTTATTTTCTACTCAGGACTCAGCACTCAAAACTCAGCACTGATTTATGAATCGTCCATATACTGCTATTTTAATTGTACCTACTGGCGTTGGGGCAGCGATCGGGGGGTATGCTGGGGATGCTTTACCAGTAGCAAGAGTTATAGCACAGGTTTGCAATCGCCTAATTACTCACCCCAATGTCCTCAACGGTGCAAGTTTATACTGGAACTTACCT
Source organism: Aulosira sp. DedQUE10 (assembly GCA_034530935.1). Classification (GTDB taxonomy): domain Bacteria; phylum Cyanobacteriota; class Cyanobacteriia; order Cyanobacteriales; family Nostocaceae; genus Aulosira. Next base: position 6,665 of record JAVRCF010000014.1, on the reverse strand, counting down.
AATACTTTCTATGTTGAAGGCTATGGACTTGACAAATTTGCGTCTGGATGCTGGGGCTTGCGTCCTGTACATAGAAACAAAATAGGTTTGCTTTTAGACCAGAGAATAGAGCCAGAATTAAGGCTGCGACACTTGCAGGCAGCAGATGCAGCCAGAGCTACACTAGGCTTAACCCTGACAGATTATGTAATTACAGATACACCATTAAATATAGAATTACGAACATCACCATCGGGTATTAGTTGGGGGACAATTGGTAACCCAGATAGTTTATTAAGAGCAGCTGAGGTACTAATTAAACAAGCGGGGGCAGAAGCGATCGCAGTAGTAGCTCGTTTCCCCGATGATATGGAAGAGGAAGCAGTCGAAAACTACCGCCAAGGTAAAGGCGTAGATCCCTTAGCAGGTGCAGAAGCCGTCATTAGCCATTTAATTGTACGTACCTTTCAAATTCCCTGCGCCCATTCTCCGGCTTTAGCTTCCGTACCACCTGATGCGAATTTATCTCCCCGTTCCGCCGCCGAAGAATTAGGTTATACTTTTTTACCGTGCGTTCTTGTGGGTTTAAGTCGCGCACCACAATTTATCATAGAGAAAGAAGCAATTAAATATCTACCAGAAGATATTTGGGCAGATCAAATTGATGCTGCAATAATACCAGCAACCGCTTGTGGTAGCAGTGCAATTCTCAGCTTAAATCAGCAGCGATGCCAAATTATCACAGTTGCGGAAAATCAAACTCAAATCCAAGTTCCTCCTCAACCCTTAGGAATCAAGTCCATACAAGTAAACTCATATTTAGAAGCAGTCGGTGTTTTAGCAGCACACAAAGCAGGCGTTGATCCCTCTGCTCTGTGTCCTAAAATAACTTCTTTACAACAACTTAATTATTAGTTACGAGTTACGAGTCAAGAGTCAAGAGTCAAAAGTCAAAAGTCAAGAGTCAAAACTTATTAATTATTTCTCCCTAGTCCCCCTTGTCGTGCTTGTCCCCCTTTTCCTTCTCCCAGTCCCCATTACCCCTTCGCCCCACCTTCCCTAATCCCCAATCCCTTTAAATACCCGTGGTTGAACAACAAAAACAAGAACCAGAAATTCCATACCTGACACGCATCCAAGTACTGGGAGCGATGGGAGCGACTGCAATCATTTTGTGGATAGTCGCCAAGCTGTGGTTGCGCTTTGGTGACTTTTCCATATTTCCTTGGCGCTGGAACGAAAGCGATTTGCTTTTGGGGGTGGGGTTGGGATTAATCATCACCATTTTGAGTGGTTTAACTTATCGCTTTGTGCCACTCTATCGGAAAAGTGCAGATTATTACTTGGATTTGGTGCTGAAGCCTTTAGTTTTACCAGATATTATTTGGCTGGGATTGCTACCGGGGTTAAGTGAAGAATTATTATTCCGGGGTGTCATGATCCCTGCCTTAGGCGCGGATCATGTAGCTGTAATTGTATCCAGTCTTTGCTTTGGCGTATTGCACTTGAGTGGCTCTCAACAATGGCCTTATGTGGTTTGGGCAACTATTGTTGGGCTAATACTAGGCTATGGTGCTGTTTTTAGTGGCAACTTGCTCGTGCCAATTATTGCCCATATTATGACGAATTTGATTTCTAGTTATTTGTGGAAGTTGCGAAAAGTTTAGGGAGAAAATTGCCGTTGCTGAATAAAGAAATGAGAGTCTTACACATACCTCTCAAGGTGCAACCCGCATGGTAGACTAACGCTCATTGAATTGTTGACGGTGCGGCACTTGGCGACAACACACCCTACATTGAAATTTCGGATTGCGATTGTCACAAATTAAATAGGAGTCCTATAAAAGTCCAAAATTATTAATAAATATCACATTTGTTAATAATGCTTGCATAAGTTGAGGAAGGCGGAGAAGTATATATGTAGAGAAGATAAAATACTTTCTCAAAAGATTTTTGGAAGCCTTCCCTATGAATCGACCTCTACAAGCTGGCAAAAATAGCATATATCGCTTCTCTACAATCACCGCAACTGTGATAATTTTGATAGTTACGGCTGTGTATGGTCAACCAAAAATTTACAGCGCCGTAGCACAAATACCAAACACGGATAAAGTCACCCCACCACAACAAAACCGGAAAGCAGAAGCAGATGAACTTGTGGAAACAGGAACTAAGCAGCTTGATGAAAATCAATATGAAGCAGCTTTGCAGTCTTTCCAACAAGCACTAAATATTTATAGAGAAATTAAAAATCGTCAGGGAGAAGGGAAGGCTTTGCAAGGTTTAGGTAGTGCCTATGTTTTTTCAGATAAAAGTCAGAAAGGTATTGAATATACTCAGCAAAGTTTAGCAGTTGCAAGGGAAATTAAAGACCGTATACTAGAAGGAAAGTCTTTAAGTATACTGGGTGTAGCGTACAAATCCTTAAAGGAATATGCCAAATCTCTAGATTACCAACAGCAAGCACTAGTAATTGCACGAGAAATTAAAAATGGTGAACTTGAGGCAGATAGTTTGCGGCGATTTGGTCATGTTTACTATGATCAAGAGAATTATCAAAAGGCGGCTGATTACTATCAGCAAAGCTTGGTAATTGCACAGCAGATTAATAACCGGAAGTTAGCTATTGTTGCACTAACTAGTTTGGCGGATAGCTATAACTTGCTGAAAGATTACCAGAAAGCCATTAGTTACTATCAACAAACCTTAGTAATTGCAAAAGAAATCAATGATCGCCAAAGAGCATTATCAACTTTCCTATATTTAGGTAATATTTACTATGATTCTCTCCCTGATTACCAAAAAGCGATTGATTACTATCAGCAAACTTTAGCGATCGCTAAAGAAATTAAAAACAGTAAATATCAATCTGTAAGCCTGCAAAATATCGGTAATGTTTACAACTATAAACACAAAGATTACCAACAAGCAATTAATTATTACCAGCAAGCATTAGCACCTACGCGGGAGATAAAAAATAAGGATCGGGAGTCAACTCTTTTATATAACATTGGTAAAGCTTACCAGTCTTTAAAAACTCAGCCAAAAGCTCTAGATTACTTCCAGCAGAATGCTAAAATTAATTTAGAAATTCAAAAACTTAATTGTGAGTCACGAGATATTTATACTTTGGGTGCGGCTTACCAAGAGTTGCAGGAATACACCAAAGCAAGTGATTATTATAATCAAGCATTAGTAATTGAGCGAAAAACTAACAAGCGTGATTGTGAGTTAAATATTCTAAAATCTCTAGGTGATACTTATAATTCTCTAAAAGATTATCAAAAAGTAATTACCACATCTCAACAATCTTTGATAATTTCTAGAGAAATTAAAGACCGGGAAAGCGAATTTAAAATTTTAGCTTATGGTTTTGGTAAAGCATATAATTCACTACAAGAATATGCAAAAGCTGTTAATTATTATCAGCAAAGTGTCGCGGTTGTGCGGGATTTAAAGAAACGCGAACAAGAATCTGATTTATTGAATGATATAGGTAGCATTTACCACGATTCACTTAAAGATTACCCTCAGGCAATTGAATATTTCCAGCAAGCATTAGTTATTGCTAAAGAAATCAAAAATCGTTCATATCAAATCACCAATCTGAGGAGTCTCGGTCTTGCTAATTATCAATTACAGAAATATCAAAAGGCCATTGAATTCTATCAGCAAGCACTAGCTATTGCTAAAGAAATTAAAGATTGGGAAAAAGAAACGAAACTGCTGATAAATTTAGGTCATGCTTTTAGCGAGATGAAAAACGAACCTATAGCAATTGCCTATTATCAGCAAGCTCTAAAAGTAGCAAGGGAAAGTAAAGACCGAGATTTAGAACAACGTACTCTAACGCAAGTGGGAACAGATTATTTTTTACAGGGAAATTTACCTCAAAGCATTGAATACAATCAACAAGCCCTAGTAATAGCAAGAGAAACAAAGAATCGCGAGGACGAGGGCCAAATTTTAATGCTTTTAGGAATTGCTTACAATTACATGGGTAACCTGCCAAAGGGATTTGAGCTACTTCAACAAGCGTTACCCATTACCAAAGGAACTAAATTTGAAAGTGATGTTTTGGTAAATATTGGTGCTATTTATTTAGCGCAGGGAGATTATGCCAAAGCCATTGAATTGAGTCAACAAGCCTTAGCAATTGCCAGAGGAGAAAATCCATCAAAAAATGGACAGCACATTAAAAACCGGGATTCAGAAGGGTTAGGATTAATTATTTTAGGTGGTGCTTACGCTGTTGGACAAAATGATGATCAAAAAGCTATTGAGTTGCTACAACAAGGCTTGGCTATTGCGAGGGAAAATAAAAACAGTTTTTTAGAATCGATGGCTTTGAGTTATTTAAGTCTTGTTTATATAGATCTCCAAGAGTATCCCAAAGCAATTGAGTTTGGTAAACAGAGTTTAGCTATTGCCCAAGAAATCAAAAATCCATTAGCAGAATTACTACCTCTACCTTCGCTAGGTATTATTTATAGTAATTTAGGAGACTATCCACAGGCAATTTCTTTTTATCAACAAACTCTCACAATTGCTCGCAAAACTCAAAATCATGTAATTGAAGGTATTACACTGCTATCGTTAAGTGGCATTTATGATGATCAAGGAAATACTCAAAAATCAATGGAACTGGCGCAACAAGCAGCAGCAGCATTTGAGGAAAGTAAAAGTCCTGTGTTCAAATCTGCGGCGCTAATAAGTTTGAGCGATGGTTATCAAAGGTTACAAGACTATCCAAAAGCTATTTCTACAAGCCAAGAAGCATTGACTATTGTCAGGAGGCTAAAAATCCGATCGCTAGAGTCTAGTGCTTTAGGCCACTTAGGTTCTGTTTACCGCAAATCGGGGCAAATTCAACAGGCGATACCTTTTTATGAAGAAGCATTGAAAACAAATCCCACTCCAGATATTCCAGGGAGTGGTGCTGGTGCTTTTACAGGTTTGGCTCGCGCTTATCGTAGTTTGAATCAGCCACAGAAGGCTATTGAATATTACCAAAAAGCTGTTCGTGGGCTAGAGGAAGTGCGGCAAAAAATTCAGGGATTACCTCCACAGTTGCAAACATCGTTCCTACAAGCTGGCCGCAAAGGCGAAACTAGAGCAGATATTTATCGCGAGTTGGGTGATTTATTACTTGTTCAAGGTAAGATAGCCGAGGCACAGCAGGTATTAGATTTGCTGAAACTGCAAGAGGTGAAAGATTTTCTGCATATTAGCCAGAGAACTAGGTCATTAGAACGACCAACTGACCCCAATACTAACGCAATCCTTGATAAAGCAGTAGCCTTGGGTAAGGAATTAGATGCACTAGAAAAAATTCAACCCCAGAGTAAAAGAACCAGTAGCCAACAACAGCGAATTGTGGAATTGCGGAAATTGCAAACAGATATCCGTAAACAGTTTGGTGAATTTCTCAAAGACCCAGAAGTAGAAAAATTGGTGGCAGAGTTACAACAAAGTACTGGGGGAGAAAATATAAATTTAGAGACGCAAGTAAAAACTATCCAAGATAGTCTTCAGCAACTCAAGCAAGATGCAGTAATTCTTTATCCTTTGGTTCTTAAAGACCGCCTGGAATTGGTGTTAGCGACTCCCTACGGGCCTCCTATTCACCGCACAGTTGCCGTGACTGAAGAACAACTGAATAGTACCATAGAAAAATACCGCCGTGACTTGCAAACTCGTACTAGCAATCCGCAAATTTCTGGCGGTCAACTCTATGAATGGCTAATCAAACCTATCGAAAAAGACTTGGCTGAAGCCAAAACCAAAACCATTATTTACGCTCCTGATGGTAAATTGCGTTATATTCCTTTAGCTGCTTTATATGATGGTAAACAATGGTTAGTGCAACGTTTCCGCATTAATAATATTACTGCTCTGAGCTTGACAAATTTTACTACTAAACCACAGCCACAATTGCAAGTTTTAGCGGCGGCGTTTGCTAATTCTCAACGTAATGTCAATGTCAAAGTTGGCAACCAAGATTTCCAATTTCAAGGGTTACAATTTGCAGGTCGTGAGGTGGAAGGAATAGCAGCCACAATTCAGAATACTAAGAAAGTGGTGGATGAACAATTCAACCCAGATATTGTTTACTCAATGAATGATTACAACGTTGTGCATCTGGCCACTCATGCTGCTTTTGTTGCTGGTCAGCCTGAAGATTCATTTATTATGTTTGGTAATGGTAAGTATGCAACCCTGCAGGATGTGCAAAACTGGAATTTACCCCACGTAGACTTAGTTGTGTTGAGTGCTTGCGAAACTGGTTTGGGTGATAAGTTAGGCGATGGTAAGGAGATTTTGGGCTTTGGGTACCAAATTCAAAGAACTGGAGCTAGAGCCGCGATCGCTAGTTTATGGTCTGTTGATGACGGTGGGACGCAAACTTTAATGAATACTTTCTATTCTGCATTGCAAAAGCCGAACACAACAAAGGCTGAAGCTTTGCAAGCTGCACAAATAGCCTTAATTACTGGGAATGGTCAGGCTGTGGAGCAACAGCGAGGTATAGTAGTAGAGCCAAAAGCCCCGAATAGCAGAACTAGAACAGCGAGTAATAACCTCAGCCACCCCTATTATTGGGCACCGTTTATTCTGATTGGGAATGGCTTATAACCCACCTTCCGCACTCAGGACTGTCACAATCGGTTATTACTGAGGTAAAT
>JAVRCF010000013.1:0-112438 GCA_034530935.1 Aulosira sp. DedQUE10 | reverse complement strand
GATTAACTCAGCCTTGCTGGGTCTTTTGCATGGCTTAGTCTAAACGCCAGTTATCCAGACTTAGCAAAAGCAATTGAAAGTGCTTTTAGTCAAGTCTCGTTAAATGATATTTATAATTGGTTTACCCATTCTTGCTACTGTACTTCACCAGACTGAGAAACGCTATAGTTAGAGCTATGCCTACCTTTGCTGAGCTATAACTTTCAAAATATAGTTTTTTCTGACTTAGTGTTTTGGTGTTGCAAAATTACATTTTATTGAACCACAGAAATACTACGATACAAAGTCGAATCACAAATTTTATTTTTACCTGGTAATAGTCTTTTATTTGTGAACTAGAGTTTATCAGTATCTTTTGCAGAAGTCGATTTTATAAAACATAAGCAGATAAACAACACATATGTTTATGATTGTCAATAGTTTTTTATCTGTGATTTTAAATAATAAATACAGATACGAGCAAAACTTTAAAACCGCTGTTTAATTATTTTTTGTATAAAATACACGTTCATATATTAAAGCAGGATGATAGGATTGAGTTCTTCTAGGGAAGTGTTAGAATAAAACTTCAAACCACGAGCATGATTGTATAATACATAACTCAATACATTGGTATTTAGACATCTATGTTATGTGGTGAGAATTAATAGCATACAATACAAACATTTGCAGATTGAACGTTCTTGCTTTGTTTACGATAGCTATAAAGTCCACACGTAGCTTATGGCGCTTTGGACAAACAGTACTGGGTATCATATTCCGCCATCCCATTACTGGCACCAGCATTATCCCCATTCTACCTGATGGTCGGATTGTGCTGATTCGACGGAGTGACAATGGCCGCTGGGGTTTGCCTGGAGGTATGGTGGACTGGGGAGAAGATATTCCTAATACAGTTCACCGAGAATTGCAAGAGGAAACTGGATTGGAGTTGGTGAAAATCCGGCGTTTGGTAGGGGTTTATTCTTCACCAAATCGAGATCCGAGAATTCATTCAATTTGTATTGCTGTGGAAGCAGAAGTACAAGGAACAATGGAGGTGAAGGATACTTTGGAAGTCATAGATATCCAAGCATTCTTTCCTGACTCCCTACCGATAGAACCGATGTCTCACGACCATTATCAGCAGTTGCAAGACTATTTAAATGGCTTGACAATAGTGGCATAACAAGATTTTGTTTGCCATTAGTTATTAGTCAATAGTTATTAGTCCCTTGTGCAAGTTGTGTTTCCTATGACTAATGACTATGAACTATTGACTAAACTATGTTACAACTTAAAGCGGTTTACACTTGAGAGTAATCAAAAGTTTGGTATTAAGGGAACCGTTCTGTGTTCTCTGTTTCTTCATACCAAAATTCATGTACATCACAAGTGAGAATTGCTATAACCCTTAAAATTAAAATGGATACGCTATTTCGTAACTCCCGGAGAAAACTCTCGCAAGGGCTATTATTCTGGCGAGAAGCTGGTCAAGGAATTCCGGTAATTTTATTACATGGTGCGTGGAACGATAGCAGTCAATGGGTTCCGTTGATAGATGCTTTGTCTTATAATTTTCATTGCTTTGCACCCGATTTATTAGGGTTTGGTGAATCCGACAATCCTAATATTCACTACTCAATTGATTTAGAAGTAGAATGTTTAGCTGAGTTTTTGCAAGCTTTGAAGCTAGAAAAAGTATATTTAGTAGGGCATTCTCTTGGGGCATGGATTGCTGCTAGCTATGCGTTAAAGTATCCCGAACAAGTTCATGGTTTAGTACTGCTATCGCCAGAGGGTGTAAAGATAGAAAGACAAGAAAAGCGATGGCAAAGGATGCAGCGGTTAGCTAAATGCCCACCATTAATATTTAAACTCTTAAAACTGCTTAGTCCTTTAATCAAAATTCTGGGATTACAGGAAAAAATTCAACAATATTTGCAGCTACGTAATGTAATGTTGCAATATCCTACAGGTTGCCAGTTATTATTTCAAAGAAAACTACCAGAACTGGAGGCAGAATTAGTGCAAAATCAATTGTCCATAATAGAATTTACAGTTTTAATCTTACAAGGTGGTAAAGATACGGCAGAGGCCATAGCTAAAAGCCAAACTTACGCTCAATTGATGCCTAAATCTGAGTTTAAAATAATTGCTCACGCTACCAATGATTTACCAGAATCTTGTGTTGGGGTTATCGCTGAAGATATTAGGGATTATATCAAGAAATAATCTTCCTGCTATGTGTAGATTTTTTAGACAGAGATTTACTGGTACATAATATCAAGACAAATTATAAGATAATTTGTCTTGATTTGCTATTTATAACCCTTTGTTCCCCATTTACAAGTGAATGTTGCTGAATTAGTTACTGTTTCAATTATTCTTTTGCTCGTAGCCACCGTTGTAGCTCTGCTGTCGCGTTGGTTACGAGTTTCTTATGTTGCGGGTTTAGTTTTAGCGGGTTTAGCAATTACAGAACTTTTACCACAACATATTGGTTTAAATGATTCCTTAATTTTGAATCTATTTTTGCCGATTTTGGTGTTTGAGGCAGCTATTAATACTGATATTAGCCGCCTCCGTAGCACTGTTAAACCAATTGTCTTACTAGCTGGGCCAGGAATTTTGATTTCTTCTGGTGTCACAGCAGTACTTTTGAAATGGGGACTGGGGTTAAATTGGACAGCAGCACTGCTAGCTGGGGTAATTTTGGCAATCACCGATACTGTTTCTGTGATTGCTGTATTTAAGGAGGTGCTTGTCCCTTCTCGGTTGTCAACCATTGTTGAGGGAGAGAGTTTATTTAACGATGGTGTAGCGCTAGTTTTATTTAGTCTAATTGTAAAAGCTCATGAGGCTGGCTCACTCACAATTCTGGCAGGACTACAAGAATTGTTTGTGGTAGTTGTGGGTGGAAGCCTGGTAGGGTTAGCTGTGGGGTATTTGAGTACAAGTTTATTTGTACGTGCCGATGAACCACTTAGTAGTACTTTACTCACTGTAGCTGTGGCTTTAGGAGCTTTTCAACTTGGACACGCCTTCAGTGTTTCTGGTGTGGTAGCTGTGGTTGTTGCTGGCTTAATTGTTGGCAGTGTAGGGCTTTCTGGTAAAGTGTCAGCTTCTACTCGATTGACATTACTGAGCTTTTGGGAATCTATCTCTTTTGGAGTTAATAGCTTTATTTTTCTGTTAATTGGTATAGAAGTTGACTTAATAACTCTTTGGAAAATCTTACCTGCTGTCCTGTTAGCGATCGCAGCTTATCAAATAGCACGTATAGTTTCTGTGTATCCACTGTTAGCTATTGTACGTTGGTTTGACCGTCCAATTCCTTGGCGCTGGCAACACGTTCTGTTTTTTGGCAATATCAAGGGTTCTCTTTCGATGGCGTTGGCGTTGAGTATCCCCACAACAATCACAGGACGAGAACAACTGATTGCCATTGTATTTGGGACTGTATTGCTGTCTGTAGTTGGACAAGGAGTGAGTTTACCTTGGTTGGTGAAGCGGTTGCAATTGTCTCCAGTATCAGAATCTCGTCAACAGATTGAAGAATTGCAAGCGCAATTAATTACGGGTAAAGCTGCACAGGATGAATTAGATACTTTATTAAAAACCGGGGTGTTACCAAAAGCTGTTTATGAAGAGATGCGTGCAGCTTATCAAGTGCAAGTAGCAGGTGCAGAAAAGGTATTACGAGAATTATATAATCGCCGTTCGGATGAGTTGGATATCAAAACTGGTGAACCCAGTAAACTGGATGCTATTCGCCGTCGATTGCTGCTAGCGGAGAAAGCAGCGCTAAATGAGGCGATACGTCAGCGAATTCTAAGAGAAGAAATTGTTTATGAACGGCTGAAAAAACTTGATGAGCAATTGTTGAAGTTAGAAGATGATTAACTATACTAATTGGTAATTGGTAATTGTGAGATTACGGAATCCAAATTTACCTTATTTCATTGACATTCCACTTTCCATAAACTTCATAATTTATTTTAAAGATGTGCTTTGGGAGTTTTTTTGAGTTTTGATTACTTTACCTGGACTAACAAAAGAAATTCCTTGCTGAAATTCAGTAGCAATCATCACTGCTTCGACTATAGGCTCAGAAATTACTGTTTGGGATACCCACTCTACAATAAAATTTGCGCCTGAACCGCCACTGGTATCTGTTCTATTCACAAAAAAATCTGTAGAAGCTAAGGCATTAAGTTGAATAGGTTTTTCTAAATACTGCTTAATTAATTTCCCATCTGAATCATAGTAGCGTACAGCAGTAATAATCATAGGATTGTTCAAATCTGTATTCCGAATACTCAGGGTAGCTGCTAAATCTAAAATTTTTCGCTCATCGTTATGATAAATATGGGAATAAACAGGGACATAAATAGTTTGACCTATTGCTATTTTAAAATTTTTATCTAGAGTTACTATTTGTTGAGATGGTTTTGTGCTTGTAGTTGCAGATGGTGATTTTGCTTGAATATCTGGTGATGAGCAAGACACCAGAAAAATAAAAGCAATTACTAAATAAAAGCGTGAGTACAGCTTCATTAGAATTATGAATTATGAATTAAAGGCTGAAATGGATTGGTTGACAGGTGGCTGAAGTTTTAGGAAATTCAATGTGTTAAATTTTGGAATAACACTTTATTCAATTTTGAATTATTTACTTACAGCCTTCAATAAAATCAATCATTTGACGCAATGAACCTGGTTTGGTGACAATCAACACAGTTGAACCAGGTTCTAATACTGTACTCCCATTAGGAATTGTTAAATCTTCGTGGGGATGGGCTTGATAGCCAATAATTAGAGAACCAGTAGGAAAGCGAGAATCTTGAGCAATTTCGGCAACACTACGATTCACAACATAGCAATTCTTGGGAATTGAAAGTTTTAAAACTTCAATTTGCCCTTGCTCAAAATGCATCATTGATTCTACTTGCGGATATTCAATGGCATTTACCATTGTTGAAACCGCTAGTTCAACAGTGCTGATAATATGATTAGCTCCAGCCAATCGAAACGGTTCAGCAAAATCGGAATGACGCATCCGAGTCACAATGTGAGGGACACCGTAATGTTTAGCAAGAGTTACCATCGCCAGGTTTAAGGCATCACTTCGCAGCACAGCCACTAAGGCGTTGGCTTTACGAATTCCAGCTTCTAATAAAACTTGCGTACTAACGGCACTACCTTCAAAAGCCATTGCTCCTACTTGTTCGCGTGCGTAGCGACAAGCATTAGGATCAATGTCAATTACAGCTACGGTATGTCCTAGTTCTACTAATTTCTGCGCCAAGCTTAATCCTACCAAACCAGATCCACCAATTAGTATGTACATCGCTGCTTTGTGATACGTTCAGATCTTACTGTACCAAAGGTGGTTTAAAACCCTTATTCTACCTCGCTCCCACGCAGAGCATGGGAGCGAATATCTATGAGGCTACGCCTATGCTGTCGTTATAAACTTGCGATCGCATTTTGCGAAATTATTCATCAACGCCAATATACCGAAGCGCTACTGTGTAGGGGTGGAATTAGTAATTAACTAGCTTAAAAACGATTTTTGTTGTGAGGTAGTACGAGTTGAAACAAACGACGCTTAATTCATTGAAACAATTGTACGGAAAACTTGAAGTGATAACAAGAGAATTATACGACCTTGCTGAAATTGAGTTAGAGTTAGAAGATTTTGACGATGCTAGTTTACTTCAAACCAGAGCAGATATACTGTATGAACAAATGGAAAATTTAGATGCTGTAATCTTAGAGCTAGAGGGTTGAAAGATGGAAGAACTCAAAACCAAAATCAAGGAATTGGGTAAACAAGCCGCACAATTAAGTCGTCAATCTGTAGAAGTATCAAAAGTAAACCGGAAACAAGGACTTGATTTGATGCGACAAGCCAGAGATGCGAGTCTTCAATGTCAAGCATTGATACAAGAGTTGAAAAAACAACAAGCCGCTTAACTAGGGAACACCAAAAAATAAATTATCTCAAATTAAAGGGTTAGTAGGGTGCGTCATGCAATGCCTACTGTTTTTTCCATGCCCCAAAAAATCAAATTTGGTTCTATAGTCAAACGTGGTGCGATCGCAGGATACAAAGCTTGGAGATAATTTAATAGGGTTGTGCGATCGCCTCCTTTAATCGCAATCTTGCCATCTGGATATAATTGCCACCAAGCTTCAATAAAATCGCTAATTCCAGCCAGAATCGTGTATATTATCCCGCTTTGTATCGCTTCTGTGGTATTTAACGCAAAGCGTGGCGGTAGAGATGCAATTGCTTGCGTTTCTATGAAAGGTAATTGTCCGGTTTTTTGACCGAGACTGGCAAATTGTAAGCCTAATCCTGGTAAAATTGCACCCCCAACTAGACACTCGTTAGCATCCGCAGCTGTAAAAGTCAGTGCTGTTCCCGCATCAATTACCAGCATGGGAAACCCCCAAGTTTTACCAGCACCCCACAAAGCTAAGGCGCGATCAATTCCCAATGTGGGATAGAGTCCTTTGAGAGGTATTTGCTCTAAGGTAATTACCTGAATATTGGGGTAAGTTTGCCAAAGTGCTGTTTGATTGGGAACTACTGAAGCGATCGCGAGGGGGAGGAGGCAGGGGGCAGGGGGACTCGGGGCCCCCTCTGGGGATAGGGGGAAGAGGGGGCAGGGGGATGAGGGAGAGAAAATTTCTGGTGGTAAATCATCAAGTGTTTGACATTGTGCTAACTGCTGTATGACTGACTCAGGTAAATAGTCAGTATCCCAGGCAAATTCAAGCTTTGCGCCGAAAAACAACGCCCAATGTAGCCGGGAATTCCCAATCTCTAAAGCTAGCCAAATATTGTCTTTTTTACTCACTTGTTACACCAGCACACATAACAATCTATATTTCCGATGCCCTCCATGCCCAATGCCCCACCCAAAGTAAACCCTAAGGTGGGCACCTACAAAAATTTTTCTATATTTCCGATGCCCCATGCCCCATGCCCAATGTCCAATGCCCAATGTCCAATGCCCAATGTCCAATGCCCAATGCCCCATTCTTAGTTTTAAATTTTTTAAGTTACTCATAGATTTTTTAATAAAAATTAACAATCAACACGTGTAACAATAAAGTCAGAGGAAAATATACTCATTTTGTCAAGGAGGGGAGTTATGGTAGCGCTCACCGAAAGAACTGAAAAAAGGCTCACCATAGAAACTGTGGAGATTGCTCAAGATACTACAGCAATTCGCTCTTTGGATTGGGATCGCGATCGCTTCGATATTGAATTTGGTCTGCAAAACGGTACAACCTACAACTCGTTTCTGATTCGCGGTGAGCAAACCGTGCTTGTTGATACTTCCCACGAAAAGTTTCGTCAGCTGTATTTTGACACGCTCACGGGGCTAATCAATCCGACAGAGATTGATTATCTAATTGTCAGCCACACTGAGCCAGACCATAGCGGCTTGGTTAAAGATTTACTACAAATGGCCCCAGAAATTACCGTTGTCGCCTCGAAAGTGGCGATTCAGTTTTTGGAAGATTTGGTACATCAGCCGTTTAAGCGGCGGATTGTGAAAAATGGCGATCGCTTAGATTTAGGTAATGGTCACGAATTTGAATTCGTCATTGCACCCAATCTCCACTGGCCAGATACTATCTTTAGTTTCGACCACAAAACCCAAATTCTCTACACCTGCGACGCTTTCGGAATGCACTATTGCACCGAAAGCACATTTGATGATGATTTAAAAGCTATTGAACCAGATTTTAAATATTACTACGAATGCTTGATGGGGCCGAATGCGCGGTCAGTGCTATCAGCTTTGAAGCGCATGGGAGAACTGCCACATATTAGTATGATTGCCACTGGGCACGGGCCGCTACTATCTCACAATGTTGAAGAACTAACTGGACGTTACCGCACTTGGAGTCAAACACAAACCAAAGCTGAAACACCAGTAGGCATATTTTACGTTTCTGAATACGGCTATAGCGATCGCCTAGCCCAAGCAATTGCCAACGGTATTATCAAAACTGGTGTCGCTGTAGAAATTGTAGACTTAGGATCGGCAGTCGATTTACAAGAATTGCGGGAGTTAGTTGGACGTTGTACCGGACTTATAGTTGGGATGCCGCCAGCTTCTAGCAATGCTAATATCCAAGCAGCCCTTAGCACCGTTTTAGGATCTGCCAAAGAAAAACAAGCCATCGGCGTATTTGAAGCAGGCGGTGGCGATGACGAACCGATTGATCCTTTAGTAAGTAAATTTCGGAATTTGGGACTGACAACAGTTTTCCCAGAAATTCGCATCAAAGAAAACCCCACCGAAAACACCTACAAGCTTTGTGAAGAAGCAGGTACAGACTTAGCACAATGGGTAACACGCGATCGCAGTATGAAAGCGATGAAATCTCTGGGTGCTGATTTAGATAAAGCACTTGGTAGACTTAGCGGCGGTTTATATATCATCACAGCCAAAAAAGGCGATGTTAAGAGTGCGATGTTAGCCTCTTGGGTAAGTCAAGCCAGCTTCAAACCCTTGGGATTTTCCATCGCAGTCGCCAAAGATCGGGCGATTGAATCACTCATGCAAGTAGGCGATCGCTTTGTTCTCAACGTCTTAGAAGAAGGCAATTATCAGCCACTCATGAAGCACTTTTTAAAGCGGTTCGCCCCAGGTGCAGATCGCTTTGAAGGCGTGAAAACTCAGCCAGCCGAAAACGGCGCACCCATTCTCACTGATGCATTGGCATACCTAGAGTGTGAAGTAGTCAGCCGGATGGATTGCGGCGATCACTGGGCAGTATACAGCACCGTCTACGCCGGACGAGTATCTAACCCAGATGCTTTGACTGCCGTGCATCACCGTAAAGTTGGTAATCACTACTAAAGACAACAGAAGGGGACAAGGAGGACAAGGGAGACAGGGAGGACAAGGGGGAAACAATTCCCCATTCCCAATTCCCCATGCCCCATGCCCCATGCCCAATTCCCCATTACCCATTCCGCCATGTCAATAACTAAACCTCGTGACGTTCAAGTTTACCCGATAGCGACAAATACAACAGTACTGCGATCGCGCAGTTGGTCAAGGTTAAGGTTTGAAATTGAATACGCCTTGGCTAAGGGTACAACTGCTAATTCTTATGTGATTCAAGGGGATAAAGTCGCCCTGATTGACCCCCCTGGAGAAACATTTACGGAAATATATTTAGATGCTTTGCAGCAAAGATTTGATGTCAAAGCCATCGATTATGTAATTTTGGGTCACGTCAATCCCAACCGTGCCTCTACTTTAAAGGCATTGCTGGAAGTTGCACCGCAGATTACCTTTGTATGTTCTAATCCCGGGGCGATCAATTTACGTGGGGCGCTAGAAAATCCAGATTTATCAATTATGGTGATGCGGGGGGAAGAAACCCTCGATTTAGGCAAGGGTCATGATTTGCAATTCATTCCTACGCCTAACCCCCGCTATGCAGATCTACTCTGCACCTATGACCCACAAACAGAAATTCTCTACTCAGATAAGTTGTTTGGGGCGCATATTTGTGGCGATCAGGTCTTTGATGAAGGCTGGGAATCGATTAACGAAGACCGACGCTACTATTTTGATTGCTTGATGGCACCCCATGCGCGTCAAGTAGAAACAGCCTTAGATAGAATTGCCGATTTTCCTGCGAGAATTTACGCCACTGGACACGGGCCTTTGGTACGTTATGCATTGATTGAACTCACCAAAGCATATCGGGAATGGAGTCAGCAGCAAACCTCAGCAGACTTGACAGTAGCTTTAATTTATGCATCGGCATATGGAAATACAGCCACCTTAGCCCAAGCGATCGCGCGTGGCATCACCAAAGCTGGTGTCGCTGTAGAATCAATTAATTGCGAATTTACTGATCCAGAAGATATCCGCGCTGCTGTAGAGAAATCTGCTGGCTTTGTCATCGGTTCGCCTACCCTTGGCGGTCATGCACCTACACCTGTACAAACAGCCTTGGGAATTGTATTGTCCACCGCTACAAATAATAAGCTTGCAGGAGTATTTGGTTCTTTTGGCTGGAGTGGTGAAGCCGTTGATTTAATTGAAGGTAAGCTCAAAGACGCTGGTTATCGCTTTGGTTTTGATAGCATCCGCGTCAAATTCAAACCCAACGATGTCACTTTACAACTGTGCGAAGAAGCCGGAACCGATTTTGCTCAAGCATTGAAGAAAGCCAGAAAAGTACGCGCGCAAAATGTCGCCGCGACAACTGTAGAACAAGCTGTAGGTCGGATTGTCGGTTCTTTGTGCGTTCTAACAGCCAAACAAGACGATATATCCAGTGCGATGTTAGCCTCTTGGGTGGCGCAAGCTAGCTTTAGCCCTCCTGGTTTAACCATAGCCGTTGCCAAAGACCGCGCGGTGGAAACTCTGACGCACTCCGGAAATAAATTTGTCCTGAATATCCTTAAAGAAGGTAATCATTTAGGTTTAATGAAACACTTCCTCAAACCCTTTGGCCCAGGGCAAGACCGATTTGCTGGTGTTCCCTTTGAAGAAACCGAAAACGGGACTCCTATTCTCAACGATGCTTTGGCGTATTTGGAGTGTTCCGTCAAAAATCGGCTGGAATCTGGCGATCACTGGCTGGTTTATGCGACTGTCGAAAGTGGCAAAGTGCTAAATCAAGATGGTGTGACAGCTGTGCATCATCGCAAGTCGGGAACTCATTATTAAGTATTGAGTTCCAAGCTCAAAGTTTCGAGTTTGGAACATTAACTTCCAAGTTCTCAGCTTAAAGTTCCGCGTTTGGATCATGAACTTCCAAGTTCTCGGCTTGAAGTTCCAAGTTCTGGGAGCATCCCACTTTTTTAATTACCGTTATTGCGAGCGAAACGAAGTGGAGTGTTCGCGAAGCGTTCCCGCAGGGTAGCAATCACAAAATCTCTCACTACGAACAAGTCCATGCGATTGCTTCTCTACGAGACGCTACGCGAACGTCGTTCCTCCTCGCAATGACACTTATTATCTCGTTGCAAAATAAAAACTGGGATGCACCCCAAGTTCTCGGCTACAAAGCTAAAATTCTCTAAAGCTGGTATTAGCTTTAGCTAAATAGCTAATTTGCCAAAAAGCTAATTTTACAAAATTAGCTTTTTAATAACTAATTTTGGAGGGGGTTTGGGGGACGCAACCGTCCCCCAATCGGGGGCTTGGGGGAGAATCCCCCTTCCAATGCTGGCTTTTTCAACAAGTGACAAATCAATCTCTGCTCACCTTAACCCAAGCGTATTGCGTTATAGATTTAATTGGTACTCCAGAGTCCAGATTAATTTTGACTTTTGACCATTCACTATGAATTCCATCAAAAAAGCTCAAGTGGTAATGCTTGAGCTTTTACAAAATTTAATTAAATTGATGGCGTTCATGGGATGACAAACATCCCATAGGTTTTGACATCAACTCAGCGGCTTAGTAACGATTGCGCGAACCACCACCACCGCCGCCACCGCCGTAGCCACCGCGGCCTCCGCCACCACCAAAGGAACCACCTTTATTTTCCTTTGGTCTAGCCTTGTTGACTTTTAAGTCACGGCCCATCCATTCGGCTCCATCAAGCGCTTCAATAGCAGCTGTTTCTTCATCATCTGAACCCATCTCCACAAAAGCAAAGCCGCGTACACGGCCTGTTTCACGATCAGTAGGTATTTGCACTCGCTTTACAGCACCATATTCTGCAAAAACCGCAGTCAGTGCATCTTCTGTAACTTGGTAAGAAAGGTTACCTACATAAATTGACATAGAATGTCTCCAAAATCATAAACGTGTAGAGATTTAGATTTCGGAGAGAGTCTGCAAATACTAAAAGGAAAAAGCCTGTCAATACTAACAAAAACCACTATCACCGAATTAATTCTCATCTTTAATCAATGATATAGCAACTCTCTCTTGAAGAGGAACGGTTAAAAAAAACTTTTAAGTAAACCGTTACAAATTAAAGTTAGATTATGAAAGTCATCAAGGGCCTAGGGTCAAAAGTCAAGTCTTAATTTTGAATTGTTTGTCTCCCTTGTCCTCCCTATGCCCCTATAGGCTTATATTTATACTCTCTACTCTTGTTTCCAAATACTGACCAATCATCAACTGTTCACCAGCACGAGAGATGATTGTCTGGCGAGTACGGTATTTACTACCAATTAGCTTTAACTCTTCCTCAAAAACTGAGCTATTGTACTCTGTTCGCAAACACAGTGTTTTGGGATTGGGAAAATAGTATTCGGCGGTAATTGGTTTGGGTGTGGCAAAACCGCGATCGCGATACAAAATGTTTCCTAAAGCACCAAATAGGGTGGAACCTTGAGATTCTCTCTTTCCGGTGATTAAATCTGTACTTTCCCAGATCACTTCAGTACCACATACCAAACTTACTGAATCTGGTAATTCGTGCAACTGAGATAGCTGTTGCAATTCTTCGCATCCCTGCTTTAAAAACCGAATCGCGATCGCACTCACAATTTCTTTGGTAGTTCCCGATGACAGGGTGTAATAGCGCCGTTCCGATCGCCACTTACCCACGGATTCCCAAAAAAATTCTGCAATCAGGTCTTCTTGGGCGGTTTTTGCCACTTTTAGGGGTAATGTCACTGCTTGCCTTCCTCACGCACAATCAATATATAGTTAGGTGTTGAGACGCTCTACATTACGTTTGTCTCAAATACCAAATTTATTTACCATTCTTAATCTAAACTAGATAAGAGAAGAATTACTGATAGTTTGGCTACAATCCTAAGCATTCAGATGGCAAGTTGATTCTGTCTGAGGAGAGAAGCTAAAAATGAGAAAACTACTTTTGTAGTTCTGATCAGCCTTATACCTTGAGACAGAGTTTAGAAAGGCTAAAAATACGTATACTAATCTTTACAATTGGCTGAATACAAAGCTATCTGCACCTGTAGCAGTACGGTGTTGAGAATTTTTCTGTTTGTGTTTTAGAAAAGCATGACTTTGTATACTCGAACATTTCTGAGAGAAAACTTACACTTGTTAAACAAAACTGTCAAAAACACTCGTTGCTAGACGGCTGTTTTAACCCGAAGCCGTTCTATCAAGAGTACATCAATGATTTTGGACGGACATTAGCCGCACAAACTGTTGAAAATGCCAAATACCATAGCTGCATCTCAGATAATTAACTCTCAGTTACATAAAACAAGTAATAAAGAAAATTGGCGGAAGTTTCCCCTTGGTTTTGGATCGCAGTCTAATTTATTGATTGCTTGCTTCCTAGGCTTTAGCTTAATGACAGTCGGTTGTGCCTCCTCTTTGAAAGAATCAGCAGATGCACAATCTCAAGGGCCGAGTACTACTAAACAAGGGGGAGGCGCGACACCTGTAGATGTTGCGATCGCCCGGACTGAGATTTTGCAAAAACAACCGGAGTATACAGGTACTACCATACCGTTCCGCACAGTGTCATTGCGATCGCAAGTAGAAGCCAGGCTGTTAGGCTTGAATCTAGATGTTGGAGATCGAGTCAGGCAAGGGCAAAACATTGGACAATTAGATGATGTCTTGCTGTTAACCGACTTAAAACAAGCAGAAGCAGAATTAGCCTCCCTAAAATCGGAAGTAGCAAGGGCAACAAATCAGGTAAGTAATGCCCGTGCCCAAGTTGAAAGAGCGCGCTTAGAATTGCTGCAAGCGCAAGCCGACTCACAACGCCAGCAGCAGCTAGTCAAACAAGGTGCGATCGCCGAACAAACTGCCCAACAAGCCCGCACTGAAGCCCAAACAGCCGCCCAAGCGTTACGGGCCTCTACTGAACAAGTGCGTACAGAACAGCAAGCCGTCGCCGCCGCCCAAGGTAGAGTAGTTGCCCAACAAGCAGTAGTTGCCCAAGCCAAAGAACGCAGATCTTACACCCGATTAACATCTCCTATCACTGGTGTCGTCACCGAAAAGGTAACAGAACCAGGTAATTTGCTCCAAGCAGGCGGTGAAGTCTTAAAAATTGCCGACTTCAATCGTGTCAAGGTTGTAGTGCCAGTTTCGGAATTAGAACTGGCACAACTTCAGATAGGGCAATCTGTACAAGTCCGTTTAGATGCCTTCCCTAATCAAGAATTAATTGGTAGAGTGGCGCGCATTTCTCCAGCTGCTGATGCCACAGCTCGCTTGATTCCAGTAGAGGTAGTAATTCCCAACAGTGGCGGCAAAATTGGTAGCGGACTGTTAGCACGAGTAAATTTTGCAACTCAGACAGCACAGCGAGTAGTGGTGCCGCAATCAGCTCTTCAGAAGGAAGCAAGAAACAAAGCGTCTTCCCCCGGTCCCGTAGAGAAAAAAGAGTCAAATAACCAAGATGCAACTTTATTCGTAGTTACAGACGAAGAAGGTAAAGCAAAGGTAACAGCCCGTGCTGTCACTCTCGGAAAAAGGGCTGATGGCAAAGTCGAAATTTTATCTGGCTTGCAACCAGGAGAGCGCTATGTTGTTCGCAGTGGTAAACCACTAAAAGATGGGGCTGCTGTAAGCCTTTCAATTCTTTCAGAAAAAACAGATTCAGTCCCTAGGGGCAATTAGAAATTGTGTTTTTAAATTTTGAATTTTGAATTAGAAACGATGCAGCAAGCAAATAACAATAGTGGATTTAGTATCAGCGCGATCGCTATCCGCCAACATATTGGTACACTCATGCTCACCGTGGCAGTGATTGTGGTTGGGGTGTTTTTTCTTTCGACTATCCAAGTCGATCTCCTCCCAGCAATTACCTATCCACGAATTGGTGTCCGACTAGAAGCGCCTGGTATTTCCCCAGAAGTAGCAGTAGATGAAATCACCAGACCCCTAGAAGAAGCTTTATCGGCAACGGAGAATGTAGTACAAGTTTTTTCTCGCACCCGCGAAGGGCAGGTTAGCCTCGATTTATACTTTCAACCAGGGGGCGATATTGACCAAGCCCTAAACGATGCTACTGCTGCTTTTAACCGAGGGCGAGGACAACTGCCAGATACGATAGAAGAGCCGCGCTTATTTAAAGTCGATCCCTCCCAATTGCCGATTTATGAGTTGGCACTAACATCTTCTTCCCTGCAAGGTAAAGACTTACGCGTATTTGCCGATGAAGATTTAGCGCGTGAAATCAGTGTCGTGCCAGGAGTCGCCTCAGTCGATGTTTCAGGCGGTGCTGAAGAGGAAGTAAGAGTGCTCGTGGATTTAAATCGTTTGCAAGCTTTGGGTGTGGGCTTAAACGACGTACTAGATGAATTAACAGCCCGTAACCAAGATACTTCTGGTGGTCGAATTTTGGGGCAGAATTCTGAGCCATTGACTCGTACTGTGGGACGCTTCCGAGATGCCAGAGAAATTGAGAATCTCTCCTTAGAAGTTTCGTCCTCTCCCTCTGCTACTACCACTACCTCTGCACCTTCCCGCCGCGTCTATTTGCGAGACTTTGCTGAGGTAATTGACGACACATCAGACCAGCGAGTATTTGTCTACCTAAACCGTCAGCCGGCGGTGAAGGTGTCAATTCAAAAGCAACCTGAGGCTAATACAATTACAGTTGTAGATGCTGTCAAGCAGCGAATTGAACAATTACGGCAATCAGGCACAATTCCTGCCGACATGAAATTGAATCCCACTACAGATGAATCTCGCTTCATCCGTAATTCTCTAAATGATGTCATCTTTTCGGCGATTTCTGGAGCATTGTTAGCCGCAGCAGCAGTATTGTTATTTTTAGGGTCATTCAGGCAAACATTAATTATCAGTTTGACAATTCCGCTGTGTACTCTGGCGGCGATCGCGTTGATGAAAATATTTGGCTTGACTTTGAATGTATTCAGTTTGGCAGGACTCACATTGGGAATTGGTCAAGCAATTGATACATCGGTTGTGATTTTAGAGAATATTTCTGAAAAAACAGGCATGACTCCCAATCAGCGAGAGAGAGGGGAGCAGCAAGAGGAGAATCAGCAGGGTAATTCAAAATTTTTTATAGAGAGTGCGATCACATCTTCTCAAGAAGTAGAATCTGCTTTGGTTGCGGCTACTGCTGCCAACTTAGTTTCCGTAGCCCCATTTCTGTTAGTTGGCGGTTTTATCGCTCTGCTATTTAATGAACTGATTCTGACAATTAGCTTTGCAGTAGCAGCCTCCCTTGTGGTCGCGATCACAGTAGTGCCAATGCTGACTTCTCGACTGTTGGGAATTCGTTGGTCTAGTCGGATCAGCGAATTTTGGCTGCTGAGACAGTTTAATCATAGATTTGAAGATGCTACGCGGGGATACGGTAACTTCTTAACTAAGGTTGTACGTTATCGGTTCTTTGTAGTCATTGCTGCTTTGGTAATTTTAGGTGGCAGCAGCTTGTTTATGTTTAGTCAAATTCCCCAAGAAATCCTACCCCGGATCAGTACTGGCCAAGCCAACTTGAGAGCGCAGTTTCCTCCCGGTACACCTTTAGCCACTTCTGAGAAAGTCATGCAAATTGTCGATGACATTTTGCTGAAACAACCAGAAACCGAGTATGCTTTCACAACTGTCGGGGGTAATCTATTTGGCAGTAATACTACAGAGAATCCCTTACGTGCCAGTAGCACCATCAATCTTAAACCAGGCACAGATGTTGAAGCGTTTGTCAAAAAAGTAACTCAGGAATTTAACAAACTCAACTTAGCAGGAATTCTGCTGCGCCTCAATCCTGGTCAGGTGCGGGGTTTAATCTTGAGTAATTCTCCAGTGCAAGGGTCAGAAATTGACGTGATTCTGCAAGGTGAGAATGAAGAAAATTTAACTCAAGCAGGAGCCGAAGTGCTGCAAGCTTTGCAGGAAAGGGCAAAATTAGCCACATTCCGACCAGATGCCGATGCTCGGCAACCGGAAATTCAAATTCGCCCCGACTGGGAAAGAGTTTCGGCTTTGGGGCTGACTGCTCAACAAATTGGTGACACAATTCAGACAGCAATTGAAGGTTCAATACCTACACAAATTCAACGCGGCAACCGTTTAGTTGATGTGCGGGTACAGCTAAATAAAGAAGCTATTCAACGTCCCTCTCAGCTAGAACAACTACCGCTATTTACAGAAAACAATCAACTAGTTCGTCTTTCAGATGTTGCTCGCATCGAAGAAGGTCAAGCACCTGGCGAGGTGCAACGAATTAATCAGCGCCAAGCTTTTATTGTTGCAGGTAACCTCAGCGAGGGAGCTAGTCTTGGTGAAGCGATCGCAGAAGTCAATGAGGTACTCAAGAGCGTCAAGTTACCTGAAGGCGTTTCAATTGTGCCTAGTTCTGCCGAAGCAACTAATCAACAGCTTCAGAATGCTCTAAAAACGTTAGGAGCTTTAGCGACGTTCTTAATATTCGTAGTGATGGCGGTGCAATATAATTCGCTGATTGACCCGTTGGTAATTATGTTTACCGTACCACTAGCATTAGCTGGAGGAATTTTTGGGCTTTACATTACCCAAACGGCAATAGGCGCAACTGTCATCGTCGGTGTGGTGCTGCTGGTGGGAATTGTAGTAAACGCAGGGATTCTTATGGTAGAACTGGCAAACCAAATTCGGGATGAAGTTGGTTGTACTCGCCAAATTGCCATACTAAAAGCTGCTCCTCAGCGCTTGCGCCCAATTATGATGACTACAGTCACTACTATTCTGGGGCTTTTTCCCTTGGCATTAGGCATTGGCGAGGGTTCCGAGTTTTTGCAACCTTTAGGGATTGTAGTTTTCTTTGGGATGGCGATCGCTACAATGTTGACACTATTTATCATCCCCTGCTTTTATATTCTGCTGCATGATCTTCTGGGTTGGCGTTGGGCAAAGCCGATTTTTACGCGACTGCGTTTATGGAAAAAACACTTTTCCTAAATCCTCAGTATACTTCCCAATCAAATCTCACATGCAAACTGGGATTATGCTTTGCCACCATCCCAAACCTCTGTAACCATATCTAATGCCAAATCAGTATTAATCAACACAAATTTTTGCAGGTGAGCATTGGGGCGATTTAAACGGCGTGATAAGACAGCAACCAATAAAAGCCACCAAGCAACAGGAGAAAAAATAGCTGGATATACCATAGTGAGAAATAGCTTTAGCTGTCCCTGTTTCAATGCCACGAAAGACCAGTGTAGTCTGACATAATTTTTGGTATCCTCAAACTTGGGCAGATGCGATCGGTGCTTTTGATCAACTAAAGCGTAAATCTTCTCTTTCATCAAAATATTTGTCTCTAAACGTTTAAGAAGAGAAAACTTTTGATTGTAAGCACCCGGCCAAATTGTGCGGTAAGCAAGGCTTTGATTCAAGAAGATAGCATCACCAAACCGAGCAATCCGAATCCAAGAATCAATGTCATCACAGTTAGCATCTAGTTTGGAATCCCAACCACCAGTTTGCAAGAAACTATGACGGCAGCAAGCTACTTGAACAGGTGTACCAAAAGGTACAAGTTCTAAGAGCATACCGTAATGAATATCGACTTGGGGAATATAATAAGCTAACTCTGGTCCAAATTGTGTGGTGCGGCTGAGTTCCTCTTCATTACTATCTACCTGAGCCGCAATACAAGAGCACATGACAGCACTAGGATGGAGTGAGATGGCCTTTGCCATCTCTTCTAGACAATTAGGAGCTAGGTAGTCATCATCATCCAAAAACTTAATCCAGTCGCCGCTAGCTTTTTCAATTCCCGCATTTACCGTAGCAGCATGGCCTTTGTTCACCTCGTTGCGATGGTAAATAACAGAGTTACCTAAACTTTTGATATAAGCTTCAGTTTCATCTGATGAACAGTCATCAGCCACTACGACTTCACAAGGAATCGTTTGGTTAAGAACTGAGTTAATTGCTCGTCGCAGTAAGTTTAAGCGATTGTAAGTGGTGATGACGACACTAAATTTCATAAGATTTGAACCTATGAAGGCTTATGGTGGAACCCCAATTTAGGGTTGCTGGGGACTAGGGACTGGGACAAAGAATTCAAAATTCCAAATTAAGGCTTGACTTTTGACCAAAAATTTTTGCCCTTTAATAAATCCATCTGGAAAATGGGTTATATACTGCCAATACTAGTAAAATGTTACCAATTACACCAGTTATAACACCGTAACAAACTGCTTTTAATGCCAGGGGAGATTCGGGAACACAAAGTCTCAGGTTTATAGTTCACTTTTTACATAAAATTTTTCACATTTTTATGTAACATTTTTTCTCTGGTAATCCCTTAGGATCAGGAAAACTATCAATTTTAAATCACTGGACTCTCAGGGTGGAATCGATTTATGATTGATGATCGTGAGTTTTTTAAAAGCAGACAATGAACGCTCAAGAAATCATCCGCTCCATTGAAGCGGAACAACTAAAATCAAATCTCCCCGAAATTTATGTGGGTGACACAGTAAAAGTCGGTGTGAAAATTAAAGAAGGTGAGAAATACCGCATCCAACCTTACGAAGGCGTAGTGATTGCCAGACGCAACGGCGGTATTAATGAAACAATTACAGTGCGCAAGGTATTTCAAGGTGTTGGCGTTGAGCGTGTATTTCTGCTGCATTCGCCTCGGATTGACAGCATCAAAGTAATGCGTCGTGGTAAAGTACGGCGTGCTAAACTTTACTATCTCCGTCAACGTGTGGGTAAAGCAACCCGGATCAAGCAACGCTTCGATCGCTCTCTGTAATTTACAATTACAGGTATGGGAGATGTATTAAACAAAAAGCGGCATCTGCCGCTCACTTGTCTTCTAAACAAAATTAAGGTAGGATAAGATTCGGAATTGCGTTAGACTAGAATAAGTTCAGCGCAATCACTGAATCGAAGACAGCTTGTGCGCTCTTAGTTCAGTTGGTAGAACGCAGGTCTCCAAAACCTGATGTCGGGGGTTCAAGTCCTCCAGGGCGCGCTCGAAAGCACAAAACAAAGCCCGAAATAACAACACAGCTGCTATATTAGCAGTCAGTATTGATATTTTCGGGTATAATTATGTTTGCAGCTTTTTTGCTTCCAGATTTAAGTTGGGATTGAGTCAAGCTGTAAACCTGAATCAAAACTAGCAGCATCTAGCTGTCAAAAAACGGGGGTATTAACGGCTGTGGCCAAAAAAAATGAAGCGGAAATGCCAGAAAACACAAGTGGGTCAACTTTAAATAACTTTTTTCAAGGAACCAAAGAAGAACTTGAGAAAGTTGTTTGGCCCAGCCGCAAACAACTGGTGAGCGAATCAGCAGCTGTTTTGTTAATGGTGACACTCTCCGCATCTTTGATATATTTGGTTGATGGATTGTTTGGGTGGGCAGCAAAACAGGTGTTCTGATGACTTTTGCAACAGAAGAACCACGCGACTCAACGTTGCAGTCAGAGGAAGCCGCAGAAGCAGCGCTTAAAGAAGCACGGTGGTATGCGGTGCAAGTAGCCTCAGGCTGTGAAAAGCGCGTTAAGACAAACTTGGAACAGCGCATCCAAACCTTTGATGTGTCTGACAAAATTATCCAAGTAGAAATTCCGCACACGCCAGCGGTAAAAATCCGTAAAGATGGCAGTCGTCAGCATACAGAGGAAAAGGTTTTCCCTGGTTATGTGCTGGTGCGAATGATCCTGAATGACGATACGTGGCAGGTAGTACGCAATACCTCCCATGTAATTAATTTTGTGGGAGCAGAACAAAAACGTGGCACCGGTAAAGGTCGTGGTCACGTCAAGCCAGTACCCCTGGGTCATTCAGAAGTTGAACGGATATTCAAACAAACTAGCGAACAAGAACCAGTAGTCAAAATTGATATGGCGACTGGTGATAAGATAGTCGTGCTTTCTGGTCCGTTTAAAGACTTTGAAGGTGAGGTTATTGAAGTGTCTCCAGAGCGGAGTAAGCTCAAAGCCTTGCTGTCGATTTTTGGACGAGATACACCAGTAGAGTTGGAATTTAATCAGGTAGAGAAACAGAGCTAAATAAAAATGGCAAAGAAAGTAGTAGCGGTCATTAAACTGGCCCTGAATGCTGGAAAAGCCAATCCAGCACCGCCTGTGGGACCGGCTTTGGGTCAACATGGCGTTAACATCATGATGTTCTGCAAAGAGTACAACGCCAAAACAGCAGACCAAGCTGGAATGGTAATTCCTGTAGAAATTTCGGTGTTTGAAGACCGGAGTTTTACATTTGTACTCAAAACCCCACCAGCATCAGTACTGATTCGCAAGGCGGCAAAGGTTGAGCGCGGCTCAAATGAACCCAACAAAAAGAAAGTTGGGAACATTACCAGAGCGCAATTACAAGAAATTGCTCAAACTAAACTACCCGATCTCAACGCCAATGATATAGAAGCGGCGATGAAAATTGTGGAAGGTACTGCTAAGAATATGGGCGTAACCATAGCAGATTAGTCTATTTGTCATTGGTCATTGGTCATTAGTAAAAGAAGAAATACAAATGACAACTGGCAACTGACGAATGATAAAAATTTATCGGGGGAGAGGCGAAGCTTCGGAATTACCCCAGGAGAGAAAAATGGCAAAAAAAATATCACGCCGCTTGCAGGAATTGCTTGCAAAAGTAGAAGATAAAGATTATCAACCCTTAGAGGCGCTAAACCTCCTCAAGGAAACAGCAACAGCAAAATTTGCTGAAGCCGTTGAAGCGCATATTCGGCTGGGAATTGACCCAAAATATACAGACCAACAATTACGAACAACGGTAGCACTGCCCAAAGGTACAGGACAAGAAGTACGTGTGGCAGTAATTGCTAGAGGCGAAAAGGTCAACGAGGCAAGCAATGCTGGTGCGGATGTCGTTGGCTCAGAAGAGCTAATTGACGAAATCCAAAAAGGTAGAATGGATTTTGACAAGCTAATTGCCACACCAGATGTCATGCCTCAGGTAGCGAAGCTGGGTAAATTGCTTGGTCCGCGTGGCTTAATGCCATCACCCAAAGGTGGAACAGTAACATTTGACATAGCAAGTGCGATCGCAGAATTCAAAGCTGGTAAATTAGAATTTCGTGCTGACCGGACAGGCATTGTCCATGTTATGTTTGGTAAGGCATCCTTCTCGCCAGAAGATTTGTTAGTCAACCTGAAGGCATTGCAAGAGACCATTGACCGTAATCGTCCTTCAGGAGCCAAAGGTCGTTATTGGCGTACTGTTTACGTATCTTCCACAATGGGACCATCGATTAGAGTCGATATCAGTGCCCTACGGGATTTGAAACTGAGTGAAGCTGCATAATTTTTGTCATTAGTCATTTGTAAGAGCAAAAGACAAAGGACAAATGACAAATGACACGCAAA
Source organism: Aulosira sp. DedQUE10 (assembly GCA_034530935.1). Classification (GTDB taxonomy): domain Bacteria; phylum Cyanobacteriota; class Cyanobacteriia; order Cyanobacteriales; family Nostocaceae; genus Aulosira. The sequence continues at coordinate 90,179 of JAVRCF010000013.1, read as the reverse complement.
GCGCAATAAACAAAGCCGGAGACAGCAGGAGCCAATGGCTTAATATCCTGCCGAGGTTGAAGCTCTAAATTGCCTGAAGTACGACACACAATGGTGTGATTGTATGGCATCAAGAGTCTTGCTACTAAACCCCGGCCCTAAAAGCTGGGGTTTATTGTTTGGGTTGGTCAGAACAAAACGCACAATTAGGGAAAATCGATGATTTTGCCCTAGGAGGTGAAATAAAAATGGGAAGAACGCTAGAAAATAAACAAGAGATAGTGGCTGATCTCAAAGAAACTTTGAGTGAGTCGACTTTGGCGCTGGTAATTGAATACCAGGGGCTAACAGTCGCCGAAATCAGCGACTTACGGCGGCGGCTGCGTCCGAGCGGCACTGTTTGTAAGGTGACAAAAAATACCCTAATGGGTATTGCCATTCAAGATGACGAAAAATGGCAACCACTCTCAGAACTGCTGAAGGGGTCTTCTGCCTTTTTGTTGGTTAAAGAGGATTTCTCTTCTGCAATTAAGGCTTACCAAGATTTCCAAAAAGTCACCAAGAAGACAGAACTTCGCGGCGGCGTTATGGAAGGTCGCCTGCTTAAAGAACCCGATGTCAAAGCTCTAGGAGACTTGCCATCTAAGGAACAACTCATGGGTCAAATTGCCGGAGCTATCAACGCCTTGGCTACCAAGATTGCTGTGGGTATCAACGAAGTTCCTGGTTCACTGGCTCGTGCTTTGCAAGCAGTGGCTGAGGGAGAAAAAGGCGATAGTGCTGAAAGTGCTGGCGAATAGACTTCGCAGTTTTTAGTCAACAGCCAAAGGTTAAAAGTCAAAACTTAAAAGTCGAAAGTCAAAGTAATGACTAATGACTAATCAAACATCATAGGAGTTATATCAATGTCTGCTACAACCGATCAAATTCTAGAACAATTGAAATCCTTGACCTTGTTGGAAGCTTCTGAGTTAGTCAAGCAAATTGAAGAAGCTTTTGGCGTAAGTGCAGCTGCACCTGTTGGCGTAGCAATTGCTGGGCCTGCTACTGGTACTGCTGCTCCTGAACCAGTAGAAGAGCAAACTGAGTTTGACGTAATTCTCGAATCCGTTCCTGCTGACAAGAAGATTGCTGTACTGAAGATTGTCCGCGAAATCACTGGTCTAGGTTTGAAAGAAGCTAAAGATTTGGTGGAAGCTGCGCCCAAGTCAGTTAAGGAAGGTCTTGCCAAGGATGCAGCAGAAGATGCTAAGAAGCGCATCGAAGAAGCTGGCGGTAAGGTAACAGTGAAGTAATTAACATTTCATTACTGTTTTTGAAGAAGGAGCCTAAAATAGGCTCCTTTTTTGTCATTTGTCATTTGTCCTTCAGTGCGACTAAATGTATAGCTATAGCCATCAAGATTAGGACGTAGATTATAAGAGTTGTTATTGCGTCTACCCCATTTCAATGGCTAAATCTTATCTGGAAACAGTTCTCAAGCAAGCAGCATCCTAACGAAGATGGCTACGGCTATATCAACTTTAAAGTAAAACGATTAAGCAATACTGCCACGTTTGCGAGCCTCTTTGTAGGAAGTGCCGACATTTTTCAAACCGGCTTTAATCATTTGTTTTTCCAAGAGGGCAAAAAAACGCGCTTTGTCACCGCCGCGTACCACAGCCTGATTGTGTGCTTCTGCGATCGCTACCGGGTAGCCATAGCCTTTTTGTACCTGTGCTAGCATCAATCCTAAAGCTTGGTCAAACATAGCTGTATTTTCTGCTACCCACTTAGGAACTTCTATCCGGGCAATCTCGGTGCCTACATGGATGTAGCAAAAGTAAATCGTTTGGTCTTCATATAAATCTAAAATTCGGGCATTACTGCGCCATAAAGGGCCGCGCTGTCCTGGTTTCAGATGGGTTGCCCAAAGGGATGTATCTCGTAAAGGTTCAAATATTTTACAAGGTATCTTTTCTAACTGGTTGGGGCAATAACTTATACAGTCTGGTACGGGATGGGGACAAGCTAATAGGCGCAAAAAATTCATGCCTTCGACATTGCGTGAAGCGCTAAGATAGCCCATAAGAGGAATTTGAGCATCGCGCAGCTGTTGCCAAGCTTCGATGATCGGGGGTAGGATGCGATCGCGTGCATCAATTGGCAATTGTTCCAAAAACCAATAAATTAACGAACCATCTACCATCGCGAGGCTTGGTGCTTCTCCCTTCACAGCACAAGCCAGTTCTGCTAATACCGTTGCTTCGCTAGCAGTGCGGCGATAACCCATCCATTCTTCAGTTCTAATTCCCCACTGCCGAGACACATATAAATCTTCTGGGCGGTAAAATACCTCTGGCAAGCTATCTAATAATGGGTGACGGTTTTGTCCGTAGTGTAAGACAACTCTGCCAATATTCAGCAGATAGCAATAAGCAATTTCGTGATGGTTAGGCGCAATTTGAGAACCATCAGTAGCAACGACGGTATGAATTTTTGGTGGAACGGGAATATCAATACAGGTTTCTAGTGGTTCAACTGGGGTAGCATTAGCAAAGAGAATGCGATCGCGCCATTTCTCTTGACGATCGATTAAATCTTTTTGAGATTCATAAGCTCTTTTGAGATGTTGTTGCGCTAATTCTAAACGCTGGCGACTGGCAACAGCTTCTAAGGTAAGATGCTGACTTAAACCTTGCATTTGTCGCGCTAGTTTTGTCAGGTCAAGCATAGAATTTTATGAGGACTAGGGATTAGGGTCTAGGGTTTGGGGACTCTGACAACTGTAGGTTTTTTTCAACAAATCTAAGCTTATTTTGATAATTAAGAACACCACCCAAACAATAAATAATCGATTAGAGTTTTTCTAAGGCAACTAAACCATTGTCTTGAAAATCTATTTCTAAATGATATCCTGCCATGAGAGCAGTTCTAAGCATTGGTTTATAACCAGTATTTTCTTAATGAATTGGGTTCTCAAAAATAATTTATTGTTTTGTGTTATCCAAAATAGCCAGAAAAAAAGAACTTTTAATTAATAATACCCTACAGAAAACCGTGCTTTAGCCTTCCTGTAGGGTAGAGAAATTAAACTCAAAAATGACTAATACCAATTCTTCAAAATAAAGCTACACATGGACAGCAGGGGGGCAGAGGGCAGGGAGCAGGGGGAGAATTATCTGTAGCAAGGATTTAGAGAAATGGTATTATCCCTCTTTTATCACTTTCGGGAGAGAATAATCTGGGATGCTTACAGAATAAGACTTTTACCAAAAACCTTGATTTTAGGCATTATGTTAGAAAATAAACGTTCAAATGCCCGTTCTGTGTGCGGTTAAAAATTTGGCTCTTATTTTTCTTTTCCCAGAGTAACAAAAGAGGGATAATTACCAATTACGAAGACGGGTAGCGGCTACCCGCAAGGTATGACGAATTAGTAATTACTTAATAAGATACAGCGATTTTCTCATCAGTTACCTGAGTATGCTCAGCAACAATTTGGCGGAATAGTTCACCTTCAATTGTTTCTTGATCTGATAACAAATCTACAAGACGCTCTAAAGCTACGCGGTTGTCTGACAATATTGCTTTTGCTGTTTGGTAGCTCTGGCTAATAATTTCTCGGACTTGGGCATCTATTTTGGCAGCGATTTCTTCAGAATACTCTGATTTATTCATCCAATCGCGACCTAAAAAGACTTCTCCGCTTTGATTCTCTAGGGATAATGGGCCTAAGCTGGACATCCCAAATCTTGTTACCATTTGGCGTGCTAAATTTGTCACCTTTTGCAGATCATCGCCTGCGCCTGTGGTGACTTCTGGTTTACCAAAAACAATTTCTTCAGCAGCGCGACCACCTAAAATCGAAGTAATTTTGCCGATAATTTGGGAACGAGAAATTAAACCTTGTTCTTCGTTGGGAGTGAACCAAGTTAATCCTAGTGCTTGTCCGCGTGGGATGAGTGTGACTTTTTGTACTGGGTCGTGGTCTTTGATCAAGGTGCCGATTAAAGCGTGTCCAACTTCGTGGTAGGCTATCAAGCGCTTGCTCTTGCTGTCAACCAAGGCTGTTCCTTCCATCCCCGCAACTACTCGGTCTATAGCAGCATCAATTTCTAGAATGGTAACAGCTTCTTTTCTGCGTCTGGCTGTGAGAATAGCTGCTTCGTTGAGTAAGTTAGCTAAATCTGCGCCTGTAAATCCAGGTGTCCGGCGAGCGATCGCATCTAAGGATACACTAGGATCAATTTTTTTATTCCGGGCATGAACTTTTAAAATGTCCAAGCGCCCTTTGAGATCCGGTGCATCAACCATCACTTGGCGGTCAAAGCGTCCTGGACGGAGTAAGGCTGCATCAAGGACATCGGGACGGTTGGTGGCAGCAATAATAATGATGCCAGTGTTACCTTCAAAACCATCCATTTCAGTAAGCAATTGATTTAGGGTTTGCTCCCTTTCATCGTTACCGCCACCAATTCCCGCACCCCGTTGTCTACCTACAGCGTCAATTTCATCGATAAATATTAGACAAGGGGCATTTTCTTTGGCTTTCTTAAACAAGTCGCGGACGCGGGATGCACCTACACCCACAAACATTTCCACAAATTCCGAGCCGGAAATGCTAAAGAATGGTACACCTGCTTCCCCCGCGATCGCTTTTGCGAGTAAAGTTTTACCTGTACCAGGTGGGCCAATTAACAGCACACCCTTAGGAATCCGTGCGCCTACAGCCGTAAATCTTTCTGGCTGTTTCAGGAAGGTGACGACTTCTTGCAGTTCTTCCTTGGCTTCTTCTACCCCAGCTACATCTTCAAATTTTATGCCTGTTTTAGCCTCCATTTGGAAGCGAGCGCGAGATTTGCCAAAGTTCATCGCTTGGCTAGAGGCATTAGTTGAGCGTCTTAGGAACAATAGCATTAAAGCCACGAGTGGCAAAATCCACATCAGGTTAATCAATAACCCAACAGCCGCTCGACTGTTAGCAGAGGAAACTTCCGCAAAATCCACATTTTTTTCTTTGAGTTTATTAATTAACTCTGGGTTTTGCTCTAAAAGTTTCACCTGTATCGGTGAATCTGATTTTTGACCTACCAAATAAACCTTGGCTATCTGTTCAGTTTCATCCAGCTCGACTTTTGCAACTTCCCCCTTTTCGGTTTTTTTAATCAACTCCCCATAAGTCAAAGAGTTACGCTCTGCTTTTTGTGCCAAGGCCGGATTACCACCTAAAATCCCTGGCAATAATATCAAGCTGGCTGCTACTGCACCAGTCCAAGGAACACGCTTTGCCGTTCGCTGTTTGTTCAATGCCTTTTTCCCTAAATTTGTCATAATAATTACCTTTTTCCTGCTGGCAAAAGCTGAGCGCTGATTTTATGCCTATTCTTCTAGCAAAAATTGAAATAACTGGAAATAATTGAATTCTTATCTAGTTTAACTTCCACATAAAACCATTTCCCAAACTCTCTATCAGCTTTTAGGAATACGCCCTTATCTACAAGGGGAAATTCACCTATTAAGGGAATGAACCGGAAAGCTGGCTTTGAGTTTCCTGGATTGCTAAGTGCTTACATTCCTCTTGAGGCTGCGTACATAGTAACTATTGTGACAAAATTCTGTCTTAGCTGGGGTTGTTATACGCTTAGCATCAAATTTTCTTGGAGATTGAGGAGATTGAATTTGACATATTACGCAACAAATCGCTAAGATAAACATAGTCGTAATGATTTCGTTTTTCAAAACTCACTGCGTATAGCAGGATAAGTAAAAGTTTTTGGCGTTTCTCCTTCTTTTCCCCAGTCTTCAGTCTCCTAAATTAGTAAATTTATTTAGTTTGTGGGTGAATTTTATGGTAAAAATTGTTGGCATTGGTGGTAGCTTAAGACCTAACTCCTATACCCAGATTGCTTTACAAGTAGCAGCACAAAGGGTAGAAGCATTAGGTGCAGAAGTAGAAATTCTCGATTTGCGGCAGATGCAACTACCATTTTGTAATGGTGGTAAAGACTATTCCGATTACCCAGATGTTCAGCGCTTGCGAGAAACAGTAACTAATGCTGACGGGTTAATTTTGGCTACACCTGAGTATCATGGTGGTGTTAGTGGTGTGCTGAAAAATACACTAGATTTGTTAAGCTTTGACGAACTGTCTGGTAAAGTGGCAGGAGTAGTTAGCGTTTTGGGGGGACAGTCTAATAGCAATGCCCTCAATGAACTCCGGTTAATTTTGCGCTGGGTACATGGTTGGGTGATTCCAGAACAAATTGCCATTGGACAAGCTTGGGGCGCGTTCAATCCTGAAGGTAAGCTGTTAGATGAAAAACTCTCCCAACGCTTTGATGAATTTGCTCAAAGTTTAGTTGACAACACTCGGAAATTGCGGGGAGTTCAGTAAAGTACCTGCACTGTACTCATATTGTAAGAAAGGAAATTTACAAACGGTTCCCTTTTCTTGCTGCCTTTTTGTACCAATGATGTAATCTAAGAACATTAATATCGATATTCTTAGATTACATCTTATGATTTCTTCTTGCTTAAGTTAAAACCAATGAATGCAGTTTCCTACTAATAATTTAGATTTATTCATATAGCCTTTCCTAGTCTGCTGAGGTACAAATTTATCTGCGTCTATCTGTCTTGAAAAGTTTTGCGCCCCTGTTACCCGGACGCGCAACGCCCTTCGGGTTCACCAGTCGCCTACAGAAGGAAACCTTCTTGCAGCGCTGGTTCACCAGTTGACGGCAGTTGCTTCTCCCTTGGCGCAGCCTCTCCCAAAGGGAGAAGGGGAGACGCTACGCGTAGCTTGCTTCCCCGTAGGGGTACAAGCCGGGAAACCCGTCCAACGCACTGCCTCCTTTAAGCAGACGGCAGTCTGCACAACGGGGGGAACCCCCCGAAGTTTTGTGGACGGAAACCGTCCCCACAAACTTCTCTCCGCAAGCGGCTGCCTTGGAAACCCGTCCAACGCACTGGCTCAACTTTTCGCTGCGTCCATCCTCTTCTATCGGCGGTTAATTCTTTCTTGCTGTACCTCACCAATGTGGGAACCGCTATATATAAGACTACTATTTGATTTTTGAACAAAATTAAGTAAAGTGCATTAAGATGAAATCCGTAACGCACCATTGTCAAGAATTTGGTGCCGTACTCTCGGCGATAACACAACGCCAGTTGCTACAACGGATAGCGCAGCGTAAAGCCTACGGCATAGCTGCGCTTAGAGCGAGTCATCAAGCGTCGGGAACCTCCGCAACGCACTGGCTCCCCTACAGACACTTAGATTTTTTCAGAAATAAAATCGGATTCCTATACATTTAATTTTTTCGCCGACTTACTTAAATTTTGAGTAAGTTAGTCTTAATACTTCTTCTATAGAACTTAAACGCTGATATTCTTTTATGAATTCTTGAGCTTTTGTTTCTCCCTTCTCTAAAATAATCTTTAGTGGCGTTAAAAAATCAATATCTGTGTCATCTTTAAGCGCTGCTTCTGCTGCTTGTAAAACTTTGCTTGCATTGATAAAAATATCTTCATGCTTAAATCCCTGTTTCGCTGAAATTTGGTGTAAATTTCCATCTGGAATAGTTGCTCTACCTGGCAAAGATTCGTCTAACACTAAACCTTTTAACAAAGCTAGCAAGGCTGCATAAAGTGAAAAATTATCGCAACTATCAAAAGCCTTAAATTCAATCCGACCGATTTCAGCCGGGATGCGTGCTACTTTTGTTAATGAAGGGACACTTGCAATTAATTGTTCTGCCTTTTCTACAAACACTAGTGTGGCTGGTCTTTTTCCGGTTCTCACAAAAGTTCTTACCGAAAGCCCTTCCCACAAATTGCCATTATAAAAAGGCGCACTATAACTAAAAGGAACTATATAGGGACTGTAATAGGTAAGTTTTCTGCCGATATCAATTAATTTTTCTACAGACAAATCAGCTACGGAAATATTTAAATCAGGCCCGTAAGTCACCATATAAATGTTAGCAGTATGTTCGTCAGGATAAGCCTGTAGCTGCTGAATTTCATAATCATTTAATGGTGGGTTTGGTTCAAAAATTGTCTTGTAAGGATTAAAACTGGTTAATACTGGTGAAAAGCCGTAATTTGCAGATGTCTCACGTAGTAAGTAAAAACTTTCTGTTAATTCATTAATAGCACCTTGGATATTAGTGTGTATAGTTGTTCTAATTTCGATACCTTTAGGTAAGCAATCAATTACTTTATCAGAGTCAGCAAATCTTTCAAATCCTTCAATATACCATCTCTTTTTTTTAATACCAGCATCACCAACACGTAGCTGAGAATAATCATCAGGGTATGTGGGTAGCCTTTCTACAATTTGATTGAATTCAGCATATTTTGTTTGAGAAAAATCAGCAAACTTTCCCGCTTGATTCAGAAAAGCAACTTCATGTTCAATCCCGAAAAAAAACATCATTATATTCCTGAAAGATTTGGTGGTAGTTTGAAGCGAATGCCAAGTAATACCAATTCAAAATTCAAAATTAAGAAAGCTATACATAACAAGGGTGTGGGATTGTATATCTGTCGCATTCTTTTTTCAAATTGGTGTAATTAATCAGAAGATAAAATTTCACTCAAAGTGCAGATGAAATTTTGTAGCACCTCAAAAGCATGGCTAGTATACTGCTTGAGGTAGCGGTATACCTATTCACAGAGAACCTCTATTCGTCAACGGCAAGCTATATGACATATATTCGCAATAGTCAGCGTATTAAAACTGTAACATTAGCTGCAATAATTTCAGCAGATTTTAGGTTTACTATGATTACATTCGCTTTTTGAGGCTGAGAAGCTACAAAAAATTACTTATTTATTGAAAATTTAATTAGAAAAATTCTTAATATCTTTAGAGAATCCTTGAACAGTTGTGTAGTAGAGATTTTGCCGTTAACTCGGCTTGATTAATAATTTCTGACTCTTTCCATGCCTTTATGGAATCGAATAATAAATACAAGGTTCTTAGAGCCTGTATTTCTTATGGGGATTAACTTTGAAAGTTTTGAAGCTTCCTCTAAACCCTTGATTTTAATTGCGATCGCATAAAGAGAGCGGTCAAACCTAATTTCTCATTCAGTAACTTATTTAAAATTAGATTAACAAAAGGTTATGTGTATTTAGCTACTGCTTTATAATGCCCTTAAGATACTGTATTTCGGTCGGATTACCGCAGTTAAATGGTAAGAAAATTAATGAATCCGTGGCAAAACAATTTTAAATTCACAAAAAGCTTCATCAAGTTAGTTCAAACTTATAGTGTTAAAGCTTTGCACGCTCTTAAAAAGTGGTGCAAATATTCTTTGTGGAGCTTGGTGTCTTTATTTTTAGTAGGAGTGAGCTTGAGTATAGCCCTGGCTGCTTGCTCTGGGGCTAAAGTCGATAAAACTGGCACAGCTTCCAAGAGTGATGTTAACTTCACATTTGTTTCCTACTCAGTTACTAGTGCTGCATATGAGCAAATCATTCCTAAGTTTAGAGAAAAATGGAAAAAAGAACATAACCAAAACATCACTTTCAATCAGAGCTACGATGGCTCTGGTTCACAGACTCTGGCTGTGATTGATGGTAAAGAAGCTGATGTGGTACATCTTTCGCTGGCCCCTGACATTAATAAACTGGTTCAAGCAGGTTTCATCCAACCAGGTTGGGAGAAGGAAGCACCTAATAATGCAATTGTTACTCAATCTGTAGATGCGATCGCCATTCGTCCGGGTAATCCAAAAAATATTAAAACCTGGGCAGATTTGGCAAAGGATGGCGTAAAGGTGGTTACAGCTGATCCCAGAACCTCTGGCGGTGCGCGCTGGAACTTCCTTAGTCTTTGGGCTGCTGTCACAAAAACTGGCGGTAATGAGAATCAAGCAATAAACTTGATTTCTAAAGTCTACAACAATCTACCTTTGTTGCCTAAAACTGCTCGGAGTGCCAGCGAACTGTTTTTCAAAGAAGGTCAGGGTGATGTTTTACTTAACTATGAAAATGAAATGATTTTATTGGCACAAAAATATCGTGAAAAAGTTTCATATATTGTGCCTGATGTAAATATCTCCATAGACAATCCTGTTGCTGTTGTCGATAAAAATACCGATAAACATGGAAATCGCGCTATTGCAGAAGAATTCATCAAATTTCTTTACACTCCAGATTCGCAACGAGAGTTTGCCAAATTGGGATTTCGTCCTGTCGATTTGACAATTGCAAAAGAAACAGAAAGCAATTTTCCCAAAATTAAAACCCTCATCAAAGCTCAAGATTTAGGAGGATGGGACGAGATTCAGAAAAAATTCTTTGATGAGGGTGCTATATTTGACAAAATTCGCTCTCAAAAAGCTTAACAGGATTAAAAATACTGTTCATTAGGGGACTTCCAACTAAAAAAATATCCTATCGCTTTTGAAGCTGGTGGAGATGGGGAGGCTGGGGAGGAAGAATCTGATCACCGTCTTCGCTCTCAAAATTGGATAATTTAATTTCTGGAAGTCCCTGGCTTCCTCGTTCAGTTTTATTGCTCGTGGAGGCTAAAAAAACCAGTTTTCACATCCTTTAAAGTTAAATATGTAACAGTTTAATTACCTTGAACGTAGCTTAGTATTTAGTGTATGGAATGAGGACAACTTGAGGCATAGTTTATGAAAAGTGTCGTTCAATCCCCCTACAGTAGTGAACAAGTTGCGGCCTGGTTGCGTGGATTGCTCACTATTGCTTGGGCAGATGGTAACTTTGACCCCCATGAACAGCAGTTGATTGCTAGTATCACAGAGGATGAACTAGCTCCTGGGATTCAATTTGATTCCTTGGAAGTTATCACCCCAGAGGAATTAGCCACAATTTTGGGCAAAGGTACCTCAGCAGCAGAAAACTTTTTACGCACAGCTGTGATGGTAGCGATCGCAGATGGTACATATTCTCCCAGTGAAGACCAAGTTCTGCAAGAGTTATGTCAAGCTCTAGGGCAGCCAAAAGATTTAATCGAAGCCCTACGCCATACTCTAGAACATATAGACGATGTAGATCCTGTAGACAGTTTCCTACAGCGAGAAGCATCCGCGCAACCGTCCTTAACAATTGCGCCCTATTCACCGCCCATTGATGCACTCAACCCTCTGCGCGATTGGATGGATAGATTAGATATTCAAGACCCTAGATTAGCTCGCTTTTTATGTAAAATGATTCCTTCTCAGTGTCCCTTTGAGCGAGATGTGAAGCTATTTGGTCGTAAAGTTGTGCATATTCCGCCATTATGTAAAATTAATCCGCTTTATGAACAAATGGTAGGCTTACGTTTTCGTGCCCTTTCTTATCTAGCAGATGATTGTGGTGAGGATGTTTCGCCATATATCTGAGTGCTGAGTTGTGAGTGCTGTTAGCGGTAGCGGGGCGTTTAGCCCGTGCTGAGTGCTGAGTGCTGAGTTAAAAGGATAGAGTAAGGAGTGAAGCAGATCATTTTTTTGTGTCGTGCATACCGCCTGTGAACCCATAGGGTAGGTGCAAACAAGAACGCAGGCAAGATTGTGGTCTCAATAAAACTTATAATTTAAAACTCTAACTCAGGACTTAGGACTCAGCACTCTAAAAATATGCAATTTATTGATCAAGCAATCATCGAAGTGGAAGCTGGTAAAGGCGGGGATGGTATTGTCGCCTTCCGGCGAGAGAAGTATGTGCCAGCAGGCGGCCCTTCTGGTGGGAATGGGGGGCGGGGTGGTTCAGTAATTTTCGTGGCTGTAGAAAACCTGCAAACTTTGCTGGATTTTAGATATAATCACCGTTTTCAGGCTGAAAATGGTGGTCGTGGTGGCCCAAATAATTGCACTGGGGCTTCAGGAAAGGATTTAATTATTGAAGTTCCTTGTGGTACATCTGTTTATGATGCGGGAACAGGTGCTTTATTAGAAGATTTAATCGAACCTGGACAAAAATTTCGGGTTGCAGAAGGTGGTAAAGGCGGATTGGGAAATCAGCATTTCTTGAGTAACCGCAACCGCGCCCCAGAATATGCACTTCCTGGTTTACCTGGGGAAATGAAGGTGCTGCGCTTGGAATTGAAACTTTTGGCTGAGGTAGGAATTATTGGGTTACCAAATGCTGGTAAATCCACCTTAATTTCATCTTTGTCAGCTGCACGTCCCAAAATAGCAGATTATCCTTTTACTACCCTCATACCAAACTTGGGTGTAGTACGCAAACCCTCTGGTGATGGTACAGTCTTTGCCGATATTCCCGGACTGATTGAAGGGGCTTCGCATGGGGCGGGGCTGGGACATGACTTTTTGCGCCACATTGAACGTACAAGGGTGTTGCTGCACTTAATTGATGCTACTAGTGAGGATGTGGTGGGTGATTTCAATACAATTCAGCAAGAATTAAAAGCATACGGACGGGGTTTAGCAGAACGTCCCCAAATTTTGGCGCTGAATAAAATTGATGCCGTGGATAGAGAAACGGTAGATTTAGAAGCATTGGCTACTCAATTAAATCACCTCTCTTATGCCAAAGTTTTCATAATTTCAGCCGTTACCCGCACTGGGTTAGAGCCGATGTTACAAGAAATTTGGGGAATTATTGACCAAATTAATGCTGTCGAAGAAGTGGAAGTATTGGGTTAGGTGAAATCCTATGACTATTGCACAGACACAACAATATTATTCACCCGAAGAGTATCTAGAATTAGAGGTTAATTCTGAGGAACGCCATGAATATATTGATGGTCAAATTATTCCTATGACAGGTGGAACACCAAATCACAATCAAATTGCTTTGAATTTTAGCGGTGCGGTCAATTTTACACTCAAGCGTCAACCTTATCGAGTTTTTGTCACTGACCAGCGTTTATGGATTCCTAACAGGCGAATTCATACTTATCCTGATGTGATGATAGTAAAAGCTCCTTTAGAGTATGAGGAAGGAAGACGAGATACTCTGATTAATCCAGTATTTATTGCTGAGGTGTTGTCAAAATCGACTAAAAGCTATGACCGAGATGAAAAGTTTGCTGCTTATCGGACAATTCCTAGCTTTCAGGAGTATGTTTTGATTGACCAATATAAGATGCACGTTGAGCAGTATTTTAAAACAGAGAACAATAAATGGATATTTTCGGAATATGAAGATGGGGATGTAATTTTATCTCTTGCTGCTGTTTCTTTTCAAATTACGCTGGCGGATATTTACGATAATGTGGATTTTAATGTTGAGGAAGAGTGAGAAAAGTTCAAAATTCAAAATTAATTAGCTAAAGCACCCTTAAGTATTGATAGTGAGTCGGTGCGTTGCGCTACGCGAAAACACACCCTACATTTCAATTTTTTAATTTAGATAAAATCTAACTTTCTTAATTACGAATTAGGAATTAATCTTAGACTTTAAAAAACCAGCGTTGGCGATACATAATCGCAGCCACTACCCACCACAACAATACGGTGACAAGGGCAAATAATAGTGAACCATTGAAGGTTCCAGCCCAAGAAGCGAAAACATTCTGGTAAATCCAATCGTAGGTGCTGGGGGCTTTTTCACCAGTGCCAATATTGGTTCTCACTAAGATTTTAATCAGTAAGACGGATGCAACGAAAAGTGCGATCGCATTTAGTCCCATAATCTCAAATGGTTTACTCCAGCGACGTATCCGCCGAACTTCGATGAGTTCGTAACAAGCGGCTAATAACAGTAACGCCCAACCACTCGTAAATACAACATAGGAACTCGTCCAGATTTTTTTGTTGATGGGAAATGTCCACCCCCACGCCCAACCAACAATTAAGCAGCCAATCCCAAATAATACCAAGCCAATACTTATCCGTGATTGCACTGTTTGAGACCGTATCCAATTACCTGCAAAATAGCCAGCTAGTACGCTGACAATTGCGGGAATGGTACTGAAAATCCCCTCTGGGTCTCCCATAAAGTTAAACCCATCACCTTTATACAGATGTGCTTTTGGTATAATTAAGCGATCAATGTATGCGCCAAAGTTCCCCTCCCTGGTGAGAACACCAGCACCATAACCGGGTACGGGTACATACATCATCGCTAGCCAATAGCCGATGAGTATTGCTGCTGCTAATATCCATTGACCTTTACGCGGTAAATTCAGGACTGTTAAGGAAGCAAATAGATAAGCAAGGCCGATTCGTTGTAATACTCCCATAAATCGGATGCTGCTCAAGTCAAAAGTCCAAATACCTTTATTCCAAAAGCCGTTTAGCAGCACACCCAAGGCAAAGAGAATAGCAGCGCGGCGCAAAATCCGCCAGTAAACAGCCGATGTAGGTTTGTCACCTTCGGTGTACTTTGACAGTGAGAAAGTCATCGCTACACCAATAATGAACAAAAAGAAGGGAAAAACCAAATCAGTTGGTGTACAGCCGTTCCATGCGGCATGGTCTAGGGGAGGATATTTATCATCTGCAACTCCCGCCATATTGACGAGAATCATACCTGCAATGGTAATGCCTCGGAAAACATCAAGTGAGGTCAGGCGCATAGAAAGAAATTTGTCTTTAGAGATCTAACATTACTCCTGCTGATGCTGACGAGCAAGGGAAATGTTTAGACCAACACACAAGTTAAAATTTTTTAACTTGTGTGTGAACCGACATAAAGCTGAATCAGTATTGAAAGCAACTAAAAGAAGACAAAATTACACCACCAGAGGTTGCAATTCAATTAGAATCCTTATTAGTATTTGAAACTTAAGTGTAAACTTTTTTTAAGACTATGCCAGTTAAAATTGGAGATACTGCCCCTGATTTCAGTTTACCTGCTCAAAACGGTGGAACAGTTAGCCTGAGAGATTTTCGCGGCAAAAATGCTGTAGTCTTGTACTTTTATCCTAAAAATGATACACCGGGCTGTACTGCTGAATCTTGTGCTTTTCGCGATCGCTATGAAGTGTTTAAAAACGCCGGCGCTGAGGTGATTGGCGTGAGTGGTGATTCCAATGAATCGCATCAGAAATTTGCTGCCAAGTACAATCTACCTTTTATTCTGTTGAGTGACAAAGGCGACCAAGTTCGCAAGCAATACGGCGCAACAGCAGCCTTTGGTCTTTTACCTGGACGAGTCACCTATGTGATCGACCAACAGGGAGTTGTGCAATATGTTTTTGATTCGATGTTTAATTTTCAGGGTCATGTTGAAGAGGCCCTGAAAAAGCTGCAACAGCTTGCAGCTAAATAACCTAGAGAGGTGATCGAGCGATCAGGGCGAGGAGGGGAGACAAGGGAGAAGTTTTCCCTTGTCTGCTTAGGCGCTACGTCCTCTAGTGCTTTCTTGGTTCTTAGCAACTAATCCCCAGATTTGTCATTTTGCCAAAAACGGTTTTTCCGAAATGGCAACATTAGCATTAGCTGTCTTGCCATTTTTACCGTTGTTATGACCGTTGGGATGCCCATTGTTATGTCGCGGTTGAATCACACCATAACCACCGTGGTTACGTTCATAAATAACGTTAATTTCACCTGATTCAGAATTTAGGAACATATAAAAGTCATGTCCTACCATTTGTAGCTGTTCCAAAGCTTCTGTAACAGTCATTGGAGGCATTGAGAAGTACTTGGTGCGGACAATCTCATTGGGTAATTCTGGAGTGCGATCGCCAATTAAATCTGTTACTACTGGTTGGGGAACTACTACCTCATTAGTTGGTACGCTATGAGTTTTCTTATCTTGTCGTCTTTCTTTGTATTTACGCAGTTGACGGGCAATTTTATCTGCTACCAAGTCAATACTGGCATATAGGTTTTCGCTGCTTTCCTCGGCACGGATGACGTTACCATTGGCATAAATAGTCACTTCAGCCGCTTGTCTGGTATTAATTCGGGGATTGCGAGCTACGCTTAAGTGCACATCCACTTCATTGGTGATGTTCTGAAAGTGACTAACTGCTTTTTCGATTTTCTGATGCACATAATCCCGAATTGCATCGGTGATTTCAATATTTTTGCCGTGGATGACAAGCTTCATGTAAACTCTCCCGCTCAAATATTTAATATGAATTGGTTTGGTTTTGAAACGAAATTGCGGTAAGGTCTATCACTGCCGCCAAAACAATATTTGAAGCATTTTTATGTACTACCGTTACGCCTACTATGATCATTGTTGTATCTTTACTTTGTAACCGCGCGTTCCTTTGATGATTTTCTCTATCTCTGCAATAGTTTCTAATTGGTTGTCAGGCAATTAGCGACCGAAGGGAGATACCTAATTGAGGTAGTCTGAGCAGCTTATGCCTTACCTGCCATTACTTTTGGAGCAATCTTTACATTATTATGAGTAGTTGTTCCGCTAATATTACAGAGGATTTGCTTACCTGGGATAGAGAATATTAGTGTTTTCGATGCAAACAATTTATTTATTTAGACGTCATCAGCCAGTGCATTTCTTCTTCTTGTGTTGGCGTGATGCTTATTGCAGGAAATTCCTCCTAAAACCATTGAGGTTATATATTCAAACTAGCACTTTGTATTTTCTAAAGTGGATTCCCTTGATGTTCCTTTAAAATCCTTTGCAAAGCTTGACAATTGTTGATTCAAACCCATCTACTTGAAATATATTTCGTACCAACACTAGTTGATTTTTGGCAAAATCCGTAGTAAGCAAATGTGTCGTTATCGCTGTTCGTTATATAACCAAGGATTGTTGCCTTATTTAGAGGCTCTAGAATGGCAACGTGCGCTGATGAGCGATCGCATTCAGAATCCCAATCTCGATGACGTGTTAATCTTGCTAGAGCATCCCCCAGTCTACACTTTGGGACAAGGAGCTAATCGAGAATTTCTTAAATTTGACCTGGACAAAACTAAGTTTGATGTACATAGAGTTGAACGCGGCGGCGAAGTCACTTACCATTGTCCCGGTCAACTCGTAGGGTATCCAATTTTAAATCTGCAACGCTATCAGAAAGACCTGCATTGGTACTTGCGCCAACTAGAAGAAGTCTTAATTCGGGTATTAGCAGTTTACGGCTTGCAAGGCGAACGGATTCCGGCTTTTACAGGTGTTTGGGTAGAAGGACGTAAAGTAGCAGCTATTGGTATCAAAGTCAGCCGATGGATTACCATGCACGGCTTTGCTTTAAATGTCTGTCCTGATATGACAGGCTTTGGTCAGATTGTCCCCTGCGGTATAGCAGATAAACCTGTAGCCAGTTTAGCAGAATGGTTTCCTGGCATTACCTGTGAAGAAGTACGTTCCCACATAGCACTGTCCTTTGCACAAGTGTTTGGCGTGGAATTGGTCGAGTCAGTAGAGGAAAAATTTCTCTATAAGTCAATACAGTTCAGTTAAGAAAATTAATTGACAACAAAGCCAAAAAACTAGTTACTCAACAAAAAACAAAACACTAATTTTGGAGGGGGTTTGGGGGACGCAACCGTCCCCCAATCGGGGGCTTGGGGGATTCTCCCCCAACAGATGCTGGCTTTTTCAACAAGTGACAAATCAATCTCTTATCACCTTAACCCAAGCGTATTGCTCTATAAGTAGTCGTCATTTGGCATTTGTCCTCCTTGTCCCCCAATCCCCAGTCCTTAGTCCCCATTACCCCTTCGCCCCTTCGCCCCTTATCCCCAGAGGGGCCCCACCTTCCCCAAAGGGGGCCCGAGTTCCCCAGTCCCCACCTGGGCAATACCCATATATTTGTGTTTTAGTGGATATTGCTACAGAATTATTAATTTTTCAAGAATAATAGAGGATTGCTATGATTTCCGTTTAAGGCTCAATGTACAAGTTAGAATATGATTGTTTATCAAAAAATATACTAATCTTTTCGCTTTATTAAACTCTAAATTTAGCGCGTGAATTATCAAGGAAATCTACAAATATATGCCCCAGCGATTGCGTCTTTAGAAGAACGCGATTGGACGGCTATGTCAGAATTGTTTGACAGAGAAGATAGTGATGATATTGAAGCTGATATACTGAAAAGCTTGCTATTCATGATACCTGAACCTTGTTGGGGAGATGATCCTTTTGAATTCCTAAGTGAATATCTTTAAGTAGTACTGAGTAGCGAGTGGTGAGTGCTGAGAAGGTAATGAAAATAAAATTAAACGAGATTTTTATGGTGTGTTGGTAGTGAAACTAAAGCACCATGTTCATTTATTAATAATAAAAATCAAATACTTTCTTTATGATTTATTATTGACTCATGACTCTAGAACTTTCCGGCGTTAAGGCGACTGAGGAAAGTACGCAGACGATCGCTTTGGGGATGAGTCAAAACTTCATGAGCCACACCTTGTTCTAGCACCAGACCTTGATCTAAAAATATCACCCGATGCGCTACTTCCCGTGCAAATTGCATTTCATGGGTGACTACTACCATTGTCATGCCTTCTGCGGCTAATTGCTGCATGACTTGCAGAACTTCCCCCACCAATTCCGGATCTAAAGCGCTGGTAGGCTCATCAAATAGCATAATCTGAGGATTCATACATAAACTACGGGCGATCGCTACTCGTTGTTTTTGTCCCCCAGAAAGTTGCTCAGGATAGGCAGATGCTTTATCAAAAAGACCAACTTTTTCAAGATACAATCCTGCTAATTGGGCACTTTCTTTCGGTGTTTTCCCCAAAACTTTGCGCGGAGAAAGTGTCAAATTCTCCAGTACACTGAGATGGGGAAACAGGTTAAATTGCTGGAAAACCATACCTACTTGGGTTCTGAGTTCCCGCAACTGACTATAGTTGATCTCAGGTTGGGATAAGTCGATACCGTTAACGACTAAACGCCCATGATTAATGCTTTCTAAACGATTAAAACATCGTAGTAGAGTGCTTTTACCACAGCCAGAAGAACCAATCACAGCAACCACTTCTCCCCGGTTGATTTCGCCAGTGATTCCTTTGAGGACTTTCAGGGAACCAAAGCTTTTTTCGATATGTTCAAAAATAATGGTGGAGGTGGAATTGTTCATAAGAGTCAAAGCTCAAAGGTTAAGGGGAATAAATATGGCTGGATTTGCTTCGGTGCGTTGGCTAAACTCGTTTGTGGCTACAGCTTTGAGTTTGTTATTACTTATTGGCTGTAGTGTTAATCCTAGTGTAGGAAAAACCTTACGGGTGGCAAATGAACCAGCATTTCCACCTTTTGAGTTTCTGGGAACTGGCGGTAAATCGCAAGGTTTCTCCATTGATTTAATGAATGCGATCGCGGTTGCGGCTAATTTTAAGATAGATTTTCAGAGTGTGCCGTTTGATGGCATTATCCCCGCTTTGCAAGCCAAAACCGTAGATGCAGCGATTAGTTCGATGACCATTACCGCAGAGAGAGCAAAGACTGTTTCCTTTTCCCGTCCTTATTTTAAAGCTGGGTTGGCGATCGCAATTCGTACCGACAATCAAGATATTACTAACTTTGACAGTCTCAAAAATAAAAATATTGCAGTACAAATTGGCACAACTGGAGCTAAAAAAGCACAAGGTATTCCAGGAGCAAAAATTCGGAGTTTTGATTCTGCACCTCTAGCCCTGCAAGAATTAGCTAATGGTAACGTGGATGCGGTAATTAACGATGCACCAGTTACTTTATACGCTATTAAGACAGGCAATCTCAAGGGATTGAAAGTAGTAGAGCAATTGCTAACAGAGGAATACTACGGCATTGCGACACCAAAAAACTCGCCTAATCTCGCACTAATTAACACAGGTATTGATAAAATCCTGAAAAATGGCACTTATAGCCAAATTTACCAAAAATGGTTTAAAGCTGACCCCCCAACTTTACCAGCCACAACACCCTTTGAAAACCAAACTAGTAGCGGAACCGGCTTATTTACCTCATTGGGCGTAATTTGGCGGTCGTTCCCCACACTTTTACAAGGCGCATTGGTGACATTGCAACTAACAGTATTTTCTGTAGTGCTGGGTTTAGTAGGTGGTTCCCTCATTGGTATTATCAGGCTTTCCCGGATTAAATCTATACGTTGGCTAGCCAGGGCTTATGTAGATTTCTTCCGAGGAACGCCTTTACTAGTGCAAATTTTTATGATTTACTTTGGCTTACCTGCGCTTGCCCAAGAACTGGGTTTTACTTTCTCCTTTGATCGCCTAGTTGCTGGAGTAATAGCCTTAAGTTTGAACAGCGCCGCCTATATTGCCGAAATCGTCCGTGCAGGGATTCAATCAATTGAACCAGGACAAGCAGAAGCGTCACAGTCACTCGGATTAAGTGCTGTACAAACCATGCGCTACGTAATTTTTCCCCAAGCTTTCCGGCGGATGATTCCACCCTTAGGTAATGAATTTATCAGTTTATTGAAAGATACAAGCTTAGTTACAGTAATTGGGTTTGAAGAATTATTCCGCAAAGGACAATTGATTGTTGCAGATAACTATCGCGCCTTTGAAATTTACGCAGCCGTCGCTGTAGTTTACTTATGCTTAACGCTACTTTCTTCCCAAGCATTTAGTCGTTTGGAAGTCTGGATGAATCCCGTAAAACGCTCTTAATAATTAATTCGTAATTCGTAATTCGGAATACTGACTGAAGGCGACAAACAAGCTAAGTAATTCGTAATTTTTGCTTTTATTCTTCCTGTACTACACTTAGCTTATTTTCATAATTATGTTGGGTTAATAGCTTATAAAATGTCATTGCTTTTTCTGTAAAATTAGAAAAAATCCTAATTTTATGCCTAAAGCCGCAGACATTGGCAGCAAGCGCTTAATTAGTTTAGCTCCTAACCTCTGGATAAAATGGGTAACACAAATTCCTAACGCAGAAGCAGCAGACATTATCACCTCTGAATTTCAGTGGGTGAGTCGCCAGAGTGATGTTCTCATCCGTGCTTATAGTCCCCAAGATGGCGAATTTCTTGTCCTCAATGAATTCCAGTTGCGCTACACTTCTCGTCTGCCCCGACGGATGCTAGCTTATGCTGCCCTAGCTACAGAAAAATATGAACTACCTGTTTATCCAGTTCTGATAAATATCTTACAACCAAGCCCAGATGTAGAAATAGCAACTAGCTATCAATCTCTGTTTCGAGGCTTATATACCCGCCAAGACTATCATGTAATTAATTTGTGGGAGGTAGAAGCCAAATTAGTTTTTGAACAATCAATTACCTCTCTAATTCCTTTTGTCCCCGTGCTAAAAGGAGGTGGAGAGGAATCAATAGTCCGAGAAGCTTTACAGGTGTTACGAAGACAAGAGCAATTAGATGAATTAGAACCTTTGTTGGCATTTTTTGCTAACTTCGTATTAGACAGTCGGCTAGTGCAGGAAATCATGAGGTGGGATATGGCAGTATTAGAACAATCTCCTTGGTATCAAGAAATTTTTCGCGCTGGTGAGCAAAAAGGCATACAGCAAGAAATCCTATCGGGCATTGCCTTAGGTTTAGAGCTAAAATTCGGTACTGAAGGATTACAACTTCTACCAGAGATTCAGGAAATTAAAAATGTAGAACTCCTGAAAGCAATTAGAGACGCAATCAAAACTGTTGATACTTGGGAAGAAATACGACAAATCTATAGAACAAATTGAAAAGATAATCTAAAATCTAAAATTGTCACGGTAAAAGGGAAAAGGGGAAAGGAGAAAAGGAAAAGCCTTTACTCGTGAACCTTTCCTCCTTTCCCCTACAAAAATTTACATAGTTCGGTTTAATCGCGGAATTATCAAACCTCAGTTTTCATCCGCGTTTATCGGCGGCTAAATATTCATGTTTAGCACTAAGACTACTCAACACTAGCCTTAATCTGAAAATCGCCAGATCCTCGGTAAGCACGAACCATCACAAAATATTCGCCTGGTAGTCCTGCTTGTATACTAATTCGCTCATCAGGTGAATTGGTATATCCCCGGTAATCATATTCGTTGATAGTTGGCTGTTTTCCATTCCTGGCATAGAGGTCAAAATCTACCTCGGTAGGCCCATCGAGTTCAAGCAGCAATTGATTTTCTACCTGTACCCGATATGTTTTAGTATCACCATTCTCATTCAAATGTCCAGAAACGATTTCGCCTATTGGTAGTTCGGGTACTTGTGGGGGTTCTGGTGTTTCCAAAGCGTTGAGGATACCGGGAACATTAATTACACCAAAACCATGACTATAATCAAAGCCAATTCCTCCCAAATCTTCAGCAGTGCGGCGCACAAGTTGACGTAGCTGTGCTGGAGGAAGTTCGGCTGGAGAATAGACTGTGCGAATTGCGGCAATTACACCAGCCGCCACAGGACAAGCCGCAGAAGTGCCATTATCTTCTGAGTAAACACCGGAACCGACGAAGTGGGTATAGGCAGAAATATCTGGTTTCTCAGTAGAAAGCCTTCCTGGCCCTTGGCTAGAGTAACCTACACGCTCTTTTTTGTATGTCACGCCAGCGACACTCAAAACACTGGGGTGAGAATTTGCTCCATAAATCGCTCTGTTGGTAACTCCTAAACACTGCGACGAAGGACAGTCTGCACCGCAATTCCCAGCCGCAAAGAGAATATCAGCACCAGCATCCTCTAAACTTTCCACAATGATGTTAAAGGGATGATTAGGATTGTCACTGTAGTTACCAGGATGACCTACAGGAAAGTCCCAGGATGGATTGTACATTCCCCAACTGTTGTTTACCACCAGTGCGGGTTTGGGGTCGGGAGCTTGTGAGAGCATTTGCAGTAAATTACTGAAAGCCTTAACTGCATCGCTCAAAAAACCTTCCATTACCGAACCGCCTGTAGCCCGCGACTGTAGGAGAGCATAATCTAGTAGGGTGTAATTGGGAGCGGCAATAGCAACATCAAAAGCACACATTGTGCCATGATCGATATCACCTTTTCCCGGAGTTATACCTGATACTGGTGCCCAGCTTTTACTAGTATCCAAATTAGGATTTTTGCCCTTTCTTGTCAGATGCACTACGTTAACTCCAGTGTCAACGATGGCAACTAAAACGTTGGAGCCATCCATACCATTGGCTCGCAGTTGTGCCACATTAAGTACATTTTCAACATCGTTATGAGTGCCAACTGCATTGGGAGGACAGACAGCAAAAGTACTAATCTTTGGGTCTGAATAAACACCAAGAACATTCGGATCTGACTCGACAGCCGCAGTTAAATCAGCTAAAGCACTCTCGTCTGCAACTTCACCTCTAACCAGGTAGCTAGAAACCTCTGGACGCACATTAAAGGTGAACAATCGCCCTACTTCTCGCTCACCAATAACTGTCCGTGGCTGTTTGTCAGGAATTAGAACAGGTGCATAGCTTTCATCGATGTCAACCCCAGGAAGTGCCAGGGATGTAGCCGTTGCAGCTAAACTTCTAGCGTTTGCGATCGCAGTAGGTGCATAACGCATTTGAATTAATACACGCATTGTCAGTTTACTCCTAAAATTTGAACCTATTGCTGAACCGGCAGCCACGTCAGGTATTGAAGTCATACATCCAAAAATGCGTAGCCGTAAGGCTTGTCGTCAGACATCGCACTTCTTTATGCACGACTTAAATATCATTTGCCCTACACCCTTCAAACATTAGTTATGAATAAAACCAGTGTTTTTTAGGATGTAAATGGTTCCACTTTCATGTCACCGTGAACTCCCTTAATTGCGGGTTGAATGGACATGAGGTGGTTGGAATCTATGTCTCCCTGAACACGAATTACATAGAGATTACGCTTCGGACTGATCGGAACAAGACCATAATTATCATCAATTTCTAAATCTCGAATTCCAGAAAGCTGTTTGACATAATCCATAGAATTATTCGGGGGTTCTAGATAAATAGTAATGAGGTATTGCATGGTAAGTAGGATGTGACAAATAAAGTTAACTTGCAAGAGTTGTTATGAGCATTTGTAAATATTCTTGATACTTTGACTTTTCTTAATGTAGATATGTTTAAGAATTAATTACTAATTTATAATTCGTAATTCTCACCGGAGGCAAGAAGCAACCATTTCAACCAGACGAAAGCTTTGGTATACAAACTTTTTGACTTTTGAGTACAGACGCGATTAATCGCGTCTGTCTATATTTTAAAAATCAAACAGAAGTTCCAATACTGCTCGGTTAAGGATTTTTAACTCGGACTTTAGTTTGGGGAAAAGGCGAAAGGTTAAGGTTTAAAGGTTTTTTTCCCTTTCCCTCTTGCCCCTTCGCCCCTTATCCCCAGAGGGGGCCCCACCTTCCCCTTAATCGACAAGTATTGACAGGAGTTCTATATTTATAAAATAAATCTTAAATTGAGTAGTTATGTTTCGGTGATTGCCTAAAAATTGTGAGAAACATTTTGAAATTAAAACTATATTAAGTTGGGTAAAGGCTAAGGGAAATTAGAAAAAACCTTTAACCTTTCCCCTATAAAAATTTATAGATAGGACTTTGGACTAAAATTACAAACGTAGTTGTCTAGATTGGTCTATTAATTGGTAGATCTGTCCAGATTCCTAAAAGCGGTTTTCATTCAACTGCACCGAGAATTTTCAAAGTCGCTTTTTGGGTAGCACTTAAACCTGTCACGCCTTGAATGTTCATTCCTTCATAAGGACGAGGCGATCGCAAAATTTGCAAACATTCCCCCGTAGCAATATCCCACAGCCGAATTGTCTCATCTTGAGAGCCACTGGCTAAAATTGCTCTGTGAGGATGAAAGGCGATCGCCCAAATCCAATTACTATGTCCTTGCGGTGTCTTCAGACATTCCCCTGTTTGCCCATCTGGACTAAAGGCCACTGACCATACACGAGTAGTATGACCTGAGAGAGTTTTAATGCACTGTCCTGTTTTAATATCCCATATACTAATTGCCGAAGCTTCACCTGCGATCGCCAAAATTTGAGCATCAGGACTAAAGGCAAGTGACCAAACTAATTCTATTACCTGTCCCTGCAATGTTTTCCAGCATCGACCTGTGCGGACATCCCAAAGCTTCACAGTTTTGTCCTCACTACCACTGGCCAGAATATCCCCATTGGGACTGAAGCTAACTGAGCAAACGGCTTGAGTGTGTTCGTCTAAAGTATACAAACATTCACCTGTTCTCACATCCCATATTTTCACAGTTTTGTCTTCACTTCCACTCGCTAGAAGTTTTCCATCTGGGCTAAAGTCAATTGGGCCGATGGTATTTGTGTGCCCTTGTAGTGCTTTTAAACATTGCCCACTGTGGATATCCCAGAGTTTGATTGTGTTGTCTCTGCTACAACTAGCTAGAATTGACCCATCCGGGCTGAAGCTTGATAACCAACTGCGGACTGTCTCTTCTTGTAAAGTATGTAGGCATTGCCCTGTGTTGAGATCCCAACGGTTAATGATCCCATTCCCGCAGCAACTTACTAGAGTTGTGCCATCTATGCTGAAGTTAACTAGCCAAACCCAGCCAGTATGACCTTCAAAACTCCGCAGTTGTTCACCATCTTCGATATTCCACAAGCGCACGCCACCATTAGCATCACCTGTAACCAGCAGCGTCCCATCAGGGCTAAATTCTACTGCTAAAATGTTGACGAGAGCATCACTAAAAGTTGACTTTCTCAAATTAGTATTGCTCAAGTTTACTTGATGCAAATTCATACCTTGCAAGTAAGCCTGCCAAATAGTTAAACCAGAAAAATCGGATTCTGTAAAATCAACATTTAGCTGCCGCAGTAGGTTAATAATATTACCACCAGCATATCCATCTGTTGTGTATAATTTTTCTTTTATGATGGCAATAATTTCCCTTAGTCGGCTCTCAATTGCAGTAGGAGTTTTAAAACGAGTTTTTAACCGAGTCAATATCGGTTCTAAAATTACCCGCCTCTGACTTTCTCTGACATAATCTTTAGCAGTAGCTTCCATCAAGGTGTAGGTATTGAATAATTCGATTTTTCCGGAATTGATTTCACTACAAACCTGCTTAATCAGGTTATCTGTTACATATTCCATCACCACCGGTTGTTGGGTATAGCTACCTGATTGCTGTTCAATGAGCGATCGCCCTTGTAAAGATAACAATACTTCTAGCAATTCTCGCTTGGAGATTTTCGGGACTATATCCTCTTGTAATTCAGTGAGTGCTACCCATTCTCGTTTAACTGCTAGCCAGTACATAACTTGCTTTTCGTTAGGAGACAAGCGATTAAACTGTTGCTCTAATATCTCCCTAATATCGCCAAAAACAACAGGAGCCTGCTGGAGAAATTGTAAAATATTGCCATCAAATAAGTGCTGAATTGTTGTGCCAACAATTTTCAAAGCTAGGGGATTACCTGTATAGCGCTGAATTAAGTTATCACATTCATCGGCTGCATTGACTAGTCCTTTTGTGATGAGAATTTGCTGTGCTTCTGCTTGTGGCAAACCAGTTAATTGCAGCGATCTCACTGGTAAATTTGCTCCTTCTCTAGCTGTGAAACCAATAGGTTTCTCTCGACTTGTAAATATTAGACAACTTTGATGGCGTTCATCTCCCACCCTTCTTAAAAGTTGCCCATATCTTTCATATCCCGAACGATAGCTACCGGATGTTTTAGCACTTTCTAAAATTGATTCGGCATTATCTAAGACTACAAGACAACGTTGGCAGCGGAGATACTTCATCAAGCAAGCAATATGACCATCTACAGTTTCGGGAATATTTACTTCTTGCTGTTGAGAAAGAAATAAAATTATATTTTTGAGCAAAGCAATTATTGGTGGTGCATTCCGCAAACTACGCCAAATAACGTAATCAAAATTACTTTGTACCTGTTCTGCTAATTTCACAGACAAGGCTGTTTTACCCATCCCTCCCATACCAAGCAATGCTACTAAACGGCATTTTTCCTGCACAATCCATTGTTGTAGCGTTGCTTGTTCTGCTATGCGTCCATAGAAGATAGAAACATCAACTGCTTCTCCCCAATCTTGTTGTGGGCCACGTTTAGGTGTTTGTTCCATGACTGAGGCAGATATTTCTAGTTCTCCTTGCGGAAGCCTAGCATAATACCGTCTCAAGACAGATTTGATATTACTTTTATTGACACTTTCCCCTAATGCCTTTGAGAGAGTCTGCCATAACCTAAAGCCCACATCTCGGATGTAATCATCGTCATAACCTGAGCTTTGAGCCATCTCTGCATAAGTATAACCTTCCCAAGACTGACGGAGCACTAACTCTTGAATATCACTTAAATGCTTGTGCTGTAACACTAGATCTAAAACCAGCATTGCTTGTTCAAAAGTCAAATGTATGGCTCCCACAGGCTGCAAGAAATAGATAACCCCAGTATTAAATATGGGATTTATTTTATAAAGCTGATTTTAAGCCTATTTAGTTTTTTCACTCCCTTTATTAGCATTTACCTGATTTTTTCTGATTTTTTCTGACTTTGAACAAAAGGAGTCGGTGCGTTGTACCAATTCCCAAGGCACTCCGTTCGCCATGTGACACGAAAAGGAAGCGCCCTCGCGTTAAGAAAAAACCTTCTTTGGATATTAATTGCTTTGCCTGCGGTGGCTTTTTAGCTTCGTCGAACTCACGTTGTTTACGCCGTACTCTACTAGAAAACCAATTACAGTATTCAGCAAACTGTAGGGTGGGCGCTTGCCATCATTGGGGTTTGAGCCAAAAATCTGGCAGTGCCTACCCCAATACTTCTCGGATAAGCTGGGGAGGCTAGGGAAGTTGGCGCAGAGAAAACCTATTTACTCTAACTCTTTGTTCCCCAGCACCTCCCACTCTAAGGGGAGCATCCCTTCCGATGCAAAAACCTTGATAGCCCTCATCCCCTAACCCCTTCTCCCAATGGGAGAAGGGGAATTAAAGTCATTTCTCCCCTCTCCCAGGTTTGGGAGCTACGGTGTATACACAAGTCTTATAAAGTTGCCTAACAGCGTTTTGATCCCCCCTAGCCCCCCTTGAAAAGGGGGGAAAATTCTTAAAGTCCCCCTTAAAAAGGGGGATTTAGGGGGATCGGATGATTTGTGTATACACGTAGCCTTACCAAGGGGGGATTAAGGGGGGTAAAACCCAGATCTAGAAAGAAAATCCGATTTGTGTATACACCGTAGGGTTTGGGAGAGGGGCTGGGGGGTGAGGGAAGAGAGTTAAAGTAGCAAAATTGGGATGCTCCCACTCTAAGAGATCCAAGAGCTTGCCTCAACAAATAAATTTTTCTGCTAACCGAGAAGTATTAGTGCCCACTTAGATACAGTTTTGTGTGTTGTTATACATACAACTACATAAGGGTTAGACATAAAACTACAATTTAAAACAGCCTAAAAGCACGAAATACAATGCTTTTTAGTTTTTTTTAGTGGTAATAGCCCCTACCCTATATTGTCATTTTCATGCATTATGAGTGTGCGTAGTTGATGTTAGTTAGAAAAAACTAGCTCAAGGGCATACTGAGATCATCAAAGCTATTAAAAAATCACAACTTTGCAGATGAGGTGAATACAGATGATTGCAGGGCTGGATCTAGAATGCAGAATTTTAGGATATCGACTTGTAGAACAACTGCACGTTAGTTCCAGGACTATTGTCTATCGAGGAATTCGAGTTACAGACCAACAGCCTGTAATCATCAAATACCTGAAATCTGATTACCCCAGCTTTCATGAACTTTTGCAGTTCCGCAATCAGTATACGATAGCGCGAGCGCTGACTTGTCAGTTCGCCAAAAATCTTGACTTCCCTGGTGTGGTAAAACACTACAGCCTCAAACCATATCGTAATAGCTATGTGTTGGTAATGGAAGATTTTGGGGGAATTACGCTGCATGACTATACCAAAAAACAGCCATTAGAACAAAGTGAATTTTTGGCGATCGCACTGCAAATAGTCGAGATTTTGCACAATCTGCATCAGCATCGCGTAATTCACAAAGATCTCAAACCTGACAATATTCTGATTAACCCCCAAACCAAAGAAGTTAAACTCATTGATTTTAGTATTGCTTCCTTGCTACCCAGAGAAACCCAGGAAATTAAAAGTCCCAATGTTCTGGAAGGAACCCTCAATTATATTTCTCCGGAACAAACTGGACGGATGAACCGCGGTATTGACTATCGCAGTGATTTCTATTCATTAGGGATTACTTTTTTTGAACTGCTTACAGGTCAGCTGCCGTTTCAGTCTGATGACCCAATGGAGTTAATTCACTGTCACATCGCTAAACAACCCACCAAGTGGGAAGTCAAAAGTGAAGAAATACCGCCAATACTTTACGATATTTTGATCAAGCTGATGGCGAAGAATCCGGAAGACCGTTATCAGAGTGCTTTAGGATTGAAATTTGATTTAGAAAATTGCTTAGAACAACTACAAACAACAGGCAAAATTGTAGACTTTTCAATTGCGAGTCGGGATGTATGCGATCGCTTTCTGATTCCTGAAAAACTCTATGGTCGGCAAGCAGAAGTCCAGGTGTTGCTAGATGCATTTGAGCGGGTAGCCAGCAAAACCCATGCTAGCAGCGAACTGATGTTAGTTGCTGGCTTTTCTGGCATCGGCAAAACTGCGATCGTCAATGAAGTCCACAAGCCAATTGTACGGCAACGGGGTTACTTCATTAAAGGTAAATTTGACCAGTTTCAGCGTAATATTCCTTTTTCGGCGTTTGTGCAAGCATTACGCGATTTAATGGCACAATTGCTGACAGAAACAGACAGCCAACTAGAACAATGGCAGAGGAAAATACTCTCTGCCTTAGGTGATAACGGGCAGGTAATCATTGAGGTAATTCCGGAACTAGAAGGAATTATCGGTAAACAACCTGCATCTGTTGAACTTTCTGGGAATGCAGCGCAAATTCGCTTCAATTTGCTGTTCCAGAAATTTATTCGAGTTTTTACCACCCCAAGCCATCCCCTAGTGATTTTCTTAGATGATTTGCAATGGGTAGACTCAGCATCACTGAGACTAATCCAATTGTTGATGAGTGAAGCAGAAACAGGCTATCTCTTGCTCATTGGTGCTTACCGTAATAACGAAGTTTCAATTAGTCATCCACTGATTTTGACATTAGATGAAATTGGCAAATCCCAGGCAATTGTGAACACCATCACCCTGGCTTCCTTGAATCTATACGACCTAAATCATTTGATTGCTGATACCCTGAGTTGTCCAGCCGAAATCGCAGCACCTTTAGCAGAATTGGTTTATCAAAAAACTAAAGGTAATCCTTTTTTTGCCAGACAATTTATCAAGGCATTGTATGCAGACAAATTGATTATCTTTAATCTTAAAACTGGTTATTGGGAAGGCAATATTGCTGCAATTCAAGAACTAGCTCTGACTGATGATGTTGTCGAGTTCATGGCGCATCAGATTCAGAAATTACCCGCCGCTACTCAAAGTGTTTTGAAACTAGCTGCTTGCATTGGTAACTCTTTTGACATATCAACCCTGGCAATTGTTTACGAAAAATGTCAGTCAGAGACAGCCACCGACTTATGGAAAGCACTGCAAGAAGGGTTAATTTTACCAACAAATGAAGTTTATAAATTTTTTCAAGATTGTGATGATAACAGCGAATCATGTCAATTACCAATCATTGGTAATCAATTAGCCCATTACAAATTTTTGCACGATCGCGTCCAGCAGGCAGCTTATTCTCTGATCCCAGAACCACAAAAACAAGCTACTCACCTAAAAATTGGGAAACTACTGCTGAATAAAACCACAGTTGCTGAACAAGAGGAAAAATTGTTTGAGATTGTCAACCAATTTAATATTGGTAAAAATTGGATTGGGGAAGACATCCAGCAAACTCAACTTGCTCACCTGAATCTGAAAGCCGGACAAAAAGCTAGAACTGCGACTGCCTATACAGCAGCTTTTGAATATTTCACCACAGGCATTAATTTACTACTAGAAGATAGATGGCAAACGCAATATGAGTTAACTCTATCACTTTACACATCTGCCACTGAAGCTGCTTATCTTAGTAGTAACTTAGAGCAGATGGCAAACTTGGCATCTGTAATTTTAGAAAACGCCAGAACTTTATTAGATACGATAAAAGTCTATGAAATTCAAATTCAAGCGCTTCAAGCACAGAATCAACCCTTAGCAGCAGTAAAAATTGCCCTAAAAATTCTTAAACCTTTGGGAATAAATTTCCCGGAACAACCCAGTGAATTAGATCTTGCACAAGCACTAGAAAAAACTACAGCGATTTTAGCAGGCAAACAACCACTAGATTTAGTAAATCTGCCCCACATGACAGATCCAGAAAAATTAGCCGCGATGAGGATTTTGCCGGCTGTTTCTGCTTCTGTTTATATTGCAGTGCCAACACTATTTCCTTTAATTATCTTAGAGCAAGTTAACTTATCAATTGCATATGGCAATACGCCATCTTCTACCTATAGCTATGGCTGTTATGGACAGTTGTTATGTGGAGTACAAGGAGATATTGACTCTGGCTATCAATTTGGGCAACTGGCGCTGAAGTTACTCGAACAGTTCCATCTTCAAGAACAGAAAGCAAGAACCTATGGCGAAGTTTGCCTCGGTACTTTGCATTGGCAAGAACCTGTGACAAACACCTTACCATTGCTAAAAGAAGGCTACCAAAGTGGGTTGGAAACAGGCGATTTAGCATGGGCTAGTATTTGCGCGATCATTTACATTATGCATTCTTGGGTTTCTGGGGAAGAATTGAACGATATCAACCGAGATGCTACTGCTTTTTGTACTCAGTTAACTCAACTCAAGCAAACAGTATTTGTGAATCAGATAGCCATTTTTCAGCAAGCAGTTTTAAATTTATTGGGGGATGTTCCAGAAGCTTGGCTGTTTGGCGGAAATGCTTTTAATGAAGTGCAAATGCTGCCGATTATCGAACAAAGTGGAGATCAAACAGCACTGTGCTATGTCCATTACCAAAAACTTTTCCTTTATTATTTGTTTGGGGAATTTCAGTCAGCAGTCACCGCCGCGATCGCTACAGAAAATTACTTGGATGCTGCTACCGGATTGTTTCTCATTCCCAGCTTCTATACCTACGATTCTCTGGCACATCTGGCAATTTATCCTCAGGTTTCACCAGCCGAACAACAACGCATCGCAGGGCGAGTCAGCAGCAACCAAGAAAAAATGCAAAAGTGGGCTAATTCTGCGCCAGCCAATCATCTGCACAGATTTTATTTAGTGGAAGCAGAACGCCATCGCGTTTTAAATAACAAAGCCGCAGCACTTGACTTGTATGACTTGGCAATTACCACAGCCAGAACTAACAATTATCCTCACGAAGAAGCCTTCGCCAACGAACTCGCTGCTAAATTCTATTTAGCATGGGGCAAAAATAGCATTGTTCAAGAATATCTCCTAAGTGCTTACTATGGTTATGCTCGTTGGGGCGCAACTGCCAAAGTTAAACAACTAGAGCAAAATTACCCGCAGTTTCTGATTCCGATTTTGCAACAAGATAGCATCAGCTTTTCATCTGATGTGACTATCCCAGTGGCAGAAATTTTCACTACATATAATGAAAGCACCAAGCAAACCACAAAATATAGTAGCAATGGGATATCTGCTGTTTTAGATTTAGCGACTGTTTTAAGTTCTTTTCAGATGCTCGCTAGCGAAATTAATCTGGAAAAATTACTCTCTACTTTGCTTCAGGTGGTGTTAGAAAATGCAGGCGGAGATAAATGTATTTTATTGCTGCATAAAGAGAGTAGGCTGACTGTTGAGGCAACGATCGCACTCGGACAACAATCAGCAGTAGTGCAATCGGTTACCGTAGAAAATACTCAGGAATTGCCAATGTGCTTGATCAACACTGTCAAAAGAACATTGGAACCCGCAGTATTAATCGATGCTACTACCCATCCTTTATTGATGGCCGATCCGTACATTCTCCATCAGCAGCCCAAGAGCATATTATGTACGCCAATTATGTATCAGGGTAAACTTTTAGGGATTTTGTATCTGGAAAATAAAGCAGCGACAGGAGCATTTACAAGCGATCGCGTTGAACTACTAAATTTGCTTTGTACTCAAGCTGCCATTTCTTTAGAAAATGCCCGCCTTTATCAACAAGCTCAAATTTACAGTCAGCAGTTAGAGGTATCCCTAGACGAACTGCGGGCGAGTGATACCCGCTTCCAGAACCTTGCAGACAACATTCCGGGCATGATTTACCAGTTTTGTTTAGCCCCCGATGGTTCGACATCCACACCCTATGTCAGTTCCGGTTGCTACGAGATGTATGAGGTGACACCAGAGGCAGTGATGGCAGGGATACATAACCTTTATACGATGAATCATCCCGACGATCTCACAGAAGTTGGGGTGCTAATTAGCTACTCTGCTCAAAATTTAACGCCATTTAAACACGAATGGCGAATTATCACACCTTCAGGAACCGTGAAATGGATTCAATCTGCGGCTCAACCGCAGCAGCAAGCCGACGGATCAATAATGTGGGATGGTATCGTTATCGATGTGAGCGATCGCCATTTAGCTGAAGAAAAAATCCGCGCTCAAGAACAATTTCTCCGCAGCATCTACGATGGTGTCGATCATCCCATCTTTGTCATAAATGTCACACAAGACCAGGAATTTCTTTATGCAGGCTGGAACCCAGCCGCAGCTAAGATTACAGGCATCGCAGCCTCCGAAGTGATCGGCAAAATCCCAGAACAAATACATGGTGAGGTAGAAGGCGCTGTAGTTAGGCAGCAATATCTGAGTTGCATTACCGCCGGAACCAGCATTGCTGTTGAGCAGTCCCTTACCTTTGACGACGAACAAACTTGGTGGCTGACAACTTTTAATCCGATGCGCGATCGCACTGGTAGAATCCATCAATTAATTGGCACAGCAATTAATATTAGCGAGCGCAAACAAGCCGAAGCCCAGGCGCAGCAAAAAGCCCAAGAATTAGAAACAGCCATGCAAGACTTGCAACAAACCCAATTACAAATGGTACAAAGTGAAAAAATGTCTGCCTTGGGTAATCTCGTAGCAGGCGTTGCTCATGAAATCAATAATCCTGTGGGATTTATCGTTGGTAACTTGCAACCTGCCCAAGATTACATTCACGATCTCTTGGCACTACTCGATTTGTATCAGCAACAATTTCCTAATCCTGGTGAAGTAATTACAGATGAAATCGAAGCGATTGATTTAGAATATCTCCGTGAAGACTTACCCAAGCTAATTGACTCAATGAAACTTGGTGTTGATCGCATCCGCAATATTAGTACCAGTCTGCGAACCTTTTCACGAGCCGATAAAGATCACAAAATTCCTTTTAATCTTCACGAAGGTATCAACAGTACAATTTTAATTCTCAAACATCGCCTCAAAGCTAACGAAAGCCGTCCGGCGATTGAGGTAATCTCAAACTACGGCAATTTACCTGCAGTAGAATGTTTTCCCGGACAACTCAACCAAGTTTTTATGAATATCTTGGCAAATGCCATTGATAGTTTGGAAGAATTTAATCAGCAACGCTCTCAGGGTGTGTTTCGCCCTCATTCTCATCAAATCACCATTCAAACTGAATTAATTTTAGATAGCGAAACTTTCGCCACTCCCCATGTTGTGATTCGGATCAAAGACAACGGTACAGGAATGACAAAAGAAGTTAAGGCAAAGGTATTTGATCACTTATTTACTACCAAACCCGTTGGTAAAGGCACAGGTTTAGGATTAGCGATCGCTCGTCAAATTGTGATAGAACGACACAAAGGCGCGATCGATTTAGATTCTGTTCTCGGAGAAGGTACAGAGTTTACGATCAAACTTCCGGTTAAAGCCGAAATTAGCTCTTGATACAGCAGATTGCAGGTACATGAGGTATAAAAATTAATAATATAACTCTTGTGGTGCGGGCATCTTGCCCGCTACGGTTGTACGTCACAAGAGATGAAATACGCTGTATATTAAGTCATAAATCAAAACGGATTCTTATATAGCCGTTTTCAGTTGGATGCAATACAAAATTATATCGTCGCTTGTAGGGGCATGGCACTTCATGACTTTTGCCCGAATATTTATCGCCAATGGTATTGACAAAATACATACCTTGTCGAATGAATCAGCCCTGCCCCAAACTGGGGTTTGAGGGAGAATCCCCCAAGTATGCTGGTTTTTTGAACAAGTGACAAATCAATCTCTAACGCTCTTTAATCACTTTCACCAGAGAATAAAACCAAACTTCTTACGGCACAAGGCTTTTGACCAAAAAATCAGGATTCATAGCATTGTGTTAGAAAATAAAGGCTTAAATCCGCTTCCCATATCACGTTTAAAAGTTAGCTTCGATTTTTAGTTAGCGAGAGTGATGGAAGAGGGCTAATTACCTTAAATAGTGATATATGTAATTCATAGATGGCGTATCTACCATCTCTTAAGGTAATCATGATGCCTAAGATACAAAGTTTATTTCAAAAATTTTTTATACCTTCCCTTTTTCTACTTGCCAGTACACCAGCCAAGGCGGAGATTACTCCTGATAATACCCTTGGTGCAGAAGCTTCTACCATTACACCAAATGGTGCAAATGCAGATTTAATCAATGGTGGCGCTCAACGAGGTAGCAATCTTTTTCATAGTTTTATTGAGTTTAATATTAATGATGGACAAAGTGTGTATTTTGGTAATCCCTCTGGTGTACAAAATATTTTGACGCGGGTGACAGGTGGGAATGGGTCGAATATTTTGGGGACTTTGGGGGTGAATGGAAATGCAAATTTATTTTTAATTAATCCTAATGGTATTTTGTTTGGGCAGAATGCGCGGTTAGATATTCGGGGTTCGTTTGTGGGGACAACTGCGAACGCTGTGCAATTTGGAAATCAGGGTATTTTTAGTGCCACAAATCCCCAAGCAGCAACTTTGCTAACGGTGAATCCTTCGGCGTTACTGTTTAATCAGATTAATCAAAATGCAGCGATTCAAAATAATTCCATTGCACCAGCAGGGGTAGATGCAATGGGCTTTGATGCTTTTGGTTTGCGAGTAGCAGATGGTAAGAGTCTGCTGCTTGTTGGTGGTAATGTCAGCATAGATGGTGGGCAATTAAATGCTCTGGGTGGAAAAGTTGAGTTAGGAGGTTTGGCAGCACCAGGAACGGTTGGATTAAATGTAGATGGAAATATTTTCAGTTTAAGTTTTCCTGATAGTGTGCCACGAGCAGATGTCTCTCTTGCTTCTGGTGCTAAAGTCGAAGTTACCTCCAGGGGTGATGGTAATATTGCCGTTAACGCGCGAAATATTATTTTGCGAGGAAGTCGCTTGGTTGCTGGGATAAAATCAGGGATAAGAAGAAATAATGGTAGGGCCGGAGATATTACGCTGAATGCGACGGGGGAAATAAAACTTGAACTTTTTAGCTCTGTTAAAAACCAAGTGGATGGTATCGGTAATGGTGGCAATATAAATATTTTTGCAGGGTTGCTGTTCGTCAATTCCGGTAGCGGACTTTATACTTACTCTGATGGACAGGGTGATGCTGGTAGTTTAATTATCAATGCGCGTGAACGTGTTTCCTTTGATGGGTATGATGCTGACATCAATGTAGAACAACGTGGCATAGGAAAGGGCGGTGATGTCCGCATTACCACGGGGGAACTTTTGGTTACTAATGGTGCTGTCCTCTCTGCTAGTACTATTGGACAGGGAGATGCAGGCAATATTATTATCAATGCGCGTGACCGCGTCTCCTTTGATGGAAGCAGTGGTGAAGATGTTGTCTCGGGTGCCTACAGTATTGTGGGATCTACCCCTTTTGGAGTTGTCAAAGGAAACGGAGGCGATATTCGCATCACCACAGGGGAGCTTTCAGTCACTAATGGTGCTAGAC
The DNA here is from genome assembly GCA_034530935.1 of Aulosira sp. DedQUE10. Lineage (GTDB taxonomy): Bacteria > Cyanobacteriota > Cyanobacteriia > Cyanobacteriales > Nostocaceae > Aulosira. The sequence continues at coordinate 53,467 of JAVRCF010000013.1, read as the reverse complement.
TCAGCGCCAGTACCTTTGAAAAGGGAAATGCAGGTAACATAATTATCAATGCTCCCAATCGTGTTATCTTCGATGGGACAAGCCGCTTCTATAGCTTTCCTAGTGAAGCCTCTAGCATTACAGCAAGTCAAGATATAGGAAATGGAGGCGATATCCGCATCACCACAAGCTCACTCTCAGTCACTAATGGTGCTGTACTAGATACGAGGACTTTTGGAGACGGAAATGCAGGCAATATTATCATCAATGCCAGCGATCGCGTGTCCTTTGACGGTATGAGCAGCGAGAAGCTCTTTGTCAGAAGTATATTTCCTAGTAGTGCTTCGAGCTCTGTTGGATTGAGAGGTCAAGGAAAAGGCGGAGATATCCGTATCTCTACTGAGTCGCTTTCTATTACGAATGGCGCTCAACTAATAGCGTCCACCAGTGGACCAGGTAATGCAGGCAATGTGATCGTTGATGCGCGTGATGCTGTCTCCTTTGATAGCATAAGTGCAGCCTTTACCAGTGTACAACGAAGTAGTACAGGAAAAGGTGGGGAAATACGCATTAATAGTAAATTAGTTTCTGTTACAAATGGTGCTCAACTAATTAACAACACTGATGGACAGGGAGATGCAGGAAATATTCAAATCAAAGCTTCTGATACTGTTGATGTTTCTGGAACTGATCCAATCAGCGGATTTCCTAGTGCATTATATACATTTACAAATGATAGTTCTACAGGAAAAGGTGGTGATATTACTGTCAATACCAATATATTTCGCATTTCGGAAGGTGCTTTACTCGATGCACGCACCAGAAATAATCAAAAGGGTGGCGATATTCAAGTAAATGCAAATGTGTTTGAAGCTCTCAATGGTGGACAACTTACCACCACCACCGCAAGTAATGGAAATGCAGGTAAAATTACAGTCAACGCTAACAATAAGGTAATAATTAGTGGTATCGACTTTAATTATAGTTACCGAGTTAATAACTTTCCTAACAGCATAGGAAATATTGGTGCTAATAGTGGCCTCTTCGTTAGTGCTTCTGGTTCAGGAATTACAGGTGATATCGAAGTCAACTCACCCAAAATTACCTTAGATAATCAAGGCAAACTCAATGCTGATTCCACATCTGGTAACGGTGGTAACATCAACGTCAACAGCGATTTACTCTTACTCCGTCGTGGCGCTCAAATTTCTACCAATGCAGGTACAGCTGAACAAGGTGGCGATGGAGGTAACATTAATATCAAATCAACATTTATCGTTGCTGTACCTAATGAAAACAGCGATATCACAGCTAACGCCTTCTCTGGCGCAGGTGGTAATATTAACATCTTCACTCAGAATATTTTCGGTATTGAAGCGCGTCTAAAACCATCAAAGCAAACAAATGATATTACTGCGAGTTCCGAATTAGGCGTACAGGGACAAATTGAGATTACACAACCAGAAATCCAACCGACGCAAGGGCTAATCGAACTACCCAACGAAGTCATTGACGCTAGTACTAAATTTTCCCAAATTTGCCCCACAGACCCCAACCCTAAACCGTTAGGCAAATTTATTGTTACTGGACGTGGTAGTTTACCACCTAGTCCTTTGGGATTAATGACGGGTACAAGTATTAATATTCCCCTAGCGACTTTAGACGAGCAAACTGCAACGCACACAAATGGCGCGATCGCTCCGGTAAAGAACAATGCCAGTTCGGAGATTATCGAAGCGCAAGGAATGATTAAAACTGCTGATGGAATTGTTCTTGTTGCCAATGCACCTCAGGCTACTCCATCATCGCGCCCTCCGGCTGCTGTATGTCCTGTTTCTCAGTAACACTAAGCTGTTGCTTCTGTTAAGGGGGAAAGGGGAAAGGAAAAAGGGTGAATTCAAACTTGTCTCTACTACAACATATCGCGTTGCAGCCTAACTGAACTTATGGGCAATAAAGGCCGCATGGGCTTTTGGTAGAGCATATTGTCCATAACTACGCATTGTCTGCACCTGAAAACCGACTCGAATCAGTTCGCTAGCAATATCTTCTGCTATGTATAACTGCTGGTGGTGTATTTCGTCATCCCGTCTGTAATGTTCTCCCACTTTCCGAAAACTGATAATTCGGCGGGTTAAAATGCTTTGCTCTTGATTTTCTTGCTTTTCAACGAGTACTACCCAATCTTCGCCTTCAGTAAATCCCTTAGTTATTCCTGGTGTCACTTGTCCTGGTTCTGCAATGTCGAAGATGAACACACCCCCATGAGTTAAAGCATTATATATGCGTTGAAAGAGATTAATTAGGGTTTGGTGATCGCTATTTGGATCAAACTGGTAGTTAAGACATTCACTGATTGATGTTACAGCATTACACGGGGGAATCTCAGTTTGAAACAGTGAGTCAAGGCGAAATTCAGCATTTGGTACCCTAGCGCGGGCGATCGCAATCATCGACTCTGAGATATCAACTCCCAACACATCATAACCAGCTTTGGTGAACTCTTGCGCCGATAAACCACTGCCACAACCTAAGTCTACTATCAGTCCTTCTCGGATGTTGTGTTGAGCCAGAATTTCCAATATACCGGGAGCAGACTTGAGAGCATAATCATAAAAACCGACATCATGAATAAATGCGAGGTCTTCTTTGTAATAATTTTGCATAATTAACAGAACTGCACTCTAGTAACTTGAACTAGCAGATCGGCTAAAATACTAATTTAGCTCTAAACATAATTTAGATCATGCCAGAATTAACTGTCAGCATTAGCATAACTACCCACGAGACTTTGCTGAAGCTAGCAGAAGCATCCGGTGAACCTGTTCAAGCTATTTTGGACAAAGCCGTGGAGAATTACCGTAGGTCACTGTTTCTCATCAAAGCTAATCAAGCTTTTGTGGCTCTAAGGTCAAATGACGCTTTATGGCAAGAAGAACTTCAAGAAAGACAAGATTGGGAGCAAACAATCGCTGATGGGCTAGTCTAACAGCAGTAGAAGATAGATTAAGGACTCTGATGGGTCTATAGATTGACAACTATTGACATAAAACACCCTCTTTAAATACAAGAGGAAGGTTTGTTTATGCTTAATTGTAAAAAAATAGGCACTTGACTTCTAGTGAATATATGGCAAGCTAATAATTAGCTTAACTAAATATATTCTCAAGGAAGTGCATCTGACTCGTGACAAAACTGACAGGAAGAGCCGACTGGTTAGAAACGCCCATTAACTTTCCGGAATCGGTCATATTAGAAACACAGGAACTCACACGCCGCTTTGACAAGTTTACAGCCGTTGATAGGCTGAACATCTCTGTCGCCGCAGGTGAAGTGTTCGGCTTGCTAGGCCCGAATGGAGCAGGGAAAAGTACAGTAATTAAGATGTTGACAACGCTATTACCGCCCAGTGCGGGACGCGCAACCATAGCTGGTTATGATGTAACTCATCAATCTCAAGCTGTGAGAAGAGCCATTGGCTATGTACCGCAAGCGCTCTCTGCTGATGGTAGTCTCACAGGCTATGAAAATCTCTTAATATTTGCCAAACTCTATGACATTCCCTCTCAGCGTCGCCAACAACGCATACGTAATGTTCTGGAATTTATGGGTTTGGAAGAAGTAGCCCATCGCTTGGTGAGAAATTATTCTGGGGGGATGATTCGCAAGTTAGAAATTGCCCAATCCATCTTACATCGACCCCAAATTATGTTTCTCGATGAGCCAACTGTGGGACTCGATCCGGTGGCGCGCAACCAAGTCTGGAATTTGGTACAGGAACTCCGTGCAGATTACGGCACAACTATATTTTTAACAACTCACTTTTTAGAAGAAGCCGACAGTTTGTGTAATCGGGTGGCAATTATGAACCAGGGTAAAGTAATTGCAATCGGTACACCCACTGATTTAAAAGCTGCTTTAGATACACCAAACGCCACCTTAGATGATGTGTTTATTCACTATACAGGGGCCGAATTAGCATCAGGAGTTAGTTATCGTGACACGGCAAGAACCAGACGGAATGCTCAGAGGTTGGGTTGAACCCAAGCCTGTTCATAAAGGCAATTTTATCTCTGCAATAGCAGAACTATTTAGTAAAACTCTTGTCATAGCGGAACTAGAAATACGTAAACTCCGCCACGATCCCTATGATTTAATGATCCGGGGAGTACAGCCTGCATTGTGGCTATTAGTTTTTGGACAAGTTTTCACCCGCACTCGCGCTATTCCTACAGGAGACTTATCCTATTTAGAATTTATGGCTCCGGGGATTTTGGCTCAGAGCGTACTATTTGTAGCAATTTTTACGGGTGGAATGACGCTGATTTGGGAGCGAGATTTAGGAATTGTGCATAAATTCCTGGCAAGTCCTATACCCCGTGCCTCAATGGTATTGGGTAAAGCCGTAGCTTGTGGAGTCAGAAGCTTATCACAAATAGTAATTATCTATGGATTAGCACTGCTGTTAGGTGTCAAGCTTAACCTTCATCCCTTAGCCATACTCGAAGTAGTAGTGATTGTGCTGTTAGGGGCAAGTAGTTTTTGTGTTTTTTCATTAATTATTGGCTGTTTGGTAAGAAGCCGAGAAAGGTTTACAGGCATAGGACAACTAATTACAATGCCCTTGTTTTTTGCGAGTAATGCCATCTATCCTTTATCGTTGATGCCAGGTTGGTTGCATCTTATTTCTAGTATCAATCCCTTAACTTATGAAGTTGATGCCTTGCGCGGTACCATGATCGCCAATGGCTCCAGTATCTATGGGTTTGGTCTGGACTGTACAATTCTCTTGTTAACATTAATAGGCTTGACTATCATCTGTGGACGACTTTACCCACGGGTGGCGATGTAATTAGGAGAAAAAGATGCCCAAGCTCGGAAAACCCACGGAAGAATGTGCTGCGAGAGTAATGGACACTATTCCTTTACTGATGCGGTTTATCCGAGCAGATATGCGTAGTCACAATGCTGAATCTCTATCTATACCTCAGTTGCGATCGCTAGCTTTTCTTAACCGCAATCCTGGTGCATCATTATCTGAGGTAGCGGAGCATTTAGGTGTCACCTGTGCTACAGCATCAACAACAATCGAACGCTTAGTACAACGCAATCTGGTGCAACGTACAGATCATCCTCAAGAACGGCGGCGAATAGTTCTGAATTTAACAGAAGCGGGAAAACTGTTATTACAGCAATCCCAAGCAACAACTCGTACTCATATTGCCGACATTCTAGAGAGTCTGACACCAGAAGAAGTATCACACATTGAAGAAGGCTTGACTCTACTAAAAAATGTCTTCGAGCAAACAGAAGTTAAAAAAGCTCCTTAACGCTGAGGCGACACAACACGATCCCTTTGCAGCCTTAAGGTTTCGAGATTACCGTTTATTTACGATTGGGCGTGTACTCCTGTTTACAGGCTCACAAATGCAGACAGTGGCGATTGGTTGGGAACTCTATGAACGTACCAACTCAGCTCTGGTATTAGGTGGCGTGGGGCTGGCGCAAGTGCTACCAATGATTGCCCTGACATTAATTGCTGGACACGTCGCTGATGGAAGCGATCGCAAACGTACCACGTTACTATCTATTTTACTACTGACTCTTTGCTCATTAGCTTTGGCAGTAGTTTCTTATACTCAAGGTGCAATTATTCTTTTTTATACCTGCTTATTTTTAACAGGTGTAGCAAAAGCGTTTTTAAAGCCTGCCAGCGATGCAATGATGTGGCAATTGATACCTACAACTGCTTTCACGAATGCAGCTACTTGGAATAGTACAAGTTTTCAGCTAGCGACAGTTATTGGCCCAGCCTTGGGAGGATTTGCCATTGCAGCTTTAGGAAAAGCTACAGGAGTATATGTGTTAGCAGCTGTAGCAGCATTCTTATGTTTTGCGTTAACACTACCAATTAAACAACAAAACACCACCCTTTCCAAAGAACCAATATCACTCAAAGCCTTAGCTGGGGGTGCGGAATTTGTCTGGCAGAATCAGATAATTTTAGCGGCAATTACCCTAGATATGTTTGCAGTTTTACTAGGGGGTGCAGTTGCTTTATTACCCATCTTTGCCAAGGATATTTTGCACGTTGGCCCTGTCGAGTTGGGGTATCTCCAAGCAGCCCCATCTATTGGCGCACTAATTATGGCGGTAACTTTAGCACATCTGCCACCCTTACGCAAAGCCGGGCCAGCCTTACTGTGGTCTGTAGTCGGTTTTGGTGTAGTGACAATTATCTTTGGCTTATCGCGTTGGTTTTGGCTCTCGCTGCTAATGCTAGCATTAAGTGGCGCATTAGATAGTATTAGTGTTGTGATTCGTCATACCTTAGTTCAAATTCGCACACCCAATCATTTACGCGGTCGAGTTGCAGCAATTAACAGCGTATTTATTAGTGCATCCAATGAGTTGGGGGGTTTTGAGTCAGGTTTAGCTGCAGCTTTGTTCGGCCCCATAGTTGCCGTTGTTGGCGGCGGAATTGGCACGATTATTGTAGTAATTGTGACAGCGATGATTTGGCCAGAGATGCGGAAGTTAGGGGCGTTGCATGAGTATAAGTAAAAATGAGTTGAGGAATACTTAACTATTAGCTGTCTTAACCCTTATGGTAAGCTTATTGAGATAATTTGTTCTTTGGTAAGATGGCAAGTCTCCCGCATCTGGTTCAATACCAAGGCAGTAAAAGAAACCTTGCATCAGATATTCTCAAATTTCTGCCTAACACTGTGGATAGATTGGTAGAGCCATTTGCGGGAACTGCTGCAATTAGTATTGCTGCTGCTTATCAAAGAATTTCCCAAAACTTTTGGCTCAATGATTTAAATAAACCCTTAATTAAGTTACTAGAATTAATCGTAGAAGCCCCTGACAAAATAGCAGATGATTATGCAAATATCTGGAATGATCAGCATAGCAATTCCCTAGAACATTACTATCAAGCTAGAAATAATTTTAATAGAAATAATGACCCTCAAATTTTTCTCTATTTATTAGCTCGATGTGTTAAAGGGGCTGTTCGATATAACTCTGAAGGTCTTTTTAATCAAAGCCCTGATAAAAGGCGAAAGGGAACTCAACCTGAGAAAATGAGAAAAAATATAGAAGGCATTTCTCAACTGCTGAAAAATAAGTGCAAATTCACCTGTTTAGATTATAGAGAAGTTTTGTCTTCAGTTATAAAAAATGATTTTGTGTATCTAGATCCACCTTATCAAGGTGTGTGTGGTAATCGAGATACAAGATATTTTTCGGGAATAAGTTTTGATGATTTTATTATAGCGCTTGAGGATTTAAATCGAAAAGAAGTAGCGTTTGCAGTTAGTTATGATGGCAAACGAGGAAATAAAACTTTCGGTAAAACATTACCAGCAGAATTAGATCTGAAAAAAATAGAAATTGAAGTTGGGCGTTCATCCCAAGCAACACTGTTGGGTAAAGACGAAGTAACAATAGAGTTTTTGTACTTGTCACCATCTTTACTTCGTAATCAAACTTCAGAGATAGAAAGCTATATTAGCAGGTCACATAAACAGCTTATTGTGTTGGAGAAGCATGGACAGTTCTCAGCAGCTACCTGATGATTTCATACAATTTTGTCAATCTGTGACTGCCAAAAGACCGAAAGCTGTTATTGATCACATTTTGCAACATGGTTTCGTAACCACAGAAGAACTCAAGAACACATACGGCTATAATCATCCTCCAAGAGCGGCAAGAGATGTTCGAGAACATGGAATTCCTCTAGAAACTTTCCGCGTTACAGGAAGTGATGGGAGAAAAATCGCTGCTTATAGATTTGGCGATATTAGCAAGGCTAGATTTTCTAGATTTTCTGGTAGAACTGGTCTATCAAAACAATTGAAGGATGAATTGATTAAGAGATATGGCTGTAAATGCTGCATTTATTTGGAAGAAGTAGATGAGCGTGAATTGCAGATTGATCACCGTGTTCCTTTTGAAGTTGATGGGGAACCGGAGCTTTTACCTGAATACTTTATGCTGCTTTGTGGCTCTGCCAACCGAGCAAAATCTTGGTCATGTGAGCATTGTCAAAATTTGAATCAGATCAAGGATAAATCTATCTGTTTATCATGTTATTGGGCTTATCCAGAAAGCTATACACATATAGCAATGCGACAAGTAAGAAGAATAGATCTAATGTGGCAGGGAGAAGATATTGGTATATACGAAAGATTAAAACAGCAAGCTGTGGAACTGAATAAAGAAATTCCTGAATTCATCAAGGAAATCATAGAGAGAGAAATTGGTCGGAATGACGACGGTTAACAGGATAATGCAGTGCTGGTCGATATTATTGATGGTATATCTTCTACAAGATTACGAAGCTATGACTGAGTGACTCTCAAAAGCGATCGCCCGATTGAAAACTTTGCCTGCTAGTGAGCAAGATGCGATCGCTGCAATGATTCTGGAAGAACTCAAAAATGTGGGTATGCGATAAAATCAAAAGTGTGTTGAGTGAATACTTTGAATGCCCACTGATGCTCAACTGAGAGGTTTATATCGTCTCAGCTATCGATTGACGTATTTTATGCTCCAACCCATACATCTTGTTTGCATTGATGACCGAACGCGCAACTTGTATATCTTAGCTGGAAACACTGAGAATATTGAGATCCAGATTACGCCAGATGGAGATGTATTGTAATGAATCAGGTCAACTATGCTACTATGTCTGATTTGGAGTTGAAACAGTATTTTCTCGAACACCGTGAGGATAAAATAGCTCTCCAAGCTTATCTAGATAGGCTCAGTACACGTCCACGTGAAATCATTACGACCGTAGACGATCCAGACTTTGATGCCAAAATCCAAGCAGCGATTCTACGGCAAATTGACGCAGCAGAAGGTAATGGGGAAGCAGCAGTCTAACAATTCTGTTGGAACAGACTGCGGAAAATTCCTGATGTGGATGCAAAGCTCAACAGTGCCATTAGCTGGACTGATTGTCGAAATGAAGATACAGTACTGCTGTTTGGTAACATTCAGAGCGATCGCAGCAAAAAACCTGTGTTTAATAAAAGTAATCTTCCAAGAGCTTAGTTTATGACATCAACATCAAACGAGAAATCGGAAATTATTCGTACAGAACGGGGACTGACAATCGCCGGAACGCGAATCACTATTTACGATGTGATGGATTATGTAACTGCTCAATATCCAGTCAGGTATACTCGCAATATGCTCAATCTAACTGATGAGCAGATCAATGCCGCTTTGTCTTACATTGAGACAAATCGCGCTCAAGTGGAAGCTGAGTATCAAAAAGTTTTACAAGAAGCCGAGGAGATTCGGCAATATTGGGAAGAACGCAATCGTGAGCGATTAGCACAAATCAGAGCGCTGACTCCAAAACCTGGACAAGAAGCAGTTCGAGCAAAGCTCCAAGCGTGGAAAGATAGGCTTGGAATGACCGAATGAATTTTTTGATCGATCATAATCTTGAAGGATACGCTATTCAGCTGCTTGGAACTTTGGCAAGTCAAGGTTGGCTTGAGATGTTCTCAATCCGTTTTCTGATGTTTCATGAAGCAGAGTTAGCAGACGATAGCAGTGACCGAATTGTATGGAGATTTGCACAGGAAAACCAAATGATTTTATTGACCGCCAATCGTCGAATGAAGGGGTTGACAATTTGGAGCAGACCATTCGTGAGGAAAACACGACAAGTTCATTACCTGTAGTGACGATTGCTAGTTTAGATCGGTTTAACGACCGTGAATATCGAGAAAGATGTGCTGTCCGTCTAATTGATATTTTACTTGATATTGAGAATTACAAAGGTGTTGGTCGAATTTTTATTCCATAGTTATAGATAAAAATGCATTGGAGATTACGAAGCTATGACTGAGTTACTCTCAAAAGCGATCGCGCGATTGAAAACCTTGCCTGCTAATGAGCAAGATGCGATCGCTGCAATAATTCTGGAAGAACTCGAAGATGAAGTTCAATGGGATGAAACCTTTGCCAATTCCCAAGATGTCCTGGCTAAACTTGCAGGCGAAGCAATGGCTGAGTATCGTGCAGGCAAAACTCAAGAGTTAGACCCAGAAAAATTGTGAAGTCACGCACATCTGCTCCATTCCGTAAAGCTTTTGCTGATCTACCTGAGCAAGTTCAAGAGCAAACACGCCAAGCGTATCGCCAATTCAAACAAGATCCTGGTCATCCAAGTTTACGCTTTAAAAAGGTGCATCCAGAATTACCAATTTATTCGGCTCGGATCAGCAAAAACTATCGGGCAGTTGGACAGTTAGATGGAGATACAATCATTTGGTTTTGGGTCGGTTCACACGCAGAGTACAATAAGTTACTCGCTCAACTTTAGATGGCTTGTCGATTTAGGCTATGTAGCGAAAGTCAGACCATGTTTGGTAATTAGTATTCCGGCTTTAGATCAAGACCGTGCATTATCTACTTTAGGAGTCGTGTAAAAATAAGTTGAACAATTTAATATTTGTAGTGCGGGCATCTTGCCCGCGCGAGCTTTTCGGCTCTTACTACTTCTTTTTTCTTGATGCCTTAATCCCAAGCGATCGCATCAGCTCGTTATATTAATACATCGCCCTGCAATTAAATTGCATCAGCTCGTTATATTAATACATCGCCCTGCAATTAAATTGCATCGGCTTGTTATATTAATGCATCGACCTGCAATTGAATTGCATCGGCTCGTTATATTAATGCATCGCCCTGCAATTGAATTGCATCGGCTTGTTATATTAATGCATCGCCCTGCAATGCCATTGCATCGGCTTGTTATATTAATACATCGCCCTGCAATTGAATTGCATCGGCTCGTTATATTAATGCATCGCCCTGCAATTGAATTGCATCGACCTGCAATGCGATTGCATCGGCTCGTTATATTAATGCATCGACCTGCAATGCGATTGCATCAAATGTTCAGTAACATTGAGCGATCGCATGATATTTGAGCAAATAAACTACCCTAGATACGTATTCAGCATCAAATTAGATTGCTCTGTTGTGGGGGAAGAACGCTGTGTAACTGCGGCAAGCTGGGCAACCATCTCAGCACGAGACGAAACCTCAAGCTTACGAAACATTCGCTTTAGAGCTTGCTTAACAGAATTCTCAGTAATCCAAAGTTTATGACCAATTTCGGCGTTTGTGTATCCTAACGCCACTAATTCAGCAATTTCCAATTCCCGTGGTGTTAAGCGATCGCTCTTTAAAGGTTGAGATCGCGATCGCACTGTCGCATTCCAAATTGATAGGTGCAAGCAAAGCGCACTCAAATTCGCTAAATCCTGTGCATCAAATGCAGCCATTTTCTGTTCACGGGTGAAGCCGACTACACCCACTAATTGCCCATTACTCACTATTGGCCCTGCCATTACGTGCCAATGATCAGGGCGGGGACAAATCATTTTCCAGGCATTGGGTGATGTCACCAAGGCTTCATGCACAGGAGCATGACGCTCCACCAAGTAGCGTACAACAGGATTATGTTTGATTGATAGTCCAACTTCCAATATTTTTTGAAGCTTACTATCTGCAAAGGGAAGTTGATCGAAGAAGAAAACGCCACATTTTTTAGTTGTAAAATACTCACCGAATTTTGGCACGACACGCGATCGCAATTCTTGTTCACTCTGCACCTGGTTGATGGCTTCAAAGAGCAACTGTAAGGAATTTCTCATGGTTATCGTGTCGAAAACTGTACTCGATCGAGGACTGGGCGAAGCTAATACTCTTCTCCTAATCTTAGCTTTAGTGTAAATCACAGAAGAACAGCCGATGTCTCAGTATGCTCATCCTGAAGTTCTGATCGATACGCAATGGCTGATGGATCATCTCAACGATCCCACTGTTCGCGTCGTCGAGGTTGATATGAGTCCAGAACCATATAAAGAAGCGCACATTCCTGGTGCAGTCTTTTGGAATATCTTTACGGATCTTTTGATGCCAGATTTGCGGATAAATTTAGATTCTACGTCAATAGAAAAGCTACTTTCGCGATCGGGTATTTCGCATGATACAACAGTTGTTGCCTATGGTGGCTATCCTGGAACAGGAGCTTGGATTTTCTGGTTTTTGAAACTCTTTGGACATGATCGGGTATACGTTCTCAATGGTGGATATCAGAAATGGGTAGCAGAAAATCGCCCACTAGCAACGGAATGGTCGAAATTCACACCTACTCAGTACCGTGCAAAAGCTCCTGATGCCAACTTGCGGGTTTTGCCGACGGAGGTTCAAGCATCTCTGAATCAAACAGATCGCGTGTTATTGGATGTCCGTACTGCTCAAGAGTACAGTGGCGAAATATTCATGATGCAGCCGCCACAAGGAGCAGAACGCGCTGGACATATTCCAGGTGCGGTGCATATTGAACATACCATAACCCTGAATGAAGATGGCACCTTCAAGTCAGCCGAAGAGTTGCATAGTCTCTACAGTAGCAAAGGTATTACAGCTGACAAAGAAGTGTTTCCTTATTGTGCCATTGGTGGGCGATCGGCATATACTTGGTTTGTTTTGAAATATTTACTCGGCTATCCCAACGTGCGAAATTATGATGGTTCGTGGAATGAATGGAGTCGTCTTCCTGATGCGCTAATTGAGCAATGATCAGACTTACGCAAGCGTGATATTTATTACGTCAAGGTTGTCAAGAGTCCAAAATTATGAGACTTTGGACTCTTGAGAGCGATCGCAGAACATATATGTGCAAGTTGGTAAAGAAGCAATTAGGGTAAAATGTCGTAGTTCTCTTCTATGAGAGTATCAGACTCATGAGGCTAAATGACTAAGCCTTCTCAGCTTCAGCTTTTCAATTCAATACCTGAATCGGATAAAAATGCCCAATCAAAGGTGATTGAGGAAAGAGCAGGTACTTTCACCGACAACATGAAATTACCTATCCATCGCTGGTTTCGCTATTCTGCGGGATTCTCAGCAGCTTGGGTTGAAAGAGTAATTACAGAGTTGGAACCTCAAACTATCCTTGATCCATTTGCAGGCTCTGGGACTGTTTGTATTGCTGCTGATAAACTTGGTATAAATTCTTATGGCATTGAAGCACATCCTTTTGTGTATAGGCTTGCAAAAGCAAAGTTAGCATGGGGAGTGAATATTCATGAGTTTTCGGCAGCAATCACTGAGATTAAGGAGTTGGCTGCAAGTCTTCAGTTAAAACTTCCAGAAAAAATTCCACTATTACTAAGCAAATGTTATACATATGAAACTTTAATAGACCTTTTCAAAATTAGACAAGCTTATCTTGAACTAGCTCCATTATTATCTAAAGAATTACAATCTCTCACTTTTTTAGCAATTTGTGCCATCCTACGATCATCCAGCCATGTAGGTACGGCACAGTGGCAATATATTCTCCCTAATAAAAGCAAAGCTAATGCTTCTAAACCATTTGAGGCGCTAGAAAAGCAGGTTAATCTGATGCAAGAAGATATGCATTATATGCAATCTCTTACTAGATTAAGTAAAGCCACCCTTATTCAAGAAGATGCCAGAAGCTTAAAAAGTATTACTAATAATTTAATAGTATTAATAATCCCAGTGGTAAATTCGAGAGATTTGAAGTCATTGTTGATTACAGCAACGGTGATACAATTCGAGCAACCTTTCAGAACAAGACTCTGCTAGCAGATTTCTTGAGCAAGCTAGAAAGTTGAGCTTAAGGCTTTATTCATTCTTTTTACTTTTTCACTAATATATATGCCGTAGCATAGTCAGGCATTTGTGCAATATGCTGTCCAAAATCTTTGTGATCCTGATAAATACCAGCTAAAAAATCGAGTTGATGCAGGTTAGGTAAAAAAGCTCCACCTGTGTCAGCAATCACGCCCATTTGCAGTTGCTTTCGCCCACTTTTAGTATGCTCAAGCACAATAATTTTACCTAACCCAATATTTAAAACATCTCCAGCAAAGGTTACTCCTGGTTTGATAGAGATTTTTGCATCTATTTTATAGCCATAACCTTTGATAGCATTAACTTTTCTAAAATACCAGTAACGCTTTTGGGCTGTAGCTTTTAATCCTGGGACATAGAGCATTTCATTACTTCTATCTACATTGAAATATTCTTCTGTTCCATCTGTAAATTTAATTAATATAGTTCCCTCCATCAGGGCTTCTTCTAAACCTTGGCGCGTTAAATATGCGATTGGTTCAACTTTGCCAAATTCTTTACCACCAGGTTCATAAATTCCTGATAATACATCTTGCTTCGTATATTTAGTATAAAATTTATCAGCGCCAAGATTATCTTTTAAACTATAAAGCGGGATATTAAAATTAGATGTTTTTTTATGCGAACCTGGATGATTAAAAACAGCATATTTTGTGATTCGCAATTTTTGTTGCTTTGTTTGTTTTGGGTTATAAGGAGTCCATTTAATGACTTTAAAATTGCTGTTGATGAAATTAGGATCTTGTAAACGAGTAGTTCGATTATTAGCAATATCTTCTTGTAAAACAGCAGTCATGAACTCTAACGTTTTCAACACATCAGCTACAGTAACTCCCTGAGTACCCAGCAGCCCTGTACGTACAATATCAGGGTCTTCTTTAGCATAATCTTGGTAATATTTTCTGGTATTGGAGAGAACAGTTAATAAATCTTTTTGATTGAAATTAATCTTTGCTGTTGGCAGCTTTCCAGAAGCAAAAACTTGACTACCATTAACACTAAATTTATATTTTTTTAACTCATCAATTACGGCATAGCTTGTAGAGGCTGATACAACATTTTGAACCGATGCATCCTTATTTGGTTTAGTAATTCTCCCATTAAATATTTGTTGCTCGCTCACAAAATTTTGCCCATTTGTGGCAAGTATCTGAGCAGACTTAATTAAGGGAAGCAGAAAAGATGATAAACTTAAGGGTTTTTCCTGCTGAGTCAATGAGATATTTTGTGTAGTCTGATGTTCTGAAGTTGTTTGTTTATCTTTCGGTTGAGCAGATAAATGATTATTGGCGAAACCAACAAGTAATAAGGTAGCAAAACCTACTACAAAACGATTTTTTTTACTGAATATGACACTCATGGTATGGAAAAAAATTTCTATTGCTACATAATAATTGCACTTTGTTTATATCTGAACAAGTCAGCTTCAAAAAGGTTCCCTTTAAGTGCAATTAGGGAATTCCGTGTTATGTATCTGGTGAAAAATAACACAAGTCAAGCAATTTTATAATAAATAAATACAAATCTTAAAGTGGGCATTGTCCAGAAAAGTTATGTAATCAACATTTAAGCTATTAACAAGCCATGCCCACTCTACAGACAATCCTCTTTATACTCATAAGTTAAGAACAACAAAGGGAGAAGAGGTAACGGGAATAATACTAACATAATGACCCTTGACTCTTGACCCTTGACAGAAAATTACTACCGTAACCGTTCTTCTTGTATAAGAGTACGTTGGTAAATTTGATTATTTTTAAACCAATGCCAGGTACGGGCACGATGGTTATTATCTGGGCTAATGTGAATCATTTCATACAAATTCATATCTGGTGCTGTCTTATAAACAAACCACAAAATAACTATAGAATCATCAACTTCCCAGGCTTTGCCTAAAATCCGCTCGGTATCAAAAAACAGGGTTTTATCTCGATATGTTCCAGGAAATTGATGTTCCTCGTGTTTGCCGTCAGCCCATGTGTAGCGATTAATTTGGTAGTAAGGATAGGTAGCATTTTCTGGAAACTGGCAACTTAAGTGAGATTCATGCCTATCGAGGATTTTTCCGGCTGTATCAACTACTGTATACGTACCTACCCATTCTCCCTCATGACGGACAAGCACGGGCATTCCTTCTCGGATTGTAGACATACAAATCTCCTTGAAATTGGCTGCTAGGAATCAATTGTCAGGTTTGAATGTGAAATCAGCAAATTTGAATTTCTTCTTAACTATTATCGAACCACCAAGGGTCATTTGCAGAATTGGTTTTAATTAAAAGGGCTTTTTTCCGGAGAAATCTTTTTAGCGCCACTGCACCCATGCGTGAACCTCCTAAACCAGAGAATTTAAAGGAATTTTTTTCTCCTTCGTACATGAGAGAGGTAAGAGATGCATCGTTGATACTGATAGCGCCTGCATCGATTCGCTGGGCAACTTCTAAGGCTAATTCTTGTGGTTCTGCAAATACAGCAGCACTCAGCCCATAAATTGAGTCGTTGGCTAAATCAATTGCTTCCTCAATGTGAGAAAATGGCATTATCGGCATAATAGGGCCAAATGTTTCTTCGGTCATCACTTTCATGGAATGATTAACCTGAGTTAGAACTGTCGGATGACACCACCAACCCCCGCCATATTCTTCAACTTTACCGCCACAGTGAATAACTGCACCTTTGTCTACTGCATCTAAAAGATGATCGCTAATAATTGCTGCTTGTTTTTCGGCAATAATTGGGCCGATTTCTCCACTTTCTAATGTGGGGTGAGCTAATTTTAGCTTTTGGGCTTTAGCTACTAGCTGGGCGACAAATTTCTCAAATATCGATTCTGCAACGTAAATGCGCTCAATTGAAAGACACGACTGTCCGGTGTTGACAACTGATCCCCATAAAATTGCTGAGGTTGCTAAGTCTAAATTAGCTGATCCTAAGACGATCGCAGGGTCTTTGCCCCCTAATTCTAAAAAAGCCGGAATAAACTTTTTCGCTGCTACCTCTGCAACTCTGCGCCCTGTGGCTACACTGCCTGTAAAACAAACTAAATCTACATATTCAATTAAAGCTGCTCCTGTTTCACCTGCTCCTTCAATAAAAGTGAATACATCCCGCAATTTTGGCACAGCATTGAGTGCTGATATCAGTGGGGCGACGAAGCGGGGAGCAATTTCACTGGGTTTGACGACGACAGCACAACCCGCTAGCAATGCAGGAATAGCGTCAATTGTAGACAACAACAACGGAAAATTCCAGGGACTAATCACCCCCACAAGGGGATAGGGAATGGCTGTTTGTTGCAGGGCGATAAAGGGGATGGCTGTATTTTTTGCAGTTTCTTGCAGCAATTCTGGTGCTATTCGACACCAACGGTCAATGGTAGAAACAAACGAGTCAATTTCCAATTCCGAGATAGACAATCTTCCCGTATCATTAACCAAAGCCTCAGTTAAGCGATCGCGTCCTGCTAATATCGCTTGCTTCCATTCCTGTAATGCTTCAATTCTCCCTTCAATACCTATCTGCTGCCAACGAACTTGCGATCGCCGCAGCCGATTACATAACTGCGCCAGCAGCTTAGGCGGCGGCGGTATAATCACATAGTCAAATTTTCCCGTCCGAGGATTACGAACATCTATTGATTTGGTCATTTGTCATTTGTCATTTGGCGTTTGTCATTTGTCATTTGTCATTTGTCATTTGTCATTGGGCATTTATCCTTCTTGTCCTCCTTGTCCTCTTTGCTTCCTCATCGCCCTCATCTCCCCCTTGTGCTCTTTGTCCTCCTTGTCCCCTCATCCCCATTACCAATTACCAATTACCAATTACCAATTCCCAATTCCCCTCAAATCACCCCTAATTCCGCTAGGCGTGCTATGGTTGCTTGCTGTGTTTGCAGAAAGTGTTTGCGGTCTACTGCTGTTTCCAGCATAGTGTTTGGTGGGTAAAATTGTGCCTGGAGATAACTTTGGGCATATAGTTCAAATCGCTGGCGAGAAAGTAAATTATTTAACCCTGGTCTTTTGCGATCGCGGCGTAAGGCGGCTAGGTCTATCTCTGCAAAAGCTGCCATACTTTCGCCTGTGGTTGTCTCTGCTAATACTATTCCGCGATGGTCAATAATTTTAGAACCGCCATCGGCAGACGCAATAGGGATGGGAATATTCGCTATACCTGCTGTATTGGCAGACACTACATAAGCTTGATTTTCTACGGCACGGGTAATTTTGGCTGCGTCTTTGGGCGTGAGGGCTTTGCTATAAACTTCTGATGTGGAATGGAGAAAAATTTCTGCCCCGCGCATGGCTAGACATCGGGCTACTTCTGGATACAAAATTTCTTCTGATGCCAAGGCTGCTAAATTGCCGATCGCAGTTTTCGCTACGGGAAAAACTCCCTCCAATCCGTAGCAGTCCAGATATTTATCCCATACATCATGGGGCGTGGGGGCAAACATGGAATTTAACCGCCGATATCGTAAAACGATCGTGCCCGATGGGTCAATGACAAAGCAGGTTTGGAAGTATAATCCGGTAAAATTTGGATCTACTTCGTAGGCGTTACCTGCTAAAAAAATACGATGTTTTTGAGCAATTTTACTGAGAGCTTCATACTCAGCACCATGCATTTCCAAACAAGCTTTTTCTGCCCACACCGTCAGCGATTCACCTAAAGGGAAACCTGTGAGGAAATATTCAGGTAAGACAATTAACCGACAGTCAAAACCGATAAAAGCAATACTGGCAGCAATTTGTTGTGCCAAGCGGTTAATAGTATTTTGGATTAAAGAACGAGCTTCAGTGCGATCGCTTGCTTGATTGACTGCATGGCAAGTAACTTGCAGTGCCAAGGCTCGATATGAATCTATACGATCGGTGTGGGTTGTCATATTCAATTTTGGATTTTAGATTTTAGATTTTGGATTGGGAAGACTGATGCTTCACAGAGTTTGCTAATTTCAGTAAATCGCAAAGTTTTGCTCAAGGGCGATCGCCACCCCAAAGCGATCGCACGAGTTTATCTGTCAATTCTGCTCCTAACAGCCCCACAGAATTTTGGTTACCCGGATCGCGTTCTGCGATCGCACGGCGCATAATCAAGTCACGTTCAGCCAAAGCAGAACGTTCTGATTCTGGTACAGTTTCAGCGTCATCTACCCAAATCAGCCAACGATCCATCATCTCATCGGCAATATTACTAATGAGTTCTAATGTCTCATTAGCGACTGGACAAGTAAAAAGTAAACATGTAGGTGACAGCACCTGGCGGACGTACAGGCTTTTGCTGATAAAGGCTTGAAAACGTGAATCCTCTTGAAAATTTAAATAAGTTTGGTTAACAGGTTCATAGAAGCGATCCAAGTATTCCAAATTTGTAGATAAATCAGTCCTAGGAATGTAATCCATGTAGAAAAATAGATGTCCAAACGTAGCAAACTCAAAGGCTAGATGAGGAACACAGATATGCGATCCTAGCCAAATTACCAAGCGTATGTAGTTAAAGCCTGAGTTGGGTTTCCGTGTCCATTGATGGACTAGCCAATCAATTTCGGAACCAGAGAAAGCGTTGAGCGTTCCGTAAACTTCTCCATTCTGGGCAGAATAGTTTTCTAATTCCTTGGTAGAAACATCTAGATCTACTTCAAAACGAGCATCTAGTTTCTGGCGGAGTTCATTTGTAATACCCCACAACTGCTCAAACACAAGTGTATTATCCAAATCCGGTTGCTGCTCAGTCATTGTTTGTGTCGGCCTCTCACTCGCCCTCAATACTCTAAAATGAAATGGTTAGGTAGTTGTACTAATCAAAGCTAACTTTAATTTTTCTTTAGCTCGCGAACACGACCAAAACATCACTCTTAAGTGTGATCTATGTCGGAAAACAACACAACACAATCTCCGATAGCGTTAGCATCGAAAGTTGCCATCATTGGTGCTGGTCTAGGAGGTTTAACAGTTGCTTTAGCACTAAGAAAACAAGGCATTGACGCGCAAGTTTACGAAAAGGCAAGGGAATTGCGACCAGTAGGCGCTGGTTTGACGCTTTTTCCTAACGGCTTGAATAGTCTTCGTGCCATTGATGCAGGTATAGTTGAGTCTCTCAAACGTGCAGGTAGTCAAACCCGCATGGTGAACCTGAAGAAAAACACCGGAGAACTCATCATGCAAAGTCCAATTACTCTATTGGAGAAATATGGGCAGCCGATGTTGAACATCCGCTGGTCGCGCTTGCAAGAAATACTCGCCGCTGGACTGCCAACAGAAGCCATTCACCTCAATTGTCGGTGCATAGGCTTTCAACAAAACGACCAAGGAGTAGAAGTTGAATTTGAAGATGGCAAAAAAGTTCAGGCAGACTTACTGATAGGAGCTGATGGAATAAACTCCGTAGTCAGACAGACGCTCATTGGTGACGGTTCCCCTAACTATGCTGGGCGCTTGTCTTGGCGTGCTATCGTCAAATATCATCACGAGCTACTTGATTCTGACGAATCAACTTTTATGCTTGGAACTGATGGCAAAAACTTCACGTTCATTGATGTGGGTGACGGATACATATTTTGGAGTGCTGGAGCGTTATGGGCGGATGATCATTGCCTGCAAAACCCCGCAGAGATAAAATCTCGTGTTTTCGAGGTATTTGCTGGATGGGCAGAACCCGTACAGGCGATTGTCGAGGCGACTGATGCCAATGACATTGTAGAACGTCCGATATACGACAGACCACCATTGCAAAGTTGGAGCCAAGGCAGGATAACACTTTTGGGCGATGCAGCCCATCCAGTAGTACCAGTTTTAGGACAAGGAGCGAATATGGCTTTTGAAGATGCATGGGAACTGGGAGAGTGTCTTTCCCATGCAGATAGTATTGAAACAGCCTTTACTAACTACGAAAAAAGTCGCATCCACCGTACCCAAGTCATTCAAGCTCGCAGTGCATTCCAAGGCGTAAGGTCTTATGATGCTGACAGCGAGACATTTTTGCGCGGGGTTGCGGAACAAGCACAGCTGAGTCAATCAGAGTTTGAGGATTGGCTTTATAGCTATAAATCGATAGGTTTGTAATATGAATAAAGTTCTACTTATTGGCGTTACTGGTGGTACTGGTGGAAATGTCGTCAAAGGCTTTTTGGAACAGGATATAACAAATCTGCGTGCCATTACGAGGAAAATAGACCTTAACCGTCCTTCTTTATCAAAGTTGAATGATGCTGGAGTCGAACTGGTTGAAGCTAATCTAGATGATACAGACTCCCTCACCACAGCCTTTACAGGAGTTTCTGCTGTTTACTGTCACGCCACCTCTGGAGACTCTAGCAAGGCTGATCCTAAGGAAGTTGAGAGAGCAAAGCAAGTTGCACAAGCGGCTAAACAAGCTAATATTCAGCACTTCGTTTACAATTCCGCTGGTGGGGCGGAGAGAAATTCTGGCATTCCCCATATTGAGCAAAAATATAAAGTCGAGCAAATTTTCAAAGCCACTGGTTTACCCACAACGATGTTGCGGGCTTGCTTGTTTATGGAGGAGTTCTGGAAAAAGTACACGCGTCCGTCTATCCTCAAAGGTGTTTTCCCGTTTTCCATTCAGCCTGACAAGCCCTTACATTTAATTACTACTAAAGATATGGGACGTGTGGCGGCTTACATAATTAAACATCCTTCCCAGTACATTGGGCGAGAAATTGAATTGGCTGGCGATGTGCTAACGCCCAAACAGATGGCGGAGGCGTTCTCTCAAGCGCAGGGGATAAAAGTTGTCCACAAAGAAACACCTGCTTGGATTTTCTTACTGCTTTGGCAAAAAGAACTATTCGATTTAATTCAGTGGTATCGCCACAAAGGTTATCAAGCGGATGTCCAGCACTTGCAGGCAGAATTTCCGGGGCTTTTGACCACATTTAATGAATTTCTTGCAGAGACTCACTGGGCAAACCCAGAACTTACCTATGAGAGTTTATGGTAATGCCAACAGATGCGATGCCTACGGCGGTAAACTACGCACCTTGCTGTGATCAAAAGCAAAACTGATGAGTTCGTAGTAAGCTTTGTGAAAAATTGTAATTAGTGTATTTTGGACATTGCCTAAAAGACAATTAAGCTTCAAGCGTACAGAATTAATTCAAAATTCAAATCGAATTATTCTAGTGTTAAAATCTGGCGTTTTTAGTACAGTATTTATCACTATTAAAAGGGAAAATATTAACAGTGAATATTTTCAGATAGGTATTTTAACCTCATTTGAGCCACTCATAGAATGGCAGGAATCAGACGATCGTGAATTTATGGAAGGATAGAATAGAGAAAAATTCAAAATAATCGGCTTTTTCTGTTCGCTATTTCCGACACTGAAGGCATTTATTCAATCTAGTCATGAAACTAATATTTTTTATCTAAATAAATGAGTCAGTCTTATGCTATGATTTCTGTAGGAATCAAAAAAGTAGAAACGCAAAAAGACTTCAAGGAAAAATTGAGGTAAACTCAATAAGTCATTTTGCTCTGGTAAATCCCCTTCGATATTGTTACATTTCTTGTAACGTAAACTCAGAGCTAAATAACTAGGATAGTGACCTTAGTTACAACTTGAAGTCAATCATAAATTGCTGAGGTAAGTTCGGTAAAATTTAACTTACCTATCTACTATTAACCGCCAGATTAATTAATCTAAGAGCCTGGGAAGAAAGACTTTTAGTACAACCTGGTAATCATCATAGGTATCAGAACGGTTATTAAACTGAGTACCAGCGGGAGCAACCATTTTCAACCGCGAACTAGTTTATAGCAGCTGCTGACTTTGGCATGAAAACTTCAAGCAGAGTAGATACCGTTCCCAATATCTAGGAATTTATAGATATTGCTCCAACGATAAACGATAGGATCAGGGGTTGCCAATTCAGGGTTGCTACCTTGTAGTCAAGGATTTATCCCCTGCATCAATCACGATACGATTTAGTGATTCTTAAGGAATAACTGGAATCAGCACCAGTAAAGCTTTGGTATATCAGCTGTTTTCATGCAAATGATAAGTTCTTATTAGCTATAACATCAGCAAATCAGGGAAGTTGTAACAACCATATCAGAGTGGTTTGCAATTCTGGTTGGTTGGGTTCAGGGTAATACCCTGTATAAATTTGAATTGCTACTGTAACCACTCTTAAGGTCTGAGCAACCGTTTGGGATTCTGTGGCAACAAACCTGTAATGCTGAAGTAAAGCTTTTCTAGACTTCATCATTAATGAAAATCCAGCATATATACCGCAGTGGAGAAATCACCTGACTCTACATCTGGTAGTACTTGCAATATCTTATCGCTATCTACTCTACAACCTTGAATTCAAAGTGATTTGAGGATTGATTATTAGTCATTAAATATTGACTCAATGATCAATAGAAACTTACCAAAGCTTGAATATGTTCTGAATTTTAAATGTTTTTGTTTAGTATGTGCCAACACAACTAAGCGTGAACATCTCAGGTAAACCTTCAAACCCATCAATCATTCTAGGAACCAACCAATCATGGCTATTGACAAAAAAATCAGACAGATAGCTTTCTACGGTAAAGGCGGTATTGGTAAGTCTACTACTTCTCAAAACACCCTAGCTGCAATGGCAGAAATGGGTCAGCGCATTCTTATTGTTGGTTGCGATCCTAAAGCTGACTCAACACGGTTGATGCTGCACAGTAAAGCTCAAACCACAGTTTTACACTTAGCCGCTGAACGTGGCGCAGTAGAAGACTTAGAACTCGAAGAAGTCATGTTGACCGGCTTCCGTGGCGTTCGTTGCGTGGAATCTGGTGGTCCAGAACCCGGTGTAGGTTGCGCCGGTCGTGGTATCATCACCGCCATCAACTTCTTGGAAGAAAACGGTGCTTACCAAGATGTTGACTTTGTATCTTACGACGTATTAGGCGACGTTGTTTGTGGTGGTTTCGCTATGCCTATCCGTGAAAACAAAGCGCAAGAAATCTACATCGTTACCTCTGGTGAAATGATGGCGATGTATGCTGCTAACAACATCGCTCGCGGTATTCTGAAATATGCTCACACTGGTGGTGTGCGTTTGGCTGGTTTGATTTGTAACAGCCGTAACGTTGACAGAGAAATCGAACTAATCGAAACTCTGGCAAAACGCTTGAATACCCACATGATTCACTACGTACCTCGCGACAACATTGTTCAACACGCTGAGTTGCGTCGTATGACTGTTAACGAGTACGCACCTGATAGCGATCAGGGTAACGAGTACCGCACATTGGCGAATAAGATCGTCAACAACAAAAATCTCACCGTTCCTACACCTATTGAGATGGAAGAATTAGAAGAGTTGCTGATTGAATTCGGTATTCTCGAAAGCGAAGAAAATGCTGCCAAGCTTATTGCCTCAACTGCTGATAGTACTGCTAAATAAGTAATTTTATAGGGTGAAACTGCCAACCAATACATTTTGGTTAGCTGGTTAAACCCACTAAGACCCACCTAACCCTCCTTAATTAAGGGGGGTTGTTTCTTATTAATAAATTTAATTATTTGAGCGTATTTTTTACCAAGAAAGGCAGAGGGTCGAGGGCAGAAGGCAGAAGGTTAGGAGTGTAAATTAAAACTTTAGTTGTGGGTATAAAGCCCACTAAAAAAAGAAGATGTATTTCGAGACGCGCAGCGCAAGAAATACGGTGTCCTTGTTTCAATCCCACTATGAGTAAGGGTGGGTAGCATAGCTGCCTTCTGCCTTCTGCCTCCTTTAAGCCGGGAAACCCGGACAACGCACTGGCTCAACTTTTCGCTGCGTCCATCCTCTTCTATCGGCGGTTAATTCTTTCTTGCTCTACCTCACCAATGTGGGAACCGCTATAGCAGCAGAGTTAACGGTAAATCTGTGACAGCTAATTAACCCGTGGATAGAGGCTACTACTAACTGGGGTATAGAAACTTAATAAAGTATGAGTTTGATTGCCAAGATTTACCAAAGAAAGAATTATAGCGGTTCTCGTTTTGATGTAATACACAATAGGGCACAGCATTGCTCATACGTGTCAACTTAAGCTCAAACGCCTATCCCACAAGCATTTTACCCCTCCCCTCAATCCCCTCCCCGCAGGCGGGGAGGGGAGGTTTTGGCTTTAGACAAAACCGGGGTGGGGTGACGCGGATCTTGATGGTAGGTGAGTAAATTCAGAAGGGTGCGGCTCTTTTAAAAAGAGAAAGAATGAAGTTAGACAAGCATTGGGAGTGATGGTGGAGTAATAGAGCAGCGAGCTTGAGTGGCACGCTTCATCAAAGGAACACCAAAATCCTTCATTTACCGTCGATGCTTCCATCTATCCCCACCCACAACTGTATCTTTTTTCAGAATAGCGAGCCTGTCTTTTTGCCCTGATAATTGTCTCCAAAGCTTATGATTACAGCACTCTGATTTCTACTCTTTATCAGATTATCGTCTTTTGATAAGAGCCGCACCCAATTCAGAATCACGCCTTCATAAGGGTTTTACGTTAAGTTGACACCAATGAGCATTGCTGTGCCCCTACGAATGGTCTGTATTCTATGCAATTGAGAACCGCTATAGGTTTCTAACGACCAAAATATTCTTTTGACCACCGTCGAACTCACATTAATGGGATAACCATTGTGGAGGATTTTGGTTATGCAGCCTATATATGATGAATCCTTTGAGATGATCGTCCAGGACGTTGAAGTCGCACCCCAAACGGCAGAATATCAGCCTGTGAATTTAATCACAAGTCGGGGTACAATTCATTGTCGCTATTATCCTGTACAAAATGCTGATCGGGCGGTGATTTGGGTAGGAGGTGTGGGTGGTGGCTGGGATACACCTGCGCGTGGACTTTATCCCCTGTTGTGTGAAAAACTCAAATCGGAAGCGATCGCATCTTTAAGAATACGCTACCGCTACCCAACACAGTTAAAGGAAGCTGTCCTAGATGTGCTTGCAGGTATGACCTATTTGCAAGACCAAGGTATAAAATATATAGCCCTAGTAGGTCACTCTTTTGGCGGTGCAGTAGTAATTCAAGCTGCGGCTCAGTCCCCCAATGTCTATACTGTTGTGACTCTTGCTACTCAGGCTTACGGTACAGATCCGGCTTCAGAACTAGCAACACGATGCTCACTACTGCTGCTACATGGTTTGAACGACGAGATATTATCACCTTACTGCTCGCAAACTGTTTATCAAAAGGCCCTACAACCCAAGCAGATCATTCTTTATCCCAATGCCAAGCATGGTCTATATGAAGTAGCTGATGAAGTTTACCAAATAGTTCAAGATTGGATTATTAAACAGTTAAATCGTTCTTCAGTGAAGTTACTTTAGCTATCGGCAATTATCGAGCTATTTTCTACAATCCTGTTACTTAAAACTGGGGCTACCGAGATTTACAGCACTTTTGATTTGCTTTGAATATACACTTTAAATACTAAAAATTATACCAATTTAAAAAATCTTCTCCCTTCTGGAAGACAGGCTGAATATCTACTCACTGTAAAATCCAAGCAGAATAAATTTCTGGCTGATTTGGCTGTGTAGGGAAGAAAACAATGGCTTGGATCTACCTTCTGATTGCTGGTTTGCTGGAGATGGGATGGGCAATCGGTCTGAAGTATACACAGGGATTTACTAAGCTAGCCCCTAGTATAGCTACTATTGCTTGTATGATACTGAGTTTTGTTTTGTTGTCAAAAGCGCTCCGCACATTACCTGTAGGTACCGCTTACGCTATCTGGACAGGTATTGGAGCAGTTGGTACAGCTGTGCTGGGTGTAGTTCTGTTTGGAGAACCTGCTGATATGAGGCGCTTTTTCTGCATTGGTTTAATTATTGCAGGCTTGTTAGGGTTGAGACTTGTTTCTTGACCTTACCAATTTTAGATTTCAGAAAACAAAAGCTTAAGATGTCGTTCGTTTGATTTATCCGGTAGGATTTAGCGATCGCACAGATTAAAGAATGCCTCAGAATTAGAAATTTGGCTCGGACGCATTTTGCAATAATCTTACTGGTTTAAGACATCTTTCTTGTGTTGCGGTGCTGCAGCTACCGCGGCGACTTCTGCCAGTAGATCCTGGGAAACCCCCATCTCCTTCAAGGTTTCCATCAAATCTTCTGCGACTGCATCAAAATGTTCGCTATTTAAGCCTTGCTTTTCCACCAAATCTTTGTGAGCTTCCCGCATATAGCGTCCGTCATATTTATCAGTTCCGCCAAAGGCATAAGTCATCATCCCCCAACCCCTTCTCCCAAATGTGGGATTCTCTTAGCAAGAATTTCAAAGTTCCTCTCCCATTAATGGGAGAGGGATTTAGGGTGAGGGCGAAAACTACGGTTCTCAACTTAAATGAGGTTTATATAATTTTCACAAATGATTTAGGACTGCTATATATAAACATAAAAAAACAATTATTTACCTAAATTCAATATTAGTTAATCTCAAGCAGAGCCACCCTTTATTAAGACTATAAAAACTCACTAATTCGCTAAACATAACTTATTCCTAACCAAGTAAATGAATCTGGCAAGAGGAATCAGAGCAGATGTTTATGAAGGTGAACATTCGCTGTATCCTCAAATAGGAGTATGTTGCACTTGTAAATTGCTTTATGTCTGCTGGACAAAAACTGCGACAGTTATTGGCGCGTCCTGAAATTATTGTTATTCCTGGGGTTTACGATTGTCTGGGTGCTAAGCTGGCTCAACAATCGGGTTTTGAAGTAGTCGCTACTAGTGGCTTTGGAATTGCTGCTTCGACATTGGGTTTACCAGACTACGGTTTTCTGACTGCTACGGAAATGCTCTACAGTGTAGGGCGGATTGCTCAATCAATTAGTGTTCCCTTGATAGCCGATTTAGATACTGGCTACGGTAACGCCTTGAATGTGATTCGTACTATTAAGGATGCTGTACAGTTGGGTTTGGCAGGGGTTTTGCTAGAGGATCAAGAATGGCCGAAAAAGTGTGGACACTTTGAGGGTAAGCGAGTCGTCTCCCTTGCAGAACACGCTGCCAAAATCAGAGCAGCTGTAGAAGCTCGTGGTGATAGTAGTTTAGTAATTATTGCCCGTACCGATGCCCGTGCGCCACTGGGTTTAGAAGCTGCGATCGCGCGTGGTCGCGCTTACATTGCCGCCGGTGCTGATGTACTATTTGTAGAAGCTCCCCAGTCGGTTGAGGAATTAAAAGCGATCGCCTCTGCTTTCCCTGATGTGCCACTGGTCGCTAATATTGTTGAAGGTGGTAAAACTCCGCAAATTTCTACTGCTGAATTACAGCAATTAGGCTTCAAAATCGTCTTTTTCCCGCTAACGGCACTGATGGCTGTAACTCAAGTAATGACTGCTTGTTTCCAACACTTAAAAACACAAGGAACCACTGCGGATTTACCAGATTTGGTAACTTTTAAAGATTTTCAAGAACTGATGGGTGTTCCTCAATTCCTGCAAATGGAAAAAAAGTTTACTGCGGAAAAAGACAGGCCAATTTCTGACAACATTGAGAATAATAATCCCTAACCCGGAATTGAAATCAAAACTCCCAGCGATAATATAGACATACTTACAAATGCTAGGTCAGTAATTATGGCTCAAGCTCTAGCAGTACCAGCAGCACCTGTTCAAGGTTCTCGTATTGTCCTTTATGATGTCAGTTGGCAAACCTACGAGAAACTTTTAGAAGCATTTGCCGAACATCCCAAGCTGCGGATGAATTATTATCAGGGAACATTGGAATTGATGACACCACTACCAGAACATGAAACATATGCCTGGACTTTGGGTAGGTTAATAACAGTGCTAACTGAAGAGTTAGGGATGGAAATTAGAGGTTTAAAATCTACTACCTGGCGTTCACAACTGAAAGCTGTAGGTAAAGAAGCTGATGAATGCTTTTATATCCAAAATGAAATAAAAGTTCGCAATAAATTAGATATTAATTTAGCAAATGATCCACCACCTGATTTAGCAATTGAAATTGATAAAACCAATCCATCGATTAATAAAATGGAAATTTATGCTGAATTAAAAGTTCCTGAATTTTGGCGATATGAAGCCGGAAAATTAATTATAAATATTCTCACCGCTACAGGTTACGTAGACTCAGAGACTAGTTTAGCTTTCGGTACATTTCCTATCAAAGAACTCACAAAGTTTATGCACTTAGACTCTCAAAAAGGGGAAAATGCCAGAATGCGAGAGTTTCGGGAGTGGGTGCGATACTTTTGCAAAGAGGCGACGCTAACTGACTAACGGTTTATCGCATTAATTTGGGGAGAGATTAAATTCGTAGTCAGGAATACCCCAATATGTTTGGGTTAAGGTAATTAGAGATTGATTTGTGACTTTTTGAAAAAGCCATAAACTTGGGGGACGCAACCGTCCCCCAAACCCCCTCCAAAATTATTGTTCTGTTTTTTTGTTGAGTAACTAAGTAGGTCAACCAAAAAAAACGTAAGATAGATAGAGTGCAGAAATTAAGTGATAGCTGATGCCTAGCGCGTTAAGAATAATACTAACTACTGAAGAAGACCTGACACTTTTTGAACTTAGTTGTGCAGATAAAGTACCACGTCGAACCAAACTCTCGAGCGATCGCTTTGAGACGAACAGTTTTATAGAAACTGGCAAGCGTGATCGCAATAATTGTAATTACACCCACGAAAAATAATAATTGTGGCTGCCACCAAATCCGGGGTGCCATGCGAAACAGAAATAACGCGGCAATATAAATTGCCACAATCATGACTGCGATCGACATAGCAAATAATCCAATTAACTGTTGCGTGTTTTGGCGTGCCCGATCCTGATGTTCAAAAAAATTCATATACACCTAAAAAGACACGCGGGGAGCAGTTTTCATTTCTGGTGTAGCTTCTTGCAACAATTCCGCAACCGTAAACTTCAAATTGTTTGCCACTAAATTGCTGGGGAAAGATTCGCTTTTAGTGTTGTAGAGTGTCACAGCATCATTAAAAGCTTGACGTGCAAAAGCAATCCGGTTTTCAGTAGAAGAGAGTTCCTCCATCACCTGACTCATAGAGCTGTCGGCTTTCAATTCCGGATAAGATTCCGAAAGTACCATCAAACGACTTAACGCACCTGTAAGCGCGGCTTCTGCATTACCCAACTGTTGCATCGCTTGTGGATCGCCAGGATTTTGCACAGCACGACTAGAAGCATTAAGTGCAGAATTCCGAGCCGCAATTACTGCTTCTAAGGTTTCCCGTTCATGTTTCATGTAACCTTTAGCAGTTTCCACCAAATTAGGAATTAAGTCATAGCGGCGCTGTAATTGCACATCAATTTGGGAGTAAGCATTTTTGTAGCGGTTGCGAAGCTTCACTAAATCGTTGTAGCTACTAATAATAATCACAGTAACAGTAGCAACTACAACCACCAAAAATATTAAAAAGCCCATATTCCTAAAGTTCCATAAAACTTGCGAATGGAGAAATCCAACTTTCTGAGAGGAAAACTGCTATACGCAAATCAAGCACCGTACTTATTTGCAGATTTACCAATCAAAGTAGCTTTTATATCCAGCGCAATTTTTCTGGATATAAAAATGAGTCTACTTTCAGTAAGTTTGATTCGTCGCCTGTAAAATCAATTACGAATAATTACTGGTATTGCTGTGATTGTTGAGGAGACACCTTTGTATCAAATATTAGGCATTTTTAATTTGCACTAAATATTTTTTTCAATAGCTTGTGGGGTTTTATCCTTTGCCTTTGTCCTCTGCTCTCAAGCTATATCTTCCTTTCGAGAGAATGACTATATTCAATCCCTCAAGGTAGTGTCTAACAAACAGATAAGTGCTTTATCCTGTCTAAGCTGTCTGAAGTTAACAATGTTGACAATATTTATCTAGTCATGGAAAAACCCGCTTCTACTGAGTATCCAATTCATCCTTTGCTAGAACAACGCTGGAGTCCTCTGGCGTTTTCAGAAAAACACATTGAAAAAGAAACTCTTTCCAGTTTGTTTGAGGCTGCGCGTTGGTCGGCTTCTTCCTATAATGAGCAGCCTTGGCATTTTATTGTTGCAACTCAGGAAAACCCAGAAGAATTTAACCGTCTGCTGAGTTGTCTAGCAGAAGGAAATCAAGTATGGGCAAAAAATGCTCCTGTATTGATGATCTCGGTAGCAAAACTTTATTTTGAGAAAAATGGCATAGAAAATCGTCATGCTTTTCATGATGTAGGGACAGCAGTTTGCAGCCTCACTGTGCAAGCAACTTCTCTTGGTTTATTCGTTCACCAAATGGCAGGGTTTGATGTGCCCAAAGCAAAGGAATTATACAGTATTCCAGAAAGGTATGAACCAGTAGCCGCGATCGCACTTGGATATCTAGGTGATGCTCAAACTTTACCGGAACAATACCAACAACGTGAGCTTTCCCCCCGTCAACGTAAACCTCAGCAAGGCTTTGTGTTCAAGGGAAGTTGGGGGCTGGGGATTGGGGACTAGGGTCTGGGGACTGGGGATTGGGGGCAAGGGAGATGAGGAAGCAGAGGAGAAATAACAAATCACTGTTGACCCTTGACCTTTGACCCTTGACCCTTCGCCCTTCACTGAATACTGATGAAAACACGTTTAATAGCTTCGACCCGCCTGTTTTGATCTAACGCTATACAATACCAACGCCAGCGTTCTGACATGAGAGGATAAGTCTGCAAGCGGGTTTGGTAATAAGTGTTTTGAGGGTTCGCACAAATACCAAACAACCCTCTATAAACACCTCTGTTCAGATCTATGTTGCCTGCTGAAAGTTCCCCAGAATTATCACGAAAAGCCTCTACACGTGCCCACAAAATCGCTTTGTGCCCCTGCAATCCTTGATTAAGTGCGGCACGATAAGTTGTGGAGAAGGCATCGCTAACTCTGGGAGAAGCTTGATTCCATAAATCAGCCCCATTCACAAATGCTTCTTCATACTGTTCAGGATTTAGTCCTACACGCTTCATTTTCTCGATGAGGCGGGGGATACGGCTTTGTGTGCGTCTCAGACATCCAGCATCCGCATTTGCCAAATTAAAACCACCTCTTCCTTGATCCGAACACCAACCTCTATTTATCAAGCCGTTACCCGGATCAATATTTTGAAAATAGTTCAGGGTTTTGCTGCCATCAATTTGACAATTTCCCTCAGCTACACAAATAGCCAGTACTCCAACAGAAGAATTATTGGCAAATAGGGAGTCGAGTCTTCCAGAATATGAGGCGCTAAGTCCTGAAATAAACCCTAAACCACTAGAGACTAAGTTAATGCTAGGTGCGCTGGCTACAAAAGTACCGAATATGGTTAACAATAGGGCGCTGAGTAAATCCCAAACAATCCCTAATAACTGACGATTCATTCTGACATTAATTACCTATCTGAACAACAAAGAAAAAATTAATTTTTTGGCAACAACCTCCATTTATGAAGAAAAGTAAAGGCTGATTAACAAATTACTTATAAACAAAAAAATCAATTTAAACAACAGTGGCAAAACACCTAAAAATGTAAAAATTATAGATGAATTTCAGCCTCTACGGATTCTAAATAGGCATTTTAACGCTATAAATCAGTCAGTAATACAATAGAAAATAGTTACTTTATCTATCAATAATTTCCCCTGTATCGAAAGATATAAGCAAATTTATATCTTTTGTATATTGTATTTTATATATTTATTGATTAGTTTTATACATTAGCTATTTTCAGGAAACATTGAAATAAGCCATCATATTGAAGCAAATTCTCAACAGATTTGTCAGAATAGAATTTACCTGCGAAAGTACCTTTTGCAAGCAGTCTCATCTCTATCGCAATACACAAAGGTAAAAGTATCATGCAGACAAATTTAGAAGTAGTTCAAGCTGCTGTCACTGCTGCTCAAAATGGCACTAAAACTCTGGAAAACACCATTTTAGAAGCTATTAATGAAGCTCGCTCTACCTGCGATCGCAACGGCAGTGATTCTACTAATTGTGCTGTAGCATGGGAAATTGTCGAAGAATTGCAAGCCGAAAAAGCTCATCAACAACAAGCAAAAAAACGCAAAACCGATTTAGAAAGTTACTGTGAGCAACATCCAGAAGCAATTGAGTGCTTGATATATGACGTTTAAGAAGGGTTAAGGGTCAAGGGTCAAGGGTCAAAGGTTATTTTTCCCCCAATCCCCAATCCCCATTACCCCTTATCCCCAGAGGGGGCCCCGAGTTCCCCATTCCCCTACTCCCTCAAATCAGCCACAGCTGATTTAGTGATCTGCTGAATTGCTTCTAAATCAGGCGATGGTGTTTCGCTGTCCATTCTTAACCATAAAAGATATTCGATATTTCCCGCAGGCCCGGTAATTGGCGACCAAGTTAAGCCTTGGTATTTCCAACCTAATGCTTCAGCCGCTTGCAATACCTGGAAAATCGCGTCTGCTTGGTCGTTTGGATCGCGCACCACGCCTTTTTTGCCTACACGGGATTTGCCAACTTCAAATTGTGGTTTGACTAATAATACTGCTTCGCGGGGCGGTTGAGTTAGTTGCCATAAGGCAGGCAAAATCTTAGTTAAGGAAATAAACGATACATCTACCACTGCTAAATCAGGAATAGGATCAGCTTCTGCATACAACTGCTGTGGTTGTAGTTGGCGTAAGTTGGTGCGTTCCCGCAAAATTACCCGCGCATCATTTCTTAAGCGCCAGTCAACTTGTCCATAACCAACATCAATGCCGTAAACTTGTTTGGCTCCAGCTTGTAGGAGACAATCGGTAAAGCCACCTGTGGAAATCCCACCATCTAAACAAATCCGCCCTTCTACGGGGATTGCAAAGATTTCTAAAGCTTTAGCAAGTTTCTCGCCACCTCTGGAAACAAACCGCGATCGCTCTTTAATCTGAATATGAGATGTAATATCTATTTCTGTACCAGGCTTATCAACAACTTGCTGATTAACTCTAACTTCCCCCGCCTGGATGAGTCGCTGTGCTAAGGCCCGAGAAGTACATAAACCTAATTCTACTAATAGTGTGTCGAGTCGTTGTTTAGGCAATTAAATCGATTCTCCTGGTAAAATTAAACCTAAAGCACGATTGATAATTTCTTCTTGGTTAACCAGCTTTTCTAATTCTTGGGCTTCATAACGACCTTCTTCTACTTCTAGCGAAGCCTGATCAATGGCATTTAGATAGGCTTCTGCTAAGACTTCTAACAATTCTTCTGGTGTCAGATAATAGCCCCCAGCTTTACGCCGCTTATTTTCCCGATGAATTTCCCGAACCGAATTCCGAATTGATACTTCCCAAGAGCGAGTCGTGCGATTTTCAGCTTGTTGTTTAATCAGATGCAACAATAGAATCACTGCATAACTACGAATCGTCTTGATTATTTCATTTCGGCTCATTTCTGTTAATTCTTCAACTATAATCAATGCTCCTACAACATCGCCCTTAACAAGTAAGTCTTTCAAACTTAATAATTCTTCCATAATCAGCGCTTCAAACATCGGCAATTTCTATTGTGGCGGATCTTCCGCGATCGCAGGTGAGAGAGCTAATCCCCTTATCAAATCTGAGTTTCATGATTTAGCCTCAATTTTTATCTCCCCACAGTGAGAAAACAGCGTTAGGAATTAACCTAAATTCTGCCAAAATTAGCAAGGTGGGCAGAAAACGTAATTATAATTACAAAGTTAATAGATAGGAACAGAAAATGGCTAAAACAACTTCTTTCGCGATTCTTGCACCTGTTCCGGAAATGCATTTGCTGTCTGCATTAGAAACAATGGACAAGCTAGAGAATGAATTAAGCGATGAAACCATCAAAATCGCTTTTGGGAGTATGGCTTTTGAGGTATTCCGCAAAGCCGATGAATTACGTAGTGAGAAAACAGTAGAAGTATTAATTTATGCTTCCGAGTCAGAGATAGACCAACCTCTAAATTCAGAAGCCTCTTGGCGGGGTTTATATATTGGTCATGCAAATTCCCGCAATGGCAGATATGCAGGTAAATCTAAGTTTCGTCCGCCATCTAGTGCAACTGACAAACCTAGGTGGGCTGTTTTTTGGGAAGTACAAGAGTTAACACGGCTCAAGACTCCAATTGCGATCGCTTCTTTAAAAGCTTTGGGTAAAAAAACTAACTTTGTTTCTCGATTGATTCCTGAGGAGCCAATGCTAATCGAATATTACTAATTTTTATTACTGAATATGACTATGAACTGCTGAGGAAAATTTGTTAATTAATATCAAGTAACTGCCTCTGACAGAAAAGTCATATTCAAAATTATGGTAATTGCTCTCAAAATTTCCAGTACAATTGCTCATTGACAAACAGATAGTTATTTTAATCTTTTACTAAACTTTTACAAATTAAAATCATCTTGACTACAGATGGGTAAGGGCACAAACAATGTTGTGCCCCCACTCATCTGTCACATTATTTTTCAAATTGATATTAGATGCTCACTAAGCCAAGGTAAAGAAAAACTGCAAAATGTTAAGTTATGGTTGAGAAATTAGGTTTTATGATATTTTATAACGATCAAAAAAGCGAAATACTAAAGGAGCGTGGATCAAATAAAATGCAAAACTTTTTATGTAAAGTGCCAAGCGCGAAAGCATAACCCATCACCCCAGATTTTTGATGTGTTAGTCACCTAACGCACCCTACAAACAGTGCAGGTTATTCGATCCACATTCCTCAATAAAGCTACCTCTTTGGGAGGGTTGCTGTTGATATTTTTAGGGGTTGGACATTTGTCCTGCCCCAAATATCTATATATCGGTTTCGCTTAACTCACGAGTGATATGGTCAAAAGGTTCTTCTACAAAGGCGGTATTAGCTACACCAGCTGCTGCTACTTGTGCCTTGACAATTTCCTTAATAATCTGAACACCGCGAACCGTTGGGCCAATGGGCACTCCTAAAGAATTGTAAGTTTCTCGTAGCCCTTGCAGCACTCGCTCATCCAATACATTGGTGTTACCAGCAACTAAGGCATAGGTAGCGTAGCGTAAGTAGTAATCCAAATCCCGCAGACAAGCAGCATAACGACGAGTTGTATAAGCATTTCCGCTAGGGCGAATCAATTCAGGCAGTTCATCAAATAATTGAGAACCAGCCTGCTTGACAATTGCAGCCGCATTGGAATTGATTGCAGCCGCAGCTTGGACTCTTGCGGTACCACTTTCAAAGTAGGATTTAAGGCTGTCGATCGCGTTCCGGTCAAAATACCGTCCAGCTACGTCATAATTCTTAATTAAACTTGTTACTGCATCGCGCATTCCGGTTTCTCCCAATCATTACTATCTATGGTTTGATATTTATTTGGCTGCTTTCATGCACCAGTCATTTTTTGTGCCAATTACAATATAGAATCGGCACAAAACAATCTACCCGCTATCTAAGGATTCTATGCCAAAGTTGCCCCCTCTGAGATGATATGTTCGATTTTTGTACAGCTGTTAGGCAAAGGTTAATATAAACTGTAAACCGGAGAATCTGTAACAAAGACTACAAAAATATCTAATGTCATATCCTTAGGATATTCCAGGTGTGTCACAATTGGGTTCATCTCAGCAGGGTCAGCGTGGTTTGAAGATTCTAGTTTGAGCTTATTTAATTGGCAGAGAAGGAGTAACAATGACAACCCCACAAGAAGTCTTGAAAAGGATTCAAGACCAAAACATTCAGATGATTGATCTGAAGTTCATCGATACACCAGGGACATGGCAGCACCTCACCGTCTACCACAACCAAATCGATGAAAGTTCATTCACTGATGGCGTACCTTTCGACGGTTCCAGTATTCGGGGTTGGAAAGGCATCGAAGAATCTGACATGACAATGGTTTTAGATCCAAACACTGCCTGGATCGATCCATTCATGAAAGAGCCAACTCTAAGTATAATTTGTAGCATTAAAGAACCCCGCACAGGCGAATGGTATAACCGTTGTCCCCGCGTGATTGCCCAAAAAGCAGTAGAATACTTAGCCTCCACAGGACTTGGTGACACAGCCTTCTTTGGACCTGAAGCCGAATTCTTCATTTTTGATGATGTCCGCTACCACCAAACCGCCAACGAAGGCTACTACTACGTAGATTCTGTAGAAGGCCGTTGGAACACAGGTAGAAAGGAAAGCCCTAACCTCGGTTACAAAACACGCTTCAAAGAAGGCTACTTCCCAGTTCCACCAACTGATAGCTTCCAAGATATGCGTACAGAAATGCTGTTAACAATGGCAGCCTGCGGCGTACCCATTGAAAAGCAGCACCACGAAGTTGCTACTGGTGGTCAGTGCGAACTAGGCTTCCGTTTTGGTAAGCTAATCCAAGCTGCTGACTGGCTGATGACCTACAAATATGTCATCAAGAACGTTGCCAGAAAATATGGCAAAACCGTTACCTTTATGCCAAAACCAATTTTTGGTGATAATGGTTCGGGGATGCACTGTCACCAGTCTATTTGGAAAGATGGTAAACCCCTGTTTGCAGGTAATGAATACGCTAAATTGAGTAAAATGGCGCTGCATTATATTGGTGGCATTCTCAAGCACGCACCAGCGCTGTTGGCAATCACCAACCCTACCACCAATTCTTACAAGCGCTTAGTACCCGGTTATGAAGCACCAGTAAACTTGGCTTACTCACAAGGTAACCGTTCCGCTTCTGTTCGTATTCCCCTATCTGGCGATAACCCTAAAGCCAAGCGTCTGGAGTTTCGTTGTCCAGATGCTACTTCTAACCCATACTTAGCATTTGCTGCTATGCTTTGTGCTGGTGTCGATGGTATCAAGAACGAAATAGATCCCGGTGAACCTTTAGATAAGAATATCTATGAACTATCTCCAGACGAACTGGCGAAGATTCCTTCAACTCCGGGTTCTTTAGAACTAGCGTTGTCAGCACTGGAAAACGATCACGCTTTCTTGACAGACACTGGTGTATTCACAGAAGACTTTATCCAAAATTGGATTGAGTACAAGCTAGTGAACGAAAGCAAGCAGTTACAACTACGTCCTCATCCCTACGAATTTTACCTCTATTACGATTGCTAATTGCGATCGCTAGTAGTCTTTAGCTAGTAAGCACTTTACTGCTTACTACATATCTCCAAGCTACGCTAATAATTTTTTTGCCACCCTAGTGGGTGGCTTTTTTTGGATAGTTCTCAGAGAACAGGCAGGTTTTTTGCTAGTGTTAATTAGGCTCTGCTGCCGAATAAGGTTGTTCGGGAAGAAATAGTGTAAACCTACTACCTTTACCTAAAGTCGATTCTAATGTCACCTCTCCACCGTGCAACCTTGCTAATTTGCGAGTTAAGGCTAGACCCAAACCCGTACCTTCATATTGACGATTTAAGCGACTATCAAGCTGTTTAAAGGGTTCAAACAGAAATTGAAAGTTATTAGAGTCAATACCTATACCAGTATCTGCAACTGTAAAGGTAATGCCGTTACTGACTTTTTTTACTTCTAAGGATACAGCACCTGCTGGTGTGAATTTAATTGCATTTGTCAGCAGATTGAGTAGCATTTGCTTGACTCGCCGCTCATCACCAATACAAATCTCGGCTTCTGAGCCAATTTCGTTGGTCAGTTGCAATCCTTTTTCTAGAGCTTGATCTGATACTGTAGATATTACATAATTACATAAATCTCTAACTAGCAAAGGCAACCGCAACAGTTCTTCTTTGCCCGCTTCTACCTTAGATAAATCCAGAATATCGTTGATCAGCGCTAAGAGATGTTCACCACTGCTATATACACAACTTATATATTCTTGCTGCTTTTCATTGAGAGGGCCAACCATTTCTTGTTGCAACAATTGAGACAAACCCATAATCGCGTTCAGGGGTGTCCGCAGTTCATGGCTCATAGTCGCTAAAAATTCACTTTTGGCGCGACTCCCAGCTTCTGCTGCTGCTTGTGAGGCACGCAATTTCAACTCAGTTTGCTTGCGTTCAGTAATATCCTCAACAATAGCTAAGAAAAACTCAGGGTTACCATTGCTCTCAGGTATAACTGAAACTGAGAGATGAGTCCAAACTAACCCGCCTTCTTTATGAAGGAAAAGTCTTTCCATCTCAATACGATGTCTTTCAACAAGCTGCTCTGAGTCTATGCGAATGCCAGAAAGAAGTTGTTTAAATAATTCTAAATCTCCCTTCTGTTGGGAAATATAATTTGTAAACCGCTGTCCACAAAGTTCTTCTCGGCTGTAACCCAGCATTTGACACAGTGCAGGATTAGCGTCCACTATTTGTGTTTTCATGTCTATTAGTCCGATGCCGATCGAGGAACACTCAAAAATCGCTCGGAATTGAGCCTCACTCTGACGCAGTGCTGACTCGGCGACGTTACGCTCGCTGGCTTCTATGGCTAAGGTGACAAAATCTGCCATTGAACCTGCAAAATTCTCTTCTTCCAATGTCCATTGGCGAATCTCGCCCAAATGTTCGTGGGAGACTACTCCTACTAACCGACCTCCTAGCCAAATTGGTGCATTCAACAACGACGCAATACCCAACACAGACAGATAAGGCTGGGATAATTCTTGAGTTCTAATGTCGTTGATGGCATCATCTGCTGCAAGACTACATTCCTCTGACAAAGCTTGGAAGTAATCAGGGTAATTCGTCTTCAACAGCGACAAGCCGTAAGTATGCTCTTTTGTTCGGAGATCATATAAATCGATGCATTCCAAAGTCGAGTGGTCTTCGTTATATAACCATACGCCAACTCGCTGCACAGAGAGTGTGCGAGCAGCAGCTTCTGTAATCTCTTGGAATGCCGCATTGAGATTACCTTGTTGGAATGTTTTACTTCTTGCTAGCTGCACCAGCGTTTGGCTTTGTTTTCGTCGCGCATGTTCTCGGATTTGCAAAGCCCCCTGGGACTGCTTGCCTTCTGTAATATCTCTAGCTGCCACCACATGCATTTTTTGACCTGCGTAAGAAATAATTTTGCTTTGAAGTTCTACGGGGAAAGTAGAGTCATCTTTCTTAACTACAATTACTTCACAAGTTTTTTCAGACCCGGAAAGTATATTTTTTATCATCAACTCTTGTGATTCTAGCGTGATGATCTTTAAGCTAGTTTTGTCAATCAGCTCTGCAACTTCATAACTAGTCATTTCTGCCAGAATTATGATTTGCATCGATAACCATTCCCCTATGATGTAGAACTACTTATTTAAAATTTGTCTAAGACGGACAACGCCTTTGGGTTTTGCGCTCAGTCAAGTTAAATAAAGACTACAACTGTCCCTCATAACTTGCTTTATGTGTAGCATACAGTTATTTTTTGTTCTCAGCATTAATTAACGCCGTTGCTGGTCGCTCGCTTAGGCAACCGCCGCAGCAAAACTTGAGGCGTAACTCACTTCTGATTAAATAATTATCTGTTATCAACAAGAGAGCTAGTAAGCTGCAAACCTCATCTCCCGGATCAGCGATCGCAATGACTGCCACCTTAGAAACTAGCGATGTCTTCTAATAACCTGATATTACGCGTCTACACTGATCAGATAAGTTTTTTAAACAACTAGCATTATTCAGGCCTAAATTCAAGATTAGTACATCTATCGATATCTTGAGCCTGACTCAATTGAAACTAAACTTGATCTACACATCATCAAATTATTAGAACTTACGCAACTGGTACATGATAGATAGAAGTAGGTCGGTGATTGCATATAACTATATTAAGAATGGGAAAGGGAAATAAAGGTTGTTCGCTTTTCTCTTTTCTCTTTCTCCCTACAAAAATTTACATAGTTCGGTCTCATCGCGCCGACTGGCTGATTTTATTTTGCTATGAAGGTTAAGAGTTAAGGGAGTGTCCTGCTTTTTTAGACTGTGGGCTTTACAAAATTTTGCTAATTTATTTTATTAAATTTTCCCTATCCTTGTATTTAAAGTTTTTCCTAATTTTTGCTAAAGATCTCCTTTAAAAACCAGTGTATTCTTCTAGAGAGATACGCCAGCTCACAAATTTTGCGACAATTAACATTAGAGCAGCAGTTGCAGAGGTGGAGCAATGAAAGATAGCAGCGTCAGAATTGTTTCTCTAATTCCAAGTGGAACGGAGATTTTAGCGGCACTGGGTTTGGCTGATGCAATTGTTGGGCGATCGCATGAATGTGATTATCCCCCAGAAATTCAAGATCGTCCTATTTGTACCGCAACCCGGATAAATAGCAATGCCTCCAGTCAAAAAATTCACGATGAGGTTAATAATTTATTACAATCGGCTCTGAGTATCTATGAAATCAACACGGAGATTCTGGAGCAATTAAAGCCCACCCATATTCTGACTCAAGACCAGTGCGATGTCTGTGCAGTCAGCCTTGAACAAGTAGAAAAAGCAGTTGCCAGTCTCATCGACAGTTCACCCCAAATTATTTCCCTGCAACCTAATGTCCTTCAAGATATTTGGAACGATATTGAGCGCATTGGTAATATCTTCCAGGTAGACTCAGTGAAGTTGCTAGAAAACCTAGAAGCTCGTGTCAAAATTTGTCAGCAAAAAATCCAAGGACTCTCTTTAACAGAACTGCCCACTGTAGCTTGCATTGAATG
This sequence comes from Aulosira sp. DedQUE10, assembly GCA_034530935.1. Classification (GTDB taxonomy): domain Bacteria; phylum Cyanobacteriota; class Cyanobacteriia; order Cyanobacteriales; family Nostocaceae; genus Aulosira. The sequence continues at coordinate 12,215 of JAVRCF010000013.1, read as the reverse complement.
GACTGATCCGTTAATGGTAGCGGCTAATTGGATTCCTGAATTAGTCAACTTGGTAGGTGGACAAACACTATTTAGTTCCCCAGGCAAACCATCGGCTAATTTACCTTGGGAAACATTACTAACGAGCAATCCTGATGTAATTATCTTTATGCCTTGTGGTTGGGATTTACAGCGCACTCGCCAAGAAGCGCAGTTGTTAACTCAACGTTCAGAGTGGCAGCAACTCCATGCTGCTCAAAGTGGCAGAGTCTACATTACTGATGGTAATGCCTACTTTAACCGTCCAGGGCCAAGGCTAGTAGATTCCTTAGAAATTTTGGCAGAAATGTTGCATCCCGAAATTTTTGATTATGGCTACAAAGGCACCGCCTGGGAAGCTTTAACAACTGATGAAGTGATGGCTGTATCGGTAGGTTAGTAGCGCTGGGTAGATGCACAAGCTGATACGCGCCTACAGCCAACATTCCCTCATTAGGGCTGTGTAGTATAAAAAGTCCAAAGTCAAAGCTAGCCTTTGACTTTGGACTTTTTATAGCCAATCGCCTCTCCTGTCGGAGACACTACGCTAACATCACGGCGCTGGCTCCTCTTGAGAAGCTGAACGCGAAATATACAATTTATTGCGTAATAGCTTATCTTGATATCATCAGAGGTTTGTTACGGCTTTTGCCTAACTTACCTTACTGGCGTGAATAGACTAACTGTTTCCAGAACCCCTTGCAACTTGATTCAGCCATTCAATTAAGGGCCTTAAGGTTCCGGGTAAGGCGGCCTCACTCACGATCACAGTATGTTGCTTACCCTGGTCTTCCACTGTCAACTTATACTGAAAGCGATCCGCCTGGGGATTAGCAGAGGTAATTTTTTCAGGTAAATTAAATAAATCAGCCGCTTCCACTAGTCGGGGTAGTTCGTTTGCTTCGTTGGCTGGGAGATTAGCTGTGTCAACAGTTGTTTTCTTGCTAATTCCAGCAAAGCCGCCTGTGCGTTCAAAGGAGATCCGCATTTTTTGCTCTCCGTTGTCCTCTCTAGGGGAAGATATAAAAAAACTGGAAGATTTCAATATTCATCTCCCAGTGTAACAACAAAGGACAACACAGTGTAAATTCTGAATCACGAATGATGAATTATGAAAATTTTACAAACCTCAACACTCCTCACTCAGCACTCACAATTCACTTTTTGAGTACACCTACTTTTTGCCAAGCGTTCTGTACAGCTTTTTGTTCCTTACTATCGTTACCGTAAAGTTCGCCAGCAACTTTGATAGTTGCGGTAGCAGCTGTTTTAAAGTCAGAGTTAGCACGCAGGCGATCGCGCAAAGTTATGTACCAAATTTTGCCAGCTTTTTCCCAAGCATAGCCGCCAATCTCTGTTGCAGCTAGATAAAAGGCATAGTTTGGGATGCCTGAGTTGATATGCACGCCAGCGTTATCTTCCAAACCAGTATACTTATCCTTCATATAAGCTGGTTGGGGATCTTTACCCATCACAGGATCATCGTATGCTGTTCCTGGTGCTTTCAGGGAACGGATACCAACACCTTTAACAGTCGGAGTCAAAAGACCTTCTCCAATGATCCAGTCTGCCTGTTGTGCTGTGTGATTTTTGCTTTTCTGTTTGACCAAAGCACCGAAAACATCAGAAAATGACTCATTGAGCGCCCCTGGTTCGCCGTAATATTGGAGACCAGCTTCGTGCTGAGTCACGCCATGAGTTAGCTCATGGGCAATCACATCAATAGACTTGGTGAAGCGTTGAAATAATTCACCATCACCATCACCATAGACCATCTGGTCGCCATTCCAGAAAGCATTGTCATACTTAACACCGTAATGGACGGTAGAGTCTAAACGCAGTCCTTTATCATCAATAGAATTGCGATCGAAAATCTCATGAAATAAGTCATAAGTAGCACCAGCAGAATCATAGGCTTCATTTACTGCTTCATCGCTACTTGGTGGATCTCCTTCACCACGAACTAATGCACCAGGTAAATTTTCTGAAGATTTAGCATCATAAATAGTGCGACGCTTGACACCAGGGGATGGCGCAAACGAGATACCACCTACTATATTCCGTCTACCGCGCAACTGTGCCGAAACATTTAATGTCTGAAAAGCCCAACTACGTTGCTCTGGGTTGCCATTGACGGCGACATTTTGCAGCATATGTGGTGGGATAATACAACAGATCGGGCATCTAGAGTACCCTGGATATTCACAGTTAAACTCAGTTGATTTCTTCTTATTTCGAGCCATCTCAGATATTCTCCCTTTTAAACTAGGTGATGGTCAACAGTGGTAATAACCCACCGTTCAAAGGAGCAGAAAAACTAATGCAGGTGGTGTGTCCCTATTTTGTTTAATCTAGAAAACTTTCTACTTTATGTTTTATAACAGGTCTGTTAAGAGGGGAAAGTTCCTCTCTAGGGCTTTTTATGTGGGGACATGACATAGAAACACAAGACGAAATCAGATTCCGCAAATTACAGCCAAAATCTCAGTCTCGTGATGCACAACCTCCCTTAAAGACCCAACGGCTTTATATAATAGGTCTTACTCAAGGTAAATGTGTAATTTATTACTGATTTGTTACTAGAATCTAAAAAAATCTATCACCCAGCAATTTTGGGTTGGTCGAGTACTACGCTGACGGAGTAATTAAAAATTTAAGAAAAATAAAGGGTTTTCTCTTTGAGCTTGCAAATCTGTAAAACATCCTTGGGCGATTAATTGGCCTTCATTCAGCACAACTATCCAATCTGCGTGTTGAATGACATGAGTCCGATGACTAATGAGAATTGTAGTTTTACCATAGCGATCGCTCAATAATTGATCCAGTAGATGAGATTCACTAGCAGGATCTAAAGCCCCAGTCGATTCATCCATAATCAAAATTGGTGGATCAGATACAATAGCTCTGGCTATGGCTAAACGCTGACGCTGACCGCCTGAGAGGTTAGCACCAAACTCACCCAAGACAGTTTGATATTTATCAGGTAGGCGGCTGATAAACTCATCAGCACCAGTGATTTTGCAAGCATGAACAATAGCTTCAAAGCTGGCATAAGGAGCATTTAAGCGAAAATTTTCAATAATTGAACGACTCCAAAAATGGGCTTCTTGGGGAATTAGCACTATTTGTTGACGTAGAGAATCCAGAGATATGTCTTGCAAATTATAATCGCCAATCCGGACATTCCCAGATTGGAGCGAGTACAATCCAGAAATTAGTTTTGTTAATGTGCTTTTACCACAGCCTGATTGACCAACTAACGCTACTATTTTACCTCCAGGAATTGTTAAGGAAAAATCTTTTAATAAGTCAACTCTTCCTGGATGATGAAAATTGATATCAATACAAACAATATCGCAATTAGCAGCAATTTTTACCCAAGGCTTTTGTTCATCTCCTTGATTTTCGGGAGTTGCATCGATAACTTCTGCCAATCGCTCAATTGATGTTCTCGCACGTACTAGCCCATTGGCGAAACCAATTACTGTACTCAGAAAACCCAGAAAATTGCCATTCATGGTATTGAAAGCTAGTAATTGTCCAATGCTTAATTCTTTGGCGATCGCAAGACTACTACCAAACCACAACAGGATAACGCTGCTAATTGTCAATACCAAGCCAGAAAAAATATTATTAATCGCAGAAATCTGCATAGTTTTAAAAGATAAATTGCCAACTCGTCCATATTTAGTCTGTAATTCTTCCCATAATTGCGGAGCCGCCGATAAACTTTTAAATGTGATTGCTCCCTTGAAGGTTTCAACTAAAATTCCTTGATTTTCTGCTTCTAATATTAATAATTTTTTAAATTTATGTTGCAGTATAGGTAAAAATATGAATGTAGATAATGTCATCAACGCTGAGAAGGCTAAGGCCAGAAAAGTCAGTTTACTGCTGTAAAACAACATGAAACCCAAGGAAATCAGCGCGATAAAAAACTGGCTAGGTAATCCAATTACTGATTGAGAAACCAGCTGATTAATTTCTTGAATATCTCGCAGCCGACTAATAATTTCTCCACTGCGATGAGATTCATAGTATGTCAGAGGTAAGCGCAGAATTTGCCGACAAAATTCTAATACCAGTCCTAACTGAAGTCGTTGAGCAAAATGGGTAATGAGATTAGACTGAACCAGTCTGAGGCTGCTGCTGAGAAAATTCATCACAATAGCCGCCAGTACAACATTCACCAGCAGCTTAGTATCGCCACGAACTAGCACATCATCGGTAAGAATTTGCAGCAGAAACGGAGAAATCAGAGACAGCAGTCCCACAAAAATGTTGAGCAGAAATGCTTCGCCGAGGATAGCGCGATAATTCCAGACTGGCTGGATAAACCGCCGAAAGTTGCCAATGCGATCGCTCTGTTGAGCAAAAAAGCGATCGCTATCTGGTTCTACTAACAGCATTAGCCAATTTGCCCACCCTGCCATTAGCTCATGCTTCGGAAGGTAACGAAGACCAACAGCCGGATCGGCAATCACATACTTGTTACCCCGTCGTCCATACAAAACTACCCAGTGATAACCTTGCCAGTGAATGATTGCAGGTAGGGGTAGCTCTTGTAATTTATCGAGGATTTCAGGCGCAGCTTTGACTCCTCTAGTATTAAATCCTAGAGCTTGCGCCCCACGTTTTAGCCCCAACAAAGAAGTACCTAGTTGTCCCGTTCCCACAGCTTCACGGACACGGTTAAGGCTAAAAATCCGACCGTAGTGTTTGGCGATTGTAGCTAGACAGGCCGCTCCACAATCTTCTTCACTGTGCTGACGAATTATTTGATAAGGCATAAAATGTCAATCACATAAGCAGGCAGTTATTGCTGTCAAAGAAACCATCCAGAGCATTAATGTCATAAAAAATCAGCCTGTGGCACAGGTAGCGATGATTGGTTATATTGATAATTCCCAGATGCAAAGCCAAAAAGCCAGTTATACCAATTTTGGATTTCAGGTTACCGCGCTAGCCCGGGGATTAGGGGACAAGGAAACAAACTACTAATATGTGAATTCTCCCAACCTTGCTCTCTGTTAGCTCTGACAAATGCTAAACGCCAAACGCCAACTTGTTCAAATGAGTAAAAACGAGGTTATACCATTTCCATATGAAGACGCATAGAAAGAAGCCCACGTTATTAAGGGGAGCCACTTGCGTGGGCGGGTTTCCCGAAGGAAGCAAAGTGGCGTGAGGTTAGGAGAGGTCAAAATAATGTGCAACCTCACAGAGAATTGGTATTAGAGGGCTGTAAATAGCTCACATAATAAAAACCAAAATAAAGAAACTTTTTTTGGGCATATTTAGAAATATCAGATAAAAAATTTGTAGGAAGTGTCAGGTTATTAAGTCTCATCTAAAGCTAAGAAGCGAAGAAATTATTTTAGGGAGTTTTGCGGAATGAGCGATGCTAAGGAACAGAAACGGTTAGATGCAAACTACGAGAAACAGGCTACCAATGCTGATGTACCTAACTGGGTAGGCTTCCTCATTGAAAGATACTCAGAAGGTAAAATTTTATGTATTGATACCTTAGATAGGATCTTGCATTTCTGCTTCTGGGATGAAGATTCAATTGCACACCTTAGAATGCAGCGAGAGGATATTTTATCTCAGCTAACCGATAATGCATCAGAGGATGATGGGGATGGTGATAAAACTAAACTTTCTGGCATAACTGATAAAATCATATCGGAGCTTACCACACAGGCAATACAAGATTTGCCAGAATTTATTGAGGCCCGGGAAGCACTGCTTAGTAAAGGGTTTTTCAAATTCCAGAATGGCTCGACAATTGAGTGGAATCCTTCAGAAGCAGATTTTTACAAATCTCAGTACTCTGAAGAATTCTTAGACAAGTTTTCTATTTTAACTCCCTATATTGAATGTCCTAAACATTTACGTGTTTCCAGCAATGAAAAAGACTGAGGTAATTCGTAATGACCGAGACAATTTTAGATTTTAGATTTTGGATTTTAGATTAAAGTCAAAATTTAAAATCTAAAAACAAGGTTTCAAGCCTCTCCATTAATGGAGAAAAAGCGAAAAGTTTGTGAAGAGAAGTTTGTGGGGACGGTCTCCGTTCACCAAACTTCGGGGGAAGGTAACATCCACAAAACTTTTCAAGACAAAGAAAAAAATCGTTGTTCAAGCCTCTTCTTTAAAGAAGAGGTTAATCTAAAATCGCAAATCCTTGCATCCAAAATTGGATGACAAGGGGAATGAGTGGTTTTTTTCCCCCTTTCCAAGGTAGGGCTGTTTCATTCCCTAAAAGGCTTGCAAATGCAAGGGTTCAGGAGATAAAAAAACAAGCTTGGCATTCAATCTTAGGCATCAAAATGTCACCAATTTATGACTTTTGCCCTAATATTTATCGCCAATCATATTGACAAAATACATACCATTACGAATGAAACAGCCCTACCTTGGAAAGGGGGGTTGGGGGGATCAATAAGTGCCTTAAATCACAGCCAACCACTTTTCAAACATCCTCTAAAGCCTGCGGCATAGCCTCTCCTAGAGAAGGCTTTATGCTGCGCTAACGTAATTCGTAATTAAGAAACTTTTTAGCTAAAACAGCAGAAGCCCCACACTTGATTAATCTTAATGGCTCTGAGATACTCCTGCCGATGGGACGGAACCATCACCCCATTTCAAATTTACTGCGGTTAAATGTTAATAAAGATGAAACTTCATTGACGTTATTTTTGTTTGATACGTATCACAGTAGTTGGTTTGACGATATACAATCTGCCTGTTAATGTTTGTTTGCGGTTGTTGGCCGCTATCAAAAATATGGGTGTGACTTTTTTATCGCCTCTTACTATCCTTTTTCCTATTTAATGGGGCGAGATTACGAAGATGCACGGTTAATTATGCAGCATTGATGGGGTATTTAGATTAAGTTGGCTATTTATCGTTGAAACAAACCAGAAAAGAAGAGGATTTAAAAGGCACTTAGTTTTAGTGTTTGAGTACAATACGCTTTTTTGCTCGGAGCAATGTTGCGATCGCTTTCTCCTGGGCTTCAGTAAATATTTTGTAGTATTTTGTGCTTTATGTAACTAAATGCTGGGAAATTTTTCCCTAAAATTCTTTACACCCAGTTAGTAAATGATGTATTAAATTATAGCCGGATATCTACAAGACAATACTTAATTGTAGAGCCTGCTATCCTTTTGTCTTGTGCCTAGCCCTAACAAATAATACTTGGATCTAAAGACTGAGATGATGTGGAGTGTTAACTATGTCAACTGATACCATTACTAAAATTGAATTATTGGCTGAAAAAACTGAGCAGCATGAAAATCCTCAGCAAATTCTTAGTGTAGAAGAATTAAGCATTTTAAATGAGCGCTCTAACTTGAAAGGGCTGGTTCAACTAGCAGGACATTTAACGATCATCGGATGTAGTGGCTATTTCTGGGCTACTAACTTTGGCAATTGGCTCTTAGCAATCCCTGCATTGGTAATTTATGGCTTTAGTCTTGTTTGTATGTTTGCACCTATGCACGAAGCTGGACACAGAACCGCTTTTGCTAACAATCGCTTAAATGATGTTGTTGCTTGGTTTGCAGGTTTACTCTCGTTTTACAACAGCACATTCTATCGTCGCTATCACAAATGGCACCATCGTTATACTCGCGTTCCCGGCAAAGATCCAGAACTGACGGATCTCACACCTCGCAACCTGGGTGAGTACTTCTTGGTACTTAGCGGTTTACCTTGGTGGGTAGACAAAATACAAGGACATTATCGTGTTGCACTTGGACAACTTGATGATTGCCCATTTATACCAGACACGGCACGATCTGAGGTGATTCGTTCTACTAGATTACAATTAGCAGTTTATGCAGGTGCGATCGCTCTTTCAATTGCAGTAGGTAAGCCTTGGTTTGTGCTTTATTGGCTGCTACCGATGATTGTCAGTCAACCGCTTCTGCGGTTTATTTTGCTGGGAGAACATACAGCTTGCACTCTTGACGCTAACTTGCTGACAAATACGCGCATCACATTTACAATCTGGCCTGTGCGATTTTTGATGTGGAATATGCCACTTCATGCAGTACATCATTTATATCCATCAATTCCATTTCACGCGCTGCCTCAAGCATATCCAAAATTGAGTTCACACTTTGTTCATATCGATCCCGGCTATATCAAAGTCAACCAAGATATTATTGCTAAATTAGGAAAGTTGCCTTGTTAAATCTTTTTCTACCACTTTTTTAGTAGTCCTCAAGCAAGATGCAGTTTCTGTATCTTGCAGCAAACTTAGAAATAAGTAAGCGTAAATCATCACGGCCATGACTACTGAAAAAGCAAACAATTCCCAAAATATTGCGTCCGCTACTTCTGAGCAAAGTGAAAGCAAAAAAGAACTCAATCAAAAGACTTCTGTTGAATTTTCAGTTAGCCTTGTATTAGGAGTTTTACTGATTATACTTTTGGCAGCAACTGCTTATTACGGACTAGTTCGCTAATTTGCTTGTAGCGATAAATTAGCAGAGGAAGAACTTTATGCAAACTTTACCTCTGACTTGAAAGAGCAGGGGGATCTGGGGGAGAAAAACACTTTCATGCTTGGCAATGAAATTTTTTCATTGGTACTGCCCTCTGCCCCCTGCCTTCTTCAACGTTCAGAAGCAAACCAGCCAATCAACTTAATAATTAAAAAAACAAATCCTATAGAAAATAAATTAAAGGGAGATGTATTTGAAGTTGCAACAGTAATACATGAAGCTGTTAAAAATATAATATTAGATACGAGAACAAATCCTGATCTTACAGTAGAGTTTAAATCTTTAATAGCCCTAATTAACTCCTCATTGTCATCAGGCATAAAGAACACCCTTTAATTGTTAAATAAGTACTTTACAGCGAATATAACCGTTAAAACAGCAAGTGTTGGGCTACTTTATGCACTGTCTACTAATGAACCTAGTACCGCCGTGAATTCAAAATTCAAAATTCGTCTTGGAAAGTTTGCTACGGAGGGAAACCCTCCTGGCAACTTTCCGCAAAATTCAAAATTAATACAGCGTAAGCGTTTCGTTTATTTTGAATAGGTTGTTGTCTTACAAAGTTTGGCTTTATAGAAGTTGCGTGCGCGAGTTAAGATTTCATAGGCGTACCAATTCCGTACCAAGTTGGATGGAAATTGGCAGGAAATTAAACCCAAAGTTAGAAATTAAAAAACCCACCGAATCTTCAGAAAGATTGGTGGGATAGGGATTTTATCAATCGGAGCGGCGGGATTCGAACCCACGACCTCCACTACCCCAAAGTGGCGCGCTACCAAGCTGCGCTACGCCCCGGTCAGAATTATCATAGTAGCAAGAAGCTTGAGGATAATCAAGGGGCAGATTCAAAAAACTTTGAGCATCCCAGCGGCTTGCACTAGACCAGGAACAGCCGAATCATCCCAGCTACCTTCTGCACAGCGTCCTGTATTCAGGATCAAGCGCAGGCTATAGCTATGGTGATAACCTTCAACCTCCAGCCATAATAAATCGCTTTCGGCTTCACAAGCAATTTTCTCTTCATCCATCAATTCAGTTGCCATTTGTTTCATTGTGTCGGCTAGCTGTGCTAAAAGACGGCAAAAATCGTTTAACTCGGCTTCCGTTAACTCGATAGCCCAATCATCTGTACCTAATAGGCCTTTAAATTCTGGTGCATCAGGGTTCCAGCCAATACGCCAACCAGATCCGCTTTTGAGGACACGTTCCATCTCAGGATTTTAGATTTTGGATTTTGCGAAAAGTTGCGTGCGGGGGTTCCCCCCGTTGAGCAAACTTTTCAAGACGGATTTTGGATTACAGAATGAATTAATTCAAAATCCAAAATTACCTCTCACCGTTAGTATCATTGTGTGTTTGGTGAATTAGCACTGAAGATGTTTGTCAATACTTGTACTAGGGCATTTCGCTGACTGCGGGTAAGCTTGGAAATGGCTGCGCGATCGCCTTCTATAGGATTTTCCCGCAACACATCAAACCCTGGATAGTTAACATCATACATAGTTTCATTGGCATTGAGATAATCAGCCAGGGTCAGCTTCCAATCTAGACGATAATTGGGGGTACGCTCTTTGATATAAATGTGATACCGAATTACGCGACCAACTAAGGTATTATTTTCCGCAACTTTACCAGTTTCTTTACTGATATACTGATTTTCTTTCGGAAAATCGGGTAACTGCTGATAGACTAGCTGCCAAACTTCACCAGGACTGACTCTCTGCGCGATCGCAGGTTGGATACCGATAAAATTTGTATATTTTGAATTATCTACCCCTGAACCCAACAAGATTACACCCACTACCATTAAGGCAATTGGCAGTGCCCAGTTCTGAGTTCTAAATATTGAGTTAAACTTCAAAACTATAAGTTGGAGAATCGGCCGAGTTAGAAATTTCTTCTGTTTCATCTAGCAAATATTCTGATACCAATTTGAAAATATTCGCTAGGACGTGTTTTCAAATTCTCATTTAGCCTTCTAAATTTCTCGATCCCCCTAAATCCATGCCACTTGCTACAAGTCGGGAAACCCGCCCAACGCAGTGGCTCCCCTTTTAAAGGGGGACTTTAAGACTATTTTCGCCACCTTGTTAAGGCTACGGTGTACACACATCTCTGTACAAAACCAAAATCCTTGAAGATCCCCCTAAATCCCCCTTCAAAAGGGGGACTTTGATTCTTTTCCCCCTTTTTTAAGGGGGGTTAGGGGGGATCGAAACGTTGTGGGGCTAGGTTATAAGACTTGTGTGTACACTGTAGCCTTGTTAAGGGGGGTTGGGGGGATCTAAGACTTTGAAAACACGCCCTAGAGGTGATACCAATTCAAAATTCAAAAAGTAGGTTGGGTTAAGCGAAGCGCAACCCAACATTTGCATTAATAAGTTGGGATACCCTCCAGTAAACTGCTTTGCATCTACCTTTCTCAATCCAACCTACCTAGTATTTTTTACTCAGCACTCAGCACTCAGCACTCAGCACTCTTTTTATATTTCGCCAATGATTTCTGGCTGAGTCAGTTCATCGGACATTTCAATAATTGCCCGGAGTACTGGTTTCATCATTGCATCTTCTGCACTTTCAAAGTCTTCATAACGGCGGCGCTTGGCACGATTTGCCACCTGAACCGTAATGCGGTACCGATTTGAGGCTGCACTAATCAAATCCTCAGCACGGTGCATAATCTGAGACTGGGTTGTCTCGAACTTGGAACGCTTTAGCATAGTCAGTGGTTCTTGGGGTGAGCTGAAGGCTGAAGGCTGAAGTATGAAGTATGAAACGCAACTTTTTCATCCTTTACCTTTTATCCTTCATCCTTTCTGTGTCATTCCCCAGTTTAGCAGTACTGATTAATCTGCTGTAGGGTATTCAATTGTTGCTAACCTCTCTCTTGATAGAGGCTGAGAGTTTTTGGTCATTTTATAAGTAGGTTATCAAAACCTAGTTAATAAAGTAACTCAACCTCATGGCCGATCTTTTGGAAACTGCGATTAAGGCAGGAAATTTCAACACTTTGGTGAAGGCTGTTCAAGCTGTGGGACTCACGGAAATCCTTAAGAGTCCAGGTTCTGTGACAATTTTTGCACCTACTGATGATGCCTTTGCTAAACTGCCAGAGGGAACTTTAGATGCGCTACTGCAAGATATCCCCAAGCTTAAGAAGATTGTGACGTATCATGTAGCTTCTGGGGATGTCAGGTCTGACGATTTGGTACAAATTAATGAAGCAGAAACTTTTGAGGGTTCGATTTTAGCAATTGAGTCTGCTCATGGTGCAATTAAGGTGAATGATGCCAATGTGTTGCAAACTGATATTCTGGCTGACAATGGCGTGATTCACGTGATTGATGCAGTGTTAATCCCTGCAATGGTTGCTGGCGGGACGAGTTCCTAAGGGACTTCCAACTAAAAAAATATACTATCGCTTTTTTGGCAGGGGGGCAGGGAGTAGGGAGCAGGGGAGAGAAAATATTATCTGAGTAAATTGGATAAACCTCATCTAAGTTGAGAACCGTAGTTTTCGCCCTCACCCTAAATCCCTCTCCCATTAATGGGCTACCGTGTACACACAAGTCATCGAATCACTACCAGTCCTCGAATTACCCCACCCTAACCCTCCCCGATGCATTGGGGAGGGAACTGGAGAAAGTTTTCCCCCCTTACCAAGGGGGGATTAAGGGGGGT
>JAVRCF010000012.1:0-119361 GCA_034530935.1 Aulosira sp. DedQUE10 | reverse complement strand
ACATTATTACCCCCCTTAATCCCCCCTTATAAAGGGGGGAAACAAGAAAATCCGGTTCCCTCACGCCACATGCTTCTCCTATCGGAGACGCTACGCGAACAAGTCGGCGTTCGCCCTTGGCGTTGCCGAAGGCTAGCCGCCCAACGCAGTGGCTCCCCTTTATAAGGGGAGGGTTAGGGTGGGGTAAAAAATATTTGATACATCAATCATAACTTTTCAAACAACCTCTTAGATTCGTTTTCTATTTTTTCTATTCATCAATTATCTCTGCTTTATGAACATCGAAAATAAAACCCTCCTGATCACTGGAATTGACGAATTTATCGGTCAGCGTGCGGCTGAGTTAGCCATAGCTAAGGGAATGAAAGTTAGAGGACTCCAAAGTTCCGCTACTCAGGATAAAAAAGCGCAAAATTTAGGCGTTGAGGTGATTGTTGGTAATATTAACGATCCAAAAATAGCTCAAAAAGCTTGTGAGGGAGTAGACATAGTTTTACATACCGCTCAACTTGCTCAAGAAGCCGGCGCACTCAAAGACTTTCGTGAGGTGAATGTTGACGGAACCATCACTATGGCGAAAGCAGCTAAAAGTGCTGGTGTTAAAACCTTTGTGCATCTTTCTAGTGTATTGGTGTATGGATTTAATTATAGCGATCGCGTCACCGAATCCGAGCCACTAGCTAATGAGAATAATCCTTACTGTCAAACCAAAATTGAAGCAGAAACCGCATTACTACCACTAAATAACTCGCCAGATTTTGGCGTTATTGTGATTCGAGCCGGCGATGTTTACGGGCCAGGATGCATTCCTTGGGTAGCCCGCCCAGTTCATTTTATGCGCCAAAAACTATTTGCTTATGCTAGTGATGAGCATGGAGTTATCAATCATGTATATGTTGATAATTTGATTGATGCTGTCTTTTTAGCTATCGAAAAAGAAACCTACGGCGAAATAATTAATATCACCGACGGACAAAATACTTCTTGGAAAGAGTATTTTACACGTTTAGCAGAAATATCTGGTTCACCTGCACCCATGTCTTTGGGAAAAGATGAAATCAAATTATTTTTGAAATTGCGTGTTCAAGGACAAAAGCTATTTCGGAAAAAAGCCGATATTCTGCCAGAGTCTATAGATTTTATGACTCGTCCTTATGCTTGTTCGATTGACAAAGCCCAAACTGTACTGAATTATGCACCAAAAATTAATTTAGAAGAGGGTTTACAGCTTACAAAAGAATGGCTAGAAAAAACAGACCTTCAAAACCTAATGAAATAGCCTCAATAGTTATGAGTGCTGAGTGGTGAGTGCTGAGTAAACCCATAGCAAAGCAGTTAGTCTAATTCTACTTTTTACTCAGTACTCACTCATAAATACTAAAAAACTTATGGGCTTATGAGCAATTCTCTGCGACGGTTAAGCATTGGACTCCCTGTATATAATGGCGAGAAATTTATCCGCGAGTCCATAGATTCAATTTTGGCTCAAACATTTCAAGATTTTGAATTAATTATTTCAGACAATGCTTCTACAGACAGCACCGAAGAAATCTGTAGAGCATACGCTGCTCAAGATCAACGCATCCGTTATTACCGTAATCAAACAAATATCGGTTGCGCTCGTAACTTTAATCGTGTTTTTGAATTGTCTACAGGCGAATATTTTAAATGGGCAGCCCATGACGATTTACACGCACCAGATTTTCTCCAAAAATGTATAGCAATACTTGATCAAGACCCTACAGTAGTTTTGTGCCATTCCCACGTATATTACATTGATCAACAGGGAAAATTTATCCAAACCTACGATATCAAATTTAAAACTGATTCACCAAAACCACAAGAACGCTTTCAAGATTTGCTGACAAAGCATTACTGTTATCAAATGTTTGGTGTAATTCGCGCTGAAGCTATCAAAAAAATTCCACCTATGAGTAGTTGTGGAGCCGCAGACGCAATTTTCTTATTAAGACTTGGTTTGCTGGGTCGGTTTTATGAAATTCCTGAATATCTCTTCTTTGCTCGTAGTCATCCACAACAATCAATAAGTATGTTTTTACCAAACTACTTATTGTATAACAGCAACAATCAAAAAGAATTATTACGTGAGTTACCAGATTTTTATGCTTATACCGTGTGGTTTGATACAGCAAATGCCGGGAAAATAATCTTCCCACATTGGAGAATTTTAGGGGAATTTTTGCTTTCAGTTTGGAATGCGCCTCTGAATTGGTATGAGAAGTTATCTTGCTTGCTCAGGATGCCAAAACGGTTACACGAAACTGAATATTTATTGCTCAAAGATTTACTGTTAGCTGCTCAAACGTACTGGAAATTTGCCAAAACTTCCATCAGCGTTTATCTGACTTGAGCGGAAGTTAACCACTTTCCGATCTTACCATTTTAGGAGACTCATTCATGATGTTAAAACTATCTCAAATCACAGCCTTAGCGATCGCAACTTTAACCAGCATCACCTCCATTAACCTTGCGAATGCTGCACCAGCACAAACCCTGACTGTCGTAATTAATGGTATTAAACACCAAAAGGGCCAAATTTGTATTGGGGTTTACTCTCAAGATAAAGAGAAAGGATTTCCCTCAAATACTTCCAATGTATTACAAGGTACTTGTAAAAAAATTACAGGTAGCACCTTAACACACCAATTCTCTGGTTTGAAACCTGGGAATTACGCTGTCGCCATCGTTGACGATCAAAATGGCGATCGCAAAGTCAATAAGGACTTTTTCGGTATTCCCACTGAAGGATTTGGTATTTCCAATAACCCTACTGTATCCATTCAAACTGGAACACCCAAATTTCGCGATGCTAGTTTTGCAGTGAAGAAAAATACCACCGTCAACATTTCCGTGAAATATTCTCTCGATCCTTAACTGTATGTGAGTTTGACGAAACTTAACCCCAACCCCTCCCCCTTGTAGGGCTTGTCATTAACCAGAACTCAATACAGTTCAGTTAAAAATAAATGTAGGTTGGGTTGAACGTTCGCGTAGCGTCCCGTAGGGAAGTGAAACCCAACAAAGCGCCGAAAATGTTGGGTTTCGTTCCTCAACCCAACCTACGTAGGTTAAAGCTTTTGACACTAACACCAAGCGTATTGAACCATAACTTTCAAATTTCCCGCTTCGTTATCGTCCCGCCTTGGAATCAATTCCAAGGCTAATAGCTAAAGTCTACTGAAGTAGACTCAACAAAAATTTCAGTCCACTTGAGTGGACTTAGGTTATTAGCCCGGAACTTCAGTTCTGGGCGGGATAAGACAACAGCACGATACTTTGACTGTGACAAAAATGTGGATAATGACAAGCTCTTGTAGGGAAGGGACTAATGTGTATAAGTAAGTCGGCGCTAATATTTCACGCTATGTTAAGAAAATTAAAAGTAGGGTGTGTTGTCGCGCAGCGCAACGCACCATCAACAATTCAAGGTGTGTTATGCCGTAGGCTAACGCACCCTACGAACAATTTATATTTCTTCACATACATTGAATTTTTCTCGCCTACTTACTTACACCGTAGGTTGTGGAGAGAGGTTCTTCAAAGTCTATCGAACTCAAGTTATACCGTTTCTTTGTGAAGCTGCATATATTTACCCCCCGGCTACGCCGTCCCCCCTTGCCAAGGGGGGACTACAGGGGGGTCTTGATTATGTGCATCTTCATACAGAATTGGTATTAACTCTTAACTGGTCACTGGTTACTGCTTCTTTAGGAGGCTCTAAAATTAATGCCAGATTTGGTAAAATTTCTGTGTAACTCGTTGCTGAGTTGGCTGGCTATTCAGGTATGTTTAACCCTGGTGTTTTTATTGTCTCTGCATTCAAGCCAGAAGAACTTGTTACCAGATGACCAGTTACCTAAAACAGCGATAATTCTCTGTCTACGTGGAGTCGATCCATATCTGAGACAATGTTTGCGTGCTTTATTAAAGCAGAACTACCCCAGCTATGATTTAAAGGTTGTTGTCGATCATCAAGAAGATCCAGCTTGGAATATTGCTATTGATACTATCCAAGAATTAGGCGCAGTTAACGTTGAAATTAGCTTTTTGCGAACAATAAACAATAACTGTAGTCTCAAGTGTAGTTCCGTAGTGCAAGCAGTCTCAGAACTGGATGATTCCTACAAGGTAGTTGCTTTAGTTGATAGCCATACTGTAGTTCATCGTAATTGGCTGCGTGAATTAGTCAACCCCCTATCCCATCCGAAAGTGGGAGCAACCACTGGTAACTGTTGGTATTTGCCCATAGGTAAACATTGGTGGTCTTTAGTACCTTACATAGCTAACGTATCCTTAGTTATACAGATGTATTTGTTTGGCATACCTTGGGGTGGGACTTTGGCGATTAAAACCGAAGTTATTCAGCAAACAGGACTTCTCGATAAATGGAGTCGTGCTTTATGCGAAGACATCATGATTCGCAGCGTCTTGGGAAAACATGGGATGCGGGTAAAATTTGTACCTTCCCTATTGATGCTCAATCTGGAAGAATGCGATTTACCTAGCTTAAGAGACCACATTGAGCGTCAACTCATCTTTTCTCGGCTTTATCATCCTCAACCGTCAGCGATTATTGGTGATACTATTTCCAGCATATTGCAGCCGACTCTAGTCTTGATGTGTTTGCTATGGGCATTATTCACTTGGCAATGGGATAATTTCGTGTTTTTGTTGGCGTGTTATACCAGCTATACAGTCGGACTACTCTGGCTCATGCTGATTTTAGAGCATGGAGTACAGCAAATAATTCGCGATCGCAATCAACGCCCAACACCAATTTCATTTACCACCATCATCAAACTCCTCATCGGAATTCCCCTAACTCAATGGCTTTATGGGTTAGGAATGTTATCTTCTTTGAGAATGTCTACAGTTAACTGGCGTGGGATCAACTATCGCATTTCCGGCCCTTGGAAAATTTGCCTCTTGGAATACCGCCCTTATAAAATTTTAGAGCAACCAGGCGATCGCAAACTTTCGCTTTAAATTTGGGTAATGGGTAATGGGAAGGGGGACAAATGACCCTTGACTTTTGACTGTTGACTCTTGACCTTTGACCCTTGCCTTAAAAATTCTCATGAAATCTCAGCTGCGTAAATCCTAAAACCAAAACCAGCTCTTTCATGGAATATCTCCTTTATTATGAAACACCAACCTCTGCGGATTGCCCTGATAACAGGATTGTATGCTCCATTCCTCACAGGGGTTTCAATAGCAGTACATCAGCGAGTTCGTTGGTTACTCCAGCAAGGACACGAAGTATTTCTCATCCATCCTGAAATTAACGACAAATATCCCAAACAAGTCGGGAAGCGTCCCATGCCAGGATTAGAAGAGTTACAGAAATTTCCTAACTTTTCCTCCTATGCATTTCCGACAGAGCCACTCATCTTCTACAAATCTCTGCCTCAACCATTAAATTACAAACATTGGAGTGATACTAAATTACTCATGAACTTCCAACCCGATATCATCGTGGTTGAAGAATCCGCCCAAATGAGAGGAGCCTACTCAGCCTTCTTACAAGGTTACGGTCGTCCTGTGGGAGTTAAATACGCCAAGAAAACAGGTACTCCGATTATCTCAGTGTTCCATACAGATATCGTTGCCTATATCAAATATTACTTAGGAAATTTCTTCTTTAGCTTGCTGCGCCCAATTCTTCCCCTGATAGTTAAGCAAGTCAGTGATGCTTATAATTTCAATTTATTTCCGTCGCGGGAACTGCTTGCTAAGTACAATAGCCTGAAATGTCAACGCAGTGAATACCTCCCTTATCAAGGTATCGATTGCGAAAAATTTCATCCTCAAAACATTATCTACAACCCCATTCCTGAGGACAATCGACCAACCCTTCTGTTTGTCGGACGCATCACCGCAGAAAAAAATGTCACTCAGCTTATCGATGCATTTCCGATCATTGCTGCCAAAATCCCTAATGTCCATCTGGTCATCGTCGGTAGCGGTCCCTTGGATCAAGAAGTCCGTCGGTGTGCCCAAAAGTTTGAATCTGGTATTACTGTGTGGGGCGAGTCTCACGGAACAGAACTTTTGGGTTGGTTTGCTCGAGCAGACATATTTGTGAATCCTTCTGTAACTGAAAACTTCTGTACTACCAACATGGAAGCTCTAGCGTCTGGAACCCCTGTTGTAGCAGCCAACGCTGGGGGAAATCCAGAACAGGTTTTCTCTGGAATCAACGGCTTCCTTTCTGAACCCAACAACCCCGTAGATTTCGCTCAAAAAATCATTACAATTCTCGAAAATCCCGAACTCAAAGCAGCAATGAATCAGCACGCTCGCCCTTCGATATTAGACTTTGATTGGTCAATTTGCCAGGAGAAATTTGGCGAAAAACTCTATCAACTAGTTGCTTTATCCAACAAGGAGAAAGTGAAGGTTAATTAAAGGAGTGTGTAATTGATAATTCGTAATTAAACCCAAAAATTACGAATTGCGAATTATTCATATAAGACTCCTATTTGATTTGTGAAAATTGAGAGCCTCAGATCCCCGACTTCTTCAAGAAGTCGGGGATGTTTTTGTTCAGGAATGATTCGATGACTTTTGTTGCGAACTCAACATTAAAATTAATTGGACAGTTGCTTGCTTGACGGTAAATTAAAAGCATTCTCATGTTTTTACCGTACTGAAAAAGTCGGGGGGATGAATTGATGGCAACTGTAGAAGTAGAAACAAAGGTAATGACTGAAGACGAGGTGACAAAGCTGTGGGAAGCGTTCAAAGTATTTGATGATGATGGTAGCGGTGCCATCTCAACAAATGAATTGGGGCAAGTGATGCGATCGCTGGGGCAAAGTCCTAGTGACATCGAATTGCGCGATATGATCAAAGAAGTAGACGTTGATTTATCAGGCAGTATTGATTTTGAGGAATTCAAAACCCTGATGGTGTCAGTCCAAGGCGATCGCAAAAGCCGACTCAAGTTAGCATTCAGCGTGTTTGATGAAGACGGTAGTGGTCAGATTACCACAAACGAGCTACACAGCGTCATGAGTCAGTTTGGACTCACGGATAAAGAACTTGATGAGATGATTAAAGAGGTCGATCACGATGGCGATGCCTCAATTGACTTTCAAGAGTTCATGAAACTGGTTCCAGAAGAGTCAGAAATAAAGGGCGGCTATAAAGATTCACCGGTTTCTTTTACCAGTTCTCCGACAAATAATCCACCCACTGTCACCTCAGATATAGCTGCGATCGCTACGGAAGCATCCATCATCTCAAGCACCACATCTCCTGCACAGGAAATTGAAGGCGATTCTCCAGAAGTAGCGCGACTCAAAGAACTGCTCGCCCAACACCCACAAGACCAAAAAGAACGCGCCACATCCCGCCTGCAAATGCAGATCGGTTTATTCCGGCTGATTCAAGGAGCCGCCTATCGCAGCTTCCGTGAAAGTTTTTCCGCCAATCACGAAACGCACCTCCGGGTGAAAAATCTACCCTACAAAATTACAGACTTTGTAGAGTTTGTACAAAAAGCGATCGCATTATACAAAGGTTTAGATGTCGTAGAAACAGCTTGTTACCCTTTACTAGATGCAGTCGTTGCATCCATCGAAACCGAGTACGCCCGACTCCAAAACCGCATCCAGAACTGGAACACCATCGAAAAAACATCCCAGATGCTGGCTGAGGAGCAAGCGATGCACGAAGCACGCCGTAAGTCAAGCTCCGTCAGAGAGAAGTTTGCTGCGGGGGTTGAGTTCGCTATTACTTTAAAGAAAAAGCAATTCAGCTTTCGCGATATTGCCGGAGGTGTACTTGCGATCAACGAACTCAACCGCCTCAGACAGATGGAACTGAATGCAGAACTTGCCCCACCCCCCCCTAAATCAGTAGGCAATCCCAAAGATTACCTCCAGCAGTGGCACCGCGTCATCCTCTCGGATGCTTCTGAAGAAATATCTGGTGCAATGATGCCAGTGGCTTATTGGTATGAAGATTTCATGCCGAAGCTGCTAGCTGCCTTCAGTGTCAACACTGTCGCAGATATCCAAAGCAACACCGTACTTGACGAAGCAGCTTTGGCTCAGTGGTATGAAGATACCAAAGTGTCTGGAGAATTTGACCGTTATGGAGCGGATGTGCTACAAAACTTTTCTCAAAGTACTCCCAAACAACAACTCGCTATCAAGCAGGCATGGCGTTTGACACATAACTACCTCAATGGCGTGCAAAAACGGCGCGAACGCCAAGAGTTTGGGCGTGAGTCAGGGGCGCTATCCCAGTATGTGGCATTCATTGATGTCTATTTGGCACGAAGTGACGTGAAGGATTCCCAGATGCGCGTCAGCTTTCCTTATTACATTGGCCCTGCTGTGTGGCGGTTCTTCCACACCACGGCAGAAATTGTCTGTACCAAGCCAGAGGCGGTGCAAAAAGCTTTAGTAGCAGTCTTTAAAGACTTTTTTAAACTATTTGCCACGATGTACCCCTGCCCTTACTGTCGCCACCACCTCAATATGTATGTGGTGCAGAACAAAGAGGTGGATATGTACCCGGTGGAGTATCTTTTGCTGGGACGCGATCCCCATCTCAACAACTTTGAGGTGTCGATGGATGCCAAGCTGTCTACAGTTGTCGATGGCCCCGCCTTGCGCTTATTTTTCTGGAAATTACACAATACCGTTTCCTCATCGATTGCTCGCTCCGAGGAATGGTATCACAAGGATGAGAAAGCTTTTTACACTACCCGCTACTGGCCCAGCCTTGATTCTGAATTGGCACGAAGCAAAGCACTCAAACACCTAAGCCTCTCTGTTGAGCGATTATACCGCCTCTATGGGATTATCAAACCAGCATCGCGGCTGGCTGGGGTAAGAGCAACACTGCACAAGCTGTTGCAAAAAGGCGATGAGTCAGGCATCAGGGAGGCGTGCATCCTAGCTGAAGATTATATCAAAGAGTTGGAAGCTGCTGCGATCGCCGGACAATTTCTTCAGGAAACCTACTGCTTTGATCCGGAAATTGTCGATCAAACTCCCCACTTTACTCCAGAAGAGGAGGAGTTTGCCCGCAGTGGCGTATTTGTAGAAGTGGTTTAACAGCAAAACGATCGCGATCGCCTTTGTTGCTAAACTAAGCGAAAGATAAAGGGGTAGCGATAGGAGACATCGCGATCGCCTAAAATGTTCACAATGGCAATAATCGGCATAACAATACTGATTAGCCCCAACCCCATCAACAGCACAATCCCAATTCCCACTAGAACCAGCAAGCCAAAGATAATTCCATAAATGTAAAGGTTGATATGAAAATTTAGGGATTCTCTAGCATTGTCTTTCACAATCGGGTCGTTGCTGATCAACAAAATTGCGATCGGTATGCCAATTGAAATAATTGTAGAGCTAAAAAATATCGCTCCATGACTTAGGGCAGATAACAGCTTGCGTTGTGAGAAGTCTTCCATGACTTAAAATCCCTGTAGTTTTGTTCACACCTTGATTCTATTGTTACAAGTTGCGATCGCCATCATTCTCTCAATATAATTTCTCATGGTCTAACTGGTTAGGCAAAATTAAAGTTACAGGTGAAGGCAAGGGAACAGGGAACAGGGAACAGGGCAAAATTTTGAATTTTGAATTGTTTGTCAACCTAGTACACCAATTAAGTAATCCTGGAAGAACCTCTCCCCCTACCCCTCTCCTGCCTTGAGCTACGGTGTACACACAAATCGGAGTTACTTTGAGATCCGGGTTTTACCCCCCTTAATCCCCCCTTATAAAGGGGGGAAACAGGAAATCCAGTTCCCTCCCCTTTACAAGGGGAGGGTTAGGTGGGGTAATTTGAGGACTGGTAGTGATTTGATAACTTGTGTATACACCGTAGCCTGCCTTGAGAGGGGAGTTTGGCTCTCCCTTCCCTTGTCGGGAAGGGGGGTGGGGGGTTAGGTTTTTGATTACTGAATCGATGCTCTAGCCCCTAAATTTCTCCCAAAACCAGCCCAATAAACTCAAACCTAATAATAAGGGTGTCAACCAATCACCCCAACGCACATATAAAGTCTGTGTTTGCCGTTGATATATTTTTTCGGCGTGAGTTGCGTAGGTATTATATTCCGATATCCACAAGGTTCTACCGTGAGGGTCGATAAATGCTGAGTATCCTGTATTCGTCGCCCGCACTGACCATCTATCGGTTTCAATTGCCCGCATGATATCCTGTGCATGGTGCTGGAATGGCATGGCGGCTGTGTAATGGGCATCGTTGGAAGAACTGAGGATAAATTTCCCACCCGCAGCCGCTTGACGGCGAAATTGTGCAGAAAAAGCTGAGTCGTAACAAATACCAACAATTACACGACCAAAGGGTGTATCAAATAGCTGATTGGGTGAACCGGGAACTTGATGTTCATCCAGTGGTGACAAGCGCTGAATAATTTGACCTAAAATCGCTTCAAAGGGGATATATTCACCCAATGGTACTAGTTTGGTTTTGTCGTAGCGGCTGAAAACTTCTCCTTTACCAGTGTAGGTAAATAAGCTATTGGTATAGCTGCGTCCTTGTTCGCCAAAAGCGCCAATCCAAGCTACTACGCCTTTTTCCTTCACTGCTGAGATGATGGGAGTTACGCCTAAGTCACGCTGGAAAAAAGGTAAAGCTCCTTCTGGGGTAAGGACTGCATCAACACCTTGATCTGCTAACGTTAAATATCCATTAGTGTAACCTGCGATCGCCCGACGCAAACCTTCTGGTTTGAGTTTAATAATGTTGGGAATATTACCTTGAACAATCCCTACTTTTAAAGCATTTTCTGGTAATTTACTCAGGGGAATGTTGTATAAGCTAAAACCTATGAGGTGTAAGCTAATGAATAGCCCTGTAGCGATCGCTAAATATTTATTAGCGTAAATTTTCGCATCTTTGCGGTAAATCCACGCTTCGGCAATTAAACCATTCACGGCGACAATTGCGGCTGTAATCGCACTTGGCCCAGCAAGTTGACCCAGGTGTAAAATTACTAAATTATGCGGACTTTGCGTGTAAGAAAGAGAACTCCACCACAAAGACCCAAGACTCCAAAGCCCTTCTAATCCGCACCAAATAGCTGTGCCAATCAGCACCCGTAAAAGCGGTTTTGTGCCAGCAAATCGTACCATCATAGCCGCCCAAATAGCTACTATTGCCGCTCCCCAAAGGGTAACAAATGTCAAACAGAAGATGGTAATTGCCAAACTCGCCAACCAAGGGACACCCAACCAATCCATCGGATGAATGCCGGTAATCCAAAATAAAGCTAAACCGTGATAACCAATACCCCAAAATAAAGGTAAAAGGCAGAATTTCCACCTTTTACCTGCTAATTGTGTACTTTGTTTGATAACTAAAACCCAGAGGGGGGCAAGGGCTATCCAAGCTAGAAACCATGCCCCCACAGGGGCTACAGTCAGCCCCATTAATACCCCACTGATGAAGGATAAAGTGTAAAGGCTAAAGGATGAAAATAGCTTTTTTGTTTGATACTTCATAGTACAGACGCGATTAATCGCGTCTCTTCATCCTTCATTCTGCCTCTTCTAATTCGCCTGTATCACCAGTATCGGGAGGAACTGTGGCTACTCCGGTAATGGCATCATCTTCGTCTAAGCGCTGCACTCTCACGCCTGTTGCCGATCGCGATTGTATGGAAATCGCATTCACTGCTTGGCGAATAATAATACCGCGATTTGTGACCATCATGATTTCATCATCGCTGTTGACAATCTGCAAGGTGGCTAATTTGTCTTTGGTTTTGCGGTTTTTGAATTTGGTTGCCATTAAACCTTGACCGGCGCGATTTTGCAACCGGAATTGGGCAACTGGTACCCGTTTCCCATATCCACCCATTGTAATTACCAACACCCAAGGGCCAGTACTAGCGTTAGCTGGGACTTCTGTGGATTCTTCAATTTCGATTTCTTCGATTTCGATGATTTCTTCGATGTCGCCTTCTGTTTCTGTAACTGTACTCAAGGTATCCAGAATTTCTGCTGGGAGGATATCCATACCCACCAGTTCATCACCTGCTTTCAGTTTCATGGATTTTACACCACGAGTCGCCCTACCTAAAGGACGTAGTTGTTCGTGGTTGCAGCGAAAGTGAATTGCCATGCCATGACGAGAACCCACAATTACGCTGTCTTCTACCCTAGCGCGTCTTACCCAGCGTAGTTGGTCGCCTTCTTCTAAGGAAATCGCAATTAAGCCGTTGGCCCGGATGTTACTAAATGCTTCTAATACAGTTTTCTTGATATTGCCACCTTTGGTCAGCATCACCAAGAATTCTTCGCTGCTAAATTCATCAACTGGGACAATGGAAGTAATTTTTTCTTCTTTGGGAATCGGCAACAATTGCACAATTGGTGTACCGCGACTGGTACGGGAACTCACGGGAATTTGATAAGCTTTCAAGCAGTAGACGACACCGCGATCGCTAAAGAATAAAACACTGTCGTGATCGCAGCAAGTCAGGAAATGTTCAATGGTGTCATCATCTTTTACCTTGGCCCCGGCTTTGCCTCTTGTAGCACGGCTTTGAGCTTCAAAGGTGTTAACTGGCATCCGTTTGATGTAACCTTGTTCTGTCAACAGAATGATCGCTTTTTCATTGGCTATCAAGTCAAGGTCGTCGATGTCTCCTTCCGCAAGGGTAATTACCGTGCGTCGGGGTGTGGAAAAGCTAGTTTTAATTTGCGAAACTTCGTCTTCAATGATTGTCAGCACTCTTTCCCGCCGTGCCAAAATATCTTCCAGGTCGGCAATTTGCGTTTGTAAATCGTCGTGTTCTTGGCGAATTTTATCTGCTTCTAAGGCTGTTAATCGTCGCAGCTGCATTTGTAAAATTGCGTCTGCTTGGACTTCCGAAAGCCCGTATGTGGTAATTAGTTCACCTTTGGCTGTGGGTGCATCCGATGCATGGCGAATCAAGTTAATAATTGCATCTAAATGTGCTAGTGCAATTAACAATCCTTGCAGGATATGATCGCGGTCTTGGGCTTTCCGCAGTTCATAACGTGTGCGGCGATTAATTGATTCAATGCGGAAATCTAGAAAGACTTCTAAGAACTGCTTGATTGTTAGGGTTTGGGGTTCCCCATTCACTAACGCCAGCATATTAGCCCCAAAGTTGGCTTGCAGTGGGGTTTGCTTGTAGAGGTTATTCAGTACGACTCTAGGATAAGCATCGCGCTTGAGTTCGATGACGATTCGCATCCCATCGCGATCGCTTTCATCGCGGATATCTGCAATTCCCTCAATGCGTTTGTCATTCACCAACTCGGCAATTTTTTCAATTAATGCGGCTTTGTTGGTTTGATAAGGCAATTCGGTGATGATAATTGCTTCTCTTTCTGGTCTTCCCCGTTGTTCAATGGTTTCGATGTTAGCCACGCCGCGCATGGTAATTGAACCGCGCCCGGTGGTGTAAGCTTCTTTAATCGCCCCTGTGCCTAATACCTGCGCCCCTGTGGGAAAATCAGGGCCGTGGATATACTGCATTAACTGGAGATCGGTGATTTCTGGATTGTGAATCAATGCCACTAATCCATCAATCAATTCACCTAAATTGTGCGGCGGGATGTTTGTTGCCATACCCACAGCAATTCCAGAGGAACCATTCAGCAACAGCTGCGGAATCCTTGCTGGTAAAACTGTTGGTTCTTGTTGGGAACCGTCGAAGTTATCGATAAAATCTACGGTTTCCGATTCGATGTCGTGGAGTAAAGCTGTGCCAGTTAAAGCTTGCAAGCGACATTCTGTGTACCGCATTGCCGCTGGCGGATCGTTATCTACGGAACCAAAGTTACCATGCCCGTTGATTAAAGGCGATCGCATGGAAAAATCCTGTGCCATCCGCACCAACGCATCATACACTGCCGTATCGCCGTGGGGGTGATATTTACCCAAAACTTCCCCAACCACACGGGCGCATTTCCGAAACGGGCGATCGTGAGTTAAACCTAGCTCGTGCATTGCGTAGAGGATGCGACGATGCACAGGTTTCAGACCATCCCTGGCATCTGGCAGCGCCCGACCCACAATCACACTCATGGCGTATTCCAGATAAGACCGGGACATTTCGTTCCGCAGATCTGTCGGGATAATCCTCTCCTGTGAGGTTGTCATAACCTAAAAAACTCCAAAAATCGCAGATTTTAGCCCTTCGCGTTGACAAAATGCAAAATTATTCCAAATTACTCTTGAATAATTGCCATATTTTGGTACAATTCTAGCACATATTGCTTTTTTTTGCCGGGAGAGCTAACTTAGCCCGGTAGCAAAACACCTGATTCGGGAATGGTAAATGACTGTACCGGGTAAGCTTTTGATGAGGAGTTAAGGGCAATTAACTAAAAAGGCTGCCACATATAAGCAATTCAAAATTCACTATCACAAAATCTAATCACAGCCGGAATTCAATTATTTAGATATTATTAGATATTTATCTAACTATGGACATAATAGAGTAAATGTAAGATAACGGTATAGATTATTTCTATTATTTGATATTTCTGTAACCATTATTTTTTAAAAATGCTGAGGCTGTAATGATTTTTCAACAACTACGCATAGGTGATTACTTTCGGATACCTGGTATAAGTTTTTTTTGCGTTTATAGAAAAGCTAGCAGATCATCTTGCACTCTCAATACGATGTTACAGCCTATCCGACCAAGCGCAATAGTTGTACCGCTCAATCGGATAGAGATTAATAAATATATTGCACAAAAGCAAGAATTTCTTAAAAGCCTACAGGAATAAAGATGTGAATGCCTAATTCAGTCTGGAAGATAGGGATTGGAGACTGAGTACTGGCTCATGAGGGGGAGATATATTTTTACTGTCTTGAAAGTAGGGAATGTGGAACAGGGAATTCTTAACAGGAGAAGCATAATCTTCATCGGTTGGTGTAGGATTTCCCGTGATTAGCCGACAAATAAATTGATGTTATATATTGACAGATCATGGCTATGTTCGAGGCTGGGGTATAACTGAAGAAACTGTCGGCTCAAAGCACCTTAGTATGGCTCACGGCATAATTCCTCCAGGTGCAGGTGCAACCCCACACTACCATCCTTTTGAGACTGCGATCTACATTATTACGGGAACGTGCAGAGTTTTGCTAGGTGTTGAGAATGATACATTTGTAGATATCAAAGCAGGCGATTTCCTCTATATTCCAACTGGTGTCGTGCATTGTCCGGTTAATTGCGGGCAGGAAGTGATGGAATATATCGTTGCTCGAAGTTCGCCACAAGAAATTTGTCTTTATCCCGACCAAAAATCTTGAAGCTGAGTATTATCACGCCTTAGTCGTAAGTAATTTGGCCGATAAACTTTCACAAATACAAAAAACTCCACTTTTTTCTCTTTGGCAAGATACCCTTCACGTCTTATCTCTTCGCACTCGCCCAGGCTTACTTACTGATGTAAAAGCATTAACTCCTGTTATCTTTACTTTAGATGGTCAAAAAGTAGTAAAATATACATCTGATGGCATTCAAGATGTTTCACGGTGGTGGGGTTAAAGAAAAACATCATTTAGTTAGCGATCGCGTTACACCTTTGAGCCATTATGTCGTTCACAACTTTCAGTAGACCGAAAACTTTTGCGATCGCAAAAGTTGTACAGTGACTTTTTATTTGTCGCTGTGTCAAATTACTGTCATTGAGGCTGTAACGCTTGTACTCAAAGAGTATTAAGCTTAAAAGTAAAACGGAAACTTACAAGCTCTATCAACACGGCTTTGTTGCCAGCCCAAAGTGGGTAAGGTTTAACTCGATGACAGGGATTTGTCTCAACGCCATTTAATTTGTCACTGTACAAAAAGCCCCTATTAGTAACCTATATGTAAGTAATTATATTCAACCCCAACACTAAACAATTCAAAATTTGCTTATTTGCTTCTGAAAAAATTAATAAGATTTAGAAGTAATAAATTTGAATTAAAGCAAAATGTATGGGACGACCATTTTGGGCATTGTATAAATATGGCATATTTTGGTGATTGACCCTTTGAAAAGTCGTTCAAATGAAGCCATTTTCAAACAACTTCTTACAATCTCTTAAGCCGGGAATATAACTGTATTTTTTAATATACTTATACTCAAAAGATGAACATACTAATTATTCTGGGCGAAATCATATTTCTAATATTCCTTTTCTCACTATTGAACTGGCTAATTGGCATAATCTTGAAACAAGTCACTAAAATTTCTTGGCTTCAAGGAAGAACTGCAAATATCACCTTTGTGCGCCGGAGTATCAGTAGAATTTTAATTCTGAGTTCTGTGGTGCTATGTCTGGCGGTGGTTGGTACAAATGGAATGGTAATTTATCGAGGTGGAAACATTCAAGAATTCCAACTTAATCTTCTTCGTAGCCTTCCGACTCAATTTTGGCGCAATCTCTTCACCGCAAGCTTAAAAACTGTGAGTTTGCTGATATTAGTTAAATTTAGCATCTCACCATTAAGTCGGGGGATAGACTGGGTTTGTGAATACACGAAAAAAGCTGATCAAATTAAAGCTAATGATGAGAGCGTCGAAGCTTTTTTTAGAGTCTTAAAAAGAATTATTATTTATAGTATATGGATAGCTTCTGCTATTTTATGTGCGAATTTTCTTTACCTACCGACAGTTGTTACCAAATATCTTTACATTGCTTTAAAAATATATATTATTATCTCAGTTGGTTTACTTATTGTTAAAGCTGTTGCTACTATTGTTGATACTCTTGATGCCCTAAGTCTGAAATACTCTAGTTCTAACAATCTATTGCGTTTGTATGAGCGTTTACGTAATTTAATCCCCCTCTTCAAAAAATGCTTGGAATACGTTCTCTATGTTGGGATAGTAAATCTCGTTGTTCCTGAAATAGAACCGATTGCTTGGATAAGTTCTTATACTCCTACAATTGTGCAAATTATTGGGGTTTTCTTTATTAGCAATGTTTCGATTGAAGTCGCTTACTTTATACTTGATGAGTTCTATCTAAAAACTACAGATGTCAATGATTCACAACGACAGAAAAGGCTGACGCTGATTCCTTTAATACGGAGTTTTGCTAAATATTTCGTTTACTTTACTGCCGCAGTTACGATACTCAAATTGATTGGCGTTGATCCTGCACCAATCTTAGCGGGTGCTGGAATTGTGGGTATAGCAGTTGGTCTTGGGGCGCAAAACCTGATTAATGATGTCGTTTGTGGATTTTTGATTTTGTTTGAAAACTATT
Organism: Aulosira sp. DedQUE10; assembly: GCA_034530935.1. Lineage (GTDB taxonomy): Bacteria > Cyanobacteriota > Cyanobacteriia > Cyanobacteriales > Nostocaceae > Aulosira. The sequence continues at coordinate 102,099 of JAVRCF010000012.1, read as the reverse complement.
ATTTGGTAGGTGATTATGTTGAAGTTGGGAAAGTAGAAGAGAGAAATATTGAGGGAATTGTAGAAGCGATTGAACTGCGAACTACTCACGTCCGCCATCCAGATGGTCAATTGCAGATTGTTAGGAATGGAGATATCGGATCAATTATTAACTACTCCAAACAGTATATATATGCAAGGGTAGAACTTAGTGTTTCATATAACTCCAATTTAGATCATGTATATAGAGTAGTTGAAAAAATAGGACAGCAGTTAAAAGCAGATGAACAGGATGTTCTAGAACCTACACGAGTAGCTGGAATAGAAAATTTTGGTGAGAATAATCTATTGCTGCTGACGCTGACAAAAGTCAAGCCTGGAAAACATCTTCATATTCAGCGTGTTCTCCGAAAGATATTGAAGGATACTTTTAGCCAAGAAGAAATTGAAATTTGCGGTTTTTCCAAGAATTGATACTAACTCTTTTGGCGTTACATAATAGAGGGAAGAATTGAGGTGTTCTACTGTGCAATGTCCAGACTGCGAGTCTAGGGAGATTAGAAAAAACGGTAAGAGAAGAGGTAAACTGTGGGCACATTTGTAGAAGTTGTGGTCGTCAATTTATAGATGTTTATAGCCCACCAATGGGGTACTCGAATCAGGTCAAACAAGAATGTTTAAGATCCTACGTGAATGGCATGGGATTTAGAGCAATTGAGCGTGACAAAGGCGTTCATCACACAACTGTAATTTATTGGCTAAAACTTATTGGTGAACAACGGCCAGATGCACCACCCACCCAGGAGATTCCCCAAGTAGGAGAACTAGATGAATTAGAGACTTTCGTCGGTTCAAAAAAAACAAAATTTGGTTGTGGACAGCAGTAAATCACTTCCGTCAAGGGATTTTGGCTTGGGTACTGGGAGACCACAGCCCAGAAACATTTAAACCTTTATGGGAGATTGTGTGCTGTTGGCAGTGCTATTTTTACGTCACCGATGGATGGAAAGTTTACCCCAGTTTTATTGAACCAGGCGACCACATCATTACAGGACTTACGCAACTGGCACATCTATCTTCTCGTATAAGAGTCAAGAGGAGCCAGCGCTGTGGGCGGGTTTCCCGACTTGAACGCCAGTTGCTACAACGGAGGGAACCTCCGCAACGCACTGGCTCCTTTTGACTCTGGACAGCCTAGACGAAAAAAATATGACACGCAGCTTTAGTCCTATTTTTTAGTTGGAAGTCCCTTCATTCGCTGCCTCTGTTTGATTCTTAAGTTGAGATGCAATCAAGGGAATTTTCGGTGCGAGAAAAAATCCTATCAAACTGGCAAAGAGTATTGGTGTGAAGGGACTGAAGTTAGTCAGTTTTGACAGCAGCAAAGTTGTGCTGATGGGTGTGCGTGTCACGGCTGCATTAATAGCTGCCATTGTACAAATCATTGCTAAAGCAGGATTGACTCCCGGAATTAGGATTGCTAATGCTTTACCTACACAAGCGCCAGTGAAAAACAACGGGATGATAAATCCACCCCGCCAACCACCTGTAACTGTGATGCTGATTGCAGCCATTTTACCCAAAGCTAATATCAACAGGAACATAGCTGGAAGGTTTGTATTGACGACAGATTCTAATTCTTCATGTCCAAAATAACGGGTAAGCGGTAAGACAACGGCTAAACCCCCTAGTCCTAAACCTGCGAGTGTGGTACGTAAATAGATGGGGCCGGGGATACGGGAAAAAGCGCGATCGCAAAAACGAAAAATCCCCATAAAGATCCATCCCACAATTGCCCCTAGAATACCAAAAGCGATCGCTAAAGCAAAATCATCAATATTCTCTAAGTTGTATTGGGGAAAATTCCACGTCGGTGCAATTCCTAAATGTGTAATCGCGGCAAATACCAAGTAACTAGCACAACTGGCAACAATCGCTGGCATCAAAGCTTCGTAATATTCCACAATATGCTGATGGTGCAAAATCTCTAAGGCAAACATCGCACCACCCAAGGGAGAACCAAACAAGGCAGTAAAGCCAGCCGCCATTGCTGCTAAACTCATGGATCTGAGGTCTTCTCCTTGGAGTTTGAGGCGATCGGCTACCCACGTTCCAAAAGAACCAGTTACTTGTACTAGCGGTGCTTCTGGCCCAGCACTACCACCAGCCGCTATGCTGACTAGGGAAGCGAGAATCATTGAGGGATTTTTTCGAGTATCTAAGCGTCCGCCGCGAAAGTGGATATTATCAACAATCACGGCGATTTCGCCTGGATTTCCCAGAAAATGAATCACCAAGCCTATCAATAAACCACTAAGTGGCATTACTACCAGCAGGCTCAAACCCTCAAAGCTTTGCAGTTTGTGAGTAATCAGTTCTAGAACATTCCAGTACAAACCAGCAAATAAACCACTAACAGTCCCCACAGCTACCCAACATAAAACCCACCGGGAAATCATGAGCGGATTACGCCTTGCCAAGCCAAAAAGTTGAGCAAATGTCCAACGTTGAGTTTGATTCCCAGTCGAGGGCTTATTTGGTAGCACTGCTTATTTCCTGTTTTGAAACGAAATATACAGAATCTTTACGTTTTCTATAGTACAGGCTATTGGCTTTGAGAAATCATTGCTAGTCCCAAGAAGGAGTAATTTAAGCCTCCAGATAGTGTGTGCCTCACAACCAGAAAATCTAAGCTTGGCGTATAAATTTGGAGCAATAGTCATGAATAAGGAAACTGTTCCTAGTCAAGCCGAAAAGATGAATCCAGAGAGTGATGCATCACAATTAAGCCCAGAGGTACTGGACAAAATTAAGCACCCAGCAAAAATGGATGATGTGATTCGAGAACAATCGGCAGAAGAACGTAGATCTAACCCAGCTTTAGTACCAGAAATGCTGGATGAACCAACTGATGAGATGATTGGGTTTACCCAAGAGTAGTTAAATCGTTATTAAGTAGGCGCAATTAAATCGTTTTGTAGGGGGAAAGGGAAAAGGTTAAAGGGTAAAGGTTTTTTCCCTTTACCCTTCTTAAATATATTTATATTAATTTCTGTGGGTCTACTTACACAAACAAAATCTGAGTCGTCAGATTTTCACACTTTTTCTGGTAATGCAGGTGGCTTTGTGTTAAACCATTTTTGATAAATTTGCTCATAAGTGCCATTGGACAACAAAATGCCTATACCCTTGTTAATTGTCTCCAAATAAGGAGAATCTTGAGGTGTAGCAATGCCGTAAAATTCCTCTGTGAGTACATTGGTAACAATCTTAATACCTTTGAGATTGCCGTTTTTAATGGCATACAAAGTAGCAAAGGCATCGCTGACTACCGCATCAACATTACCATTGAGCAAGTCTTGAAAGAAATCAGGGGCAGAGTTATATGTACTAATTTTGGCATTGGGGATTTTTTTAGCAAAATCTGCCCCTGTTGAGCCAATTTGTACGCCAATTTTTTTGCCTTGGAGACTGTTTAAGTCTTTGATACCTTGGTTGTTTTCTCGAACTGCGATCGCCACTCCGGCTTTAAAATAAGGTCGTGAAAAGTCAATGGTTTTTAAGCGTTCCGTAGTAATTGTTATGCCGCTAATGGCAGCATCTACTCTTTTGGCTTGCAAAGTAGAAATCATCCCGTCAAAAGGTAGGCTTTCCCATTGAACTTGCAAACTGACTACTTGTGCGATCGCATTCATCAAATCAATATCAAACCCTACCAGATTACCATTAGCATCTTTCATCTCAAAGGGTATAAAAGTAGGGTCTGTTGCCACTTTCAGAGTTTTTAATTCTAAGTTCGGGCTTATGGTGCTTCTAGGTTGCAAAGCATTACAAGCAATTATGACTAGCAGGCAACTTAAGCCCAAAATTAGTTTACGCCATTTCCAGTTAATCGATTTCACTTGCGATAAAATGCTGAGGGCGCAGAGTTTATTTAAGTTATGAATTACAAAATCATAATTTAAACATGATTGGTTATTTTCTCATATCAATATATACTTTTCAATAAATGAGATAGATAAATTTACATTTAACCTACTTGAGATTGTCTGAATCATCACAAGAACAACTTCCGCACAAAGCGAAGTACATAAACAATATATTCTACCTGGGACTGAGTTTTCGAGCTTGACTTAATCTCCTTTAATATTTTTTGCATTTCAGAAATACTTGCCGGATTAATTCCAATAATTGTTGCTCTAATAATTGCTGCTCTTACACTATTGAGCGTATCTTTGCATTCCCGAACTGCTTCCCTTAACTTATTTACTTGCTCCCAGTTTTTGTCCTCTTGAGCGTTGATCAATGCAAACTGAAGCTGCGGTAGAATATTTTGTAAATCTTCTTCTATCCTGTCTAAATGTGACACATCTATATTATTGTTAGGAACTGCTTTTAATTGAAAGATTATTTCTTGCAATTTTTCTAAAATATCATGACTTGCTGCTATTCCTGAATTATTCGATTCGCCTGTGTTGCTCATAATTTATGTAATTTTAATTAATTTTGACATAATTGAGATTTTAACGGTTGCGAACTCAACTTTCTCAGAGATACATCTTTTAGGAACTCTTGCAAAGTTTTGTCTTCATTTATAGATTGTTCTACACTGTTAATTTTAGATAATATTGAACTGTAGTCCCTACCAGTAAAATTAGTAGCTACCCCAACAATCTTAGTAATTCTAATAGCAATCGCTTCAAAGTTTAGCGAAGGGTATTCATCAATAAGTTTTGAGAGTTTTCTCCCTGTATCGGCTGCTATCAACAGCCTAGATGTCGATTCATTCAGTATTTGCTGTTCAGTAGCATTAACTTTTAGCCACGCATCTATTTGTTCAGCAACTTGACGCTTAATTTCTTCTGGGCCTATTTGGGAATATGTATTGGGATTATTATACTTTCTCTGTAGCTGTTGTAGTTTCAACCCAATCAGCACCCGTTGCGGATTGTTAGGTTTTGGTGGCTTTTCCTGAATTTGTTTAGCTAAAAGTAGCATCTTCACTGTTAAACATCGTGCTGGTTGAGCAGTTTTAGCTACTATTTTGGCACTGCCATAATCGATTGTTTCTAAATTGTTAAAAATCTCTATAGCTGTATCATATTCTGATTGCAAAGCATCAAGTTCTCGCTCAAAATCGGATGGCTGGTTATTTGATTGATTTTCTCCCGTAATAATTTTATTGACTTCTCTAGGATCGCCGAAATTAATCCTGCGATCGCTTAGTAATTGCTCAACTACGAAATCACGAGAAATATCAGCATCTAGAGGTAATTCATTAAGTTGATAGATTTTTTTTACTGATGCGATCGCATCAACTGCCTGATTACGAAAAGTCTCTGCGGTTAATCGCAGCATTGTTCTTTTTTCAGGCGTACAACTGCTAAGAGTCGTGCTGAGAGTAAAAGCTATTATCCAAACTTTATATAAGGAGTATTTGTGAAGTTGAGTAACTTTCATGTTTATATTGAAAATAAATTAAAAGGTTATTTATTTAGTTGTTTATCTTCAAACTCAGCCAGGAAGAACAATATTACAAGTTTTTTCTATAGCAGTCCTATTTGTTGTGTGAAAAAACAAAGTACATTTGTAGCTCCTGCTTTGCCCAAGCCTGTTAAGAGCCTCAACGAGTAACTTTACAACTCCTACAGGGATTGCTATATGACTAAAGTCATGGGTAGATTTGTGACTTTTGTCTGAATCATTTTCTTGAAAAACAAGCTTTAATGATATCTTGAATCTACCAATTGAGATGAAAGCAGTTACTACGTAGGAGATATGGAAGAGTAGTAACTATAAATTTGCCCCTGAAAGCTAAAGGTGTTCTCTACTCGATTCTATTCGCAACTATAGCTAACCTCAAGGCTACAGATAAATCAACAGCAATAAGTTTTCATGTTCCTTATGCTCCTGGAAGCTACTGATTAGTAGCTTCTTTTTCTTCCATTGACTTTAAATTTCATTCAAGGATTGTCTTTATGAAAAGAATTCTCGCATCGTCCCTATTAGGCGTTGTGTTAGCTTCTAGCGTGCAAGCACAACCAGCCTCGGCTCAAATTCAAGTAATTCTTGGAGGTAATGAGCGACATGATTGGCGTGAACAGCAACTAGAACGCGATCGCCAACGTAGACTAGAACAGGTACGCGATCACCAACATAGGCTAGAACAGGTACGCGATCGCCAACGTAGACTAGAACAGGTACGCGATCGTCAACGTAGGTTAGAACAGGAACGCCAACGTCAACGTCGATATCGCGATCGCTTCTAACATTTCGGACATTAGTACCCATTTATGCCCCATTCCCCATGCCCAAAAACTCCATCCCCTTGGGGATGGAGTTTTTCATCGGTTTGTGTATTTTCCCTGACGGCAAGAGAAATATGTAAAGCTAAGATTTAGAGTAATATTTATTACTTCATATAGAAGATGGAACTACCACTTCTTTTAATTCTTTGTACTGGTAATTCCTGTCGCAGTCAAATGGCTGAAGGGTTTTTAACAGAGTTAGCTGATGATTTATTCACAACCCAAAGTGCAGGAATGAACCCAGCCAAAGAAGTGCATCCTTTGGCTATCAAAGTGATGCAAGAGATAGGTATAGACATCACCAAAAACTCTTGTAAGCATATTAGCCAGTTTCTTGACCAAAAAATTGATACGGTCATTACAGTGTGCGATCATGCAGACCAAAGTTGTCCTACTTTGCCCTCATCAATTAAGCGTCATCACTTTAGCTTTCCCGATCCAGCTGAAGCTACTGGAACAGAAACAGAAAAACTGCAAATATTTCGTCAGGTTCGTGATGATATTAGTAAGCTACTTTTGGCATATGTAGCAGGGAGACGTGATGCTCTCTCATACTAGTTACAGGAGTTATGGGGATGTTAGTTGATTCACTAAATTTACCCTTAACTATGTTTAATGCCCTAGCAAGTCGCAACGATTTATTAATGGCATTAACAGATAGATCTGGACGTATTGAGTGGGTTAATGAAGCATTAGTTAAATGTGCAGGTATGCCAGAGGAAAAGTTAATCGGAAAAAAGTTTTTTTCTGTACTAACGACTGCTCATGAAAAAATTATTATTCAGCAAACGTATATTCGCGAACAATGACTAAAGGGAGAAAGCTTTAAGTTTGAGTTGTCTTATATATCTAATAACCAAAAAGAAAATTGGTTGTTTGTAGATGGTCAGGCTATCTCCAATGCAGAAGGCATAACTACTAATTACGCTGTCATCGCCAATGATATTACACTGCGTAAGCGTACAGAAAAAGATTTAGAGCAAACTCGCCAACGCCTAAAGAGACTGGTAGAAAGTGTTAAGTTAGTACCTTGGGAAGCAGAGGCTATCACTCACCAGTTTACTTATGTAGGTCCACAGGCAATAGATTTGTTTGGTTATGAATTACAAGAGTGGTATGAAGCCAAATTCTGGCTTTCACACATTCATCCAGAAGATTTACCCCAGGTGCTGGAACATCAGCAAGTGACCTCACTACAACAAGATGATTACGTAGTAGAATATCGGTTCTTAGCTGCTGATGGTAGATGGATTTGGGTAAAAGATATTGTAAATGTTGTGCGTTCTCAGGGACAAGTAATGCAGTTACTTGGTTTCATTATAGATATTAGCGAACCCAAACAAACAGAAATTTCCTTACAAGAAGCCTTAAGTAAATTAGAACAAGTAAATCAGCAATTAGAAACTCGGGTACAGCAACGCACTATTGCCTTAAGTCAAGAAAAAGAAAAACTCCAACAAACTTTACAACAGTTGCAGCAAGCTCAAACCCAACTAATTCATAGCGAAAAAATGTCTAGCTTGGGTCAACTTGTAGCTGGTATTGCCCATGAAATTAATAATCCCGTTAACTTCATTTATGGCAACCTTACCCCTGCAACTAAATATGTTGAAGAACTATTATATTTATTACAATCATATCAGCAGCATTACCCCAATCCTAACTCTACACTGCAAGCAGAAATTGAGGCTGCGGATCTCGACTTCATCAGAGAAGATTTACCTAACCTGTTAGGTTCTATGAAACTTGGTGCTAACCGGATTCGGGAAATAGTGCTATCTCTTCGTAGTTTCTCTCGCCTCGATGAAGCAGAAATCAAACAGGTAAATATTCACGATGGCTTAGATAGTACTTTGATGATTCTGCAAAACCGTCTCAAAGCTAAAACTGGTTGTCCCCAGATTCAAGTCATCAAAGAATACGAGCAATTACCTCTAGTAGAGTGCTATGCAGGACAACTCAACCAAGTGTTTATGAATGTTATTGTCAATGCCATAGACGTTTTGGAAGAGTACGATCAACAGCGATTGCCAAAAGAATTATTAGAAAATCCTAGTCAGATCAAAATCTGCACGGAATTTAAAAAAGGCGACCCCAGTATTGAAGGTAGAGAAGAATTTTACCATAAACCCTACAACATCCACTCTGCACCCGCAATTGTGATTCGGATTATAGACAATGGCCCTGGTATTAGCGAAGCAGTCCACAAACGTTTATTTGATCCCTTCTTTACTACCAAAGGTATTGGTAAAGGTACAGGGTTAGGCTTGTCTATTAGCTACCAAATTGTCGTTGAAAAACATCAAGGACAACTGGAATGTCATTCTACTCCTGGGCATACAGAATTTGCGATCGTGATTCCCCAACAACGAATCAAACCAAACTATGCATAAATGTTAAATAAATTCGTAATAGATAATTTGTAATTCTTAATTTCCCTATAGCAAAGTCTACACTGCACTTCATAACCTGGGTGCTATGGAAATGACGCGCTACACTCATCATCGCCTTCGTTCAGATAATATTTCGCAAAAAACGATATTGTTAGGAATTGTAGTTTAGAATTAATCACCGAATTTTAGATGTTAAATTTTGGATTCGAGAATTAGTCAATTTAAAATATAAAATTCTTTGACAACCCATTTTTTCATAACCCATACGCTATGACCAAATATTTCCGTTCTAATGTTGATGCAATGGCTAGCTATGTCCCTGGTGAACAGCCTCCACGGGGTACACAAATCATTAAACTTAACAGCAACGAAAATGCTTATCCTCCATCTCCTGCGGCATTAGAAGTACTGCGGAATATTGATGGTGAATGGTTGCGCCGATATCCCGAACCATTCGGGGGAGAGTTTCGGCAAGCTGCAAGTCAAATTTTAGGCGTTCCTAGTGATTGGATTATTGTTGGTAATGGCAGTGATGAGGTATTAAGCATCATTATTCGCGCCTGTACTGAACCAGGACGAAAGGTAGTATATCCTATGCCTACTTATGTGTTATACCGCACATTAGTTGAGATGCAGGCGGCAGATATTTTAGAGATTCCTTACTCAGAAGATTACAGTTTGCCCTTAAAAGAATTAATTGCTGCTGATGGTTTAGTAACATTTATTGCCTCTCCTAATAGTCCATCTGGGCACGTAGTCCCAAATGATGAGCTACGAAAATTAGCCAGTCAACTATCTGGGATTTTAGTAATTGATGAAGCGTATGTAGATTTTGCCGAAGAAAATGCTTTGGATCTAGTACAGGAATACGAGAATGTGATGATTATTCGCACACTCTCCAAGGGCTACTCCTTAGCCGGATTGCGCTTAGGGTTTGGAGTAGCAAATCCGAAGTTATTGGATGGATTGTTTAAAGTGAAAGATAGTTATAACATTGATGCGATCGCCTGTGCTGTGGCAACGGCTGCCATCAATGACCAAGCCTATAAAAACGCTTGTGTAGCCAAGATTAAAGCATCTAGAATTCAGCTAGCATCCGACTTGAAAAAGTTAGGTTTTCTGGTTTGGGATTCCCAGACGAATTTTTTACTAGCCCAGCCTCCCCAAGGAAATGCAGAATATCTCTATCAAAAACTCAAAGAACAGAAAATTTTAATCCGCTACTTTAAACAACCAGGACTGGATGATAAATTACGCATCACCATTGGTACTGATGAGCAAAACCAAACTTTGGTGCAAGCATTGATTGATTTACTCTCCTAGCTTTTTCAAGCCAGGTGCAATTAAACAGAACTATGTAAAGTGTTGTCCAGAGAAAGGGGTAAAAGTGTTTCCCTTTACCCCTACACCTTTCCCCTTCTTAATTAATATACTTATGCTCAATTGCTGACCTACTGAGATCAATTTGAAATGTGCAATACAGCTTTACCTGGATACTGTCTGTCAAGTAGCTTTTGCGCCACATCAGCAATTTGTGTCCAATCAGCTTCAATATTAATGTGAGGACGCAATTGACCTGCTTCTACTAAACGTAAAAGTCTTTGCAATCCCACTGCTGCTGACTCCCGTTGTAATTCATGGAACAATATTAAACCGTACAAACTTGCGCCACCTGTGCCATAAAAACGCTGGGCATTAAATGTGACTTCTGTACCTCCAGATGTACCAAATAGCACAACAGTACCGTCTTGTGCCAACCAACCAAGAGATGTTCCCAGGATGTTGCTACCAACTGATTCCACGACCAAGTGATAAGAACCATATTCGCTTTCTGGTGAAAGTTTTTCACCAATAATTACAGCATGGGCACCAGCATCTTTGACGAAAGACTCGTATTCTGGACGGCGAATGTGTGCTACGACTTGTGCGCCACTAAGCCTTGCTAGTTGAATAGCAAAGTAGCCTACACCACCAGAAGCACCTGTAATCAATACTGAGCGACCTAAAAGCGAACCCCCTTTGAGTAGGGCATGATAGGCCGTCAGTCCCGCTACGGGTAACGTGGCAGCTTGTTCAAAAGATACTGATGAGGGTAACTCTGCTAGTGAGAGGGTTGGTACTGATACCAATTCCCCCCAAGCACCAGAACGGAGTAAACCAACAACCCTTGTTCCGACGGTTGGCCCTGAACCATCAGCCGCAGACGTTTCGACAACACCCGCTAAATCCCAACCAGGCCGCCAGCCATATGCTGCGGTGGTGGAGCGTTTGATTTCTCCCCGATTGAGAGAAATTGCTACTACCCGAATCACTGCTTCATTAGCAGCTGGGGTGGGTGCATCAACATCACGCAGTACTAAACGCCCTGATACACTGGGGTCAACAACAACGGCACGTATTTTACTCATAATAATTGGGGATTGGGGACAAACAATTCAAAATTCGTCTTGGAAAGTTCTGTTCGGAGGAAACCTCCGCTCAGACTTTCCGCAAAATTCAAAATTAAGAAATCTCTTTGACTTTTAACTCTGGACTTTTGACTTTTGGAGCTTCTTGGGAAAGAGTTGTAATAATATCTGCGATCGCGCGATCGCGATTATTTTCTTCTGGTGTTTCTTTACCCAAAGAGGTTTCTTTCACCAAACGATAAACATCAGCTGCACCTTGAAAAATTAGCTCTGTCAATTCTAACGCTTCAAAGGTTTCTGCAATCTCTTCCATTTCCCCAATCCACCGATGTGCTTTTGGTGTCATGGATGGTAGGGAACGGGTAAGTATTTTGGCTAGTTCTGGTTGGCTACTCGATACTTCATCCCACAATTCTTGATCTAAGCCGAGGCGATGGGCTGCAATTAGTAATTCTGTACCAATTGCTGTTAGGCCTTTTGTTAGGGCTGCATAGCACATTTTCAACCCAGAAGCCTTACCAATTTCATCGCCAATCACCCGGATATCTAATCCATAATCCCGCAATTGTTGGAGTTCCACAGCTTGTTTTCCTGATGCATAGATGCAGGTGCGGTTGGGAACTCGTGGCGGAGGGCCAATGATTGATGCATCGACAAATTGTCCGCCTTTTGATTCGATGATCTGGGCAATATTTTTTACTTTCTGGGGTGATATGGCATTGGCATCAACATATAAAATGCTTTTACCAACACTGCTTATTGCTTCAGCTACTTGTTCTGCTGCAACAGTTGCGGCTGCGGGAACTAGTACTGACAGCACCACATCGGATTCAATCACCAATTGTTTAAGTGAACCCACATCCAAGATATTGGCTGCGGCTGCTAATTGTCGAGTGCGATCGCTTCTTTCATCCAAAGCAGCTATCGTCTTCAATCCATTTTGACTGAGTACAGCTGCTATGGCCTGTCCCATGTCACCCGGACTTAAAATACCAACAGTTTGAATTTGCATAGAAAGCTTAATTCCAAAATGCTGCTCAAAAAGTACTGATATGCCTAGTTTGATTCAGCTGCCAGTACTCATTGTTCAGCATAGGCTTGGAGATTGAGTTATGAAATAAAGTACGGTAATCTGATAGACATACTGTTCTTTAGCTCAATAGGAAATTACCACAAATCTATCTCAGGAAGCAAGTAATTAAATGACTCAAAAAGCAGAAGTATCTCGATATTATTTAATTGGTTTGCCAGAAGACAAGTATTGCCGTGAAAGCAACAATCAGACTAGCCAATGAAAACGATGCATCACAAATGCTGGCAATTTATGCACCGATTGTCCGCGAAACGGCAATTTCCTTTGAGTTAGAACCACCCAGTGAAACGGAATTTCAGAAGCGGATCAACAGCTATCAACAGCAGATACCTTGGCTAGTTTGCAAAATTAATGGTGAGGTTGTCGGCTACGCTTATGCTAGCCCTTATCGTACCCGTGCAGCTTATCAATGGTCTGTAGAGTCTTCTGTGTACGTCGGTGTGAATCATCGCCGAAAAGGAATTGCCAAAGCCTTGTATACGTCGCTATTGAAGTTACTGCAACTCCAAGGATTTTATAATGTGGTTGCTGCGTTGGCGTAGCCCGCCGTAGGCATCGCTTTACCCAATCAACCAAGTGTAGCTGTACATGAAGCCGTTGGTTTTGCACCTATAGGTGTCTTTCCCCGAATTGGGTATAAATTTGGTAAGTGGCATAATGTAGGATATTGGCAATTATCTCTCCAACCAGAGCAATCTTTCTTGACTGATAAGTATTTCTCCTTTCATTATGCCTTCGCCAGTGAACACAAATATTTCCCAGTAATTTCCACCGAAAATCATCAATGCTTGGTACTACAAATTGCCAGTAATAATTTGTACAGATGTATCTTAGTAAAATCATCATTAATTTTACTAAGAATGTTTGTGATCATATTAATCACAAGGTACAACATACTGCTAGTGCAATCTTATTAACTTGTGTGCAGAGGTCATAAGGTACTGGTAAATATTGACACGATAAAATATTGGTATAAAATTGAACAGTAGGCTTATTTACGAGAAAAGCGAGTATGCGACAGTCAGCTTCTGGTTCTCAACAAAACCTTGCTCAAAAAATTGCAAAGTGGAAAGCTGGACTGGCTGACTTGGGAAAACGAAATCCTCTGATCAAGTTTCGGCAAGATAGCCCTCGAATTTTAGAAATTCTCACAGAGGAACCAGATGTTCTTTTCAACAGGCTTACAGAAGAGAAAAAAACGCTGCATTTTAAAATCGTTGATAGCGAACATCAAGATATTATTCAGTCGAGAAAAACTAAAGCATTACCAGCCGAAAAAAATCCTCTTGAATTAATCACTCGTCAAATAGGTAATGAGCAACTAAAACGGCTGAATAAATTGCGTCTTGAAGCCCGACGATCATTTGAAGAACGAGGAGTAAACAGCCTGTTTCTGGCGATTGGAACATTGACATGGTACGACAAAGATAAGCCAGAGGATGCTTTGCTCTCGCCACTAATTTTAGTTCCTGTGGAATTAATTAAAGAACCTAGACGAGATGCTTATAAAATATCTGTCTTAGATGAAGATGTTGTATTAAATCCAACGTTGGTGCAAAAGTTAAAGCAAACTTTTGGGATTGAGCTTCCAGAGGGAGAAGCTATACAAACACTAACTTATAACGAAATTATTTCTGAGATTAGGGAGTTATTAGCAGAACAAAAGATATGGCAAATTAAAGAGAATGTATTTCTCTCGCTATTTTCCTATGCAAAGGCTGCAATGGTTAGGGATATTATCGAAAATGAAGCTCTAATTTTTGACCACCCCATTTTACAAGCGATTAGTGGTGATTTAACTACCTATCAGTCTAACTATAGAGAACCGCTACCTGCATCTGCTCTAGATTCACAAGTTCAACCTGAACGAATATTTCAAATTCTTGATGCTGATTCTAGCCAACAAGTCGTCATTGAAGCAGCAAAAGCTGGTTCTAGCTTCGTGGTTCAAGGGCCACCAGGAACGGGCAAAAGTCAAACTATTGTAAATATGATTGCGGAACTGATTGGCGATGGTAAATCGGTTTTACTAGTTGCAGAAAAAGAGACAGCGCTGAGTGTGGTTTATAAGCGCTTGGCTGAATGTGGTTTAGATCATGTGTGTCTTAATCTTCACCACAGTGGTACAACAGACAAGCGAGAGCTTGTAAATAATTTATCAAAAACTATTGAATATGTTAAACAAATTTATAGTGCAGAAAATGATTACCTTTTCTTTAAACGGCTTGTCTCTACTCGTCAATCGCTAAATGTCTATCTCACTAGTTTACACACTAAAGAAAAACCTTTACAAAAATCACCGTTTGAGATATTTGGTGAGCTTTTGAGGAAAGAACGCGAAGCAATTCCCAGTATCAGTGTCATATTTTCTAACTTTAGCCAATGGGATTTTAGCAGATTACAAGAAGCAAAAGTTTTATTAAATCAATTAGCGCAATCTATACATTTATTTCAAGGAGAGAAAACAACTATTTGGGCAAAAAGTTCTCTAGATTTCTATTCTTATGAGCTTGAATTACAAATTAGGGAAGAAATAGAAGAATTTCAGCAAGCAATTTTTGCAACCCAAAATATTAATCAAGAATTGCACGCAAGTTTGCAAATTAAAGCTTTGTTGAATTTAGAAGCTCTAGATAAATGCTATCCATCTCTACTACATATACTGAAAACTCCATTAAATTTACCAGAGAAGTGGACTGGAGCGGATCTATCAACTGTTCAGAATGCCTTCAATATTCTCAAAACAGATGTTCAAGATGTTGAAAAAAATAAGCTTTCGCAAGAAGCGCAAAATTTGCTAAATCAGCTTTATTCATTTTTACCTTTTTTAAGGTTGGAAAAAACTAATGTTTGGGCACAAACTAATTTTAAATCTTGCTCCGAAGGCTTGGAATTAGAATTACATGAGAAAATAGAAAAGTTTAGGCAAGTAATTTGTTCTACTCAGGCAATTAGCCAACAAATACAAATTATTTTAAATATTGAACCATTGTTGAATATAGAAGCAATAGAGTATTGCTATCCTGCTCTTCAACATATATTGAAAATGCCATCAAATTTACCGGATAATTGGTTAGGGCTAGATATTGCAGTTGCTCAAAATGCTTTTAATACTCTGAAAAATGATGTTAGAGAGATTGAAAAAAATAAGCGGACGCAAGAAAGTAAAGATTTCATAAGCCAGATTTTCAAATTATTTGGAATTTTCCCTAGTAGTAAAGCTAATTCTATTGAGTCTTTACAAAATAGGCTACGTCAGAGCGACTATCCTGCTCGTCAGGCTTTTGGCTCTTTATTTAATCAAGAAGTTTGTAGCGAAGCAGAGTTACGAGTTATTGAACAAGCTTTAAGTTGGTTAACTGCTTTACAAAAGTATCAACTTCCTGTTGATTCCGTCCAGCGTATTGTAAATTCTTCTTCTCGACGGCGTGAATTAGATGAATTAGTTAAGCAACTTAAACCCCTTCTTGGGGATATTAGGCAAGGTATGGATTTTTTATGTTTATATTTTAATGAAAAAAATATTACCGATCAATATCTGCCTCGTAGCCAAATTTTATTTACCGAAATAGCAACTTTTTTAAACATAGCTAAATCTGATTTACCTCATTTTCGAGAATGGTTGGTATACAAACAAACTTGTGAACAGATCGAAAAGCTTGGAGCTAAAAAGTTCTTAGATGCTTTACGTGAAAATAAACCTAATCCTCTTGAGTCGGTACAAAATAGACTACGTCATATTGACTACCAGCCTCGTCAGGTTTTTGGCTTTTTATTTAATCCAGAAGTTTCTAGTGAGGCAGAGTTAAAAGAAATTGAACAAGCTTTAAATTGGTTGATTGGCTTACAAAAGTATTCGCTTGCTCATGATTCCGTTCAGTGCGTGATAAATTCTCCTTCTAAAAGGCGTGAATTGGCTGAATTAGTTAAGAAATATGAGTCAGCCCATAACAGTATTAGGAAAGGATTAGATTTCCTATTCCCTCACTTTGATGAACATGACATCACAGATTCTTACCTACCTCGTAATCAAATTACTTTTGTTGAACTAGAGACATTCCTAAATTTGGCTCAATCTGAACTACCTTATTTTCAAGAATGGCTGACCTATAAAGAAACTTACCAGAAACTTATAAATTTGGGTAATGATAAGTTCTTGGGTGCTTTGCGTGACAACAAAATTGAACCAAAACAGTGGTTTCCAGTTCTCGAGAAACGAATTTATCAAATATATATTGATGCTATTTTTGCCAGAAAACCTGAGTTAAAAAATTTTAACTTTGAAGTACACGAACGACAAATCAACGAGTTTTCTCAACTCGATTATAATCAACTAGATTCTGCTAGAGAACGTCTAAAACAGCTTCATGTGCAACGCTGGCAAAACTGGGAAAAGACTCCACTTGCTCAAGCTGAGTTGCCAAATTTGAAAAGAGAAGCGAACAAGAGAAGCCGACATTTGCCCATCCGTAAACTCCTCAACAATACACAAAAGGGGATACCAAATTTAGTCAAAGCTTTGAAGCCTTGCTGGATGATGAGTCCGCTTTCAGTTAGCCAATACATCAATGCAGATGTAGTTCATTTTGATGTTCTCATTTTTGATGAAGCATCCCAGCTTCGGACTGAGGATGTAGTTTCTGCGATTATCCGTTCTAATCAAGTTATTGTAATTGGGGATAATAAACAACTTCCTCCCACTTCATTCTTTTCAACTGGAGACAACGAGGAAGATATTAATGATGAGGATGATGCAAGCTATGAAAGCGTTTTGGATGAATGTTCAAATTTTATGTTTGGAAGAACGCTGAAATGGCATTATCGCAGCCAAGATGAGCGTTTGATAGCTTTTTCTAATCAGCATTTTTATGACTCTCAGTTAGTTACATTTCCAAATCCAGTTCAAAATCCAGATTTGGGAGTGTGGTTTAAGCACGTTCCTGATGGGGTTTACGATCGCGGTGGACGCAGAGATAATAGACGTGAAGCACAAGTGGTTGCTCAGTTAGCATTAGAGCATTTTCAACAGTTTCCCGCACAATCTCTTGGTATTATTGCCTTTAGCGAAAACCAAGCCGATGCAATTCAGGAGCAAATTGAGATTTTAGGCAAAGAAAATCCCGATTTGGAAACATTTTGCAACGATAACTCACCGCAATATTTTTTGAAAGCCCTGGAAAACGTTCAGGGTGACGAACGAGATGCGATTATACTTAGCGTAGGCTATGCTCGTGATGATCAAGGTAAGCTTTTTCTGAACTTTGGACCCTTGAATCGCCAAGGTGGAGAAAGAAGGCTCAACGTAGCTGTAACGCGGGCAAAAAGTAAAATTACGCTGGTTTCTTCCATCTTGGCTGGTGACATCGATTTAACACGTTCTCAAAGCAAAGGTGCAAAAGCACTACGTGATTACTTGGAATACGCAGCAAGTGGTGGAGAACGACTGCAAGGAAACTCTTACACGGATACGCTTCATTTTGACTCGCCATTTGAAGAAGATGTTTACCATGCTTTAGTGCAGGAGGGATACACTATCCGCACCCAAGTTGGATGCTCAGGATATCGGATTGACCTAGCTGTAGTCAATAACAATCGCCCAGGAGAGTTTTTACTAGGGATTGAGTGTGATGGTGCATCTTATCATAGCTCACCGACTGCCAGAGATCGCGATCGCCTTAGACAACAGGTACTTGAAAGACTAGGTTGGAAATTTCACCGAATTTGGTCAACAGACTGGTTTCGGAATAAACCTGTTCAAGTTCGTCTTTTGACAGAAAGAATCAAACAACTACAACAATTAAAAAATTAGTATAGGAAATTGTAGGTTCACAATATATTGTGAGCCTACAAATTTTTCATTCAACACTACTAAACTATGCAGGGTAAAAAACGAAAGTCCGCAATTCTATACTTTCCCGTGGAGGCGCATCTGGTGAGCTAGTTGGGTCTTCAAATGCTGTGTGGGCTGCAAAGCGTGCGTGTCCATCCTCTGCGGAGTCAAAACACTTGATAAATAACGCTTCGTTCCTTTGCATTTGCGGGAAGTAGTACCATTTATGTTGTTGGTTGTAGGTAATGGCGTAAGTTTCACCAACGCGATCGCGGTACACTAAGTCACTAGCTACCAAGTCTGTTGCTGCTATGCTTTGGGCATCACACACGGCTAATGGTGACTCCTGAATTGTGTCGCCAATTCCTCGCCAAACATTGATGATCGCAAACCGTTGTTGTAATAGGCTGTCAATGTCATCTATACCCCGTGCTGCCAATTCTTTGCGTGCGCGTGTATAGCCGGATTTAGCAGTAAAGTCGTTGTGTACACGCTTCACTGGCTCTTTAACGCCGTTGTTGATGTCCTGCTTCATCAGTTCGGCGTTACGCAAGGTGTGATCGAATATTACTACCTGAGTTGCACCAGTCACCTCTTTTAATAACTGCTCTGCTTCTGGGTAGTAAACCTGGCGGAGCTCGTCTTCATCGTAAAAGTCGCGAACGCTGGTATTATGCCCAGTAAAAGCGAAACCTTCTCGATCTAGCAAGATATTATTTGAGATAGAACGAGCATTGTAGATGGGCAACTTGTGTGATTGATAGGTGCCGTTGGAACGGAGAATATTTGATGGTGGTTCGTATGTATAGTTGACAAGTCTGTCTGTCATCGGAATCAAGTATGTGAGGTTAGCCTCCACGTATGGCAAATCCTCAGAAATCGGTCTGTCTAGAACTTGGCTATTTAAGCTCATAAATCATACCTTTTTGGATTGTAAATTGAGAAATCTACGTGTTTGCCTAAGTTAACTACCTACTAGTTCGTCATCTGAATCCATTTTGCTAATGTAGGGAAATATTGCATAAACAGCAGCGATCCCTGGATGCAAACGGAGATCACGAATTTCTCCCCAGTCCCCAATCACACTGCAACTAATTCCCGACTTGCAACTGCTGACTCAGGTTTGACCCAAATCTTATCTAATCCACCACTCAGTATTCGATATTGCTGCTTGGGGTCAAGCTGGGGATAATCTACTCGTTTATGCATTCCTCTGGTTTCTTGACGTTGCAAACCACAGTTGTACATCCAACGGGCGGTAGCCACCATCGCCGCAGCTTCCCGCGAGCGCACAATTTGGCTATCGTCTGGGGTTTGACTGTTGCGAATTTCCTGCCACAGGTCATTAAGTCTATCTAGGGATGCCCCTGTAAAGAGGGACGGATCACTGTGCCATCTGCATCAACACGGAAAGGATAACCCCCATCTGCGAGAGAATTAATATTTTCATAGGTGCGATCCAATACACGAGTCATCCAATTGCGAGCGCACAAAAATCCTCCCATCGCCTCCCGACTCGCCATTGCTGCTTCTCGCTGTTCTGGATCTGGTGGCACATACCATACACCATTCCCTGAAGCTGCTGCTGCCCCACTTGTACCGCAGTAACCCTTATCAGCCAAAATCACATTTGCCCCACTAGCTGCTGCACTCCATGCCGCCCAAGTCCCAGCCGGCCCTCCCCCAATCACCAATACATCAGCTACTAAATTTAGGTCAGAAATATTGTTTGAAGACTCTTTACGGATATGATTCACAAAATTGACTCCGTTATATATATGCGTTCTTCTTTGCGTCTCTGCATGAGACATGACTCAGAGAGGTCATCTGTGTATGACCATTAGAGGACGTGAAGAATTTATCTGTACAATAATTGCTCTAGTATTTTTAAAATACTATTCATCGACCGATTTAACGGTGTTTAATTTACTAGTATTACACGGTCAGAAGTAAAATTCAAGTGCTTAGACAATAAAGTATATGATAATATAAAATTATGTAAGACTAACAATTAGTCTTACATAATAACTTGCCATTTGCGCCATCTCATGATTTGAACTATGAGAAGCCAGTCCCTATGAAAAAATTTCGCCACTAGGCAATAGGTAAAGTCATTAATTATTCCCCTTGTCCCCAATCCCTTTTTTCTTAACAATACCCTGACACAATAAAATTAAACCCGGATACCTCAAGACATAAAGATGAACAAAGAAATCACACGCCGCAACTTTATCGCAACTGCTACCCTTGCTACAGGCTTTGCTCTAGCAGTACAACCTATTTCTGCTCAAGCCATCACAACTGATACCAAAGGATTAGTTGCAGGTGCGGTGAAAATTCCTGTGCAAGATGGTGAAATTCCGGCTTATAGAGCGCAGCCAGCGAGAGGTGGGAATTTTCCGATTGTGCTGGTGATCCAAGAAATCTTTGGTGTACACGAACACATTCAAGATGTCTCCCGTCGCTTTGCCAAGTTGGGATATTTAGCGATCGCACCCGAATTATTTATCCGTCAGGGTGATGTCTCCAAATTGAGCAGTATTGATCAAATTCGTCCGATAGTGGCAACAGTACCAGATGCTCAGGTATTATCTGACCTTGATGACACTGTGGCTTGGGCTGTCAAATCTGCAAAGGGAAATGCTGATAAATTGGGAATTACAGGCTTCTGCTGGGGTGGTCGGATTACCTGGCTATACTCTGCACATAATCCCCAAGTGAAAGCAGGTGTGGCTTGGTATGGGCGACTAGTAGGCGATGCAACCGAACGTCAGCCCAAGCATCCTGTTGATGTAGCCTCGGTGCTGACAGTCCCAGTTCTCGGACTCTACGGTGGGCAGGATGCAGGCATTCCCCTAGATACAGTAGAAAAGCTGAGAGAACAACTAAAATCCAGCCGCAGCAAATCTGAAGTTATTGTTTACCCAGATGCACCTCACGCCTTTTTTGCCGATTATCGCCCCTCTTACCGCGAAAAAGAAGCCAAAGATGGTTGGGAACGCCTTCAGGAATGGTTTAAGCAGCATGGTGTGTAAGTTTATAGAGCAAGAACATGGCTGAACTCGTCACAGGAGGGTGTCTTTGCGGCTATGTGCAATATGAGTATAACGGCGAACTAGGAGCAGCGAATTATTGCCACTGTCGAGATTGTAGAAAAACCACAGGTAGCGCTTTCAATATTGGGGTTCGTTTGCAATCAGCTGCGCTGCGAGTCGTAGCTGGCCAAGTCAAGAGTTATACAAAAACTGGAGACAGTGGCAACACCATCACTCGCGAATTCTGCCCGGAGTGCGGTTCACCCCTGTTTACGAGAGCGCCAGCGAAGCCGCAATTCGTCTGGCTCAAAGCAGGAAGTCTGGACAATTCCCAATGGGTTCAGCCGAGGGATCAAATCTGGACTGATTCAGCAGTATCTTGGGCTTATATTGATCCTGAGCTACCTGGTTTTCCCTGGAATCGCCAGACTGTATGACTGTGTTAGTTCAGACAGGATGAGTTACAGATGTAATTCATCCCTTGAATAAATATTGTTGAAGAAAAGCATTCACTTCATCAGCACATAACCCGACATGAACTGTTTTTCCTGCTTCTTTAAGAATATCTAATCCTTCACCGTCGTTGTCTAGCGGGCTTTCCTGCGGAACGGGGGCTTAAGTAGCAAGCGCGAAAACCGGGATAAGCTTGAAAACCTGATTAGATAAGGCTTATATGTAGAACCAAGGTCATTGATGCTCTACTTATCATCGAGTCACTACATCAAGGAAAATAAGGTTTTCAGAATATAAACATGCTTATATTACTAATGTAATATCTTTTAACCCGGTTTTCTTTGCGAATGCTACTCAGACCCCAAATTTTATGCTCGTATCTTGTAGATATAAACTCCACCTATATCATTGCGGTCTAATGGGCCTATTTTCTCTTTTGCAAATCTTAAGCAGGAGGTTGTTAATAAATCCTCATACTCTTCACATGAAACTTTAAAATCTCCAATTCCTTCTAAACCAGACTTTAATGCATCCAGTTCCAGTTGTGCTAAAACACTTGCTCCTTCTTTTTCTGCGATTTCAATAATGTGGTAATGGTAATTTTTTAAAGCGACTTGCCGCGCATCATTATCGTTTGAATCATGGGAGGCTAAAAACTCATCACCCACAACTATAATCCCCTTGGAAGCCAAATTTTGCTTAAGATTTTGAAAATACTGTTTCTTGTCTTTAGGCTTAATATGATGATCTGAAAAAGAAGAGACTATACAGTCGAATTGCCCAACTGGATCAACATAAGTGCAACTGTCATCATTAACAACTTTTACAGAATTGTAATTATCAATACTATGTTTTAACCTATGAAAGCAAACCCAGTCTAGCTCAACTGCTACTAAGTCAATATTGGGAATTTTGGCAAGGCGCTTGGTAAAAATTCCTGTGCCTGCTCCCACTTCTAGCACTCGGTATGGTTTTGCAACTTCACCTCGATGTTCCAAGAGCATATTAATCATCCTATTCATCATCTCTTGGTAGTAGGCATGTTTTTCTTCATGTTGGTCGTAATCTTCAACATCAATATATGCTGACATTTCTATGGGTTTCATACCAATAGCACTGCTCAATGAAGGTTTAAATACGCGTTCCTCAATTTCTTCCATAATTTTGCGGATGGGTGGATTTTTTTGATTTTCATTCAGTTTTGGTATGGGAATGGCACTCGCAATTATTTTGTCTAACATTTTTTTATGAATAGAGACTGTTCCAGAAACTCCATCCCAAGCAGTGAAACAGATCGTTTTGAGCAACCCCCTACCTGCGTACTCCGCAAGAACTCTACTGTCATCTGGAGCTTTAATAATCGAAAAGTCTTTACAAAAATCTGGTGGAAACTCCCTTGTTAGCTTTTGGTAGCTCATAGCACAGACTTTGTATTCCTTGGCATGAATCAGAAGGGTTTCAAAGTTACGTTCTAAATCTTCTGGTTTCAGAAAAACGAATACTCTAATGCTTTCTTCCTCTGCTGAATCAACGATGTTTCTACCAATTTCCTCTGGCCAAAAATGTTCTTCATGGTCTACAATTGCCAGGGCTTTGACGCGAACATTGAGTTCTCGCTGTAAGGAGATGAGATGGTGTGGATATAAAGCTGCTGGGACAGAATAACTAATCTGCGTGTCTTTAAGTTGACCGCTGATTTCACTGAGAGAATTGATTAAAATTGCTCGAAAACATTTATTGTCTCGGATATACTGATTTTCTTTTAGACCCTCAGCGGCTACCTTAACCGAGTTAATGTCTTTATTTAAATCATCTTTACCTTTACCTGCATTTTTTAATACCGACTCAAATACTAGCTCAAATTCTGGAAATTTTCTGTCTATCCATGCTGTGGCTTTTTGGCGATCGCCGATAATTTCACTAAATAGCTCTACTAGTTGCTCTTTTTTTGTGCCATCAATTAATGGCACGTTTGCTATGGGGCCACCCAGTCTGTTGAATTGCAAAAGCTTGACATTGTTGAGACGGCCAAGAATAAAGCCAAGCTTGAAATTTAACCATGTGGAAGAACTATGGGTGAGACACCCAATAATAAAGTCAGTGTTTTCTACCAATTGATTAGTTGCTTGGGTTCCAGGAAGCCAAACCTTGTCCGCAGCTATATCTTCCGCTGACACCCATGCTTCAATCTGTTCGTGTTGTAGAATGGTGTCTTTCAAAGCAAGAGCAAGCTGCTTTCCTTCACTAGACCACAAAATTAGAACCTTTTTCTTAATCTTGCGGTTCTGGCGCTCTTGATAGCGTGACAGGAGCATTGTCTGTAATTTTGCTAGTTTGCGATGGCTCTCTTTGCCAAGATTAAATTTTTTGTACACCGATCTGAGTCTTTGACGGACTGCATCCGGGCTAACTACGTCTGCTCCGCCTAGTTCGTTGGAGATTTCATTTGAGGAACGATCCTTCAAAGCAAGAGACAAAACCTCCAATTCGCTTTCTGATAAATGATGTTCTGTCGCTATCTCTACCAAAAACTCCAAAGGAATTAAAGGAATTACAGCCATTATCTTCACCTGTTTAACCTTGAGAACTTTTTAAGCTTACACTACTATTTTCTCACTTATCTCATTAAAGTGAGGTTTAAAATAAAAAAACATCAAAACTACATACTAATTTCTTGTGTTAGTATGTAGTAACAATTGCTTAAGTGAGAAAAAACACATGCAGCCAGAAACAGATCTGGACTTACTTAAAGAGTGCATTGAGTGCATTGAATCAAAAATTTGTCTGATCCTTACGGATACTGGGTTTGGGAAGCTCGAAATTTTTATTGAACGACCCAAAAAAGGCAAAGGTACCATAGCGATCATTGTTCAATCAGGGGTATCAAAGCGCTTTGTCTATAGAGAAATAGATATTCAGAGCTGTTTAAAATACGGATCTTCTGAATGATCGTTCTAGGCTGGAAAACTTTGCTCTAGCTGCACCGCATGGTTGAAAAGACTAGCGTTCTAGAGCATTACACACAACAACAAATATATGCTTTGTCATACCTGGCTCTTGATGAGTGTGAGTCTCACAAGCCGGGGAAGTGAATTCACTTCTCCGGCTTTGTGCTTTCTGCCCCAGAAATCACAAAGCTACTATCAACCACAATGCATCTGCCTTGCTATAGTCGAGGGCGCATTGAGCAAAAAATTTAACTATCAAAAAAGGACAAATATCATGAAAAAAAACCTAGATAATGACTATAACTTCATGTCCCAGTTTGCTTTTAAGTGTCTGAAATATTTTCTGCTAGCTCTGTTTGGTTTTGCAAATACATATGTCATCTCTAATGTTTTTGGGGCTTCTATAATTGTTCAGATGCTCGTATCCCCAATTGTATGGGAATGGCTTTTTCGCATTGCAATATTTATCTTCTGTTTTTGTGCAGTAGCCATAATCTTTGAGTCTTCTCGTTAATTATCTATGGAGATTGTATACACCATGCAGTATTCAATTAAATTGCCCTTTCAACTCATTCAACTTCTCGGAGAAATACGTTTTATGAATATGTCGAGTATTAAAAGTTACGCTACGTTAATCCCTGTTGCACTCAGCATTGGCTCTTTGATTTACTTCTTTACTACTTCTGTAAAAGTACCAATCCGCGTAACCCTGACCGCTCCTTCTTTGAAAATTATCGTTGAACTTAATATTGATAAATCTCCTTCTCGCTTGAATTTTTTACAAGATGCAGCTGGAGTACTGATTGCTTCTGATGAAGAGTAAAAAACAAATAATTTTTTCTACCCACAGTACACCTGTGGGTAGCATTGGATTTAAACTCAGCACAGCAGTCACTTACTCTGTTATTCGCAAGCGATAAAACTCATTCACTAACATCAGGGACATGAGTATCAACAGATGCTGTTAGCGAAATATTTCTTAACACTTGAAAACTCTACAAAGGCTAAAGCGAGCAGAGAAATAAAGAAAAAGGTATGATGTTGATCGACAACCATCTACCCGCTTGTAGGTATTCTAGGATTTGCTCGATAAAATATTGTTGCCACACTCTTCCACTGCTCACTAATTAAGTCTCCTCGGTTCATCAACCTACCTTGTCTGCGTTTGTCGTACTCCTACGAGGAAGAAGCTACGCGTAGCTTCTCGTAGAGAACACGTTAGCTTAGCCATAGCCTAATATTTTACGATCCTTTAATAAGCACGCCCTAGTCCAGTTTATTCAGGATGCGATCGCTCTAGCGAACATCTCATACCATCGCCTCACAGTTTCAGAATAGTTTGCAATATTTAATATTTGATAAACTAATTATTAGTTTATGATACAGTTGTGTTTCGCAACACATATTTTTTGATATGTATTGTGTAAGCTTTATCTATTGCGTCTGCTAGATAAATTTATGGAAATTCCAGCCTCAAGCAGCAGCAGAACTAGTTCTGCTGCTGTATTTACCTGACTGACAGTTCAGTTATTTCATTTCTTTTAGAACCATTTAGTAAGCTTCTGCAAGTAAGTTTGGATGCTAGGAGAGCATTCCAGACATTAGATTTGGTGTCTAGTAATAGGTATATACCAAAAAGCCGGACACGAGTACCTCAAAGCTTTACCAGATAAGGATTTTATTACTCTACTATCCAAAATATTTTTTGGGCGTATGTCAGCTATTGAAAGCTTAAACTGTCGTATTCTCATAACTCACTTACCAGGTATTCATGAGGGTTTGACCAAGATGTGTCTGGCTCTCAGGGTGAATACAGGAGTTTTGAGCAGTTAGGAATTAGCCAAACTTTTGTAGCAGCAGTCAAATAATAACTGATGTTACACAAAAAGCCATTTGCTATACGCTGCATTAGCGATACCTCTGGTAAAGCTATAGCGATCGCACTATTTAAGAATAGAAAAAAGCGGATGATTACAACACGCAAGTTTCGTCTAGGTGCATTTATTCAAGCTACTGGACATCATGTCTCTGCATGGCGACACCCCGATACACAAATAGATGCTGGGTTGAATTTCGAGCATTACAAAGAAATTACTCAGACAGCTCAACGCGGCTTGTTTGATGCGGTTTTTCTAGCAGATAGTCCAGGAGTCTGGGGTAGCGCCCCCGAAGATCAGAGTCGCAATGGTAAGATTGTTCATTTTGAGCCGGTGACTCTCTTCTCTGCTTTGTCTTCCGTGACTCAAAACATCGGCTTTATAGCTACCGCCTCGACGACATACGAAGAACCCTACACCCTAGCACGTAAGTTTGCCTCTCTGGATCACTTGAGTAAGGGACGAGCCGGATGGAATGTAGTCACCACAGGCAATGATAATGCCGCAGCTAATTTCGGACTTGAGCATCACCCAGATCATAGCCAGCGTTATGAACGCGCCCAAGAGTTTGTGGAAGTCGTGAAAGGACTGTGGGATAGTTGGGATGATGATGCCTTTATCCGTGACAGAGAATCTGGGATTTATTTCGAGACAGACAAGCTACATATACTCAACCACAAAGGCAAACATTTTTCTGTTAAAGGCCCCTTAAACGTTGGTCGTCCGCCCCAAGGATACCCGGTGATTGTGCAAGCTGGAGCCTCGGAAGTTGGACGGGACTTAGCTGCACGCACTGCTGAGGTGATATTCACGGCTAATCAAACCCTAGCTGATGCACAGGAATTTTACGCTGATGTCAAAGGTAGATTGGCCAAATATGGGCGATCGCCAGATGACCTAAAAATCATGCCTGGTGCTTTCCCAATCATTGGCCGTACAGAATCAGAAGCTCAAGAAAAGTACGAGTTTCTGCAATCGTTGATCCATCCCGATGTCGCTTGGGGGATTTTAAAGAACTATTACAAAGGTGTGGATCTGTCGAAATATTCTCTAGATGATTTGGCTCCGGAATTGCCCAGCGACACCAACACCAATAAAAGCCGTCTCAAACTAGTTAAGGATTTGGCTACTCGTGGGACTCTCACGCTGCGTCAGTTGTATCGCGCTCTAGCTACCGCAAGAGGCCATCGCACCATACTTGGTACTCCCGAAACTATTGCCGATCAACTAGAGGAATGGTTCAACAATGGTGCAGCAGATGGTTTTAATATCATGCCACCGATATTGCCTACAGGATTGGATGAATTCGTTAATTTAGTCGTTCCTGTTTTACAAAAACGTGGACTGTTTCGTACTGCATACGAGGGTAGTACTCTGCGGGAAAACCTAGGATTGCGCCGTCCAGGTAATGGTTTTGCTGTTAAACAAGCGGATGAGAGATTGGTGTTTGCTTAATTGCTTTTATTCAGTAGGGGAGCCATTGCGTTGCGCGGGGTTCCCGCGTTGTAGCAAGTGACGTTGCGTTATGGACTCTAGCCCTACCGAAAATCTCGGATGGTGCGTTAGCCTCCGGCATAACACACCCTACTTTTACTCAGCACTTTTCACTGATGCTTAAACCCTACATTTTAAAGCGTGATTTTTGCAGATCGCCTCCACTTTGAGGTGCGCCTGATGCTTTAGATAGCCTGAAAATTTTAGCCAAAAATAAGGAAAAAAGATGACTGAATATAACCGACTGAAGACCTCACCCTCTGCTGCAATCAAAGCCACTCTGGATTATCCGGTAATCGACACTGATGTTCATACCAACGATTTCACGCCGGCTCTGGAAGATTACATTGCTAATTATGGCGGTGCAAAACTTGTAGACGAATTACGCAAGGCAGAATCCTCTCGTCTCAACTCCAAGACAGATGGTAAAGACTGGTATCAACAAACCCCTGAAGAACGTCAATACAACCGCACAATTCGATCGCCTTGGTGGGCAAGAGTCACCAAAAATACCCTAGATCTCGCCACTTACACTTTGCCAGAACTGTTCTATGAGCGTCAAGCAGAGCAAGGGTCAGACTATTCAGTGCTATTTCCTAACAATGTCTTAGCACCAGCTGGAGCAAGTCAAGAAAACCGTAAAGCATTGCAACGGGCTGTCAATCACTATCATGCTGATATCTATCGGAAATATAGCGATCGCCTGACACCTGTAGCTGGTATCCCGATGGGTAATCCCCAAGAAGCGATTGAGGAGCTAGAGTTTGCCGTAAAAACACTAGGTCTGAAGGTTGCAAATATTCCTGGTGGTGTGAAACGGCCAATTAAGGCGATCGCAGATAAATATCCAGCAGATAAATTCCCCGAAATCGCCAAGTATGCGTCTTATATCGACTTCTACGGACTAGATAGTGAATACGACTACGATCCATTCTGGGCTAAAGCTGTCGAATTAGGTGTACCCATTACTACCCATTATGGCAGCCAAGGTTGGACTGGACGCTCCTCCATCAGTAACTACATGAACAACCATATCGGTCACTTTGCCGATGGTTCACAAGCATTTGCTAAGGCGTTATTCTTTGGTGGTGTAACCAAGCGTTTTCCACAGTTACGCATCGGAATGCTCGAAGGTGGTGCAGATTGGGGCGCTCATGTCTACATTCATTTAGTAGACCGTTTCTCCAAACGCAATCTTAAAGGACTGCAAAACTACAACCCAGCGCTGACGAACTCTGATGAGTTGTTCGAGTTATTTGAGCTATACGGTAGCGAAATCACTCAAGGATATTCCCTCGACAAAGAAGAATTAACCAAGAGTGTACTGGGTTCTTCATTCGGCCGTCATAGCCGTCAACCAGTTGGTAAGGAATTAGAGGATTTTGCCGCAGCCGGCATTGAAAAAATTGAAGACATCCGCGATCGCTGGGTGAACAGTTTCTTCTTTGGTTCCGAGTCCGACGATCGCACTATCGGCGCAGCATTCAACGACAAAGCCAATCCCTTAGGCGTGAAGATTAACGCCATCTATTCCTCAGATGTTGGTCACTGGGATGTACCCGATTTGACCGATCCTCTAGCTGAAAGCTGGGATCTCGTAAAAGAAGGCGTAATTTCTGAAGCCGACTTCAAAGCTTACGTATTCGCTAATCCCTACAAGTTCTACACCGAAGCCAACCCCAACTTCTTCAAGGGTACAGCGATTGAATCTAAGGTAGCTCAAATCGAATCCCCACAACTAGTAGTGGTATAGAAAGCGAGATGAGGGAGTAAGGGGAGATGAGGGAGGAATATTCCCCATTCCCCCATTCCCCATTCCCCATTCCCCAAAACTACCGATATGACAACAACGACTGACCCCGATTTCAGCGCTCGTGAGGCACTGCGCCTAATTGGCCCCGATCCGGAGAACTGGGTGAGCGATCGCCCTGGCATCGACCACAATGTCACAATAGTAGGTGGTAGTGGCTCCGGTAGCGTCTTTGCGTTTGCACTAAGGCGCGCAGGTATCGGCCGCGTGACGGTAATTGATGCAGCCGATGACGAGTCCCATGCAGGTGTGTGGTTGACGCGAGCGCGGATGAAAAAGCTCCGCACACCAAAAAACCTACCCGGCCCCGAATTAGGCATTCCGGAATTGTCTTTTCAAGCCTGGTATGAAGCGCGACACGGTGCTGAAGCTTACGCAGTAATTGACCGGATTCCACGAGTTTTGTGGGCTGAGTACCTCAGCTGGTATCGGCAGTTTCTCGGCATCTCAGTTCGTTATCAGACAAAGTTGGTACGAGTTGAGCCTGCTGAAGGTTTTTTCCGCTTGCACCTTGAAGTAAACGGTGTGCCGCAAATAGAAACTACGCGCAAAATTATCTTTGCCAATGGTGTGGCTGGAACTGGCGGCCCATACGTACCCCCAGTACTAACTGATTTACCACGCACACTGTATGCACATACCTCCGATTTGATCGACTTTGAAGCACTGCGCGGTAAGACTGTGGCGGTGCTGGGTGGGGCGGCTTCAGCTTTTGATGCAGCAGGAGTAGCACTGGAATCGGAAGCTAAGGCAGTGCATCTGTTTGCACGGCGAAATGCGATCGCATCTCTACCAGTAATTCGGGTGCGGGGTTATCCTGGTGCTTACTACAACTATCCAGAACTGCCCGATGCAGCTCGCTGGTTCCAGGCTTGGCGCTTTCACCAAGTAGGTTCCACACCACCACCAGACGCAATTGAACGGGTAATTGCTTTCCCCAACTTCCACCTGCATCTATCTGCACCTTGGAAATCGGCACAGGAAAAAGGCGATCGCATAGTTGCTCAGGTGAATGATGATGTTTTTGAGTTTGATTTTGCGATCGCGGGTACTGGTTATTTCGTTGATCCGACAAAGCGCCCAGAATTAGCCGACTTTAATCAGCATATTGCCCTGTGGCGCGATCGCTACGAACCACCAGCCGACCAACGCAACGACAATTTGGGGACGCACCCCTACCTCGGCAAAGCCCACGAATACCTAGAGAAAGTACCTGGAACTGCGCCTTACCTCAAAGACATTCACGTATTTAATCCTGCTGGTTTCGTTAGCTTCGGCCTGCCAATTGGTGATGTACCCAGCATTCGCCGCGACGTGCCAGCAATAGTATCGCGCATCAGCCACGACTTGTTCTTTACCGACTGGGAACAGCATGAAGCGCGTATCACCAGCGACAACATCGCGCCAGACTTTGAAGATTCACTCTACGCCGCCGCAGTTTGGAAACAGCCAGTTAAGGCTGCGGTTAGCTGATTCTGTGTAGTAAGTGCAGGGGAAAACAGTTAAAGAAATCTTTTTTCCCTTCCCCTTTCCCCTTTACCCTTTCCCATTGGAGTTACAACTATGCCCGTTGAACACATCAGCAATGGTTCCTTGCCTTACCTTTTCTCGCCTGTCTCTGACAATGCTAATAAACCCGCGCCCCTGGTGCTGTTTTTGCATGGAGCGCGCGATCGCGGTACTGACCTTAATATACTGTTGAAATGGGGTTTACCTCGTTTCGTGGATGCATCAGCCCCATTACCTTATGTCTTTGCAGCCCCCCAGCTTCCTGAAGAACAAACCTGGGTAGAGCGAGAGTCAGATGTCATTGCTTTGCTAGATAATCTTATCGCCTCCCAAGCGATCGATCCATCGCGTGTAATTATATCTGGGTTCAGCTTAGGTACAGCTGGCGCTTGGCATATCGCCGCTTCTCATCCCGGACGCTTCGCTGGTTTGGTAGCAGTATCAGGTCGTGTACCCAGGACATTAGAAGCAAGCCAACTGGCTGCACTCAAGGAAATTCCTATCCAAATATTCCAGGGTGGAAAGGATGAAAAGCTGCCGATTGAGGATACAGAGCAGGTTGTCGCTACCTTGCGCGAAGCAGGGGGAACAGTAGATTTTACTATACTGCCTGATGACGATCATTTTATTGCCGATGAGGTATACAGCGACTCGAAGTTGCAACAGTGGCTAGTTTTTCAGAGTCGTCGTCAAGCTTCTGTAGTTGCGTAGTTGCGATTATACGGCTGGCTTGTGCTTCGCTAATTTCAATGCTGATAACAATAGAATTATACCCAAGATTACATACAGCGAAGAACTTGCTACAGATCTCAAAAGGTTGCTGCCAATAAATGCTCCTAATATTGAACCAGATGCCATTGAAACAATGAACCTTTGCTCTGATTTAACTTGTTGGAGTCGTTGCTGACTTCTATATTTGAATAAGCCCATAATAATGGTTGGAATGCTAATTGCAAGGCTCAAACTTCCTGCTAATTTGATGTCAATTGCAAACACCATAATGATCGTTGGGATAATCAACTCACCACCTGCGACACCAAGCATACTGCTGAATATCCCAATCACAATTCCTGCTATAAAACCGATGCTGTTTCTTAGTAAATTTGGAAGTTGCCAACTTTGAAAACTGAAAATGAGATGATGCCCGATCAATAAGAAACTAAGGAAAAATAGAAAAACGACTACAACCCGGTTTAATGTTCGTTCGTTGATCCGGGTTGCATAATTAACCCCAAAATAAGAGCCAATAAGAGAACCTGCCAGAATGTTGATGATTACTGTCAGGTTTGCAAAAACATTCTCAAGACCAATAATGCCACTGCGAAAAATAAATGAAAAGATTACACTAACAAGGCTCACAATGAGATTAATAATAATTGCCTGTAGGGTTCGATAGTTAAAGATACTAACTAAAACTGGTAAGCGAAACTCTGCACCACCCAAACCAATTAGTCCACCAAGAATTGCGACTAAAGCACCCCAAGCAAAAGCCCAAACATTCCGCATTTAAATCTCACACCTACAGCAACAGCATTAGGAACAATTTTATGACTTTACCAACTACGAATCTCGGTAAAACCGGCTTGACTGTTTCGCGCCTTGCTCTTGGCACTATGACCTTTGGATTGCAGACTGATGAAGAAACTTCCAGGGTCATCCTCGATACCGCCGCCGATGCTGGTATTAACTTTTTGGATACAGCCGATGTTTATCCCCTTGGCGGTGGACTTGCCACAGCCGGACGCACTGAAGAAATTATTGGCCGCTGGCTCAAAGGCAAACGCGAACATTTTATACTTGCTACCAAAGCTGTAGGCAAGGTTGGCCCTGCACCTTGGGATCAGGGTGCTTCACGCAAACATATTTTAGATGCGATTGATGCTTCCCTCAGACGACTGGGAACTGATTATGTTGATCTGTATCAATTGCACTCTGATGATGCCTCAACTCCTCTAGATGAAACTCTCGAAGCTTTAGACATTGTGGTTCGGTCTGGTAAAGCACGCTATATCGGGGTTTCTAATTTCTTAGCTTACCGACTTAGCCGCGCTTTAGGTCGCGCTGATGTCCGGAATCTAAGTCGTTTTGTCTCGATTCAGCCCCGCTACAATCTTTTATTCCGCGAAATTGAGCGAGAACTATTGCCCCTAGCACAAGAAGAAGGCCTTGGTGTAATTCCTTACAATCCTTTGGCAGGAGGTTTACTTACTGGTAAACATAATCTTGCTCAAGGCCCCACCGACGGAACTCGCTTTACCTTGGGTGCAGCCGCAGAACGTTATCAAGAACGTTATTGGCACGATCGCGAGTTTAATACTGTTGAGGAATTACGCACAGTAGCAGATTTAGCGGGATTGTCACTCACTACCCTAGCATTAGCTTGGGTCTTGGCTAATCCGATTATCACTGCCCCGATTATTGGCGCTAGCCGTCCAGAACAACTTGCTGACAGCCTCAAGGCATTGGAAGTAAAACTTGACGACAGTTTAAAACAAAAGCTAGATGACATCACTGCCGAATACAGGCGGGGAGATTCTCTACGTTAAGAATGATTTTATTTAATACCACCGGACGGCTGTTTTGGCCGTCCATTTTTATTTTGCAGAAAGCTTGATGCTACAAGAGCAACTCTCATGACGAAAAAGTCCAGACAATTGAAATCCTTTCAACGTGCTGCTGATGCACCACCCCTGCCAGCGACAACATTCAGGTTCATTTGCTATTTCGTCAATCAATTTCGCTGGTGGTATGTGCTAATGGTGATTTTGGAGGTGATACACGCAACCTGTGGCATTATGTTGCCCTATGCCATTGGCGAGATCATCCGCAGCGTGACGCGATCGCCTGGTGACAGCAAGCATATTTTTGATCTCGTGAGCCAACCCCTGATGCTGTTCACCGCTTTGAGTGTGGGTGAAGTAGTATTCGGGCGATCGGCTGGACTGTTGCAAACTATCCTGCACCCCATCCACCGACAGCACATAGTCCGTTCTCTATACGCCTACTTGCAGCAGCATTCCCATCGCTACCTGAGCAGTAGTTTTTCGGGAGCGCTAGCACATCGGATTAGCGAAACATCTCTGGGCGTTACTCAGACGATGCAAATGATGATTACGGAATTTATGCCAGTCATCATTGTGTATACCGTCGCGACAATGTTACTGTATCGCGCTTATCCTCCTCTGGCTGCACTTGTGGGGATTTGGGCAGTTCTCTTTATCAGTATTTCGTTCTGGCTGGCAACTCGCTGCCGAATTTACTCCCGGAAAGCCGCAGCCGCCAGAAGTGATACAACTGGCATCATCGTAGATGCGGTAACAAATCTCACCAGTAGCCGACTGTTTGCTCGTCTGGGTTTTGAACGACGCTATTTAAATGAGCAATTAAGGCGCGAACTCAAAGAGGTGAGAATATCTAACTGGTACTCAGAGCGCATTCGCTGGTTTCAGTTTATCTCAGCAGCCATTCTGAAAATTGGCACTCTGTATTACTCGCTCTCCCTGTGGAGTCAAGGAAAGATCGCAACTGCTGACTTTGTGGTAGCAACTAGTCTATCGTTGTTGATCATTAGTGAAGCCCGCAATTTAAGCAAGCGGTTTCTAGAATTCTTTGAACATATCGGTAATGTCGCCAATGGTGTCTTTACCATTGTGCAACCCCACGAGTTGATTGATCGGGATAGTGCGATCGCTCATTCAATCACCAAAGGACGCATTGAATTTCGGCGCGTAAATTTTAACTATTCGGCTGAGAAAAAAGTATTCCAAGACCTTTCTGTTACTATCAAACCAGGACAGCGCGTCGGATTGGTGGGCTTTTCCGGTTCAGGAAAATCCAGCTTTGTCAATTTGATTTTGCGCCTTTTTGATCCCCAAGCCGGACAGATTCTCATTGATGGCGTGGATATTCGAGATATGACTCAGGATGCTCTCCACGCCCAGATTAGCTTAATTCCTCAAGATCCGTCTCTGTTTCATCGCACATTACTAGAAAATATTCGTTACGGGCGACTGGAAGCCAGCGATGAGGAAGTGATTGAGGCAGCACGCAAAGCTTATGCTCACGATTTTATTGCACAGATCAATGAGGGTTATCATTCTCTGGTGGGCGAACGCGGTGTTAAACTCTCTGGTGGACAGAGACAACGAATTGCCATCGCGCGGGTAATCCTCAAAGACGCACCAATCCTCATCTTAGATGAAGCCACATCCAGCCTGGATTCCATCACCGAAAAAGCGATCCAAGATACCCTAGATTTAGCGATGGATGGCAAAACTGTAATTGTCGTAGCTCATCGCTTGTCTACTATCGCCCATCTAGACCGCATTTTAGTATTCGACCAAGGCCGCATTGTAGAAGATGGTACCCACAATAAACTACTAACAAAAGGCGGTGCTTACTACAGGTTATGGCAAATGCAAGCAGGTGGATTTTTACCTGAACAAGCCAGCGATCATAATTTATCTGAGCTACAAACAGGGTAGTACCGCAAGGCGGAAGTCAAAAGTCGTCTTGAAAAGTTTGCTCAACTCTTGGAACCCCCGCACGCAACTTTTGTCTTCGACACGCTACGCGAACGCAAAAGTCAAAAGTCAAAAGTCTTATATTCTCGGTTTTTAGCCCTGTACCGACCTAGTTATTACATGATTTAATGAAGAGCAGATTAAACAAATTGATGAAATCAAATGCTTCATGCGCCGAGATTCAATTTTTTACAAACTGTTTCAACAATCCCCCAGTTTATTATTTGAGCTATTGACAAATCCACCGATAAATGCTGAATCTTATCGATTTGATTCAGTCGCTATCAAGGAACCGAAATTTGAAATTGATGGTGTTGTCTTGAAAAGTTTTGTGGAAGGAAACCTTCCCCACAAACTTTTCGCTTCCTACCACCAGAAAATGTCAGTCCGGGGATTGTCTATTTTTGCGAAGTCCAGTTTCAAAGGGACGAAAGGCTTTATGAAAGGGTATTTGCGGAATCTTCACTATATTTTTACCGCAACCGTGACAGATTTAGTGATTGGCAGGCTGTCATAATTTACCCATCTCGCAGTCTTGAACAAAGTGATATTTATCCCCATCGCTCATTACTTAACGGTGGGCAAGTACATCGCATATATTTAGATGAGTTGGGCGATATTCGTCAATTACTTTTATGGGTAGCATTAATGGTATTGACAACAATAGATGATGAACTTGCACCTCAAGAAGCGCGGTATTTGTTAACCAGGACTTCTCAAGAAGTGCCTGAAAGGGCAAGTCGCGCCATAATAGAGATGCTCGTGACAATCATGGTTTACAAGTTTGAAACATTAACTCGAACTGAGGTAGAGTCAATGCTAGGAATTACGCTCAAGGAAACCCGAGTTTACCGCGAAATTAGGGAAGAAGAAGCGCGATCGCTCATCCTTCGTCAACTACAAAGACGGGTGGGTGAATTACCTCAAGAACTGCGCGATCGCATTGAAACTCTTACCCTAGAACAATTAGAAAATCTGGGCGAAGCGCTGTTAGATTTCACTGGTTTAGCTGATTTGTCCTCTTGGCTAGAAGCAGTTCCCTAGGACTTAAATATTAATCATAAATACTGAATATGAATGATGGAAAAAACACATCTTTCGTAGGGGTTTAGCACTGCTAAACCCTCATAGTGCTGAGGTTTACTGCTCATTTCAACTTTTTCCATCCCCGTGAGGGGTAAAAGATTAAATGCAAGTTTTCATCAGCTTTCGCAAAGATGCGATCACAAAGCAAGCATCAGTTGCTTGATCTGCTTCAAGGAAAAGAGTTTCCATCCGCTTTCGGGGTGATGTGATCGTAAAGCTTATTTTAGAACTGGGAATGGTGTTTCCTTATTGTTTCCATCCCCTTTCGGGGTGATGTGATCGTAAAGTGCTAGAAGTTTTCCATGCTCGGAATGTATTTGGGCAAGAGTTTCCATCCCCTTTCGGGGTGATGTGATCGTAAAGGTGACTTCGACGGACGACCGTAGCGTTTCCTCAGTTTCCATCCCCTTTCGGGGTGATGTGATCGTAAAGGCCATGTTCGTCATCAAGAAGCAACCATCTTGTTTTTGTTTCCATCCCCTTTCGGGGTGATGTGATCGTAAAGTGCATGGAGACGCATCCAAAAAGCAATCGCTGGCGTTTCCATCCCCTTTCGGGGTGATGTGATCGTAAAGTCCAATACCAACAGCTGTCTGATCTTGACATGCAGAGGATGGTTTCCATCCCCTTTCGGGGTGATGTGATCGTAAAGTAGTCGTTAGTGGCAAGCAGGGTTCGCTCGCGAACGTTTCCATCCCCTTTCGGGGTGATGTGATCGTAAAGAGTTCACTTTTGGAAGCCTTATTAGGAGAGGGTTTCAGACCCCCTAATCGACGCCACTTTTTTTAGTGTCAATAACTCCTAAAAAATTCTCAGTAAGCGATGGATTTCACAGTCTGAAAGCTCAGCTGTGTAAGCAATCGACACCAGTCAACGAAGTTATGCGGTTTTCAAGGTTCGGGCGAGTGGTGTCGATGAGCGACGCACGCTATTCTTAAAATACAACTTTTTACCCTTTGTGGTCAAATTTGTTACATAAATTTTACAAAAAGCTAAGAGATTTTGAGCGCAGATGGCTTGATAAGCCGCGCAATTTAAAACTTACAGACAAAACAACGACTTTCTTTAACAAGGTCACGACTTTCTTTAACAAGGTCACGACTTTCTTTAACAAGGTCACGACTTCCTTTAACAAGGTCACGACTTTCTTTAACAAGGTCACAACTTTCTTTAATAAGGTCACGACTTTCTTTAATAAGGTCACGACTTTCTTTACTAAGACAAGTTATTTTCGGTAATTACTGAGCTAGCAATTTAATTTATTTTGAATAAAATGCCTAATTTTGGCTATTTTCACCGAAGCAACTTTTAGTATTGTTGAGAGACTCTAGAAGAATAAAGTTAAGCAGCAGGTATGCATTAATGCCACGCCAAAAAAGAAATTATTCCGTACTAGACAAAATTGAAAAGCAGACAATCGGGTTTCAATCGATTGATCCTAGCCTCGATTTTGGTGATTCTATCAGCTTGCAGCATTTGGCTGAGTTAACTGGGGAACTCCGTGACGAACTCAATCAATATAATAAGATGTTAAACACCATCGATTCCGCAAGTGAAAAAATAAAAGCCCTGGAAAAAACTATTCGCGAAACCTCAGAACGCTTAGTTAGTGGTGTGGCGTTGAAGTATGGCAAAGACAGCCGGGAATATGAACTAGCAGGCGCAGTACGCAAAAGCGATCGCGCTCGTAAAGCCACCATTACTCGGTTAAAATCTTCCGCAGAGGCAAAAGCCGCTTCTATAGAGACGGAATAATAGAAATGTGCGATCACCAAAGGCGATCGCTCCGCGCCATCGCTTCTACAAATCAAACTTCACCAGTGAAAAGAGCGATCGCAAAGCCATCATACCCTTTGCTACCTACAGTCTGAATCTCCGTAGCACTCACACGCGGCTCTGCTGCAAGTAACTCGTTGAAGCGGCGTATCCCCTGCACACTAGGATCGCCACTCGCAGCATCAATAACTGCCCCATTGCGAACAACATTATCGGCAATAATCAAGCTACCACGACGGGAAAGTTTGAGCGCCCAAGCTAAGTAATCAGGATTGCTTGGCTTGTCGGCATCAATAAATATCAAGTCAAATGGATCGCGTTCTTCGGCGGCGATCTGTGGCAATGTATCCAGCGCCCGTCCGAGGCGGATTTCTACAATATCAGATAAACCAGCGCGTGCAATGTTACTGCGGGCGACCTCGGCGTGTGTTGGGTTAGCCTCCAGTGAAATTAGACGACCATCAGCAGGAAGCGATCGCCCTAGCCAAATCGTGCTGTAACCGCCTAGTGTACCAATCTCTAAGATGGTGCGCGCTTTCTGGATCTGCGCTAACAGCAACAGCAGTTTGCCCTGATTGGGTGAAACATTGTGCGGCGGTAGCCCAGCATCGGCAGCAGCTTGCAGTGCTGCATCCAGGGCAAGGTCAGGCTGCACAAACAAGTCAGTAATATAGCGATCGACCGCAGTCCAATCTTCTTGGGTCATCAGGCGTTGAAGTTAATTTGCGGATATGTCTACTGATTTAAGGCACCTACGTTAACAGGACTTACGCAAGCAACATTTGTCATTGCGACCGGAACGTAGTGTAGGGAAGCAATAAGAGAATTTCAGGCGATTACGTCGCTACCCTACCCTTCGGGAACCCTCTTCTCCTGCGGAGACGCTACGCGAACGAGGGAACGGGAACGCTTTCAGCGAACGCTCGTAATGACGGAATTCCGTGACTTTTGCGTAAGTCCTATACCAATTCTGTATGAAGATGCACATAACAAGACCCCCCTGTAGTCCCC
This sequence comes from Aulosira sp. DedQUE10, assembly GCA_034530935.1. GTDB lineage: Bacteria > Cyanobacteriota > Cyanobacteriia > Cyanobacteriales > Nostocaceae > Aulosira. The sequence goes on along the minus strand of JAVRCF010000012.1, from coordinate 62,567 downwards.
CCTTAGCAAGGGGGGACGGCGTTAGCCGGGGGGTAAATATATGCAGCTTCACAGAGAAATGGTATAGTTAAATACTTGGAAAAATAATTCGTAATTGATAATTCATCATTAAAATTACAAATTACGAATTACCTTTTTAAGGACTTCCAAAAAATAAATTATCCAATTTACTCAGATAATATTTTCTTTCTCCCCCTGCCTACAAAGCGATCGGATATTTTTTTTAGTTGGAAGTCCCTTACTAGGCAGCAACAGGAGTAGGAGCAGCAAACCTAGCATATCGCTCAATATAGAACTCTTTCGAGTGAGCGATCGCCTTTACTGATGCACGTTCTTTGAGAGCATGTTTCCACTGTTTTACACGAGTAAATTCCGCAGGTACGCCAAAGCCGCGATATTCTTTAAGTGCAGGCCAACGCTCAAACCAAGGGTAAAAGGTGAAATCAACCAAACTGATGGATTCACCAAACCAATAGGGGCCATCTTGAGACAGTTTTCCTAAAGCTTCATTTTCAATGAATTCTAGGTGTTTATAGAGTTCTTTTTTGGCTTCTTCTTGTTGTTGAGAATCTGTACTTCGTAAAAGAGTAGAAAAAGCAGGTACTAATCTCGTATTAGCAAAATCGATCCAAATACGAGCTTGGGCCCTAGCAATGGGGCTGTTAGGTAAAAGCGGTGGATTGGGGAATACCTCATCTAAATACTCATTAATTACAGCCGATTCCCAAATTTGGCTCTCGCCATGTGTAATTGCAGGTACTTTTCCATAGGGAGAAACTTTTGTAAAACCCTCAGGTTTATTCTGCAAATCAATTTCAATCAAATCGAAATCAATGCCCTTTTCTTGAAGTACAAGGCGTGTACGGTGAGCATAAGGACAAACAACCGCACTATAAATCTTAATGTCAGCCATGTTGAAGTTCCTCTATGAATAGGACTTGTTGCTCGGCATTGGAATATAGATTTTTAATCTAAAATCCCAAATATTAATAGTTAGTGTCACAAACCCCAGTAGGTCTTTTACGCAGCGAAAAATATCAGACACTAACCAAACTTTGAATAGAAAAAGTTGGTTTATAATGTTCTGCCACTTAGCCGTTGGTAGGCGCAGTTTTGAAGCTTAATTGTCAGTGTTCGAGAAACTATTTTTAGTCTTTCAACAAGGGTAAAGTATGTCCCCACTGTCTCGTAAACACAAATTCTGTCAACGGCTTGCGGACACGGGGAGCAAGTTCGCGATCGCGTAGTCCATCAGGGAGACTTTGTGGATCGCCAGGATAGCCAACTGTCACCACAGTCGCAGGCTCATAGTCCTCTGGAATCTGGTATACTTCCCTGGCGGTGTTTGCATTAAATCCCGCTATTTGATGGGCAAATAAACCAAGAGTTGTCGCCTGAAGGATCAAGTTTTCTAACGCCAGTCCGACATCATGAAATGCATGTCTGTTTGTCTTCCCATCGTCAGTGCGAATTTTAGCAACCGCCAGTATTAATACCGGAGCATTTTTCGCCCATCCTTGATTAAACTCAACCAAAGTACTAAGTAGACGATTGTATTCCGTTGCGTCATCTTTGGTGGCAACAATAAAGCTCCAAGGCTGATGATTATAGGAAGAAGGTGCCCAACGAGCCGCTTCTAGCAAGGAAAGTAGTTTCTCCTGCTCAACTAAGCGATCGGCAAAGGCTCTAGGACTCCAGCGGCTCCGAATAAAGTCATGGACAGGGTATTGCGTTTGGGCAAGTTTCTGCGTCATGTTAATAAATTTCCTCGTTGATACTTTATTTGGGTTTGCAGTAAAGAATTATCCATATCTGCATCACCGATTAATAATTAATTGCGGACTGCCAAAGACTTGTAGCGGTAAAAAATCCTTTTTTAGAGAACAAATATTTAATACTACAGTAAACTCATGTAATAACCGATGTTTACTTATAGTACTGCATCAATGACGGGTTAATCAAGTGTCAGCTAGTCAAAAATTGAAAAAGCTCAGGACTATTGAATGCATCGCGGCAGTCCCTACCCAATACTTGTGAGTTAAGGGACAAAGGCAAAGGTGAGAAAAAATCTTGAGCCTTTTCCCCAAACCAAATTCCAGTTTAAAAATCTATTTATTAATTTTCGATTTTAAATTTTGGATTTTGGATGAAAATATTCAAAATCCAAAGCTTAGGTTTTTATGCCACTTGCTACCCTGCTTTAAGCCGCCAGTAGATAGGCTTAATGTCGGGAAACTGCAAAATCATTACAAATTACGAATTATCGAACAGAATTCAGGAGTCAGAATTCAGTTGGGTATTCTGTGCGAGTGGCGGATGAATAACCAGGTTTAAGCACAAAGCCAAATCGTAGATTTGGTGGTCTTCTCCCAAAGGGAGACGCTAAAAGCGAACAATCAGTCGCGGGTCCCAATCCCCGTCTGATTGATTCTGACTCCTGTATTTTGGCTTCTGAATTTTTCTTCAAGATGTTTTACTAATATGTTTTAGAAACTCGACATTCAGATCTAGCTTGTTTCCTAACCACAAAGCATGATCTGTATGATCTACAAAATCATCACCAGTTGAAGGGTGAACGAGAATATCCAGCCCTTCACGGTTAAGCATTAACCAAGAAACAACCTTGCCAAACTGTTCTGGTGAAAATGCAACTTGATACATTGATATTGGGTGTGGGCCGATAGGCTTATCATGCCAACGTCCTAGCTGCACATCAAAATTAGCGCCTAGTCCTTCACGTACATGTGCAGCAGCCTCACGAGTTGCAATATCAAAGTAAACATGGGCATGAAAACCAGTAATATTAATACTATTTTCTGTCATTACTATTAACTCCACTTATACCAATGTTGAATTTTATGTTGTAATTACTTATTTTAATCTGATATTCCTGCTGTTAATGTTCAAGAAAAAACTTTTACACTGTTCACAAACGTTTTCCCATACTAATCACATCATCTCTTTTGAAACCAAGATGCTCATAAAACTTCAGAACATCTGTATTTGAAGTCCGTATCTGTATGTTAATTTTTGGGCAATTTATGGACTTGAGTTTAATAGTTGCTTGCTCAACCATATATTGACCGATCCCTTGACGTTGATACTCCGGCGCTACAGCTAAGTAGTTGAGCCAACCACGATGGCCTTCATACCCTGCCATGATAGTGGCAATAACTTGAGTTTCAATAAGACCAACAAGAAATAATTCTGGTTGCACTTGCAATTTGAGCGCAATATCTTTTTTAGGGTCATTCCAAGGCACTACTAAATTGCAACAATACCACAAATCAATCACTTGTTCTTCATCTTTATCTTCATAGGAGCGCAGTTCCAAATTGATGTTTTTCATATTTTTTCACATTACATGATTATTTTTAATTTATCAATTTTATGAATTAAACTATATAGAATAACTATTGATGTAAGCCTTGTCAATCAACAAGGGTACGCAATCACTAACATTGAAATCTGCTGATAATTCAACATCTAACTCATAACCTTTGGCAATTAATTCTTTCCCCGAACTGCATTTTTTTAAGTACGCTAGTAAATCTTTTTTAAAAGCATGAAATGTGGCTACAGCAGTTTCTGCTTCCGGAGATAAGCTACCATCCAAAAAACTCAAGATTGCCCCTGCGCCAATTAAATCTTCAAAAGCAGGTCGCAGTGTACCATCTTCCCATTTTTCACCTGCGGGAATTACTGCAATTTTGGAGCCATATTTTTGAGCAAATTTTGCTACTGCTTCACAGTTTCGCAAACAGCCAGCTATGGTTGGAGTTTTACCAGTTAGCAATGTCAAAGTTGAACCATTTGGAGAAGGTATAACTAACTTAGTTCCCCCAGGGATTTTAGTTAAGGATGCTGGGGAAAGTGAATAACCTTCTTGAGACATCCGACCTTTTGATAATTCTGCTTTTACAGATTTGGCATAATCAATTGCAGAATCATCTCTCCATTGATAGGGATAAATGATTGCGCCATTGTTGGTTGCAATTTCTGTCGCAGTGGAGAAAGAGAGCACATCGATAATAATAATGACATCACTAATGGGTGCAAGTTGAGAAACTCCTTGTACCCCCCACTCACAACGTAAATCAAATTCTGCTTGGTCATAAATCATTTTTCTTACTTGTCCAATTTTTTTTTAATTAATAACTATCCCAATCTCAAAAATACGTGAATATCTTCAATTTTTGTAATGAGACTATCGCAGATATCAGAACGTAGAAATTTTTGATGTGGGACTTACGCATTCAAGGATTGTTATGTAGTAAGCGCCTTACGCCAAGGTACTTACTACATCCCATTCCCCTGTTAGCTACCGGGGAATAAATTGGGGGTGTCGAGAATCTTGAAGTGGATTAATGCCAGAATTATTAGGGTGTAGGCAGTTGAAGAGACTAAACCTGTCAACAACTCTTTTTTTAGGTTGCGTTCTTGGGATTGATTTTGCATTACATCCATAACCCCTGCTTGCATCAGCAGAATTCCTAAAACGTTAGAAAGCCAGTATCCTGCGATCGCACAAGGTATAAGTAAATCTTTGGAAAACAAACTACAGAGGTATCCAAAGCCATAAGCGAGTGGCAAATTAAAAAATAGATCATTCCACCAAGACATGGGAGAAAGTAAATATCCAATTACCAAAAAAAAGCCACCTCTAATTGTTTTTAAAATTGTTGCCAATTTTAAACTACCTTGGTTTTGCTGCTCAAACGATTTATTTGCCGTATTAGCGATCGCGTTTAATTCGCTACTTGTATGCTGTGGATGTTCCATAATAAACACATAATTCCGATGGTTTTACAGTAGTTTATTACAATTAGGCTAAAAAATCTATAAGTAAAAACACAAGCACAATAAAATGTACCTTTTGTTACGACTTCTAAAATCAAAGTGGTATATAAAGAAGCAGCTTCATGAAATGTTTATATTTACTGAGTTTTTTGATCCTATATAATGCTGAAACAATTAACGGATAAAGTATGCAGGTATAAAATGTAAATTTCATTAATTTTATTTATTAATTTAAAAAGAAAAAATGTTTGCATTTATTTCGTAAGGGAGATAAGTTGAAACATAAGTACTGATAGCGATCGCTGGCAGAAGAAACTACAAGTAAAACTTCGGTAAATGGTTGATACTCGATATATCAGGGGTATTTTTTGATGTCCAGTGAATTCAAGATAAATGTAAACCACGAAAAAGTCTTACAACAAAGTTTTCATGGCTTAAAATCACACTGTCTTTCTTTTGGCGAAGTTTTAGCACAATCTTTTGCGGTTATAGCACCGACAACTATCCCTGCATCCAACGTCGGTTTAATTGTCGCCCTTTCAGGTAACGGTGCTTGGCTAAGTATGGTTATCGGCTTAGTAGGATTAGTATTTGTTAGCATCAACATCAATCAATTTGCGAGCCGTTCTGCTTCACCTGGTTCTCTTTATTCGTACATCGTCAAAGGTCTTGGCCCGACAGCAGGTGTAATCTGCGGTTGGAGTTTGGTTTTGGCTTATCTATTCACTGCAATGTCGGTGTTATGCGGTTTTGCCAACTTCAGTAGTGTATTGATTGGTCATTTAGGAATTCACCCGTCTAGCATCACCTTACTAGCGTTGGGTGCAGGAATCGCCTGGTATGCCGGTTATAAAGATATTCAACTCTCAGCAGTTGCCATGCTGTGGATGGAGGGTACATCCATCGCATTGATCGGAATCTTATGTGCGATCGTTTGGGCGCACCACGGTTTTGCATTAGATATGCCCCAGCTAACTTTGAGTGGTGTTCAACCAGGTAGCCTAGCAACAGGACTTGTACTGGTAATGTTTGCCTTCTCAGGGTTTGAAAGTGCAACTACGTTGGGTGATGAGGCAAAAAGCCCATTAAAAACCATTCCTCGGTCAGTGTTAGGAAGCGTAATCCTCGCAGGTTTATTCTATATCTGCACCACATATATCGAAGTGCTAGCGTTTCGCCACTCAGGAGTAGACATTACCCACACCGAAGAACCTCTAGGTTATCTCTCGCAACAAATAGGTTTAGGTTGGCTGGGTGAATTAGTTGGCTTAGGTGCGCTGGCTAGTTTCTTTGCTTGCGTCCTGGGAAGCATTAATCCCGCCGCGAGAATATTCTTTTTGATGGCGCGTCATGGATTGTTTCATGCCAAGTTGGGTAATACACACACATCGAATAAAACGCCTTATATTGCTGTCACGATGTGTTCCTTCTTAACATTTTTGATCCCGGCGGTGATGGCTTTATTTCAAATCAAACTCTTTGAGAGTATGGGTTATCTAGGCGCGATCGCCAGTTTTGGATTTGTCACCGTTTATATTTTAATTTCTATTGCCGCACCAATTTATCTCTACAAAATCAACAGCTTACAGCGCAGAGATATCGTCTTCTCCCTTATAGCAATAGGATTTATGTTTATTCCATTGTTAGGCAGCGTGGGAATCCCTGGTAGTAAAATGTTTCCAGTTCCAGAAGCTCCTTATAATCTGTTTCCTTACCTCTTTTTAATCTACATTGTTACGGCTGGTGGATGGTTCATTTTTCAAAGACTACGCTCTCCAAAAATGGTCAATAAAATGGTCAAAGCTATCGACGCAATTCACATCAGATTTGACAGCAATAGCAAAAAATAGTTATTTGTCATTTGTCACTTGTTCTTTATGTATGTAATAACCAATGACTAATGACCAATGACCAATGACTAGTAATAAATCCAATATCCAAAACGGTGTAATGGAAGAATTAATTACTGCAATCCCTACAGGGATAACAGCTTTTACAGCAACTAATCTTGATGATTTAGTCATTTTGTCGCTCTGGTTCTCACAAATCAATAACAATTTCCGTTGGCGGCATATTGTTATCGGTCAATTCCTCGGATTTAGTATTTTAGTAATTGCCAGCCTTACTGGTTTTGTGGGCGGTATGATATTACCCAAACAATTGATTGGATTACTTGGATTAGTGCCTATAGCAATTGGTATTAGTACTTGGCTAAAACACGAAAGTGATGATTCGGATGCAGAAGATGAAAAATTACAGCAATCTGAAACTTCTCCTTTTGCCAGTTTCCTCTCCCCACAGACTTATAGTGTAGCTGCAATTACTGTTGCCAATGGTAGTGATAATATCAGTATCTATATGCCATTGTTTGCTAATAGTAATCTGATCAGACTGCTAATAATTCTCGTCATCTTCTTTTTGCTTGTAGGAGTTTGGTGCTATGCCAGCTATAAACTAATTAGCCAAAACAATATTGCAAATATCCTAAACCGTTATGGTAGTAATCTTGTTCCCTTCGTTTTGGTTGGATTAGGAGTTTACATCATCTTGGAAAGTGGTGCGTTGAATCCACTAGCTTTACTAGCCAGTTGCATCTGCTTTATGGGTATAGTCAAAAAATATAAACCTAGGGCAGAAGTCGAATAGAACTAATGTAGGTTAAAAATAAGAAAAATACCGTCTAAATAAGCTTTGACAATTAACCAAAGCATCTTCAGAGTTGGACAACTTTTAAGCCTCATCAGGAAGGAGAAACGCATGAAATTCTTTAAAACTCTTTTATTAGTATTCACACTCTTAGTAAATTTTTTGATAGTCCAACCTTCTTGGGCCGATCCTCCAAGGCTCATACAGACATCTGAATATGCTGAAGTAACACAAGCACTCAATCAACTTATACAAGCAAAAGCAGCACCAGCAGAATCAGGATATACACTAGAACAAATTGAACAGAAAACAGGCGAACTAAATCTGCAAAAATACATTCTTGAGACTGCTTTAGAATGGGGGCAATGCAGTAATCAAACCGGACAAACTTTAGCAATTTTTGCCCATAAAGCCAAGAAAAATCAACAACCAAGTCTTTACTATTTAGGTAACGGTAAAATTACAGACGACGAATGGAACTGTGATGGTATTTACTTGCCAACCGGAGCCAAAATTGCTGGACTAATTCCTGGTGATACCGAAGGACAAGAATTAACAGAACCCCTAGCATTAAAATTTGTACCTGGAACTCAGCTAATCGCTCAAACAAATCCACAAACAGGCGCTATTCAATTAAATATTCCACCTGCAAAAATATTCAAAGCAGGTGAAACTACCTGGTCAATCCCTAATTTATCCGCAGCGGATGTCAGCGCACAATTTACCAATGCACCAATAGAAGACTAATGATGTTTAAGGCGTAAAATTCTCCCCAATAATTTTGCGCCTCTGCATGACTATTTTTTCCAAAGGAGAACCATGAAGCTATTTAAATATTTTTTGCTGGTATCAATTATTGTGCTGAATTTTATGTTTGCTAGACCTTCATTAGCAGATCCACCAAAAATTACAAAAAGCCCTGATTACGTAGAAGTTACAAAATCACTCGATATCCTTCAAGATCAACTTGCAGCAGCAAAATCTGGAGAAGCAATATCAGAGACTTTCACAGCCGAAGACCTCCAGAAAAAAATTGATGAACTGTCGTTTCAAAAATATGCTTTAGAAAAAGGTGTCAGCTGGGGCCAATGTCGGAATGAAACAGACAAAACAATTGCTGTTTACGGCCCCAAACCTAAAAAACCGAAAACACCCTACGATAATACACTCTATTTTTTAGGTGCTGGTCAAGTAACACCAACAGAATGGGATTGTCAGGGTATTTATCTACCAAACGACACTAAAGTTGCTGGTTTAAACACTGAGCCAAATCAACAATTAGAAGGTGCATCTGCTATCAAAATATTTAAAGGAACACAATTGATAGCTAAGAGTAATCCAGAAACAGGTGCATTGGAGTTAAATGTCACTCCCCGTAAAGTTTTTAAAGCTGGTGATATAAACTGGTATATTCCCAATGTTTCGGAAATCAATATCAGTTCTAGAGTTCCTGATGTTCCTCTAGGCGGCGAGGAAGAAGCTGATTAAAATTGAGGAGTAAAAATGTAGAGACGCTTCTAGCATCTCTACATATCCTATATGTATAAAAGGCTATAAGATGTGAATATTCTGGAGTTTTCTTTATTAGTTTGGGTAGGTTCATTTACCGCTGGGTTAATAGGTGCATTAACTGGTTTAGGTGGCGGAGTTGTTATTGTTCCCTTATTAACTTCGGTATTTGGTGTTGATATTCGTTATGCTGTTGGTGCTTCTTTAGTATCTGTAATTGCTACTTCTTTAGGGTCTGCATCTACATACATCAAACAAGGTTATACCAATTTAAGATTGGGAATGTTTTTAGAAGTAGCAACAACAATAGGAGCTATACTAGGAGCTATAATTGCTACTAAAGTTTCTGTTAAATATCTAACAATTTTCCTCGCAATTATCCTACTTTATTCTGCATATCTTTCACAACAACCCAAACGCCAAGAACCAGAAAATGAAACAGAAGATGGCTTCGCAAGTTATTTAGAACTAAATGGTGCTTACCCAACTCCAGATGGATTTATTCCTTATCAAGTTCATGCTGTACCAGGTGGGTTTGCTGTCATGTTTGTATCTGGAATCATTTCTGGATTACTTGGTATTGGTTCGGGTGCATTTAAGGTTTTGGCAATGGACAACGTAATGCGTATTCCATTTAAAGTATCTACAACCACAAGTAATTTTATGATTGGTGTGACAGCAGCAGCTTCAGCCGGGGTTTATTTAGCCCGTGGTTATATTGATCCTGGATTGTCTATGCCTGTAATGCTGGGAGTGCTACCTGGCGCTTTTTTGGGTGCAAAAATTCTCGTAGGTGCTAAAACTCAAGTTTTAAGAATTATCTTCAGTTTTATATTAATTGCAATGGCGTTGAAGATGGTCTACAACAGTCTGATTGGGGTATAATCAATGGTTTATTTTGATTTATTTCGACGTTCGTTTCCTTTAAACTTATTTAAAAGCGAAGTCTTTGTAGAAACCTTACAGCCAGAAGAAGCTGATAGCGATATCGCTTCTTTAAAAGAGCTTGCTAAAAATGCTGATATTACACTTAATTCAAAGGAAAGTTTTGCTAAAAAGCAAAGTGAGCTTCAACTTAATAATTTGCTGAGTAACTTACTCAAATTTGGTGTTTTAATTGCTAGTGCTGTAGTCTTATTTGGCGGCATAATTTACTTAGTCCACCACGGACATGAACCTGCTAGATATCAATTTTTCCGAGGAGAACCATCTGAATTCCGTTCTCCTGAGGGTGTGGTAAAAGCTCTTTTTTCAGGAAGCGATAGAGCGATTATCCAACTAGGAATATTACTTATGATTGCTACTCCAATCCTACGTGTAATAATTTCCTTTTTTGCTTTCCTGACATTGCGAATATGGAGCTTTGTGCTGATCACACTGTTAGTTCTTACTAGTTTAATTTATAGTCTTGCAGGTGGCTATTACTAAGGTTATAAGTTAATTAACTCTTGAGTTTTATAATTGAGATAGGCATGAACAGCGAACAGGGAACAGGAAATAAGGGTTTACAAAGGTTTGAGCCAGAATGAAGTAATTCGGTAAGAAAAATTTAATGTATGTGAAGAAATATAAATTGTTCGTAGGGGAGCCAGCGCCGTGCGGGGGTTCCCCCCGTTGAGGCGACTGGCGTTGTGTTATGCCGTAAGCTAACGCACCTTAAATTATTGTTGTGCCCCTCCCCCTCCCGTGTACTTCATTTACCTGAAATACGCTGTATTTGTTTCTGCGACACAGCTAGCAGATAAGAAAGCAATATTTGCTCTCAACATTTTTATACAATTCGGTTTCTATGGCTACCCAGCGAATTATCAGAAAGCTATACTTGACCGAGACAATTTTAGATTTTAGATTTTGGATTTTAGATTAAAGTCAAAATTTAAAATCTAAAAACAAGGTTTCAAGCCTCTCCATTTATGGAGAAAAAGCGAAAAGTTTGTGAAGAGAAGTTTGTGGGGACGGTCTCCGTCCACAAAACTTCGGGGGAAGGTTTCCTTCCACAAAACTTTTCAAGAAGAACAAAAATTTCATTTTCATCAAGCCTCTCCATGAATGGAGAGGTTAATCCAAAATCGTAAATCCAAAATCCAAAATTGATTGACTATTAAAAATTTGAGTGAATAGTTTAATCTATTCGCTTTACTTATCAATGCTTAGTCTAAACTCCAGTTAACAATGAAACACTGAAAAAACAAAGGGGCAAATTAATTGAATTAATTGCCCCGTCGCTTATTCTGGTTTTACTCAATGCCAAACAACAAGCACCAAACACCAAATGCCTAAATACGGCTACGGACAAATTTCTCCAATCTATCCATTCCCTTTTCAATAGTTGCCATATCGGTGGCGTAGGAAAGGCGAATGTTCTTATCAGCACCAAAAGCAATTCCGGGAATGACTGCAACTTGATGTTCTTCAATTAGCGCATCACAGAATTCCAGGGATTTTAGACCAGTTTTGCTGATGTCAGGGAAAAGATAAAAAGCACCGTCAGGTTTTGCAGTACTCAATCCGGGAATAGCGTTTAGTCTGTCTAGCATCACCTGTCGCCGTTTGGCGAAGGCTTGGCGCATTTCTTCTACACAGTCTTGAGAACTTTCCAAAGCCGCGATCGCACCATATTGAGCAAAGGTACAGACGTTGGATGTACTATGCCCTTGGATGGTACTTGTAGCTTTGATGATTTCCACTGGCCCCGCTAAATAGCCAAGTCGCCACCCTGTCATTGAGTAAGCTTTAGCAAACCCGTTGCTGATCAAGGTACGGTTAAAAATTTCCTTCCCTAAAGAACCAATGCTGATATGTTCTGCACCGTCATAGAGAATCTTTTCGTAAATCTCGTCAGATACAACAAAGATATCTGCATCAACTACTACTTCCGCCAGTGCTTTAATTTCTGCTGGCGTGTACACCATCCCGGTGGGGTTAGATGGGGAGTTGAGAACAAATAACTTAGTCTTCGGCGTAATCGATTTCCGGAGTTGTTCTGGCGTAATTTTATAACCAGTCGTTGCATCTGTGGGCACAATTACTGGAACTCCGCCTACCAAAGTTACCATTTCGGGATAACTTAGCCAGTAGGGAGCCGGGATAATTACTTCATCACCCGGATCGATCAGGGACACCATCAAGTTGTAGAGAGAATGTTTACCGCCGTTGGTGACGATGACATTTTCTGCCTGATAATCTAGACCATTGTCAGCTTTCAGCTTACGGGCGATCGCTTCCCTTAACTTTGGTTCTCCGGCGGCTGCGCCATATTTGGTTTTGCCTTCATCCAAAGCCTTTGCTGCTGCTGCTTTGATATGCGCTGGGGTGTCAAAATCTGGTTCTCCAGCGCTAAAACTACAAACGTCCACACCCTCTGACTTCATGGCCTTAGCTTTAGCTGCGATCGCTAAGGTTAATGAGGGTGTTACCTGACTTACTCTTGCTGCCAGCTTCATTCTTAATTTTTTTGGCGAATCTCTAACTTATTTAACAATATCCCACAATCTTGATCGAGAATTGACTTTTCAGAATTCCTGATCTCGTCTAGTTAACAAATTCTGGCATCTCAGAATTTTGTTTGTAGTCAATTTGGTAAATATTTTTACCTAACTAGCAACTTCCAGAAGCGCTTGACTTGACAATGAAAAAGCTGGGGCACATAGCCTCACATAAATATCTCTTTTTTCATCATTAAAATCTCTTCTACCATGAAGTATTCTTGTATTATCAATCATTAAAATATCACCTTTTTGCCAATAAATTTCTGTAGTAATCCTCTCAGCTATTTCATTAACTTCAGACATGACTGTATCGGGGATATCTGAATCATCTTCAAATTTTAGAAGCTCGGGATATAACTGTTTAGCTGGTAATAGGCTATTAATAAATACCTGATGCTTGCCGCATCTACTTGGTATAATCGATGAACAAAGGTACTCAGTAATTATTGAATTATCATTGTAGATGGTCAAACGAGTATCATTGAGTTTACATATTGCTGCTACTTGATTCACATCTTCGGTTTTGTATTTTTTCTGCCATTCTGTTTGAGACATCTGCACAGTAAACTTGAGCTTGTGCTTGCTAAATAAATCTTTGCTTGAACTACTAAGTTCATTAAATAATTGTCTACCATCACATATTGTTGTTTCTCCTTTTTCTGATGCTGGATTAGCACAGAAAAACCATAACATCAGTGGTATATTCTTTTGATAATACATTTCTCCATGTAATTTAATCTTTGATTTAAAATCGTTAACGCTTAAAACTGTCTTATCTCCATTGATAATTCGACGCTGAAATGCTCCCCCAGCATAATCGATAAAATCAGTACTTAATGAGTTGCTAAATTCTTTAAAAATTTCTACATCGGTTGCAAAGCCTCTAAAAAGCAACACACCATATTCTTTAAATAAACTAATGATTTTTTCCTGTGATAATTCCAAAATACTGTGATTGCCAGTATTAATAATTTCTTGACCTATGCTGTTTGAGATTGGTTGAATTTTGATGTTCATAATAATTAACCACAATTGAGTAACTTGTTCTTGATTTTTCTTAGAAACTATGCACTCCTAGAAAAATTTGCTTGCTCAAAGTCAACTAGCTTATTGCACTTGCTAGTGAAGAGGTAAGGAGAATTAATATAAATTAAAGTTAGCGAAATTAACTCTAATTTAAGGTTTCTCGTTGTTAATTACATCTGAACTTGATCAGTTAAGATGTGAGCTATTAATAGGACACAGTGTTAATATTGGTGTCCTCAAACCGAAGCAGATGAGGATAAATAAAATGAAAAATCAAGTATTGAAGCTAGCTACAGGTTTAGCACTTATATGTACTACTGTAGCTATCAACACTGGTATGGCTAATCAAATGGTCTTAGCTAAAACAAAAAATCCTACAAAATGTAATCTCTTTGCCTACGTTAATGTCTCAAATGGGCAAACGTTAAACGTGCGTAGTGGAACAAGCACCAACAATAAAATTTTAGGACAAGTGCCTGTTAACGAGACGGTTCAGATTGTGGCTGTATTAACCAATTGGGCCAAGATTACCAATGCTAGTAGCGGTTTTAAAGGAACGGGTTGGGTATCTTTGCCAAAGTTAGGCATATCAACAAGAGGCTATGGTACTAAGGGCGTAAAGCTTTATGCCAAAACTAATCAGAAAAGCCAAGTAATAGGACGAGTTCCCCCAGAAACGAGTGTCAAATTATTAGGCTGTAAGGGAGGATGGGCGCTGGTGGAATATAAAGGTGTTAACGGTTGGTTGGTAAGAGAAGATCAATGTGGTGCAGCCCTCACCACTTGTTCTTGATAGCGTACTGGAAATTGGGTTCTCGGCTTTTTGAAAAAGTTGGGAATCTTGGTAATACCAATTCAAAATTCAAAATTCCCTCTTGGAAAGTTCTGTTCGGAGGAAACCTCTGCTCAGACTTTCCGCAAAATTCAAAATTAAGAATCCAGACAGGACAATGGTTTGGGGCTGTGTATCTGTCGCATTCTTTTTTCAAATTGGTATAACCTGCAAAATTCATGAATTGACTCCTCTGAAAGTCATAGAAGAAAAAATATCAAAATATTTAGATGCTAATAATTAGCTATTAAATAAACAGAAAATACTAATAAATATCAAGCTTTTGACAACTGTTAATTATAAAAAATGTCAATAAAATCAATAAAAAAGTTTAGTCTGTAGAGAGATGTATTTCTTACTGGGTAATAGTTTGATACTTATTACTGGTGTTTTAAGTTTTAATGATAAGACGTAGAATTTGATGTAAAAATTATTTATGAGTTACGATAACCGCGCAGTGGTGCGAAAGGTTTTAATTATTACCCTACTATTAAACCTGTTTGTCATGGCCTTGAAAGCATTTGTCGGTTACTCAACAGGTTCTCTCAGCTTGCTAGCTGATGCTTTACATAGTGTTACTGATAGTGCTAACAATATTTTAGGATTGATTACTAGTAGGTTTTCTTCCCCAAAACCCGATCGCGAACATCCCTATGGACACCAAAAATTTGAAGCTGTGGGTGCTTTGGGAATTTCTGCTTTTTTAGGAATAGCTTGTTTTGAAATTCTCCAAGGCGCAATCGAAAGAATTCTCAAAGGTGGTCAACCTGTAACCATATCAGCACCAGAATTGTGGTTATTACTAATTGTGCTGGGTGTAAATATTTTTGTGACTTTTTATGAACGGAGTGTGGGTAAGCGGGTAGGTAGCCCCATTTTGATTGCTGATGCGACACATACCATGAGTGATGTGTGGGTAACGATTACTGTAATTGGTGGCTTGATTGGCGTTTGGTTAGGTTACCAATGGCTAGATGTCGTGTTAGCTTTCCCTGTTGCTTTATTGGTATTTTGGAGTGGTTGGTCAGTTTTAAAAGCGAATTTGCCTTCCTTGGTGGATGAAATGGCGATCGCACCAGAAGCAATCCATGCGATCGCGCTTTCGGTTCCGGGAGTGATTAATTGTCATGACATCGCCTCTCGTGGGGTTCTCGGCCGTCAAGTCTTTATGGAAATGCATTTAATTGTCGATGCAGTAGATGTAGAAACCGCCCACCGAATTACTGAAGAAGTAGAAAGCCGACTAGAAGAACGTTTTCGGCCTGTCAGGATTCTCATTCATGTAGAACCACCAGCCTACCAGTCTGAGAAAATTACCTTTGAATCGGGATTGAAATAGGCGATTAATATAGATAAAATTAACCGCCGATATAGACCGAAGGGCTTCCCGCAGGGTATGCCGATAAACGCCGATGAATTTCCCAAAACGAAATTATGAGTTTGTAGTTGAAATAACTATAAACTCAAAACTCAGCACTCAAATTATTCCCACTCGATGGTTCCAGGTGGCTTCGAGGTGATGTCATAAACCACACGATTTACACCTTTAACTTCATTGACAATTCGGTTAGAAATTACTTCTAAAACATCGTAAGGGACACGCGCCCAGTCGGCTGTCATACCATCTTCGCTGGTGACAATCCGTAAAACGATGGGGTAAGCGTAGGTACGTTGATCGCCCATCACGCCGACACTACGAATTGGTAGTAATACGGCGAATGCTTGCCAAACATCGTGATATAAACCGCGTTGGTTAATTTCTTGGCGTACAATTAAATCGGCATCGCGTAAGATATTTAACCTGTCAGATGTCACTTCACCGAGAATGCGAATTGCCAAACCAGGGCCAGGGAAAGGTTGGCGTTGGACAATTTCTTCTGGTAAGCCAATGGAACGTCCCACTTTGCGGACTTCATCTTTAAAAAGTTTCCGCAATGGTTCTACTAATTTGAATCGCAAATCTTTGGGTAATCCGCCAACATTGTGATGACTCTTGATTTTTACTGCGACTCGTTCACCAGTTTGGGGATCGACGTTGGTATCAGCAGATTCAATCACATCAGGATACAACGTACCTTGAGCTAGATAGTCAAAATGACCGAGGCGTTTTGATGTTTCTTCAAATACGCGAATGAATTCGTGTCCGATGCGGCGACGCTTTTCTTCGGGATCTGTGACACCAACCATGATATTGAGGAAGCGATCGCGAGCATTGACATACTCTACAGGAATGTGAAACTGCTCTTGGAAAAGCTTCACTAATCGTTCTGGCTCATACTTCCGCATAAAGCCTTGATCGATAAACACACAAGTTAGCTGTTCTCCAATGGCTTTATATAGTAAAAAAGCTAAAGTAGAAGAATCAACTCCACCAGAAAGCGCCAACAGCACACGCTTATCACCAACTCTGGCGCGAATTTCCCGAATTGATTGTTCCACAAAAGCTGCTGTTGTCCAGGTGGGTTCGCACTCGCAGATATGGTAAACAAAGTTGCGAATTAATGCCAACCCGCCTAGAGAATGCACTACCTCTGGATGGAACTGTACACCATAAAGTTTTTTCTCATGCTCAGCGATCGCGGCACAAGGGGTATTTTCTGTATGTGCTAGCAATTCAAATCCTGGTGGCATTTTCATCACTGAGTCTCCATGACTCATCCACATTGTCGTGCCATCTTCGACGTTAGTTAGTAAGTCTGTGGGATCATCAATATATAGTGATGCTTTGCCATACTCACCTCGATCAGCCTTTGCTACTTCCCCACCTAGTTGGTTTACCATCAATTGCATTCCATAGCAAACGCCCAGAATTGGCACACCTAAATTCCAAATTTCTGGGTCACAATGGGGTGCGTGATCCCCATAAACTGAACTTGGACCACCAGAGAGAATAATTCCTTTCGGATTGAGTTGCCGTAACTGCTCAGCTGAAGTACGATAGGACAGGACTTCAGAATATACCTGTGTTTCGCGGATGCGACGGGCAATTAGTTCGGAATACTGAGAGCCGAAGTCTAAAATTACAATTATTTGGCGATTTAGCTGCCCCCAAGTTTCACTTGCTTGAGGTGCTTGTTCTGTTAGTAGAGTCACCGCTGTATTCATGATGGCGAAAATGTGTCTGGAAGGATTAAGTCGTCGCTCTGTGGTCTAAGAACTACCATTATTTGTAGCCTGGTTAAATATGGCTGTAATGGTAAAGGAATCCCCTGCAAACAAGCTGGTTTAGCTTATTTGTTTAGCCGATTAATCTGGCATGGTATTAAAAAGAAAAAATTACCCTAGAGTCGTTACTGAAAACGTTATTTATTTGGATTATTAATGATTATTCATATTAAGTTAACATAATTTTCCGGATAACATACAAGCAGTTTTACTCTTCACAATAATTTTGCGATCGCGGTCAAAAAGTATTGAACCACAAGCTGTAGCGGATGTGCCTCTGTTGCTGTGGCTGTGAATATATTCTTGGGAACGGGAGTCAATTGCTGCCGCGATCGCACTGTAAACTTTATGTACCCAATCACTGCCTGTTTTCGCATCTAGCGATCGCAGATAACTGAGTGCAGCTTCCGCAGTCGGGCTGTCAAAGATTACTTGTATATCTGGCTGCATCAACCCAGCTAAACTACAGTAAGTGCTGAGAATCTCTCTCCTGCCATCGGCAAGATGATGATGGGTATGAAAAATCCCCCCTGCCAATTTCATGAGTTTTCCATGATACCCAAACAATAAGATTTCTTTAACACCCAAAACATCAGCTTCCACTAACATTGGCCCAATCCAGTTAGCAGTTTTTACCAATTGTTCAGAATTAATACCGAGTTTTCTGGCTAAATCTAAGCCGTTTTCGCCAATACAAAATACCAAACTTTCAAATTGACTGGCTTTGTGTCGTAAGTCAGCTAAGAAAGCTGTAAGTTGCTCAGGTGTACTTAAAGGTTGGGAAATGCCAGTAGTTCCCAAGAGCGAAAGTCCTTCCACAACACCAAACGCTGCGTTAGAGGTGCGAACAGCAAGCGATCGCCCTGCCGGTAAAATAATTGTAACTGTAATTTTTTCTCCTGGTGCTAACAGTCGGCGCAAGTTCTCTTGCAATAACCTGTGTGCATAACCATAAATCGCCGCTTTGCCATCAGCATTTAGCTGCTTACCAATTCCTTCTCCCCCTTTAATGATTACTGTCTCCCCCTCTCCTTGGTGCCATTCTACCAATGCCCAAATTGGTGTATTCTTTGTCAGGTCAAGATTATCACCCGGATCACTCCGGGTAATTGCCAAAGCCATATTTTCTGATAATCCTGCTACCTGTTCAATTGGGATTTGGGCGATTTGGGCTGGTTCAATCAAATCTACTGTTACTACGTTTACAGGTTGATGATCGCGTAACCAATGTAAAGCTGCAACGGCAGAGGCACAAGCAAAGACGGGGAGCGTGTATCCAGAACGGATCATGAGGAAAGTCAAAAATGAAAAGTGCTTAAGTGCTAATTTTTGTCAAAAGCCAACAGAATATTAAACTTGTACTTCTAATAATAGAGCCTCCATATCTTCCCACGATAGCCCTTGTTGAATATAACGAGGTGCTTCTGGATTGTAAGGAGTAGCGACTCGATCAATGCTGATAATTTTCGCCCGATCTGGCAGCACAGGTACATCTGGATCAAAGGCGGTTGGGTGCATTAACGAACTAGAAAAGCCTTTAAATATGGCGATTTGGTCTTCCTCACTGTCAACTTCTACCTTTACAAGTAAGACTTCTTGGGGGCGTTTGACAGTATATTGTTCCAGTCGCTTGCCAATGAAATTTTTCATCTATCTAAAGGATGAAAGTCAATTATATTATGTATATTTTCCTGCATCCTTGAGACGAAGGGCACCCTTGTGCGCGTTATTTATTGAGGCGGGGTTGCTGGGATAGCCAAAGAAATAAATGTATTCAACGTCAAAAAAGTCATAAAAATCACTATTAATTACTCTTTACTCCCCCAGCTTCCTCTGCCCCTTAGCTTTTCTTCATGCCATTCATCCTTGAGACTTTGTAATCACTGTTGTGTCGCGGAACGTCCTTGCTTACCCAGCTTAACTAAAACAAAGTAGCTCAAGTAAAGGACGTAAAAGACTAAGCCCATGATGCCCAGAAAGCCGAGGAATGCAGGCTTGCTATTGGCGTGGAAATATTCTTTAAAGAGTAATGGGGCTTCTAACCAAACGCGACAATATGAACTTTTGAATGTAGCTTCGGAAAAAGCACACCCCAAAAAAGGTATAAAGGCGATCGCGCCCAAAATACCATAAACAGTCATCGCCCAACGCCAAGAGGTAAAAATTAATTTTAACACTCCACTTGCTTGATACTCGACTTCATCATTGAGATCCACCCAGAACCACAGGGAAATGGGGATCAAGATTCGACCGATTAATCCAGAGAGAAAACTTACCCCAAATCCACCAATCATTAAGTAAACGGTGATTGCTAGCACACTGGATACTCGCCAGTAAATCGTTAATAGACGTTGTATCGCTTCTGCTTTTTGCACAAATGCCCAAATTAACAGAACTAGGGGAATAATAACCAGAAAAATGAGCGCTAGTCTGAAATCTAGCCAAACAAACGGGCGAAACCAAACATCATTTCCCATATTTTTTACCAGAATATAAATCCAAAACCATAACTAAGAAAGATCACCCATATTAGGGATATCTAATAGTTATTAGCAGGCTAATAACTGTCATATGATAGCTAATAAAAAAGCAAGCAACTCAAAGATCTTCAACTTATATCTTGCAAGCCTGTAGCTACCTTAGGGAAAGTTTTGGCACATACCCTAAGATGAAAGTCAGCTACACCCCCACAAATCCTAATTTTTAGAGGTTAGAGGTTTCTGGTTAGGAAACATAACCTCTCAATTACCGCGCCTCCCGATCAATGGCTGAGTGTCCTCAATCTCAGGATCAGCCGATTAAATAGAAGTGGAGTAACA
Source organism: Aulosira sp. DedQUE10 (assembly GCA_034530935.1). Taxonomy (GTDB): domain Bacteria; phylum Cyanobacteriota; class Cyanobacteriia; order Cyanobacteriales; family Nostocaceae; genus Aulosira. The sequence goes on along the minus strand of JAVRCF010000012.1, from coordinate 42,282 downwards.
TTAGACAAGGGGCTGGCGTAAAGGTGCAAGATATTCAGTAAATAGGTCTTGGTTGCTTGCCTGTCAGAGGAAAAGAGAATTTAGCAACTCACTTTTTAGTCATCATAAACCCGGCACTCAGCTGCATCTGGGTTGTCGTCACAGTACTGTTCTAGAGAATTTTTTGGTTTACTTTGGCGTTGGTGAGAAGCTTCAGCTTGTAATTCTTCGACTGCATCCCAAGCTGCTGCACATTCGGCAGAATTGCTTCCTGAGATATCACATACAGTACGGGCTTGTTCAACTTCTTCCTGGATTTTTTCTTGAATGTCGCTCATAGCTTTAGTCTCGTTGTGTGGTGTTAATACCAGTATAGAAAAATGTCAAAAAGGGCAGTTTTTTGTTCTATCGTTCACCATTCTAACCACTGAGCTGTTAAGTTAGTGTTTTAGTCTGATGATCCATAACTAATACAATAAACGCTGGCATATATACGAAACCTATATTTATCTTTTAAGATTTTGTATAGCCAGTACTACAAAAGTATAATCATACAATAGATTGCATAAATCTAGTAGGGAATAGCAACCCTAGCTTCCTGGAATGGACAGGGCACTGAAGTGAGATAAATTTTAGTTGGCTTCAACTCTTGTCGGATAAAAATATATCCAGGAACAAAAGTCAAAAAACCAGCCCAACGAGAGAAAAAAGCCTAAAACTCATGGCAGATCAAATGCAGTGGGCGAATGCCCTATCAACCCGTCCTTCTTTGGAAGCAGCGATCACAGAGGTGGTAGAAAGGGCTGTCTCGTCGTTAACAGCACCCCCAAATCTTGGGCTGGTATTTATTTCCTCGGCTTTTGGCAGTGAGTATTCCCGACTCTTGCCTTTGCTAGCTGAACAACTTTCTGTGCCTGTGCTAATTGGTTGTAGTGGCGGTGGTGTAATTGGGACTACTGCTAGGGGACAAACCCAAGAACTGGAAGCCGAAGCAGCTTTAAGTTTGACTTTGGCTCATTTACCAGGCGTAGATATGCAAGTCTTTCACATTATTGCTGAAGAATTACCTGACTTGGATAGTTCACCAGATGCTTGGATTGATTTAATCGGCGTACCACCTTCACCAACACCTCAATTTATCTTGCTGTCTGGTTCTTTTTCATCGGGAATCAATGATCTATTACAGGGGCTAGATTTTGCTTATCCTGGCTCGGTAACGATAGGAGGACAGGCTAGCGCTGGAGGGATGAATGGTCGCATGGCCCTATTTTGTAACGATCGCTTATATCGAGAAGGAACAGTAGGATTAGCTTTGAGTGGCAATATTGTGCTAGAAACAATCGTGGCGCAAGGATGCAGACCAATTGGTGAACCACTGCAAGTAACCAAAGCCGAACGCAATATTATCTTAGAACTAGATGAGCAAGTGCCGTTAGTAGTATTGCGTGAAGTAATTGCCAATCTCACCGAAACAGAAAGAATGCTAGCACAACATTCTCTGTTTGTTGGTGTAGCAATGGATGGATTTAAGCCTGCTTTGCAGCAGGGAGACTTTTTAATTCGCGGCATTTTGGGGGTAGACCCCTCAGCAGGAGCGATCGCAATTGGCGATCGCGTTCGTCCTGGTCAAAGGCTACAATTTCACTTGCGTGATGCCGAAACTTCCGCCGCAGATCTAGAATTTCTCCTAGAAAAATATCAAAACCAACACACTCCTGAAGCCTCTGGCACAGCCGCTTTGATGTTTTCTTGTGTTGGACGAGGTGAAGGACTCTATGGCAAACCCAATTTTGATTCTGAGCTATTTAGGCGCTACATCAAAGATATCCCTGTAGGTGGTTTTTTCTGCAACGGCGAAATTGGCCCGATTGGTGGTAGCACCTTCTTACACGGCTACACCTCAGTATTTGGGATTTGCCGAGCATTGGATATTTAGCATATTGTCATTTGTCATTTGTCATTTGTCTTCCTCATCTCCCTTATCTCCCTCGTCTCCAAATCCCCATTACCCATTACCTAGTCCCCAATCCCTCACCGTTCTAACAGAATTGTGCTGTTATTATCAATCAGGGTGGGAGTGCCACCAATAGCGATCGCGCCGTATTTTTGAATGTAGCGGCGCACTTTATGGGGAAACTGGGGAAAGTCTAACAAAGCATCCCCATCGGCAATAGTTGCCCAGAAGTCACGTAAACTAGGAGCTAGTTCTTCTGCCTGGTCAATTGGCAAGTTTAATGGTGGTAAAGTTAGCAACTTGATCAAAAAGGGAAAAGAGCGATCGCCCATCCACTGTCTTGATAACTGTTGCAAGTTGGGAAAATCTGGCACTGCTTCCACACGATGAGATAAAATTTGTAACCACTGCCTTCCGTAGTTATCACGATGATATTCCAATACTCTATAAGGATGTGGGTAACTAACTAAGGAACCAGTAGTAATATCGTATACCCCTTCAGAAGAGGCAACATCCTGTACGTGTAAATGCCCAGTAAAGACTAAATTTACTTCGTAGCGCCTGAGTAACTGCACTAGTTTCGCTGCATTTTCCAACATATAGCGATTTGCCATTGGATGGCGCGATTGATTAGGCAGATGCTCAACCACATTGTGATGCACCATCACCAAGACTAATTCATTCTTGGCGGCGGCTAGTACTTCTTCTAGCCACTGGAACTGTTTGCTATCTAAACGCCCTATTTGCTGACCCTGGTCATTAAAAGAGTTAGAATTTAAGCCAATCAGCCGGACTCCAGGCAGCAATTGTGTAGTGTAGTAAAGTTGCTGTGGATTGTCATAACCAAATTTGCGGTAGTAGTAGGGAAAATCGGCAAAGGCTATCGATTGTTCATCCGCCATCAACACAGGAACATCGTGATTTCCAGGGACAACATAGACGGGAAAAGGTAACTTAGCCAAGCGTTGTTGCAACCAGGTGTGGTTTTCTGGTTCGCCATGCTGGGTTAAGTCTCCTGGGATTAAGACAAAATCTAAGTCAAGTTGTGCTAAATGTTCTAATACACTTTCAAAAGCGGGAATACTAACTTCCACTAAATGAAAACGGCTGGGATGATTCCAAATGGTGTGGGACAGTGCGATATGCAAATCGCTCACTATGGCAAAGCGAAAATTTAGAGCCATTGATTTCAGGGATACTTTTAAAATTAGGGTTTAAAACAAGTCTTTTCCCAAGAGTATAACCCGTGCATTGTAAACCTGCGTAGAAGCATTTAGGCTTAACACTTGTACACATTCATGGTCGCAGAGAACGACACTAAATTTATCTAAAAAATTAGGCAGATATGCTATTTAATAGACTGTATTCACCAAAGGTATTTTCGCAGATTAGTGGTTGCAGTGGAACCCTAAAAGGCAGCTTTACGTCTAGTAAGGTAGTCATTAGTGTAGAGTACATAGAAGGGATCAAAATTTTCATCTGTCGTTGTGAATATAGTTTATGGGTGTCCTTGGTAAAAACATTACAGTCAGTAACTATTAACTCCGTGAAGCCAAAAGTCAAAAAGCCTCTAATAGAAAAAATATTTTTAATTATGAAGAGATGCAGCAAATGCTGACTGCTATTTTGCTCGATGATTGCCAAGAATAAACCAAATATTTTTGCTAAATCTTTATTTAATTTTTAGCTGATGAAGAAATTGTAGCGACGAAATGTAAAGTAAGTTGTCTGGCATCACCCATTCAGAATATTAGAGTTATTCAAACATATATGCTCAAGAACAAACAAATTTTTAGACGAATTTATGTTTCTCTTTTCTCTAGAATTGTTATTTGAGATAAAATATTGATTAATCGCGAATCACAGCAAGGCAATCACAACCTTGTTATTGAAGATGATCACGTTGAGGAGAATCTATTTTGGCCGCTGTGCGAGTACGTCAACATGTTAATCCACTTGCCCAAAAGTATCAAACACCAGTAAGTTCCCTGGATTGGGAAAAAGTATATACCCACCCTCACCAACCATTACATTTAGATATTGGTTGTGCTAAGGGACGATTTTTGTTGAATATGGCAAAGATAGAACCCCACTGGAATTTTCTCGGTTTAGAAATTAGAGAACCCTTAGTGGTAGAGGCAAATCATTTGTATTCGGATTTAGGTTTAACAAACCTCCATTATTTATTTTGCAATGTAAATAAATCTTTACAATCACTTTTATCTTCCTTGCCCGCAAGCATCTTACAACGTGTCACAATTCAATTTCCCGATCCTTGGTTTAAAACCCGCCATGCTAAGAGGCGAATAGTGCAACCAGAATTAGTGGCAGAATTAGCAAATTATCTGGCTGTTGGTGGGGTTGTATTTTTACAATCAGATATAGAATTTTTAGCATTAGAAATGCGTAATCATTTTGCTGAAAATCCAGCATTTCAGAAACTGAGTGCAGAAGAATGGGTTAAAGAAAACCCACTACCAGTCGCCACGGAAAGGGAAATAGGAACACAAAAAAAGGGTGAACCAGTTTATCGGGCTTTATTTATCAAGAGAGAAGTGACAATAAAAAATTTTTGATGCCATCATCGGCCTTGATCTAGCGTTAGGATACAACTTCAAAGACTGCTACAAATTCTATCATAGCTAATTACCTGATGTGATTCATAGACGCTACCAACAGGGACGAAAAAATTTAATTTCTTTGTATTTACCTTTGTGCGATGGTTTGATGATCTATGATAACTCTGGATCATCTCCTCTTTTCGTTGCTGAACGCATTATTCATCAACAGCATATTATTTATATAAATGAGATTTGGAACCAAATTCATAGAGGTATGAAATGACTGAAGAAGATATGAAAAAGCTACATAGCAAAATTAATGTTGGAGTCAAAGCAGCAATTGCAGCAGCGATTGAAAAGCATCGCCTGCTGGGCTGGGTCAATCGATTAGTATTATGAAAGATGGCAAGGTTGTGACTTTAACTGCTGATGAGATTGCAGCAGTTCAAAATCAGCAGAATAGTTAGAATAAAATTTAAAACTAAAAATGATATTTATAAACCTAAACAGTAGCGAGTAGTTGCTTCAACCAATAGCATTGTCTGTTCAGATAGCTTACCTGCTGGATACTCTGGGAATCTTTGTGAATCAAGAGAACGAATTTGCAAGCACAAAAATACAGTTTGTAAATTCCTCCTCGTTAGATAGTCATTGCTCAATCCAACCATCCATTTCCGTAATAGCAAATTCTTGGTTAATACCTATTAGTTCTGCTTGAATTGCTGGATCGTTTGCCATATTTGCTAGTTGTTGTTCAAGACTCTCTCCTGTAATGTTTGAATCATTTAAAGATCTGACTCTTATATTGTGGATAATTCGCTCAACTAACCACAATTGTTCTTCACGTGATAGATATCTGATGGATTGTTCAATTTGATTTAGCTTTGAGGAGTTAATGAACTGCATAGAAAATCCTATCGCCAAACCTAACGATCGCAACTAATCCCATGAAATTCCTGCTACCAATCCTATCACCGCTAATTGCAATCGCATCTGCTCTACTCGTCGGTGCTATCCTCATCCTACTAGCTGGAGCTAATCCCCTCACTGCATACACAGCTTTATTTCAAGAATCTCTCTCTAGTTACTTTGGATTTGGTAACACGCTCACCAAAATGACACCGCTATTGTTCACCAGTTTAGGGGTATTGGTGGCATTACGGGCTGGGCAATTTAATATCGGTGGCGAAGGACAAATTTACCTGGGTGCGTTGGGAAGTACTTTAATTGGGTTGTACGTGCAAGGATTACCTGCTGTGATTCATATCCCTTTCGCACTGTTGGCAGGATTTCTCTTTGGTGCGATTTGGGGTTGGATTCCAGGTTATCTCAAAGCCATTCGGGGAGTGAATGAGGTAATCACTACGTTATTGCTAAATTACATCGGCGTGAATTTAGTTAGCTACCTCGTACAGAATCCATTAATGGCACCAGGTGCGCCTAGCCCATATTCGCCATTAATTGCCAAAACTGCCCGCCTAGCGATTATATTACCACAAAGCCTCGCCCATGCCGGAATTTTGCTGGCTTTAATTGCCGGGGGGATATTGTGGGTGTTGTTGGGGCGATCGCCTTTAGGATACCAAATCACCGCCGTGGGATTTAATCCCATCGCCGCCCGTTATGCTCAAATGTCGGTAGAACGTACCATCATGCTGGTGATGGCGTTAGCAGGAGGATTAGCAGGTTTAGCTGGGAGTTGTGAGGTAATGGGGTTGAAATATCGGCTATTTGAACAAGTTTCACCAGGTTATGGATTTGATGCGATCGCGATCGCGTTTTTAAGTCGTGGTAGTGTTGTCGGTGTAGTATTAACTTCTCTATTTTTTGCGGCGCTTCGTAGTGGTGCGAATGTCATGCAACGTAGTGCAGGTGTGCCGGTAACTGTGGTTTACGCGATTCAGGGGTTGACGGTTTTATTTATTGCTATCAGTCTGGCGGTGGAACGAGAGATAAGAGTAAAAACGCAGAGTAACGCGGAGGTTAACGCAGCGAAAAGTTCCTCGTTCGCGTAAGCGTTCCGCAGGAAAGCCGGGTTCCCCGGCGTAGGAAACTTTTTAAGACAGAGTAACACGGAGAAAACTCTGCGAAACTTTGCGCTTTCCTCAGCGAACCTTTGCGTTTAAAAATAGCTCTATGAATAATCTCAATTTTTTCTCTGATTATTTGGTTGCTACTGTGCGTCTAGCCGTACCCTTAGGATTTGCTGCCCTAGGAGGATTGTACTCAGAAAGGTCGGGGGTGTTAAACATCGCCTTGGAAGGGATGTTGTTGACTGGTGCTTTTACCAGTGCTACCGCCACATTTTACACGGGTAATCCTTGGCTGGGTGTTGTCGCGGCTTTGATTTCTGGGGGATTGGTTGGTTTACTCCATGCTTTTTTATGTGTAACTTTGCGTGTTGATCAACTGGTGTCTGGGTTAGCGATTAATCTTGTCGCAGCTGGGTTAACATCGTTTTTCGGAAGGCTGATATTTGGCGGTAGTAGTACACAGCAATTACAGGGAATTGGGACGATTATCACTCCCGGTTTGGCAAATATTCCAGTGATTGGGGCGTTGTTATTTCAGCAAGATATTTTAGTATATTTACTATTTTTATTAGTTTGTTTAACTACATATATTTTGTTCCAAACCAGTTTTGGACTAACATTGCGGGCTGTAGGTGAATCTCCGCAAGCTGCTGACACGGCTGGAATTTCGGTGCAAAGGGTACGTTATCTCGCTGTGGTGATTGGTGGTTGTCTTGCCAGTTTGGGCGGTGCTTATTTAACTTTGGTGCAGGTAAGATTTTTTGCCGAGGGGATGAGTGCAGGTAAAGGATTTATTGCGATCGCAGCATTAATTTTTGGCAGATGGCATCCTATAGGTAGTGCGTTAGCTTGTTTGCTGTTTGGTGCGACAGAAGCTTTGCAACTGCGAATTCAAGCCTTAGGGGTAAATATACCTTACCAATTTTTAGTGATGCTACCTTATGCGATCGCATTATTCGCATTGGTAGGATTAGCAGGGAAATCGACACCACCCAAAGCATTGGGTACTGCTTACTTTGGAGAAAATCGCCACTCAGACTAATGTCATTTGTTATTTGTCATTTGTCATTTGTTATTTGTCCCCCCTAGCTCCTATTTTGTCCCAAACAAGCGATCGCCTGCATCTCCTAAGCCGGGGATAATATAGCCATGTTCATCCAAATAGTCATCAATAGCAGCGGTATATAAAGGCACATCTGGATGTACCTCACAGAAATGCTTAATACCTTCCGATGCAGCAAGTAAGCAGACAAACTTAATCGACAACGGATTTGTAGATTTTAACCGTTCCACCGCCGCCACCGCCGAATTACCAGTTGCTAGCATCGGATCGACAACGATCATATCTCGCTGCTCTACATCATCAGGAACCTTAAAATAATATTCCACAGCAATCAAGGTTTTCGGATCACGATATAAACCAACGTGTCCCACCCTTGCTGACGGCATTAACTCCAACATCCCATCTAAAATCCCCTGTCCCGCCCGCATTATCGAAACTAACACCAGCTTTTTATCAGGCGCAAGCACAGGCGCATTCATTGGCGCAAGTGGTGTTTTAATCTCTTCATATTTCAGAGGTAAATCCCGCGTTACCTCATAAGCCAACAACAAACTAACTTCTTTGACGAGATTACGAAATTTCGTTGTACTCGTTTCCGCCCTCCGCATCAGCGTTAGCTTGTGCTGAATCAATGGATGTTCAATTAACGTTACTTGATCATTTGGCATTTGGTGTTTGTCATTTGGCATTTGTCATTTGTCCCCCCGTCTCCCTCATCTTCCCAGTCCCCTAGAATACCGTGCCATCACTTTCTATTTGTATGGGGGGTATCCCACCTGTTCTGAGTTGGGCAGCAATTTTGCGTCCAGCTGTCCAAGTTCCCCCTTGGAGGATTTTTACTAATGGGAGTTCCTCAGCATTCATACCCAACTTTTCGCGCACTTTAGCAGCAATCAGATCCAAAAGAATCACAGTCAAAGCCCGCCATTCAACTATAACTGCCGATGCCACTGAGTGAGATGAGCGTAAAATATCTGGATTTTTCACGCTGATGAGTTCTAAATCGAGACATAAGCCCCCATTGCGATATTCTGGTAAACCAGTGAGTTGGTCTAGATTAGTAATTTTCAAACCCAGTTCTTGTAGTGGTTCTAACAAAGAATATGTCAACCACTGAGACAGCTTATGAAAAGGTACTAAACCATCATCACTAATAGCTGGATGTTGCCATACATCCCCCAAATTCACCCCAGCTACCTCTAATCTTCCCGGCCAGATATCACTCAGCCCTTCTAGCACTGCACTTAACACAGTTGCAGCTGCTAACTCCCCATTCTTCGATTTATCCAACAGATAATTAACTAAATTCCCCGGACGAGGATTGTTTTCTCCAAACAGATGGGGGGAAGCAAGTAAGGTTTGACCTAACTTTTGTAATAAATTCAACCTTCCCGTAATTCCCACTAAGGGATTTTCCGAATTTACCTGGAACCCAGTTGCTAGTTCTGCTTCTGTTAATTTTTGTAACCGAGAAGCATTAGCCTGCGGTAAGCCATCACTCGCAAAACTACCTTGACAAAACATTTGGAAACTCGCCACCGCCAAGCCTTCAGAACGCCCCAATCTTAAGCCAGTTTCTTGCTCATCATAATGCCACCTATTCCCTGCACCGGCATCTAACAACACACTCACAATCGCCAAATCAAACTTAGCCGCCGCCTTCTCTCCAGGCGATAATCCCGCTAACTGATTATCTAACTTACCTAATCGCGGCACACCCCCAACTTCAAAATGTCGCCAACGGCTGTGGAATGGAATATCTAGATTGGGGTATTCCCCCCGCATCACCTCAATCACATAATCTGCAACCCTTCCCAACTGAGTCAAATCACAAGCAAAATTATCTGACTTCCCCTCACACACCCAGGAAAACAACTGCCCACACCGTTCCCGGATCGCCTCCGGAGAACGAAGATATGCAACTAACTCTCTCTGCGTCTCTATAATTCCTATCTCCACTGTTCACCTCCCGATACACCCCAAAACCAAGGATGAAGTATCAAGGTTAAAGAATTCAACTTTACAGCAATGTTCAGGTATTTGAACCACATCTATCCTAAGGGCACAGCAATGCTCATTGGTATCAACTTAAGCTCAAACGCTTATCCCACAGGCGTTTTACCCCACACGCCAGTCCGCTCAAGTCGGGAAACCCGCCCACGCGGCTGGCTCCCCTTAATCCCCTCCCCGCCTGCTCTGAGGGGACGTTTTGGCTTTAGACAAAACTGGGGTGGGGTGACGCGGATCTTGATGGTACGTGAGTAAATGTAAAATCACGCCTGGATAGGGGTTTCACGTTAAGTTGACACGTATGAGCATTGCTGTGCCCCTACAGCGTGGTCTATTTACCTGAAAATGTAACCTTCACCCTTCCAAATCTCGCCCCTTTACCTCACCCAAACTATCTGCATCTAACACATCACCTGTCGTATAGTATCCAGCCGCCTTCTTCGCCTCAATTTCCACCCGTGCATCTTGGGGAATCAAATCCTCTCTTATGGGCACCCGTTCCACAATCTCAATCCCCGCTTGGGTAATGGCGTTGTACTTCATATTACTCATCGACACCATCCGGTCGATGCGGGTAATACCCAACCAGTGCAACACATCAGGCATCAATTCTTGGAAACGCATATCTTGGACACCTGCCACGCATTCTGTACGGGCAAAGTAGGCATCAGCGCGATCGCCTCCTTCTTGTCGCTTTCTGGCGTTGTAAACTAAGAATTTGGTTACCTCTCCCAAAGCTCGTCCTTCTTTACGGCAGTATACAATAACACCCACGCCTCCTGACTGTGCGGTTTGTACGCAGACTTCTATCCCATGTACCAAATAAGGACGACAGGTACAAATATCGGAACCAAACACATCAGAACCATTGCATTCATCATGTACTCGCAAGGCTAAAGGTTTATGAGGATCTGCGATCGCGTCCAGATCACCGACAATGTAAACTGTTACACCGCCAATCGGTGGTAAAAAGACTTCCAAATCAGAACGTGTTACCAATTCTGGGAACATCCCCCCAGTTTGTTCAAATAAAGCCCGACGTAAATCTGCTTCTTTGATGTCAAACCGCTTGGCAATTCCTGGTAAATACCAAACTGGCTCTATCGCCGCCTTTGTAACGACCAAATCACCACCTGGTTTCATAATTTTGCCATCAACCTGCAAGCGCCCTTTATCTACGGCCTCTTGCAGTTCCGGCATATTAATATGAGCCTGGGTAATAGCGATTGTCGGCCGGATGTCATATCCTTGGGCGTAATAGGAGGCAAACACCTCACTAGCTACTGCCCCAAAGGGGTCAAGGGAAACAATTTTATCAGGATCTGCCCAACTGGGATGAGGGCCAATATGGGTAACTGGCGATGTATTAGTTAGATCGGCGCGATGATCTGATTGTAAAGCACCGCTAGCCACTGCTAAAGCACGATAGATAGCATAGCTACCAGAATGAGTGCCAATCACATTTCGGTGTGCTTGCTTGGTCAAAGTGGCAATAATCGGACCACGTTGCATAGCATCAGCTGCTCCCCATTGAATCGGAATCGGTTTGGGGCCAAAACTATTGGGATGGGATGTCAGAACAATATGCCTGGAAACACTATTTGGCTTTGGCATAGATAACTTGGTTTTTTTTGTGATGTTTTTATCAACTGTTACTTAACAGGTTTTGTCAACTACCAAAAGTCAGCTGCTATTTTTAAATTTATGATGTCCTAATGAATAATTATCTATGAATTTTCTGTTGGAGACCAGTATTAATAGTATTACTGAATACATGAAAATTGCAACACTGAAAACTTCAAATTTGCAACTGTAATTAAGAGATTTTAAAGATAACTTTAAAAATGTTTAAGTAGAGATTTTTGTGCGACAGTTGATATATACATACAATTACCTAGACCGAATTTATGGATTCTTTATCTATCAGCTCTTTACTTGAAGATTTGAAAAATTCCGATGCTACAGTCCGCGATCAAGCGACTAAGAAAATCTGGCGAATCTGGTTTCAGCAAAAAGGTGTTTATGGTCTGGAGAAAATTGACCAAAGTCAAAAGTTGCTCGATGCTGGGGAAACTACTGAAGCCGAAACAGTACTAACAAAATTAATTAACGAACAACCAGATTTTGCCGAAGCTTGGAATCGTCGTGCTTTTCTTTACTACAGTATGGGTAATTATCAAAAGTCTTTAGGAGATTGTCAAATGGTTGTTAATCTCAACCCCGTACATTTTGGCGCATTGCACGGTATGGGCTTATGTTATGCCGCTTTAGGAAAGTATGGTGAAGCTATTCAAGCTTTTCAACGAGCTTTGGCGATTCAACCTTATTCGCTTGTGAATCAAAAGTTGATTCTGGAATGTACTTTTAGAATCAGCTAAAACACGAAATTAAAGAGAGTCTTATCTTGTTCCATGAATCAGTCCCCATCCTCATCAGCAGCAATTTATCACCTTAATCGCCGTCAATTTATTCAGTATAGTTACATCTGTATAGGTAGCACTATTATTACTGGCTGTGCTAATAGCAAATCTGAAAAAACTACAACTTCCGGGTTAGATAAAGTAACCTTTGGTACAAATTGACTAGCACAAGCAGAACACGGCGGATTTTATCAGGCGATTGCAACTGGAATTTACAAAAACCACGGTCTGGATGTCACCATTAAAATGGGTGGGCCGCAAGTACCTAGTGGTACCCAGTTATTGATGGGGGGTGCGGTAGATTTTTTCATGGGTTTTGGTATTGATGCCATCAACGCTATAGCACAAAGCATTCCCAAAATTACAGTAGCAGCAATCTTTCAAAAAGACCCTCAATGTATCATTACCCATCCCAACACAGCAATTAAAACTCTTGCTGACCTCAAAGGCAAACCCATTTATGTATCGGCTGCTGCAAACGTTACTTATTGGCCACTTCTTAAAGCTAAGTATGGTTTTACCGATGAACAAAAACGCCCTTATAACTTCAATCCCGCTCCTTTTTTGGCTGACAAAACCTCAGCGCAACAAGGGTATATAACTTCAGAACCCTTCGCGATTGCAAAGCAAGGTGGTTTTAAGCCAATAGTGTTTTTACTAGCAGATTATGGTTACCCAACATACGCAACTACAATTGAGACAAAGAAAGAATTAGTAGATAAAAATCCAGACTTAGTTCAAAGGTTTGTTGATGCTTCAATCAAAGGCTGGTATAGTTACTTAGAAAATCCTCAACCAAGTAATGATTTAATTAAGAAAGCTAATCCAGAAATGACAGATGAGCAGTTAGCTTATAGCCTTCCCAAACTGAAAGAATATGAGATGCTCATTTCTGATGCTGCAGAAAAACTTGGCATTGGGGCCATGACTGAACAAAGGTGGAGATTACTATTTGACAACATGGTGAAAACCGGAATTTCTCAGCCCAATCTTAATTATAAAGATGCATTTACCTTGCAATTTGTCAATAAGGGTGTAGAGTATTACAAATCGTGAGGGATTGGGGATTGGCTACTGGGGACTGGGAGGATGAGGGGGATGAGGAAGCAGGAGAGAAATCCCAATTACCAATTACCCATTACCAATTACCGATTACCGATTACCGATTACCAATGCCCAATGCCCATCGCCCTAGAAAAAAACTATGGCTATTAACCATGCTGTTTACAGCAATGGTTGTAATTAGTATCATCACAGGTCAGAGTCATTCTCTCAACGCTGCCTCATCTGTAGGCAAAGATACGCTGACGATGATTACTTCGCCAGATTATCCTCCTTATGAGTTTTATGATACTCAAGGAGGCGATCGCCAAATAGTTGGCTTTGATATCGATATTGCTAAGAATCTGGCGCAAAAACTAGGGTTTAAACTCCAGGTCATGGAATCCGATTTTAATGGATTAATTCCTTCACTCCAAGCAAATCGGGCTGATTTTGTGATGGCAGGGATGACTCCCACCCCAGAACGTCAGAAAAATGTTGATTTTTCAATTATTTATTACGTAGCTAAAGATACCATCGTTGCTCCAAAAACTAGCAATCTCAAACAACCTCAAAACCTGGCGGGAAAAAAAGTTGGGGTACAGCTAGGGACTATTCAAGAGCAAAATGCCAAAAAAATTAGCCAAAAAGTTACAGGAATTCAGCTAAAGCAACTAAATAAAGTACCAGAAGTCATTCAAGAAATTAAATCAGGGCGAATTGATGCTGCCATTGTTGAGGATACTGTGGCTAGGGGGTTTGCCCAAGCCAACCCAGAGTTAGAGTTTAATATAATTCCTTCCGAACAAGCGAGTGGTTCGGCGATCGCTTTTCCTAAAGGTTCTGCTTTGGTAAAGCCTTTTAATCAAGCCTTGCAACAAATGCAGGATAAAGGCGAACTCAAAAAATTAGTAACTAAGTGGTTTTCCCAAACTACCGCAACTGCTTCTGCATCTTCCACCCCAGCCAAAGGCGGACTAAATCTAGACTTTACCCGAATTATCCCAGACATTCCTTTTATCCTTAAAGGTATCCCACTGACGTTGTTGTTTACGCTATTGTCAGTATTTTTGGGGTTAATTTGGGGTACGGTTCTCTCTCTGTGCAAAATTACTGGTATCAAGCCTCTGACTTGGCTAGCTAACGCCTATACCTCTGTATTTCGGGGGACACCGCTACTGTTACAGTTGGCTTTGGTTTACTATGCTACACCCCAACTCACAGGTTATGATATCTCAGCTTTAGCAGCAGGTGTGCTAACTTTTACCCTGAATTCTGGGGCTTATATGTCCGAAACCATCCGGGGAGGAATTCAAGCCGTAGATAAAGGGCAAACTGAAGCGGCGATGTCTATGGGTGTTCCTTATCGGTTGATGATGTGGGACATTATTTTACCCCAGGCATTAAAAAACATTCTCCCGGCTTTAGTAAATGAAACTATTGGACTATTGAAAGACTCAGCTTTAGTATCCACAATTGGGGTAGTAGAAATATTACGCAGTGCCCAAATTGTCGGTGCAAATAAATATATTTACTTTGAACCTCTGCTGTTTGCTGGGTTCATCTACTATGCTTTAGTGATGGGAATGACTAAGAGTGCATCCATTTTAGAAAGGAGGTTAAGACAAAGTGAGTAACGTCTTAATTCGGACAGAATTCTTGTGTAAATCCTTCGGTAAACTCGACGTACTCAAAAATATTTCCACAGAAATTCACCAAGGTGAAGTTGTAGCAATTCTCGGCCCTTCAGGTTCAGGTAAATCTACATTCTTACGCTGCATGAATTTGCTGGAACGCCCCAGCAAAGGCAAAATTTATTTTCATGAACAAGAAATAACTCATCCCAAAGTCAACATCGGCCAAGTTCGGCAACAATTGGTGATGGTGTTTCAACACTTTAATCTATTTCCTCACCAGACAGTGATGCAAAATGTCACCTATGCCCCGATTAAGGTGAAAAAACTAGATAAAAAATTAGCCGAAAATAAAGGGCTGGAGTTACTGACAAAAGTCGGCTTAGAAGAAAAAGCAGATGTCTACCCATCTAAATTATCAGGCGGACAGAAACAAAGAGTAGCGATCGCTCGCGCTTTAGCAATGGAACCAGAGATGATTCTCTTTGATGAACCCACCTCTGCTTTAGATCCAGAAATGGTCAAAGATGTGCTGCAAGTGATACAAAACTTAGCACAAACAGGAATCACAATGGCGATTGTTACCCACGAAATGGGATTTGCCAGAGAAGTTGCTAGTCGAATTATGTTTCTCGACCAAGGTATTTTAGCAGAAGATACCACTCCTCATGAATTTTTCCAGAATCCTCAGTGCGATCGCGCCCAGCAATTCTTAGAAAAAATGCTTTAGTTTTCAAGGCTGATGTCAATGTCTGATAACTTTCCTTTTGAAAATGCTAAAGAACTACAGCAATGGTATCAAGGATTAAAAGATGCCAACCGCAACAATATTTTTTGTCACTGTCATGCTTGCGGTTATGAATGGATGGATTCAAGATTTGATGCTATTTGTACTCAATGCCATAGCCAAGATATCGAAAGTATATCATCTTGGCAATTTCCAGATGATTAAATAAGTCCCTTGCTATATATGAAACAAAACTGGTCACAAGAAACTTATATTAAAGCCTATAAATTTGCCGCACACGCACACCAAGGTCAGAAAATGCCTGGTTCAGACATACCTTACATTATGCACTTAAGTTTTGTGTGCATGGAAGTAATTGCTGCTTTAAATATAGAGCAAGAAGCTGACGGTAATCTGGCGATTCAATGTGCGATTTTGCATGACACCATTGAAGATACTAATACAACCTTTGAGCAAATCAAAGCTGAATTTGGTGAAGCAGTCGCAGAGGGTGTCTTAGCATTAACTAAAGATAACAGTTTAGCCAAACATTTACAAATGGCAGATAGTCTATACAGAATCAAACAACAACCACAAGAAATATGGATGGTAAAATTAGCAGATAGAATCAGCAATCTCCAATCACCACCTTATTATTGGACAAAAGATAAAATTATTCGCTATCGAGAAGAAGCAATGCAGATTTATGCAGCGTTAAAAGATGCAAGTCCTTTTCTTGCTTCCCGCCTGGATAGTAAAATTGAAAGTTATCAGAAGTTTATTGATACAAGCCCAGAGTAAATATACCATCGCCTAATCTACTAATATCCAAAATCATCGCCTTTTAATAAGGAGAATTGGGAGCGGTGGGGTCAACCGTTTGGGTAAACGAGCGTATGTGAGTCCGACGTATAGTTTTGATCGCACTCAAAACTATTTCATTCAATCTCGCTTGTAGAAGAATGAAATAGTAAAAGCCCAGTTATGAGATGACTGGTGTCCTCCCATGCAATAAGACTATTATTTTCTACATCACTTTTAGCAGCATGATAGGCTCTTAAATCGTTTTCCTCCTCTTCCTCTTCATCTTCGATTTTTTGCAGTAGTGCATAAATTTCATCTAAGGTACTGTCATAAGCTTGATGTAACAGTATATTGATTGCTTTGATTAACTGTTCGCGTTCTTGTTCGGTCTTCATTTTGTTACCTCTTCTCTACTGAACTCCTGAATTTAATTTTAAATGAGCGCTCAATCATCTTTGCGTCTTTGCGCCTTTGCGTGAGAATAAAAAGAAATTTGCTGTTTAACGAAAATAATAATGAAAACTCTCGACTTAGATACCCTCACTGCTGCTTTCGCAGACATCGAAACTATTACCGACCCCGCCCAAGTAGCCAAATTATCCCAAGACTATCACACCTTTAGCCCCGTTCTTGTACCCAAATTAGCCGGAAAAGTCGGCGATATCGTCGTCCGTCCCGCCAACGAAGCAGAAGTCATCAAAGTAGCCGCAACCTGTGCCAAATACCGCGTACCTATAACTGTCCGTGGTGCAGGTACAGGGAATTACGGCCAATGCGTACCCCTGCATGGTGGCGTAATCCTTGATATGACCAAAATGCACGAAATTCTTTGGGTAAAACCAGCAGTAGCGCGGGTAGAACCTGGGGTGAAATTGGCAGCTTTGGATAAAAAAGCGCGAGAAATCGGCTGGGAAATGCGAATGGCTCCCTCTACCTACCGCACAGCAACTATTGGCGGCTTTATTGCTGGAGGGAGTGGGGGTATTGGCTCAATCCAATATGGCTTATTAGGCGATCGCGGTAATCTTTTAGGACTGCGAGTGGTAACTTTAGAAGATGAACCCCGCATCATCGAATTACGCGGCGATGATGTGCAAAAGGTAAACCATGCTTGGGGCATTAATGGCATCATCACGCAATTAGAACTTCCCTTAGCCCCAGCTTATCCTTGGGCAGAAGTGATTGTCACCTTTGACGACTTTATGACAGCCGCTAAGTTTGGCAATGCTCTTGGTAATGCCGATGGCATGATTAAGAAGTTGATTAGTGTCTTTGCATCGCCAATTCCCCAATACTTTCACGCTTTACATGAATACATTCCTGAAGGTACGCACCCAGCATTGTTAATGGTTGCTGAACCGAGTTGGGAATTTTTACCAGGATTAGTGCAACAATATGGCGGACAAATTACCTATCAAAAACCCGCACAAGATGCTGGGAAAGGCACTCATTTAGCAGAATTTACCTGGAACCATACAACATTACACGCCCGGACTGTAGATACTTCCATTACCTATTTGCAAAGTATCTTCCCTCCAGATTCTAGTTTGCAGTTAGTTGAGCATATGTATCATCATTTTGCTGATGAAATCATGATGCATTTAGAATTTTTTCGGGTGAGAGGTGCAGTCATTCCCGGTGCTTTACAACTCGTGCGCTACACCACAGAAGAACGCCTCAACGAGATTATCCGCTACCATGAAGCGCAGGGTGTAATAATTGCCAATCCTCATACATATATTATTGAAGACGGCGGCAGGAAAGTAATTGACCCGGAACAGTTGAAATTTAAAGAAATGGTTGATCCCTATGGGTTGATGAATCCTGGTAAAAGCAAAGTCTTGGAATTTAACATTCAACACAATTCGTAATTCGTAATCGTAGTTCGTAATTACAAAATTAGAAAATAATAGGGTGGGCAGCAGTTATTATCTTGTTTTAAGGTAATGATCTAAACGTGCCCACTCCAGAAAAATTGTATGTGTTTGATTAATGAATCGGTGTTCACTCATTAAACGAGTGGAAGAAATTTAAATTTGCAACAAGTTAGCGATCGCCTGGGGTAGTGGCAGTACAATAATTATCAACAAAGCCATTGACAGTAAACCTAAGATGTCACGTCTGTTATCTAGTTCGGTGACATCGTTAAGTGCAGGCTCATCAATTAATGGTATGAGTAATAAGATAATCGCCCAGAGAAAATATTCTGATTGGATCAAGGATAGCAGTAGCAGCAACAAGCGAGCTATTTGACCAATTGCGATCGCAGTTCTTTGCCCAAAAATGGCATGGACAATATGACCACCGTCTAGTTGTCCTACTGGCATCAAATTTAATGCGGTGACAATTAATCCTAAAAAACCTGCTACTGCAATTGGATGTAAGTCAATCGCTGATTGTGCGGTTAACATATTCCCTAGTGCTAATTTTGACATTAGCGCTAGCAAGATAGAATACTTGGGATTGAGAGCATCGGGGTTTAACAGCCCGGTTTTTTCAGTCAGAGGCACCACCTCAGAATGAGCTAAACCCCAAATTAATATCGGTAAAGTGACAATAAAACCTGCGAGTGGGCCAGCAATACTCACATCAAATAAAGCTTTGCGGTTAGGAATGGGACTCCGCATCTGAATAAAAGCGCCAAATGTTCCTAAGAAAAAAGGCACGGGGATAAAATAGGGCAGAGTGGAGCGTATTTTATAATACCTAGAAGTCAAATAGTGACCAAGTTCATGGATGCCCAGAATCGTCATTAATCCTAGAGCATAGGGCAATCCCTGGAGGAAGATACTGGGGTTAGATTGTAGCGCTTTTGGATCTACGCCAGCAATTCTTGTTCCTACTAAGGTAGTAGTTACCAAGGTAGCTACCAAAAGCAACAATGCTAATCCTGGCCGCGTTAACTGTTCGCGGTTGGGAGAGTTTACTGGTTTAGTAGCCTGAGTATTGGGAACCAGTACAAAGAAAGGTTTGCTGTTGATACCTTCTTGAAATATCAACAAAAAGCGATCGCCAAATTGGGATTCGATATTAGACTTAATTTGCTGGTAAGCAAGGCTTGGCGTAGTTCGTAACTGACCCCTACATATTACAGCTTGGGGTCGGTATTCAATATTTTGAATGTAGTATGTAGACCAGGGAAAACAATTTCGCAGCTGGGTTTCTTCCGTTGGCTCAATGGGACGCACTGTCACTGGTTCTGCGGTAGGATGAATAACCGATTGTGATTCAATGGCTTGGGGTTCCGTCTGTTTATCTTTAGGTGTTCGCCGTCCCCATTGAAATAACAGCCAGTATAACAGAACGCAGATGATTGACGACCAGAGGATCAGTGATGACGGTGGCGGTTGTTTGGCACCATACATTAGCGTCCATCCGCTCAATAAAAATGCTGGTGTCATTAAAACCAGCCACAACAACCAAACGGGTGTCTGGGTGCTATGAGCGACGACACGCTGCACCATTAGATAAGTAGCTAGTCCCAGTAGGAGGAGAAACCAAAATGTCATTTGCTCTTCAATGATTTTGAAAAAATGTCCCACCCGTAGCATTAGCACCACAGCCATCACTACCAGCCAGACTATAAAACCCTAATTTTTTCCACAACGGTTAACAGTAGTTTTTCACTCTCAAGCTTCCAGCCTGAAGAAGTTGAACTCTGTAACCAGATGATTGACAACTCCTCAATTTCGGTTTTTTCCTATGTGCCCCTTACCCCAACAGCCAAATCATACAGTTAAGCCACCAAGGGCTGTACTTTCTTACGAAGTTCCGTTCGGAGGAAACCTCCACTCGGACTTCGCGCTGAATAATATTTTTGCCTTTCCACCCAATCGGGACACATTAGGGGGAACCTCTTATTTTATTGTAAGAAATGAAAGCAATATCCTCATTGATTGTCCTGCTTTAGAGCAGACAAATTTAGATTTTTTGCGATCGCATGGGGGAGTACGCTGGTTATTTATCACACATCGTGGTGCTATTGGCAAGACCGCAGAAATTCAGCAAGCCTTGGGCTGCGAGGTCGTCATTCAAGAGCAAGAAGCTTATTTATTACCAGGATTAACTGTCACTACCTTTGGACGTGAACTTATTTTAGATACAACCGCCCAAGTAATTTGGACACCAGGCCATACTCCTGGCTCATCTTGCCTCTACTACAATTACCTGGGCGGAGTGCTATTTTCTGGTCGCCACTTAGTTCCCAATCTCCAAGGCGAAGCAGCACCTTTACGGACAGCCAAAACCTTTCACTGGCCGCGACAAATTAAAAGCCTTCAATACCTGTTAGAACGCTTTACACCAGAAACACTACAGTACATTTGTCCCGGTGCGAATACCGGCTTCTTAAGAGGCAGAGGTGCGATCGCCCAAGCTTACCAAAGTCTCGCTTCTTTGGAGCTAGCTAGGGACTGGGGACTGGGGACTATAACACCAATTCAGTAATCCTGGAATAACCTCTCCCCCTACCCCTCTCCTGCCTTGAGCTACGGTGTATACACAAATCGGATTATCTTTCTAGATCTGGGTTTTACCCCCCTTAATCCCCCCTTGGTAAGGGGAGAAAACTTTCTCCAGTTCCCTCCCCAATGCATCGGGGAGGGTTAGGGTGGGGTAATTCGAGGACTGGTAGTGATTCGATGACTTGTGTGTACACTGTAGCCTGCCTTGAGAGGGGAGTTTGGCTCCCCCTTCCCTACAAGGCTATCCATTACCCGCATCTTTCTCAATATTTGCGAGAGTATTCACTCACTTTTTTTACAAACCTGATTCGTTCGTCGTTCATTCTCAATAAAAACCTAATTTTAGCGAGAATATTAAGAGCTAATTTGTCAAGTATGCCTGACACCTCAGTTTTCAAGATGCTTGCAAAACAAGGGTTTCCAGATTGTAAAGAAAGATGTTGACTAATGGATAGCCTACAAGGGAAGGGGGGTGGGGGGTTAGGTTTTTGATTACTGAATCGATGCTCTAGGAACTAGGGAAAATAAGAGAAATTCCCAATTCCCATTACCAATTACCCATGCCTAATGCCCAATACCCCATTACCGATTCCTTAATCCCCAACCCCTAGCCCCACCACCACTGAATTTTTCGCCAATATTTCTACTGCTGCTTGATATTGTTGATCGGCTTCTGTGGCAATCTGTTCGCGGGTAATTGCTTCTTGAGGAATCACTTTGTCTGGTTTAATACCTAATTTGTTAATATCTCGGTGCTGAGGTGTTTCATATTTAGCAATTGTGACTGCCAAGCCGGAACCATCTGATAATTCAAACAAGGATTGAATTAAGCCTTTACCAAAGGTGGTTTCGCCTACTAATTGGGCACGACCATTATCTTGGAGTGCGCCGGCAAGAATTTCGCTGGCACTGGCGGTTCCTTGATTGACTAAAATCACTAACGGATCTGACGTAAGTGCTGGGCCAAATGCCTCAAAAGTGCCTTGTATGCCTTGGCGATTGACAGTGTAAACTATAGTGCCTGAGTCTAACCACAAGCGGGCGATTTCAATTCCGGCTTGCAATAGCCCCCCAGGATTATTGCGTAAATCTAAAATGTAGGCAGCCGCACCCTTTTTTTCTAAACTAGTAATGGCGTGTGCCAGTTCCATTGAGGCGTTGGCATTAAATTGATTCAGGCGTAGGTAGCCAATGGGTGTACCTTGTGGCGTAACGCGCAATTCTGAGACTACAGGGTTTAACGCAATGCGATCGCGCATTACCCTAACTTCCTTTTCTTCTGTGCCATTCCGTTCGATTAACAGCGTCACTAAACTGCCAATTGGCCCACGCATTTTAGCCGCAGCTTCGTCTAAGGTGAGATTTTCTGTAGAGATACCTTCAATTTTGATGATGCGATCGCGTGGTTGAATTCCGGCTTTATCTGCTGGGGAACCTGCTATGGGTGCTACTACTTCCAACCTCCCAGTTTCAGGGTCAAGAGCTATTTGCAAGCCTACCCCTGTGAGTTCTCCAGACGTATTTACCTGTAAACTGCGGTACTGTTCTGGGTCTAAAAACCGCGTAAAGGGGTCGTCCAAGCTTTTGAGCATATTCTGAATTGCTCCATAAGCTCCTTCCTGATTTTTAAGTGACTTCTCTAAAACCTTTTGCCGCACCGTTGCCCAGTTTTGATGATTAAACGTTTCATCTAGATAAGTTCTGTTGACAATTCGCCAAACTTCTGATATTAATTTTTGCTGCTCTGTCAAAGCCGTCGCCGGTTGGATGAGTGTGCCCAGTGCCAACCAAACTGCCATTAGCAATGACAATCCCCGTCGAAAAACCTTTTTGTCCATGAACAAGCCCATCTTGAATTCCACCTCAACCCAAATTGCCTTGAACTGCCCAGTTGCTTTGTTTTTGATGAAATCTATCTCTCGATTATGTTACTTTTTTTATAGAAGTGGTGCATTTGTCTTAATCAAGTTGTTCAGTCAGCTGATTGGGTTGCATCGCACTCAACACACGATAAGATCTACTTTGTGTCCACTATTCTTTGTGTTGGTTTGCAAAGAAAACGCAATACATAAGATGTTTACAGAGTGTTAAGTTTATTAAAAGTCTTATCACTCTGAAGCCTTAAAAGCAAACGAACAAACTCCTCTTTGCTAAAATCCCAAAATTGTTAATTGGGAGAGAAGTCTGAGCGGAGGCTTCCTCCGAGCAGAACTTCGGTAGACTTATCAACCGCAACCGATTTTTTAGGAACTTGAGATTGTATGGCCAACGTTTACGACTGGTTTGAGGAACGCTTGGAAATTCAAGCACTCGCTGAGGATGTCACAAGCAAGTACGTTCCTCCCCACGTCAATATCTTCTACTGCTTGGGTGGCATTACCCTGGTTT
This sequence comes from Aulosira sp. DedQUE10, assembly GCA_034530935.1. GTDB lineage: Bacteria > Cyanobacteriota > Cyanobacteriia > Cyanobacteriales > Nostocaceae > Aulosira. The sequence goes on along the minus strand of JAVRCF010000012.1, from coordinate 19,205 downwards.
GCTTTCTCATCCAGTTTGCTACTGGATTTGCCATGACTTTCTACTACAAGCCAACTGTTGCTGAGGCTTACTCTTCAGTGCAGTACATCATGACAGAAGTAAACTTCGGCTGGCTGATTCGCTCTATTCACCGCTGGTCTGCCAGCATGATGGTGTTGATGATGATTTTGCACGTCTTTCGGATTTACCTAACTGGTGGTTTCAAAAAGCCCCGCGAATTAACCTGGGTAAGTGGTGTCATCCTAGCTGTGATCACAGTTTCTTTTGGCGTGACTGGCTACTCACTACCTTGGGACCAAGTGGGCTACTGGGCTGTGAAAATCGTTAGCGGCGTTCCCGAAGCAATTCCCGTGGTTGGTGTGCTGATCTCTGACTTGCTGCGTGGTGGTTCCAGCGTCGGCCAAGCAACCCTTACCCGCTACTACAGCGCCCACACATTCGTTCTGCCCTGGTTGATTGCGGTCTTCATGCTGTTCCACTTCTTGATGATCCGCAAACAAGGCATTTCTGGTCCTTTGTAATTTGAGCCGTAAAGCGAACAGGCAACCCAGTCAGTTTCAAGATGGGTAAAGGAGAATGGGTAATGGGTAATGGGAACTAATATTTTTACTCAGCACTCACGACTCAGGACTCACCACTCAGCACTTTCAAGCTAGAGTTGTTTGTTTTAAACTGATGAACAAGAACAACAAAAACTTGAGATCTGAAGCTGAAAGCTATAAAAACCCTGCTGGCGGCTAGCCGCAGGTTAGGGTTGCCTGATAGCTTAAGGCTTTCACAAATGCTTTAACTCAACTTAAGCAGGAGAGCATATTTAAAAATGTCAACACAGAAAAAACCCGATCTGAGCGATCCTACCCTCAGAGCCAAACTCGCCAAAGGCATGGGCCACAACTACTATGGCGAACCCGCGTGGCCTAATGACCTACTTTATGTGTTTCCCATCGTGATCATGGGATCTTTCGCTTGTATAGTGGCTCTAGCCGTGCTAGATCCAGCAATGAATGGTGAACCTGCGAATCCTTTTGCCACACCATTGGAAATTCTGCCAGAGTGGTATTTGTACCCGGTATTCCAGATTTTGCGATCGCTTCCTAACAAACTGTTAGGAGTGTTAGCGATGGCTTCAGTACCCCTGGGACTAATCCTTGTTCCTTTTATCGAGAACGTCAATAAGTTCCAAAACCCCTTCCGCCGCCCAGTTGCAACCACAGTGTTTCTCTTTGGAACACTTGTAACTCTATGGCTAGGTATTGGTGCTGCTTTACCATTAGATAAATCATTGACCTTGGGACTGTTCTAAATTCGTCAGAAAAAACAGTACTCTTGCATGAGTGCTGGGTCTTGGGTCATGAGTTATGAGTAATGAGTTTTGATAAACTAAGTACTCAGTACTTAGAAAGACTTAAGTCGTGGGCTATTACTCAGCATTCAGCACTCAGCGAGAAGTTGGAGATCAGGCTTCCTTAGATCTGAACTTCGGTGACTCAGCACTTTTCCTCATCCAGGTTGCATCGTGGATATTTAGTTTTGGATTTAAAAGCTATTCCAAAATCAGAAATCACACAAATACCACAAAGAGACGCATTTGTTACCTACTCATCACTTACTTATATTTAAGTCAAGGTCAATGCTTAGCACCATGCAGCAAGACCATTTGACGGTGAAGAGCGATCTAAAGCTCCTCAACCACGTGCAACAATGGTTTGAGAAATTTTGTCGGCGACATTTGTATCAACTTGGCTGGTCAGAAACCCAACTCTATCGCCTCAACTTAGCATTAGCAGAAGGCTTCACTAACGCAGTTCGTCATGCTCACTCTGCTTTACCGCCAGAAACAGGAATAGATATTGAAGTGAGCTTGTGGATTGACAGATTGGAAATGAGAATTTGGGATTATGGCAAACCTTTTAATCCCGATGCGATCGCCGAGCCAGAGCCTGGTACTCTTCAAGTAGGAGGATACGGATGGTTTCTGCTTAGACGCTTGGCTGACCGTGTTATCTATGAACGTGCTACGGAAAACAGAAATTGTTTGCTGATCGTTAAATATGCTCTAGATGATCGGCATTAAAAAAATTCGTAATTAATATTTCGTAATTTAAATACAGTACGAATTATTAATTAATCGGGATTTGACAAGCTAGACGCTCATGAGAAAATTTCACAACCAAGGATGAAAATCCTTCTTCCCTAGTCCCTATTTTCTAGCTAGAACAGAAAACGTGAAAAACCAGCCATAGCACCCTGAAGTTCTCAGAAATTTTAGGGTGCATCTATTTTGTTAGAGATTATCGTAAACCTCTGTGGCGTATGTTACAACTGGATGAGCCAGAAACATACGTAATTGGCACAGGTAAAGTGGGCGAAAATCTTAATTTAACTAAGAAATTTGATCAAAAAGCCAACCATGTATTCGTGTTCTTAGAAATTTTTGTACACGAAGGTGGGATTCAGTCCTATGTCAAGGATATTTTTCGTGCCTATCAAAGATTGAGTCCAGGTTATAAAGCAGAAGTATTTGTACTGCGAGATAGTCCAAATGTCTCAAATCCTTGGGAATCAGAAAATTTCAAATTTTATGGTTTTAAAAGCAACTCCCCCCAGATCGGCAGATTAAAAATGACAGCAGCATTGCTGAAGTGTCTGCTGCTACAGCGTCCCCAACACGTTTTTTGTGGACACATTCTTTTAGCAAGATTGATACAAACTCTTTGCCAGCCATTGGGAATTCCTTACACTGTCCTAACTTACGGTAAAGAAGTTTGGGAACCGCTTAACACTAAAGAACGTCACGCACTCACATCGGCATCAGGGATTTGGACAATTAGCCGTTACAGTCGCGATCGCAGCTGTGCGGCTAATTTTATCGAACCCAATATAGTAAAAATACTGCCTTGTGCAATTGATGAGAATAAATTTACACCAGGCGAAAAGCAACCAGAACTGATAGCCAAGTACGGTTTAACTAATGCCAAAGTGTTAATGACCGTAGCGCGGCTATGGTCAGGGGATATTTACAAAGGTGTTGATGTCACAATTCGGGCATTACCGCAAATCCTTGAGGTGTATCCAGAAGTAAAATACTTAGTTATTGGTCGCGGCGATGACCAACCACGATTAGCGCAACTCGCACAAGAATTAGGTGTGAGCGATCGCGTAATTTTTGCAGGTTTCGTTCCCACAGAACAACTAATAGCACACTACCACCTTGCGGATGCCTACATTATGCCTTCCCAAGAAGGCTTTGGTATTGTCTATTTAGAGGCAATGGCTTGTGGCGTACCCGTGCTATCTGGTGACGATGATGGCTCGGCTGACCCCTTGCAGGATGGGCAACTAGGATGGCGAGTTCCCCATCGCGATCCCAGTGCGGTAGCGGCAGCTTGTATAGAAATACTCACAGGCAACGATCAACGTTGCGATCGGCATTGGCTACGACAACAAGCGATCGCACTTTTCGGCATGGATGCCTTGCAAAAACGGCTGCAAGAGTTGCTGTGATGGTAATTGGTAATGGGTAATTGGTAATGGGTAATTGGAATGGGGACAATGAGGATAAATGACCCTTGACTCTTGACCCTTGACTTTTGACTCTTCCCCAAACTCGCTATCCTAGAAAGAGAGCAACACGATATTTAAAAAATGAGCCTTAAATCTTTTCCATTGCTTGAAAATCTTCGCCCTTGGCTCACCTTGTTAGCAGTTATTTGGTTGCTGGCATCCTTAGGCTTGGGCTGGTTAGTGAATTCGTTACTATTTCTTTTTGGGTTGTTGCTATTGGCACCCGTGATTGCATTCTTTGGGTTTCGCTGGTGGCTGCAACGTAACTTGGTTGTAGATCAGTGTCCTGTATGTCGATATGAATTTACAGGTTTAAATAAAAGCCAGTTGCAATGTCCTAACTGCGGAGAGCAATTATTAGTACAAAGTGGTCATTTTCGGCGCTTTACTCCAGATGGCACAATTGATGTCACAGCAGTTGAGGTTCAAGCAAAATCGTTAGAAGATTAAGCTGTATTTTCATATAGCACTCCTATTTGATTTGTAAACTGAATCCTAGAGGCAGGCAATAGGCGAGGGGCTTACAAATAAAAATGTCCAAAAATCTCTATTTCTCCTTTCTCTGTGCCTCTGTGGTTCGTTTACCCCAATAGATATTTTTATGAATGATTTAGGATTGCTATACATCACCCATTACCAACGTTTGAAAGCGTTGATCGTCCCTGATATTGTCGAAATCAGAGTCAGTTTTTGCCATTTCTCGGCATTCATCAGGATCTAGTTTGATTACCTGTTGTAAATTCTCAATTGCTAAATCCACATTTCCTAGTAACCCATAACAACACGCTTTGTTATACCAGGCTTCGCGATTATTTGCTGTAATCAATAATGCTTGGTCGTAGGATGCGATCGCTTCGTGGTATCGGTGTAAGTAAGTCAATGCCAATCCGCGGTTGTTCCAAGCTTCGTGTTTGTCTGGTTTAATCAATAATGCTTGGTCGTAGGATTTTATTGCATCTTGATATTTTCCTGAGTTACGTAAAGCATTACCCCGGTTGTACCAAGCTTCGTGTTTGTCTGGCTTAATCGCTAATGCTTGGTCGTAGGATTTTATTGCATCCTCATATTTCCCTAAATTAAACAAAGCATTACCCCGATTCTTCCAAGCTTTATGTTTCTGTGGTTGAATCAATAACGCTTGGTCGTAGGATTTTATTGCATCCTCATATCTGCCTAAATTAAATAGGGCATTACCCCGATTATTCCAAGCTTCGTCTTTATGGGATTTGATGGCGATCGCTTGCTCGAAGGATGCGATCGCATCCTCATATCTACCTAAAGTTAACAATATATTACCGTGATTATACCAAGCTTCGTGGTTGTCTTGCTTGAGAAATAACGCTTTCTCATAGGAGATTACAGCATCCTCATATTTTCCTAAATCCCCAAGGATATGACCCCGATTATACCAAGCATCGGCATCAGGTTGAATGAAGAGTGCTTTGTCATAAGATGCGATCGCATCTGCTAATTCACCTAAGTTCTTCAGGCAATTACCGCGACTGTACCAGCTGTAATAGTCTTGGGGTTGAATAGCGAGTGCTTGGTTATAGGAATCTACCGCCTCTGGAAACTGTCCGAGATTCCGCAATGCATTACCCCGATTCACCCAACCTTGATGTAAGTTGGGGACAATTGCCAATGCTTGATTGTAAGATGACAACGCTTCTTGATGTCGTCCTAAATTCCGCAGCGCAATTCCTCGGTTATTCCAAGCTTGGTGTAAATCTGGTTTTAAAGCCACAGCTTTGTCGTAAGATGCGATCGCTTGTTCGTGTTGTCCATCTTCATCAAGGACATTCCCCCGGTAATACCAAGCTAAGTAGTCATCTGGTTTGATTGCTAATACTTTGTCATAGGAGGCGATCGCCTCTGCAAAACGTCCTAATTTAGTCAGTACAATCCCCCTATTCCCCCAAGCTGGGTAGTAATTGGGCTGAATTTTGATTGTTTTATCCCAGCAGGCGATCGCTTCTTGCTGATGATTTGCTAGCGCCATCTCGACACCAAAATTCAGTAGTAGGCGCTGCATTTCTTTGGGGTGTTGATCTGCCAGTTTTAATATCAGCTTGGAGAAGGGTAATATATATTCTTTAGCTTCTACGTGATTACCCTTACCCTCAATTTGTCCATCCCGCGGTTCGAGAATCCTTTCAGCGTGAGTCAAAAAGTTAATAGCCGCGTTAATTTGGCAACGATGCTGCAACTGCTGCCAACAATTGCCACCAGCCAACATCCTTGCCGTCGCCTCTACGATAAAACGTTCTAGTGGGATGTTGAATTGCCGCAGCAAATCCACCGCATCGTAAATATAACGACTACCAGGGTATCTTTTGACTGACTCTTGATAGCGATTTTCCCAAGTTTTCCCCAAACTTTCCCGGTAATTGTTGGCGTTTAAAGGTAAGCTGTCGTTGCGAAGACGCTGGAGATTTTCTACGACATTTCTAAAAGTGGCATCATTACGCCTTGCTAGTTCGGGATACTGTTCTGGCTGAGTAGGAATTTTAGTTTTGGGGACAGTTGCACTCAACACCTCAACAATTGCTTGGTCCTCAGGTTCTGGCAATTCATAAATTTGAAACTGCTGCCATAACTTAGGATATTTTTCCCATTGCAGTTTTTCCCAAGCGTTAGCTTCTCCGGGAAAGTCAGGTTGTTTTTCATTACGTGCTGTTGCAATGACGCGGATTTCAGCTTTACCGCAGAAAGACTCGTATTTAGTTAAAGTATCTAGCAGCCGTTGTTGCAAAGGAACAGTAAATCGTTCCGTCAAACTTTTTTCCGCTTCCGGAGAGATTTCCTCATAACTGCGGTGCATTTTCTGGTTGAGGTCATCTAATAAAAATAGTAACTTGCGATCGCCACCAATTGACTTGGGCAAACGAGCCGGTACATCCAGCCATTCATTCGGCTTGAGGTAAAGCACAGTCCAGCCTGCTTGGTTGAAATGCTTTGCTACTTCGGAGGCTTCCCGTGTTTTCCCCAAACCATTGCGTCCGATAATTAACACCCAACGGTTTGCTTCTAAAAGCTGCTGCAATTCTTGACGGATGCTGCGATTTGCCACCCGCGTTTGATAAGGTATATTCTGGTCTGCCAAGGGGTCTTGATCGTTCCCGCCCAAAATTCGCTGCATTAAATCTGGACTTTGAGGCTTAATCACCTCAAAAGCAAAACTTTCCCCTGGAATACGTCGTTGGCGTTGTCGCCACATCAGCCACCAAAAGAAACTGACAACGGCAGGTAAAATAGTCGGCAACCCACCTGAGAGTAGGTTGTCAATAAATTCCTGGTTGTCTGTATAGAAGTTGAGCATTGGCTCCAGAATGTCGGACATCCCTGGCTATACTCCAACAGGACTTACGCCACAATAACGTAATTTCCTGATTGCGATCGTTCACTGAAAGCGTTCTCGTAGTTCTTAAGGAACGGGGAAGAGGATTTAACTTTTTTATTCCATCAATGACAGCAAAGATGTTGCGTTAAGGAAGTGTAACTACAGATTGGATAATTTATGTTTGCTATTCCCTTCACCCATAACTAATTTGCAATCAACTCCACTGCGTCTTTTCCATCCCAATCTTGTAAATAAACTCTGACAATCTCCTCTTTAGCAGTGGGTAGCTGCTTACCAATAAAATCTGGGTGAATTGGGACTTCACGATGACCCCTGTCTACCAAAACGGCTAAACGAATTACCTCGGGTCTACCGTACTCGTTGACTGCATTTAAAGCAGCGCGAATTGTCCTACCTTTAAAAATGACATCATCCACGAGAACAACCGTTTTGCCTGTGAGGTCAAAAGAAATATCAGTTTTGGCTGGAGTTCGTAACCCAATTTGGTCAAGATCATCCCGATAAAATGTAATGTCCAATGCTCCCACTTCTACAGATACACCTTCCAATGTCTCAATCTGACGCGCCAATAATTTGGCTAACAACGCACCCCTAGTATAAATACCTAAAAGTACTAGCCCAGATAAATCACGCGTCCTCTCCACAATTTGAGAAGCAAGACGAGTTACAGTACGACGGAGTTCTTCCGATGAGAGAATTTCAACTACTTTTACAGACATAACCATAGACCGATACCCCTGAGTAATGCATGATACCAGACATTTGAGGCGAAAGGGAGATGAGGGAGATGAGGGGGACAAGAAAAAATAACAAATGCCCAATGCCCAATGCCCAATGCCCCATTCCCTATATTCATCATTATCTGTTTGGGAGTATAAAGAATAGAGCGATCGCTACCCCTAACCAAAGTAAAAAGCAATATCTAGTTAATTGCAAAGCGGAATGAATACTCTTGGGAGTGATGGGATAAATGTCATCTCCTAGCAGTGGTTTCTCCTTAGCTACGCTGCGATACCAATTTGTACCTCCTACCTGCACCCCCAAAATTGCTGCATAGGCACACTCACTCCAGCCAGAATTTGGACTCGGATCGGTAACAGCATCTCGCCAACAAATACGCCAAACATCGAAGGGTTTACCTGATAACAGCGCCAGCGTCATCACTGTTAACCGACAAGGAACCCATGTGAGGTAATCTTCTAACCGCGCACTAAACCACCCTAAATAAGTATAGGGTGCCTCCCTATAGCCCACCATTGAATCTAGTGTACTACTGGCTTTATATGCTAAAGCTAGGGGCACAACCCCCACAAATGGAATCAATCCGCCCACAATTGCATAAAACAGCGGAGCCATTACCCCATCGGTAGCATTCTCCGTTACCGTTTCTAAAATGGCGCGCAAAACTTCTGCTTCGGAAAGGTTTTTGGTATCTCGACCAACGTAATTACTTAAACTATCACGAGCCTCTGCCAAATTTCCGGCGGTTAAAGGTTTTAACACAGTCAGCGCTGCGGTTCTTAAACTTCTGCCAGCGAAACAACTAGCTAAGAGAATGCTTTCTATGGCAATTGCCAACAGCGGATGCAACCACCTAGCACTTTGAATTATTAACCAGCCAACAAGTCCGCTACCAATTATTAAGAAGATGCCTAGTAAAATTCCAGCGATTTTTTGTGTTAGAGAATCATGACAATATTTTTGAGACAGTTGGGAAATGTGAGAAATGACCCACCCCATAACTTGTACTGGATGAGGCCAACCCCAGGGATCACCGATTAAGTAATCTAAAAAGGCAGCAAAAATCAAGATGTATATGTTATGAGTCATGGGTCAATAGTCAACAGTCAAAGGTCAAGAATAAATATTGTGACTCTGAACTATAGACTTTAGACTGTTGACTAAACCACAAAATTAGCTTCTTCTCCCAGTGAAGCTTGCCAACTGCGAGCATCGTAATAAAGGTCAGCGAGGGTAATACTGTATAAAGCTTCTTTCAGCTTTTGGTTGAGTCTCTGCCAAAGGGTAAATGTTACCCAATCTTCAGCTTGTGCTGATGTTGGGGTGTGGTTGGGCAAATAAGTAATTGTTTCACCCACAGACTCTAAAATTTGTCCTATAGATATTTTTGCAGGCTCTCGTGCCAATTGGTATCCGCCAATGCTGCCGCGAATTGATTTTACTAAACCAGCACGACGCATTTCTATTAATAATTTTTCTAGATAAGGAGCAGGAATATCTTGACGATTGGCAATTGCTCTTACGGATACAGGGCCATAAGCTGGCTGTAAGCTTAAATCAAGCATCGCCTTCACACTATAATGTCCTCTCGTTGTTAGTTTCATGCTGGCTTTTTGAGTTGTCAGTTGTCAGTTGTTTTTTCATGCCCATTGACTAATGACTAATGACTAAGGATCAGCTTTGCTTATCATTCTCTACCTCAATTATCAATGTCGGCAAGTAGACAACTTTTTTGGCGCTACTTTAGAAAACTTAAACAAGTATAGTCTAGCAGTAATTCAGAAACTATATATATAGTTATCAGTATGCCCAGCATTCTAGAAAATAATTGTTTTGGCAATATTTAGAAATCAAGTAACAATTCCGCCTATGAATGTAATATACTTGGCAAGGCTGAAATAAAAACTAAAGGATTCTGTTCCTACTAGCTCAATGTCAGCTAAAATAAAATCGATTCAAACACTTCAAACATTCGTTTTCGACCTAAGTTGATGGCTAAACAGAAAAAAATTGAACCCCTAGTCGGTGAAGAACTGCTCAAAAAAGTCAAAGAGCTAGAGAACGAGAGCAAGGAAGACAAGGCTAAGAAGTGCGGCTACTATACCGTTACCAAAAATGGTATAGAGCGCGTCAATATGATGAAGTTCTTAAATGCCCTAATTGATGCTGAAGGCATTCAATTGGACAGCACTCCTAGTGCTAATGGACGTGGTGGACGTAGCGCCAGCTATAGAATTAGTGTGCAATCAAATGGGAACTTGCTGATAGGTTCCGCTTATACAAAACAAATGAATCTTAAACCAGGCGATGAGTTTCTCATCACTTTAGGTAAAAAGCACATTCGTCTGAGACAGGTAGATCCAGAAGATAGAGAAGACCTTGAAGCCATAGAAGCTACTGCTTAATAATATAGTCTAAAGTCAAGAGTCTAAAGTCAAGAGTCTAAAGTCAAGAGTCTAAAGTCAAGAGTCTAAAAATGCCTGTTGACTGTTGACTGTTGACTGTTGACTGTTGACTGTTGACTGTTGACTTAATGACTAATAACCACATTTGTTGTGGGTAGCACTGCTAAACATTGGCGAAGTGCCTTACTTGTGAGTGTTAAATTGCAGGTTAATGCAATTTGCTCTCTTTCTAGTAGACCTAAAATGCGTTCATGGTTGTCTCGTGCTACCACCGGTAACTGATGCAAACCTCGGAGCGCCATGCGGTCTAAAGCTTCAGATAAGGGTTCATCCCTCCAAGCATAAAGAATTTCAGTGGTACAAATATCTAAAAGAGTTTGGCTAGATAAATTACTCTGAATTTCAGTTGGCAAATTCTGGTAATTTTGCCAAAGACGGAGGGTGCGGTTAATATCTTCTAGAGAGATAATACCAACTAATTGCTCGACTTCATCAATTACTAAAGCACTATAACAGCGATCGCGGAGCATTTCCTTAGCTGCTTCTAATACTCCCAGCTTTTTCGGCAGCTTTTTCGGACAAGTCAGCATTGCATCTTCTACTAAAATTTCCTGCAACATATCTGTCTTCTCATCTTTTAATTCTGAAAGACCGATCTGTTGCAAATTGGAATTAGAATTAAAATTCGGCTTGATCCTCTCTATTAACCAGACACTTAAACCCACCGCCGCCATTAAAGGTAAAACAATACGGTAGTCGCGGGTTAATTCAAATAGCATGATAATTGCCGTTAAGGGCGCTCTTACACTAGCAGCCAGAACTGCGGCCATCCCTACCATTGCGTAAGCTGGAGGCGCAGCCATCTGTGCGCCAATTGTTGGAGCTACCAAAGCAACAATTTTGGCATAAGCTGAGCCAAAAGAAGCACCGAGAAACATGGCTGGAGCAAATATACCGCCTACGAAACCGCTACCAGCAGAAATTGCCGTCATCAGCAATTTCATTACCAAAAGTATCAGCAGTAGAGGTAGAGAAAACTCCACATCTTGCAGCATGGCTTGTACAGTTCCATAACCTATGCCCAAAATTTGAGGAAAATATATAGCTATTACGCCGACAATAACGCCACCAATAATTGGATGTACGGGCTTAGGAATTCGTCCTACAAAGCCAAACAGGGGAATGCGTCCAGCAAAGCAGGCTTTTGCTAACCGCATTGATTCTGTATAAGTTAAAGAAACTAAACTTGCTCCTAAACCTAATCCTAAATAAATTGGCAATTCCAAAGGACTGCGGACTTGATATACAGGTAAAGCAAAAGCAGGTTGTGCGCCTAAACCAATTTGAGCAATTAACGCTGCTACAACTGCGGCTAGTAGCACCACACTCACAGCAGAGGTAGCAAAGGATGTAGCTCCCATCACCACCTCTAAAGCAAAAAACACTCCAGCAATCGGAGCATTAAAGCCTGCGGCTAAACCAGCCGCCGCACCAGCACTCAAAAGCAAACGTTGTTGCTCTTGAGATACTTGTAAAACTAGAGACAATAACATTCCAAAATTGGCACCAATTTCTACACTTGGCCCCTCAGGACCCAAAGAAGCACCACTTCCCAAAGACACAGCTGCTGCCAACATCTTTGTAACTGGACGTAGTGGTTGCCGAATTTCTTTTCCCTGAGAAGCAGCAATCAAAGATGAAAGTCCAGGGCCAAAATCTTGAGTGCGCCAGCGCATCAAGCCGACAATTAAGCCGCCAAGTGTGGGAACACAGGCTAAGGTCCAAGCACCCCAGACACCAATAGTACCCATGAAATTTTCCAGCATCAAATCGTGAATCAGCTGGATTAAATAGTGAAAGGTAACTACACCCATACCAGTACCGCTACCAATTAATACTGCTAAAAGCAGCACAATGGTTTCTATGGATGGTTGAAAACGGTTAATTAACCCAGCTAAACGAGCAGTAAGACTAGGAAAGGCAGGTGTTTCCGTCACCTTCCTCAGTTCAGTAGGAGGCAAGAGAGTCATTGAGAGGCGAGGTAAATGTAAGAAAAAATTTAAATTTTTATCTGTTACTTCTCATTGTGAGCCATGATTTAGCAACCAGACAAGTATGCTGGATAAGGTTAATTTACAAAGTTTTAGTTAAAAAAATTCTACTATGCAAAATTTTGATGAGGAGAATGGTTAAATGGGAGAGAATTATTATTTAATGGTCAACTAGCGGTGGTGCAGTGCAATTGAGTTAGAACTCCTTCTCAGGAAAACAATACGCTAGGTGTGGGCTTGGTGGTTAAACCAGGTTAGACAGCAATGAGAAGTCATCTTCTACTAAATCTAGCTATACTCGTGTTGCGACCATATAACCATCCTGAGTAAGAAGTACACTATATGTATGATTAATCACTGATGTCAGACCACAAGCGTGAGTCTACTAAGTATTGATCGGGAATTCAATATAACTATTGTTTATAGAGCGAGTCAATGGACTAGGCGGTAATGCTAAATGAATATACACACCTTTGATAATCATTATGTTACTTGTCCAATTTGCCAAAGAAATGCCACGCCAAAAAAACTCAAGACGTGCATTGGCTTGTTTAGCTGTCCGTATTGCCAAGAAAAACTTGTAGTTTGCCAAAGCGGTCATTACGTCCGCGATCCGTTTACTCTTAAACAGATGCTGATTTCTTCGGCGCTACGTCGTCAAAGTAGTCCTTTAGCGAGAATTATCAGAGATTTCGTCTTTCTGAAGCGTCCTGTGTTAGCAATTGCTGTGGGCGGTATGATTCTCTTGAGTATGCTTGCCATTACACAGCAGAATACAAGTAGCGAACCGGAAAACATTCTCCCAATAGAGAAAATAGATAAAAAAATTCACTAAGTCTATTTACTTAGATAAATTATATTATTATATACTTCTGATTTCGTTAAATCAAATACAACATTAATCACACCGTATACTATCCAAGTAAGGAAGTATACGGTTTAATTTTGGCAAACGATGCGTTCGTCATTAGCGTAGCGGACACACCAGAAGACGTTGCTGGCGCAGCCATCATTATTTTTGAGCCTAATGGTTTAATAACCAGATGGGTTTTTGAAAGCATTGATTAGTTGATCAAGCTTTTGGGCGATCGCCAATAATTCTATCTCGTGCCATCGCTTGCCAACAATTTGCATTCCAATTGGTAGACCATTGTGAGTTTGCCCAATTGGAATCACCACAGCAGGATGACCGCTCAAATTAAAGGGCATGGTGTAAGATCCGTTTGCCACTCCATGAGGATAGAATCTGCCATCAATATCAATAGCGCTCCAGGCAGGACGATGAGTAAAAGCAGGGGTGGCAGCAACGGGAGTCAGCCACGCATCCCAAGGTTCTAATGCCTCATCTATTTGAGCAGTGAAGCGATCGCGCTCGGTGAGTGCCTCAAAATATCCTCTCAGGCTGGGATTGAGTAGCTCAGGCAGGAAACTGCTGAAATTTCCTAATTGTCGCAGAGACTTGTCGCCTTGGGTGGCGGTGCGGAAAATCAACTCCAAACTGCGCCGCACATTATAGCGATCCTTGGGTTGAGCATAGTTGTTGACGTATGCCGCCATCCGTCCATAAAGGTTAAATATTTCTGATAGGTTAAAGTTTTTGGGCAGCCAGGATTCAATTTGGGCACCTGCTTGATCTAGAGTCTGTGCGATCGCAGCCATTGCCGCACGAATGTCAGATGCCACTGGTACCTCTTTCCATTCATCGCTCCAAGCAACTTTCAGATTCTGCAAAGACTTATCAGGAAGGGTATCTAATGGAATTGGCGGCACATCAGGACGGCGAATATCAGCGCCTGCGATTAACTCAAAGCACAGCCGAATATCTTCGAGTGATCGCCCAAAACAACCCACTGTCATCATTTGCCGCAGGCAGATTGGCATTCCCGGCACTTCCGGAATTTGTCCATCTGTCGAAATGCGACGATCTGTAGGTTTTAAACCATATACACCACAGAAGTGAGCAGGTTGGCGCACTGAACCTGCAAAATCATTGCCCAAATCTAACGCTGATAACCCTGCTGCGACAGCAGCTGCACTACCCCCAGAACTACCGCCAGCAGTGTAGTCAAGATTCCAAGGATTATTGACTCGTGGAAACAAGGAATTCGTACTTTGATAGTCTCCAGCTAATTCTGCCATATTCGTTTTTCCCAAGATAATTGCTCCTGCTGAGCGCAGCCTTGCGACAACAGTGGCATCTTGTTGGGGTACATAATCTTTGAGGGGAATGTAGCCTGCTGTGGTCAGTAATCCCTCTGTTTCAAAAATGTCTTTAATCGTAATTGGGACTCCGTGTAGAACTCCCCAGTTTTCTCCTCGGCTTAAAGCTTCGTCAGCCAGTTTTGCCCTGAGTCGAGCATTTTCTTCATCTAGTGTACAAATCGCATTCAGCTGACTGTTGTGTTGAGCGATTTGTGCCAAGTAAGCATTGATCACTTCCACAACAGAAACTTCACGATGACGAATAATTCGCGCCAGTTCAGAGGCCGGGACAAACGTTAGGCTACTCATAGATAGTAAACTGGTAGTTCTAGATAAAGTTAATTATATTAACTAAAAGTGAATATAATTAACTAAAAAACTTATGGGTCGTCCGACAAAAGATAAATCTCTAACACGACAAGATGTGATTGACGCAGCGATCGCCTGTATCGAAAAAGAGGGAGAATCCGCCCTTGGAGTAAATCGGGTGGCGCGGGAGTTAGGCATTAAGCCTCCGGCTATCTACAAACATCTGGATGGTAATGCTGGACTGCAACGAGCAGTAGCTTTGGCAATTTGGCGCAACTATTTAACTGATTGCCGTCAACAAATGCAGGGAATCGCAGAGCCTCATGAACTACTGCGTACAGGCGCACGAGCAACTCGAAATTTTGCCAAAGCGCATCCCGCACTTTATAAAATCATGATGGAGTATCAAATGCAGCCAACAGACCCTCAAGAAGCTGCAATTATCAACGATTCTCTCAACTTGTTAAAACAATCACTGCAATTGTATGCATTAAATAATGATGCATTTATTGATGTGATGCGAATGGTTAATGCAGCGATTTATGGCTTCATTATTAGAGAACAGTCAGAATTGATGACCCTAGATCGTTCAACTGATGCCAGTTATGAAGCCATGCTCGATGCACTTATGGTAGCAATCCAACATATTTGTAATTCTCATAAGAAATGAGAAATGACAAATGACCGAACAAGGCAAAAGTTAAAAGCGCAAAGTTGAGCCAGTCGCGTGCGGGGGTTCCCCCCGTTGAGCGAACTGGCGTTGGCGGTGTCGGTTTCCGTCCCCGAAGTTTGCAAGGGCGCTCTTAACCCGCGCACGCAACTTCTCTTCGCCTAACTTTGTAAGAAGGCAAAAAAAATAAAAAAAACAATGGTCACAAGTCGCTAAATTTATTTATGTAAGGGACTTCCAGAAAATAAATTATCCAATTTACTCAGATAATATTTTCTTTCTCCCCCCTGCTCCCCTACCAAAAAAGCGATAGTATATTTTTTTAGTTGGAAGTCCCGAACCAAATAAAAACATTTGTTTCTCGTACTACGTATCTCGAAACAATACGTCAATTACAAATCCCATAAATAAATTTAGGGGGATGATCTTTTTACTTTTTACTTCTTAAAAACACCACGCGCAGCGTAGTAAAAAGCTAATGACTAATTGCACCATTAGCCATTAGCAAGTCTTTATTACCTATTACCCATTGCTGGTATGACTACAACTTTCAACTGGCAAATTCCGCACGCAATTGATTAACAACTCGATCTAGTCCGACGGAATGGGCTGCTTTGAACAATAAACGATCGCCTTCTTGGACAAATGTCTTTAATCTCGCTACTAATTCCGCATGGGTGGCAAAGCACTCAGATGGGATACCCTCAGCGCTTTTGGCGATCGCTTCGGCATCTTGTCCATCTACTAAGACTAACAATCCGTCTAATTTTAACTTTTGCACTGTCTCACCAACTCGCTGGTGTAATTGTGGCGATCGCTCTCCTAATTCTTTCATTGCACCCAACACAGCAATTTTGCGCTTTCCTGGTGTATCTGCCAATAATTGCAACGCTGCTAACATAGCTTCTGGTGCAGCATTATAAGTCTCATCTAAGATTACCACATCATTGGGTAAGGCAAACCTTTGCGATCGCCCTGTGGGCATATCGACATTTACACCTGCTTGCAGGGATGCCCAATCAATTCCCAATACCCTAGCTACAGCTAAGGCTGCCAAGAAATTCGTCGCATTGTGACGACCAGGAAGGGGTAGAGGTAGCTGCATATCTTCTACTGCGAGCATCTCATTATCAATCAGCTGCCCTTGAATATCGCCGCCAGATAAGCCGTAAGTAATCACTTTTCCTTGCCAAACTTTGGCGGCTGTAGAAATTAACAACGGATGATCGTGGTTGAGAATGGCGACGCTATTCTTTGGCATCTGTGCTAATAACTCACATTTTGCCTGAGCGATCGCCACTTCGGAACCAAGTAACTCAATATGTGCTGTGCCAACATTGGTAATGACTCCAATCGTCGGATTAGCTATATGTGTTAATTCGGCAATTTGTCCCTGACCCCGCATAGCCATTTCAATGACAGCGTAATCATGTTCTGGACTTAGTTCTAGGAGAGTTTTCGGGACACCAATTTCGTTATTGTAATTCCCATAAGTCTTGTGAACACGTCCTTTGGTTGCTAAAACTGCGGCAATCAGTTCTTTTGTTGTGGTTTTACCCACAGAACCAGTTACCCCAATCACCGGAATTTGAAAGCGATCTCGCCACCAACGGGCAATTTTCTGATACGCTTCCAGAGTATTTTTTACCTGCAATACAGGAAACCCAGGACTTTCGTAGGCAAAATCAACAATAGCGGCTATGGCACCTTTAGCGATCGCAGTGGCGACAAACTCGTGTCCATCAAACTTTTCACCTCGCAAAGCCACAAACACTTCACCTGGCTTGATGATCCGAGTGTCTGTTTGGATATTGCTGCCTAATTGGGCTAAAGCGGCTGCTGATAAGTTGACAGGCTGGGCTAAAAGAATTTCAACCAGTTGATTTAAAGTGGCAGAACAAGGCATAAGAGAGGAATTTTTTCCCAAGTATAAATTATTGAAATTTTAGTGGTAAAAAGTCTGGGATTGGCAACTATTTTTCGGTCTGGGGAATGGAAATTGGGTAATGGGTAATGGGTAATCGGTAATCGGTAATGGGGACGAATAACTTTTGACCCTTGACCTTTGACCCTTGACCAACACCAAACACCAGTCCGAAAAAGTGATACGATGCTGTGCAAGGGAGGGCTGTTACTTTGTGCATTGTTTGATACGCCCTGACTTCGTGAGTGCATTGGTGAATGAATGTTAGCGAAAAAGTAGCGGAATTATGCTTTGTATAGAAGATCTGCTGACTCTAGAACTATTTCAAACTTTGCCCCGAAACCGTCTCGATTGGATCTGCGATCGCTCTCAAATATTTGACCTCAAGACTGATGAAGTACTGGCAAACGAAGGCGATCCAGCAAGTGGCTTTTTCATTCTGTTGTCTGGCCGTATGGGATTGACGAGGCGAAGTGATGGCATGGAAATGCCAATCGGACAGCACGAAGCCCCTAGTTTTTTTGGTGAAATCCCAGTCTTGACCGGCGATCCTAATCCTGTGACAGTACGCGCACTTACAGACTGTCATTTATATAAGTTATCAAGTGAAGATTTCTTGACATTGCTACATGAATGCCGCAAGTTTGAGCAGATGATTTTTAAAATCGTCGCCAAGCGATCGCGTGGATTAGAATCCTTCATCCGCAACCGCGAAAAAATGGCAGCCTTAGGCACATTGGCAGCAGGACTGGCCCACGAACTGAACAATCCAGCCGCCGCATTGGTTCGCGCTTTGCGGGATATCACCCCAGCATTACTGGAACTGCAACACATGAATCTGGTGTATGGACAGCACCAAGTTGAGGCAGAACATACCGAACAATGGATCAAAGCACGGGATGAGGGGTATGAGGCAATTCTCCACAAGCGGGTTGATCCGATGACTTTAAGCGATCGCGAAGATGAACTGCTTGATTGGTTGGAAGATTACGGTGTGGAGGATGCTTGGAAACTGGCTGGGCCACTAGCTGAAGGGGGTATCGAAATTTTAACACTGGCACAATTAACTGAACGCTGGCAGGATGATAAGACAGAAATGGGCACTATGGGCTTGCGTTGGTTAGCCCTCTCTTTTGAAGTTATGTCAATGATCACCAGTGGCTTACGCGGTGCAGAACGGATTGCTGAACTGGTGCAGTCGATGAAGTCCTATTCTCATTTAGATCAGGGTGCCAGACAACTAGTTGATGTGCATGATGGCTTGGAAGATACCTTGCGATTATTTTCATACAAACTGAAGCAAGGCGTGGAAATTCGCCGGGCTTATGCGCCAGGAATGGCTAAAATCTGGGCCTATGGCAGTGAATTAAATCAGGTGTGGACAAATTTGATTGATAACGCCATTGATGCAATGGACGAAAAAGGTCTACTAGAAATCGTCACCATCCAGCATAGCGATCGCATCGACGTACAAATCACAGACTCAGGATCGGGTATCCCCCCAGAAATTAAATCACGAATTTTCGAGCCATTTTTCACAACTAAGCCTGTTGGCAAGGGTTCAGGTTTAGGCTTAGAAATGGTGCGACGAATTGTTGAAATCAGACATCAAGGAACAATTGCAGTAAATTCACAACCAGGAAAAACTCAATTTACTGTTTGCCTTCCGATTAGTTGAGGTTGGGGATTGGGGAAGGTGGGGTCCCCTATGTGGAAGGCTACAGTGTACACACAAGTATGACCAGCATAGGTTTCAACTCTTCTAGTAATTTCGTGAGGTGCGTTATGGACACGCCGAAATAACAAATGAGTCCGCTGAAATAACAAATGAGTACGCCGAAATAGCAAATGAGTACGCCGAAATAACAAATGAGTACGCCGAAATAGCAAATGAGTTCGCCGAAATAACAAATGGGTACGCCAAAATAACAAATGGGTACGCCGAAATAACAAATGGGTACGCCGAAATAACAAATGA
>JAVRCF010000011.1:0-131325 GCA_034530935.1 Aulosira sp. DedQUE10 | reverse complement strand
TCCCTAAATTAAAACAGTATATGCCTTGTTCGTAAATCATTTAGGATTGCTATAGATTACATAGAGGGCAAAAAGTAGGTTATCAAGTAATAGGTAAATTCATATAAAATCAGGAGTTAATTACGAAACATCAAAACTCTTGTGGAAGATTTATTTTAGCAACGAATATTTTAGATAAGACCGAGTTAGAGTCTCTAGAAATACTGAGAATATATAAACAACAACAATCTACGGAACGAGGATTTAGATTTATCAAAGACCCGTTATTTTTTGCTGATAGTCTTTTTGTGAAAAATCCAGAAAGAGTAGAGACAATGATGATGCTAATGGCATTGTGTCTTTTGGTTTATAATCTGGGACAAAGATGCTTAAGAATGTCGTTAAAGTCCCAAAAATCTACAGTTAAAAATCAACTGAATAAACTTACGGAATCCCCTACTTTGCGTTGGATATTTCAATGCTTTCAAGGGGTTCATTTTCTGATTGCACAAGGAGTCCATAGGATTCTAAATGTAACGGATGAACGTTGTCGAATCTTGCAATTCCTGCCTACTGCTTGTCAAAAATATTATTTATTATCTGAGTTTTAAAATTTATAATTCTCTATTGCATAGTCTTGTATTTTCATAACTGATTGAAAAATTCAGATTCAATACTGTTCTCTAACTGGCTTTTTGAACCCAATTAAAAAGCTCGAATTTTAGCGTGCATAATTTATTTTTTATGGATACTTGATTGTTAATAACTATAGTTTTACATTGACTATGAATGTAGTTTATTTATGCTACTTATTGAAGTGCGGAATGTGGGATTCAATTATTTGATTGATTGCTTTTGATTTACCGCCGGGATAACGGAGTGGGCTTTTGAGCATAATTTTCTGGCGATCGCGAAAATCTTATTTTAAGTAGAAAAATTCTCCTGCACGCAGTAAACAATAAAAATTACTTATGCAAAATCTTTATGGTTGAGTGCAAATGATATTTATCTTGCTTTTGTCAAGAAAATGTTGCATTTCGATAAAAATCTGTTACATTACTTTACAAGCAGTCAAAACTGTTACAACATAAAAGCTCGGAGTATTATTTATGGCAAGCACTAAGACTACTACACCTATAGTTTCTGAAGATCCTAACGCTTTACGCTGGGGCTTTACTCCTCAGAGCGAAAATTGGAATGGTCGTTTTGCAATGATTGGTTTTGTAGCTGCTATTCTAGTGGAAGTTTTTTCGGGACAAGGAGTTTTACACTTCTGGGGTATCATGTAGATTCAGCTTGGCCTAAGGTTCTCTTAAGACTGCGATATGTAGAGTCGTTTGGCTTCTGTTGACCTCAAGACTGATTCCGACTGCGATCGCAGTTGCAATACATTCAGATAAATATCATTCTTTCGATAGTTGTAGGAAATGCAAATTGTTGCATTTCTAACTTGTAAGCAAAGCTGGACATTAATTGTTCAGTTTTGCTTCTCTTATTACCTGGATATAGTGGGCAATATCATACCGAAAAATGAGAGCCACACTATATTGAAAAACCAAGATTCAATTGCATGGAATCAGCTAAGTTATCAGTTGTAACTTTTTTCTGCAAAGTTCGCTGAATTTCATAGTTAGTAATGAATAACTCTTTTCCTTTAGCAGCATTACTCTGCTTATAGTTATTCATTCCATACTGCAATTCCCACTCGAAAATATTTGACCAATAGAAATTTTCTCGAATTTGGGGTGAGTCATCGTAGGTTATTAACCAATTATGATGGCATCGTTTTAATAATTCCGCAAATTTCGGATGTTCAAAAGAGGTATGTAAGTTACCTCCTTTGCCATATAGCTTGGATTTAGTAGCACTAAAATAAGGGGGATCTAAAAATAGAAATACTTGTTCCTCTGTTGAATGCAATAGTTCACTGTAATCTAAGTTAGTTATGAGAATATCTTTAGATAAAATGCTTTCTAATTTTTCAAGACGGTCTATAGATGAATTTGTGAAGCGTTTATGGAAAGCTTCTTGAGAAAAGCCACCTGATTCTACAGTTCCACTAAATGTAATTCTGTTGAGAACAAAAAACCTGACTGCTCTTTCCAAATCAGATAAATTATTGATATCTACATTGGTTAATTCTGTAAATAATAATCGCCCGTCTGTATATTGATTTTTAATATAGCGAATTTCTATGACTAACTTCGATATATCAGATTGAGCAAATTTCCAAAATAGGAATAACTCACGGTTTAAATCATTAATCCAAATTTTGAGGTGAGGGAATTTTTGCTTTAAGTAAATAAATACAGAACCACCACCTACAAATGGTTCTCTAAATTCCGAAAAACTTTCTGGTAAGTATTCAATTATTTGATTTATTGCTTTTGATTTCCCGCCTGGATAACGGAGTGGGCTTTTGATCATAATGCAGGGAAACTCATAAAATATATCCCGTAACCTCTTAAAATAATCATTGAATTAAAAATGACTATTTATATTGAATAATTTCCAGCTATTTCTATTTTAAGCTTTAAATGATTATTCTCTTGGGATTCTGTGGCTAATTTTCTGACAATTACTTTTTGTGTTTTATTAAAAACAGCACGATTAGCTTCTAAGAAAGACTCAATCTCTTCTGGTGATGCATCTGGAAAAGCTACAGAACCTACAATATTTTTACCAGTTAACTTTAATTTAGTCATAAAAGAAACTGGTCTATCATTGAGCGTTAAAGAATCTAAATTAGAAAATAAAATTAACTTAAATAAGCCATCCTGAATATCAGGAATCTTTGGTAAAGATTCTGTAGAAGTATTTTTGGATTCTTGTATTATATACATATTCTGGTCAAAGAATATTTCATCAGGGGTCAAATGATAGATTCCACCTAAATAATTTTCAATGCTAAAGGTTGCCTTTAAACCGTCTACTAAATATTCTAGCTTATGAGATGTAAGTGCTTCTCTCTTACTTGCGCTTAAAGAACCTTTGAGTGATATATTCTTGAATTCATCAAATTCCTCTGTAATTTTATGTAAATATTTATCCATGCCTGCCCGTGCATGAATTGTTACACCAGTTTTCTGTGAAATATAATCATAAGAATCAAGAGCTTTTTCAAAAATTTCAACAAATCTATCTTCAAATATCTTTTTGTTCCAATGAAGGGCACTCTGACGATACGATAATATTTCATTAATTTGAGAATTAACTAATTCATTATCAAATTTTTGATTAGTAAGTTTGTGTTTATGTGCCTGTCCATTTTTTCTACTTTTTTCTGCTGTTTGATAATAAGCAAGAACAATATAAATATTCAGCAAGTTCATCCAAGAAATTGTAGAGTATTGAATTTTATCTCGATCACCATCTTTTCCTTCATCTTTAATTACAGGAATAATAGTTATGACTTTTGAGGAATTATAAGTATTATAAATACGGGCGAAGGGATAACTTCTAGTTCTCTTAGGTGATACCCATTGTGAATAGGCTATTTCTGTTATGGGGGACTTGATTATTCCAAAACTATTGACTCTGTTAACATCGAAACTATTTAAATCAATCTCTTTCAACTTTTCAGCAAAACAAGTTTTATAGGTTATTCCCTTAATAAAGCCTGTAAAGTGCAGAACTTCCATTTATTCTTCAAAATAAGGTTTATAATTACCAAAATTTAGCTCAGTATTTGCAATTAGAGCATAAACATTAAAGTATGTACTTTATTCTTTCGTGAGTCAATAGCCAGTAAGCAAGTGCAAAAATTTACTCAAATCTACCGTGAT
Organism: Aulosira sp. DedQUE10; assembly: GCA_034530935.1. Lineage (GTDB taxonomy): Bacteria > Cyanobacteriota > Cyanobacteriia > Cyanobacteriales > Nostocaceae > Aulosira. Next base: position 127,561 of record JAVRCF010000011.1, on the reverse strand, counting down.
GACCGAAATATTACGTGCCCTGGTGACTCTTCTTGTTTGAGCAAGTAATGGAAACAAGTGAAAGAAAAGGTAAAACAATTAGATTATGGGAACATTCGTCAGTTTAGAATAAGGGTGTAGTTACCCATGCTTGTAAAATGCCTTCCCCGTTCCTCGGTATGGACCCATATCTTGAAGGCTACCTCTGGAGTGACGTACACAACGCCCTTGCGAGCAAAATCCGTGCCTTCCTTGTCCCACAGATGCGTCCCAAATATACCGCACGGCTTTCAGTATATGTCGTAGAGGATATTTTCCCTGCAAGTGAAATTGGCATTTTGTATCCAGATGTCGAGGTATTGCAGATAAGACAACGCCGCGATGTCACGCCTCTTACCCCTACATCGAATATTGCAACAACCCCCGCACCACTAACGCTTCCAGTTATCCAACCTGTTGAAGTCCGCATTCCCACAGTCGAAATTCGGGATACAGCCAACAATGTATTGGTAAGCTGTATCGAAATCCTTTCCCCCGTAAATAAACGTGAACCAGGTATTACTGACTACCGTAATAAACGCCAACGCTTATATAATGCCAACGTCCATCTAATTGAAATTGACTTGCTGCGTAGGGGAAATCGACCATTTAACCACCCCCGTCTTCCAGATGTTCCCTACTTGATCACCTTAACGCGGGCTGGGTCTGGAGTAATTGATCTGTAGCCTGTGACGTTGCAGAATACTCTCCCGACGATACCCGTTCCTCTCCGAGAAGGCGAAATAGATGCAGTACTGGAGTTACAAGCCGCGCTGAATACTATCTACGACGAGGCTGGGTATGATTTATCGATAGACTACACCCAACCTCCACCCCCACCAGCATTGAGTGATGCGGATATCGAGGGTTGTACAAACGGTTGAGTAAATCTTCTTCATAGCAACGGTCTACGAAGTCAGAAGCCTACACCGTACCTGTACTCAGGTCAGTGTAAGTAGTTCACGAATAAATCTATTGCTACCGTGATGAGCGAAATATTACCCGCCCTGGACATTCCTCTTGATTAATTCGCGCATAGACTCGCAGACAAGCCAAAACTTCGCCAGGATTACCGCCACAATCTAGTTGCAAGTCATCTTTAGATAAAGCGCAGATATCGGCATAAAGCCCCGATAATTGGCGAATTCTCACTTCGTTACCTGCGTTAATCGCCTGATCGACAAATTTTTTCAACAAACGTCGAGATTCTTGTTGTAGTTTACCCCACCAAGAATAGCGATCGCCTGGCGGGACAAATACTAAAGAGTGTACTGCTTCATCCATGTCAATCCAAGCACGTAGAGCTAAGACAGGGTCAGCATTTTCTACAGCTTTTTGGGTGCGGTGAAAGCGGTCTGTTAATGCTTCAATGTATTGAGTTTGCTGTTCTGGCTTGGAGTGTAAGGAAATAATATCAAAGCTAAAAACGCTCTTTAAGGCGTGATGTAAATCTGGATCTATTTCGATAAATTTTATACTAACTAGCAGATAGCCAGCTAATAAATTTAAATCACTAGACTCGTTGTTTTGAGTAATTTCCGAATTAAATAGTGCTTTTTGAGATAAGCATAAACCTTGAGCTTGAACAGTACCACTCAGTCCGGGGTAAATCATCTCATCCCTGATGAAGGGTAGGGGATAGAGATCTGAAATATCTTCTACTGCACCAGCTTCTTGAGCTAAAGTCAATGCACGCTGTCGCCAAGCGATCGCCAATTCTTCAGGAACTCGCAGCAGTTTGCGTTGAATTTCGTTCCATAATTCTGAGTCTGTTTGGCTTTGTAGTTGGGAAGTTCCTAAATATAATTTGAGGTCTTTATCTATATTAAAAACTTCGCGGAGGCGATTTAATTTTAATTCACTAATAGAGTTGAAATGTGGGGATACTTGGGATACAGGTTGCAAAAGACTATGGATTTCTTGCAGCACTTCGTCACATAATTTAGCCCCAGGATCAGCAGGAAATTCTATTTGCGCTTGTTTTAGACTAGCTTCGATTCCGTACAGGCTAAACCGCAATAATTGGGCTAAATGTGAGTTTTCTATTTCTAATAGCTGACGTAGGTGCTGCATAAATTTCGCCTCAATTTTGACCTATTTTTCTATCTCACGCGAAGGTAGGATTGATACGAACAACAGAAGCGCAGAGGACACAGAGAAAAAGGTTTTTGAGAGGTTCCTTTGCGCCTTTGCGCCTTTGCGTGAGCTAATTATCTTAATGAATACCGCAAAAAGGATCGCGTTCTTTATCTACTTCGTTGGGTTGCAATTCTAGTTCAGCACGGTAAACACATCCTTCTTGCTTGAGGCTTTCTTGTTTGTTAGATTTCCAGTAAGGTACTTCACCAGCGTGCATTCGCAGAATACCTTGATTGTCAAGAGTCACACGATATTGACAAGGGTAATCTGTGATGAAATCGGGTTTACTTAATGCGCCAATGCGTATCCATTTTTTAGTGTTTGTTTCCGCATCTGTTTGCACAACATAGAAGGTGTGTTGTCCATTTTTGGGGAAGGCAGGTAAGGGATTACTGATTAAACCGCTTCCTGGTTCTGGTGAACCATCGCGCAAATAATGAAATTCTTGTAGCGATTTACTGACATCTTTGCCGGCTTCAAATACAAGATGATAAGCATCTGGTTGATCGACGGTTGCTGACTCGATAACATTGATCGCAATATCACCATCATTTAAGTCTTTATGAGGGCGTTCAACGGCAATATTCCACTTCAATTTACCATCAGCAAATAAAGCTGAAGTTTCTGAATCGGCAGAAATTACAGAATTGACATCAATACCAGAAACATCAATTAAATAATGAGGATTTCCTTGACAAAGCAATACAGTAAATTGCAGAGTTTGGTCGATTTCAAACTGGACTTTGATTTTTTTGAGAAAGTCTGATTCTGATAATCCCAGTTTTCCCATCAAAGTTTTGCCATCAAAGCTACCCCACAGTCGCAAATCTCCATCTTCATAATCTTGACGGTAAATAATATTAGTTAACTGTATCCCTTGCCACTCAGTCCTAACTTTGGCGACGGTTTCCTCAGCCCCTAGTTGATAAAGTTCTTGTCCGGCTTTAAAGATTGTCAGCAGTTCGTTACTTTGGGTTTTGCGTTTGAAGTTGCAGGGTAAATAATAAAATAGGTTTTTGACATCTATTTCTAGTTGGTTGGCTCCCTTACGGAGTAATCCTTTTGACTCTTCTGGGTCAAATCTTAATCTACGTAGTTTCTCGGCATAGCAAGCACCTGCGGAGGTAGCTAATTTGGTAAATTCCAGCACAAAGGTAATCCGTTCGGGATTCCAGACGAAATAGGGAGATTTACTAAATTCTTGGTAAATGTGGCGCTGTACGAGGTCGAGGCTGCAAGTTTTACCGGATAAAATTAACCAATCAACTTTGTGGGTATTCCAAGAATCTACCGTGGTATCCTGGGGACGCAAGCGGCTATCCATCAATCCTTGGGCGATACCGATTCCTTCTTTAATTGGCGATGACGCAGCGCGATCGAATTGCTGACTATCGATGGTAACGCAGATACTACTAGTATCTTTTGCTTGGTATTTAATTGCACTTTGAACTAGTAATTCGTAAATTTGCTGTTCAGAAAGACTGAAGGTTAAGGGTGAAGAATCTTCTAATGGCTTTTCTCCGAGTTTGATTTTGGCAGCTTCGGCATGATCCCAGAGGGTATAAAATGTTTGCAGACGTTGCGGTGCTTGTTGCCAACGGGTAGGTAATACTTTTTCTGCAGTATCTAAAGCGTCTTTATAAGCAGCGTCACCTTCGGGATTTTCTTTATCCGCACATTTTAAAATACTGCCGCTTTTGAATTGTCCATCTTCAATGAAACGTTCGTTTAATTCAGAATTAATTAAATCTTCTAACTTGTCGCTGCTCAAATTACCTGTGGAAATCGCTGTTAATAAAAAATCGGCGATCGCTACTTTTAAAAGCCTGAAAATTCGCAGTGTGATTAACTCGCCACCTAATTGTAAATGCCCAGATGAACCTAACAGTTTGGGTGTCAGTTTATAGTAGCGTCCCCCTAAACCCCTGTCTTCATTATCGGCAAAGAAAGGCGTTTTATCTTCTAATGTCAGTTCAATTAATGCTAAGTCTGTAGTGCCACCACCAATATCTAAAACGAGAACATTTTGTGACCATTTATTTCCTTCTTGACGACAACGAGTTTTGAAAGATTCAATCCCGATATTGAGATTACCACCAAATTCTCGCCAGAGGAAAAAGATTGCTACAGAAACGGCTTCGTCGTAAGCAGTTTGAACATCATCCAGCCCCAACTGTTCAACTAATTCCTTAACTTCCTTGCGGACAACAGGCGGGGCGACGGTGGGATAGGTAACAACTGCGGAGAGAAATTCTCCCTCAGAAAATCTGCGCCTAGCGCGTCGGCGGTAGTCTTCGGTTAACTCAATTAAATGTCCCCAAGCAGCTTGAACTAATTGGTTGACATTTATTGTTTTTTCTTCTTCATCTAAAATAACTGGGAAAGAACGATCCTGTCCAAAATAACGTTTAGGGGAGTGATGAAATCGGCTAATAATTTCTTTTACAGAACTGGTAGTTCCTTGGGCGATCGCTTTTTTTCTGTTATCGCTGGCTTCTCTGCCCATCTTCAGTTTTAAAGTTGCCAATCGCGCAACTTCTAACTCACTTTTAATTTCGGTACTGCGGCGATCAATATCTAAGACAACTGGGATGAGATTTTGCGATTCTAAGGTAGGAACGCGGAAGACTTCATGATATATCTGATAAAGTTTTTTACTAACTGCACGCCGGAAGCGATCGCTTGTACCTAAGCATAGTTCAATTTGGCGAATTGCTTCTAAAAATCGCTCTTTGTTATCACTCTCAAAAACTTCACTCAATCGGCTGGGTTCTATTTCGAGATTTTTGCTAATATCAGCAATGAATTTATCCCAGTCGCTAGCGCTGACATCGGGTAAAGCAGTTGAAGCGGGAGAACTCAGCCATTGCGCCATGCGATCGCGCAATCGCATTTCTTGTTCTTTGGGTAATACTTCGGCGATGGGTACTTCGATGGGGTCGAAGAGTGTCACAGTAGAGTTTGATGTGCCAAAATCTAGCGCAAACCATCCGGGAAATCTTTTTTGTGGTTCGCTATTAAGTGGGGAGGAGTTCATAGGATTTGTTGAGGGGTTAATTTTCAACGCAGAGGGGCGCTGAGGTTAGCGCAGAGGTTCGCAGAGTTTCTTTGAGATATAAAGTTTTTGGCGTTGCATAGTTGCGGGATGAATTGGGATTTTTAACCAAAGCTAAAGGTTGATTCTTTGCGTCTTTGTCTTGAAAAGTTCAGATCGGAGGAAACCTCCGCTCCGACTTTTCGCTGCGCCTTTGCGTGAGACAAAATTCATCCCATCAATCAGCAACGCCAAGTTTTTTTCTCAGCACTCAGGACTTATTACCGATAATTACTCGTTGAGATATCTGAGAGAATTTGCAACCAAGTAGGAATAGATGATTGTGATGCTGCTTCGCCAGCCGCAATATGTCTTAGTAATGTTTCTTTTTTGGAAATATTTTGCAAACTGGGAATAATTTGATCCAAAATTCCTTGTAATTCGGCATTAACTTGTTGATTAACTTCGCTGACATATTGGACAAGGTGGAGACTGGCGCTAGCAGTAATCTCATCTCTGAGGCGCAGCACAAAAAGTTGATGATTGGTAGATTTGGGGGAACCAGTGCGTTCTGGGGACCAATCAAAGATTTGACCTATATTGTGTTTTTCATCTTGACGCGCTAGGGGAAACATTATTTCTGGTGAAATCGATTTTTCTTGACGATGAATTTCAGATATGATTTCTTCTTGCCATTGATTAGGGTCACAACCTAAAAGTAGTTTATAAAAAAGTTCCGCTTCTTCGACACCAAATTTAGATTCAATCTCTGATTCCATTTCTGGGGTGAGAGTTGCTTGCAAATAGTTGCGTTCTTGGGAAATATGATTTGATAATTTGGTCAGCAAATCTCCAATGGCTTGACGAATGCGATCGCGGGCAAATTCTTCTACTTCTTGCACAGTCTTGGCAAAGGCAGGATAAAAATCGTCGCTTTTGCTAGGAATGGTACTATTGACTCTGCTTCCTCTCTCAAATAACTTCCCGGCTGCACCTTTAGATTCAGTTAGCGCGATCGTGCCATTATTGACTTTGTTAAAGAGTAAAGTCCATTGGTTCCAATTGAGAATTCTAAATGTTAATTCATCTTTTACTACATCACTGACACCAACACCACGTCTATCTTTGAGTGGTTCTTTACCTAAATCTTTTTGGAAATTTCTGTAGGTTTTATCTAAGTTTTCAATCGCCTCACGCAATTCTAGAAAAGCGGGACTGTCTCCAGTAGGTATACCTTGTTCATGAATTTCTTGGAGGATATTTTTTAGATTATCTTGTTGTTGACGCACCAGATCAGCAGCTCGTTTTGTATCTTCATACAATTGCTTAAGACCATGAGTAGCTACGTGTTTTTGAATTAATTCTCGCAGCTTACTAATACCCCCATCTTGAGCAAAGTAGCCCAGTTGTCTACCAAGATAATTACGCGCATCGGATGTTAATAAGCGATCGCTTAAACTTCCCCATTTTTCTTGTAACCGCTTGGAACGATCTAGGTAATCGGGATAGTCGAGGTTAGCTAAAAACTCTGGTGAACCTGCTTTGACTGATGTGGAACGTTTTGCTAAATCTGCTAGTCCTAAAAGTGGTGACAGTAAAACAATCCGGTCTTTTTGAGTGGTAAATGCACTAGCTGCGTCAATAGTCGTTTGCAAAACTTTGAGTTTTTGGAAAACGCTGCTTTCCTGCAAAGCATGATTTTCTGCACTATCGTTAATTAGTTGATCGAGTTCTCTTTCCCCACCTTCGCTTTCTAGGGGAAGTTGATCGAACCGCCCCACACCCACAAGAATCAGATCCTTGAGGTCTTGTCCTGGACGCTGCTGCTGCATCATGGTAAAGATTTTATTAGCGCGATCGCTTCCCGGAGATTTACCATTGAGCAAGACGAGAATTGTCTGGACTTCTGCTAATTCTCGCAGTGATAAAAATGTGTCTCTTGTTCCCGAATTAGACGCACCCAATCCCGGAAAGTCCAGCAAAATAAATTCTGAAGCACCCGTAACATCCCAAATTTCCCGTGAGATTTTAACTTCAATATCTACACGGCGAATCAAAGGGAAACTATTCTGCAATAATTTTGATGCTAATCTTTGCGGTGGACTTGGTAATTTAATATGAGCAGGCGGTAAATCATCAAAGCGCAGAGTTTGAATCGCCATTGGCTGCTCGGCTAGCTGCAACCCCTCACGGGCAGTGGTAGCATTAATTTGGTAGCATCCACCACACATCGCTTCACCATAAGATTGATAAGCGCGCACAAACACTACCAATTCTCGCAGTAGATAACGTAACTCTAAATTGTTGCTACTCTTCCATGTTTCCTCACACCAACTAAGAATATCTTTTCCTTCTTTCAGCTTCGATAGCAGCGCAGGTGGAAGTCCGGCGGCGATTGTGCGACGATTGGCTTCCCCTAACATGAACCGCAGACAATCATTCACACCTTCATGATCCAGGTACTCTACCGTAAAATTGCCTAATTGAGTAGTAGCAAAGCCGTCTTGAGGTATAATGTGAATAGCTGTAACGTTGCCTGTAGTCGGGTTTTCACTCACTGGTAAAGCATCAGCGTATCCAATTAAGCTGCCTAACAGCAACGTTTTCCCACTGCTAAATTCACCCATCACCCCAATTTTTACCGGTGAAGTAGCCAGTTCTACAGTTTTTTGAGCAGCTTCCCGCAGGCGAAACAGACTCTCATCAAGACTCGCTGGTACCCAATCTTCTTGTTTGGAGGGATATTCAGGTACAGAGTCTAATTTCTGGAGGATGAATTCGCCATACGCTTTAAAACGCTCCAGTTGTTCTGTTTCCATAGAGTATTTTTTGCTCTAAGATAAATTGCTGTGAGTTTTATAACACAAAAAATGCGATCATCGCTTCGCGACAATTCAAAATTCGTCTTCTCCCAAAGGGAGAGGCTACGCCAAGGAAAGTTCTGTTCGGAGGAAGCCTCCCAAGAGACTTTCCGCAAAATACAAAATTCTAAAAAATTAACGAATTTTTCCTAAAAAAACTTTTATAAATAAACTTGAAAATTGTGCTTTTTGCTAACTATTTGCTTTTTGATATATTAGATAATCAATTTAGACGCATCCCGATAATCAAGTGCATCTCTAAAATCTGCCCATTAGAGGCATAAGCGGCAGAGAGTTAGATAAGGGTGCTGCGTAGAGATAAATTTGGCAGTAATGATTGGTTAGATTCGCGTAGGCTACGCCTACGCGAATTATCTCTTTTTTGTCATTTGATGTTTGTCATTTGTCATTTGGGGTTTGTCATTTGTGATTTATCCTCATCTCCCCAATCCCCAACCGCTATGGGGGGAGTAAACCCTCTAGCCACCAATCAATTTCCGTGTGAGAATCAATTTCTTAATCTTCCTGCTGGTCAAAGATTCCTCTGAATCCGCCTACTGCCATATATTTCTAGTGTGGGATGGCTGATTTTTATTGTAGGTCTTCACGAATCTTTGACAGCTTCTTTACGCAAACTTAACCTAAAATTATTGAAATTTTAACCTAAACCTTGTTTACTGAAAAGTAATTCACTTTTTGCTGCAACATTTGAACCCCTCAAGCAGCCTGCATTTTGTAGGCAATTGGGGGGATTCTTTGTTTTTAAGTGCGATCGCCTAAAATTCATTCTCTGACTAAAAACTGCACTTGATTTATATTTTCTATTGACAGTTAGCAGCTTCGATAATTTTTAGCGTTAAAACCCAACCCTCAATTCCTTTTATTCGTTCTCCATTGTTAGGAGAACTTTGAGATATAAATTTTCGACCCTCTTAATTTGCAGTTCACCAAAAGAAGCGTAATTCAGCAATCCGGGAGAGCCGTTAACTTCGATAATGGTATAGTCTACCATTGGCATCGTTATATCAGTGGTAATAATATCTACACCTGCTAATCTTAGACCCATATCTTTAGTTATATTAATTGCCAATTTTTTAAAATCGGGATGGATACTTTCACTCCAATCTACTGCTTCACCCCCACTTGATAAATTTGCATTGTCTAAAAGATAGACAATAGTATTTTTTGTAATCACACTATTAAAAGTTAATTTCTGCCTTTTTAACTTTTTTAAAATCCTAAAATCTGCAAAATCTATAATTTTTCTACCACTTTGATTCAGAAGTAGCTGTTTTTTCTGCAAAAGTTCCAAAACACTAGATTTATCATCCCCCACTATAAATAGAGGAATTCTCTGATAGGCAATCATCACCTCTTGATCTAGTACTACAATTCTATAGTCATTACCAATATGGAATCGCTCGACGATAAATCCTGTGGTGATTTGCAATATTTTTTTTGCTACTTGATAGTATTCTCGCTTATTATAAACCTTAGTTACTAATGTACCTTGGCTAAGATTAAGCGGTTTGACAATGACAGGAAATCTCAGATACTTAGCATAATTAAAGCCATCATCAATATTTCTTAAATTCCCAATCTTGCGGCATAACTCCTCGTTAAAAAAGGTTTTACCTTCAGGAACTTTATATCCAAAATGATTGAGAAAGAAACTAGAGCAACCTTTATCTTTTGCTAGCTCTCCTGCACCAAAACCATTAATATTGAACTGAGTAGAGCGAAAAACAGTTTGCTTCCCGTTCTTAAAAGTAATGTGCCCGACATATTTACATTCTGGATCTACTACTAATACGGCTCCTATTTGCTCAACAATTTTCTGAATTATTGATACGACAAATGGTATTCTCATTTTTATAAATTATAAGTTTTAATTGAACATCAAGTTTCTAGCTAACCAGAAAGAAAGCGCAATGGACAACTATAGAGTAATTACTAATTAATTATTTGGGTTGTTTGCCAAAACTAAATTTACGGGCATTGATATAAAGCACTCAAATGTAATCTTAGCAATACTTAGACCTAGCCTTGTTATTAAGCGCAATTTTCAAATCAATATTCCACCAATTTTTGGATAGGAATTGTCTATAAAAGCTGATGTGATGAATATTTAGGGCATTGGTGGGTCATACCCCATAGCCAAAACTCGCTGTAAGTGATATTTTCATCAGCTACAAATAGCAAGGTGTGCCCAATTTATATTCAATTGCTATGTACTGAATTGTCAATCCTGGAATGTATCTCAAAATTGTGCAGTTTGCAAGTGTATTAACATAGCAATTTACTTAGTGCTAAATCTTAGCAAGTAAGAATATTTTTGCCTTTGTGCCTTTGTGGTTCCAAAATAATTTGTTTCGTACCAAAGCACAGAGATAAGAAAAAAATTTATTTTTGAGAATGACACCTTAACGGAGTAATCTTAGTACTAAGTACACAGATTCATTAATCCTAGTGGAAAACAACAAGCTTAGTCAGGTGTCTCATTCAATAAGTAAAATTTCATACTTAAAATAGTGACTTAGCTAGAAGCAACCATTTAGTACTAAGTGTTGACAAGCCAAAAATAATGTATTACTAAGGGTGCATCAATATGTAATTTAAAAGGCGTTAGTGCATCCCCGCCAAGAGACTTAACTAACGCCCTTGACTTAGCTCCCGAAGGATAATTTAGATCATGCCACAAAATACCGATTACCAAGCTTCAACAACAGAAACTCAACCCAAAGGTTACAGACAGCGCCTAAATACTTGGGCCATCACTCGTATTATGCCCAATATGGAACCAGCGATTGTAGCTCGATTCCGGACTCGTTCTGATGCTGATGGATATTTGCGACACTTACGCCAGGTAATACCTAACACGGCTTTCGAGATTATTGTTGATTGTCAACGCGATGAAGCTGTCATTTGAAGGATGAAGTGTGTTCGCGTAGCGTCTCCACAGGAGAAGTATAAAGGATGAAAATCTAGTACAGCACGGCGGAAATGAAGCTACCATTCTAAATCTACACAAAGCCTACAGCATATAACTCTTAGTTTCAGACTTTAGCCTTTATACTTCTCCTATGGTCGCCGCTACGCGTAGCTTGCTTCCCCGCAAGAGTACAGCCTTCTTGTACTAGTTAGCATCCTGAATAAAAAAGGCGAACTTTATGTTCACCTTTACTCAGATAATGTTACGTTCTTAGTGCTGAGTCAAGTAGAAAGTACTCAGCACTTTTAACTCAGTATCTCGATTAAAATTCAAATTCTAAATTTTTGCTTCTTCCTTAACCAACTTATCCCAACCCAAATCTTTTAAGTTGTTATTGCGACGTAGGGGACGGGTTACCAATTCTAGAATGTCACGGGCATTGCCAAAGCCGTGAATTTGAGCAAAAGTGAACTCTACAGACCACTTGGTGTTAATACCCCTAGCTTCGAGTGGGTTAGCGTGAGCCATACCAGTAATTACTAAGTCTGGCTTCAATTCATAAATGCGCTGAACTTGGTTATAGTTATCTGGCTTCTCGATAATCTTCGGTAGGGGTACACCCATTTCTTTGCAAGTATTTTCCAGTAGCGTCAACTCAGCAGCTTGATAGCGCTTATCCATGTAAGGAATACCGATTTCGGAAACTGTCATCCCACAGCGTACTAAGAAGCGCGCTAAGGAGACTTCCAGTAAGTTATCACCCATGAAGAATACAGATTTGCCGCGAATTAGTTTCACGTATTCTTCTAAACCTGCCCAGATTTGAGCTTCTCGTTCATCCAAACCAGTGGGCGTAATGCCGAATACCGAGCAAATTTTCTCAATCCAAGCACGGGTGCCATCAGGGCCAATCGGGAAGGGTGCACCAATAAGTTTGCATTTGCGGCGACGCATTAAAGTAGTAGCAGTCCGACTGAGGAAGGGGTTGACACCAGCGACGTAATAGCCTTCTTCCAACACTGGCAGTTCAGTGAAGCGCTTCGCAGGTAGCCAGCCGGAAACTTTGATGCCTTGCTTTTTCAATTCCAAGGTTAACTGAGTCACAACGGGATCAGGAAGGGAGCCGAAGAGAACCAAGGGTGGGTGGTCTACATATTCTGATTCTTCTTGGGCTACTTCTTCTTTTTTCTTACCGAAGTTAAGCAGTTTGGAAATAGCGTTGCGTTCGTTTTTGTCTGTTTCCGCCAGAGGAGCCTTCTCAGGACAACGATTAGCCATAGCAGCTAATACAGTGTCTTCTCCTTGAGTGAAGGCGTAATCTAGACCGTTGGCACGGGCGACGACGATGGGAATACCAATTTCACCTTCCAGCTTGGGAGCCAAGCCTTCCAAGTCCATTTTAATAATTTCGGTGGTGCAAGTACCAATCCAAACAATTACACTAGGATTGCGATCGCGTTTAATTTGCACGCACAACCGCTTTAACTCTTCATAATCATTCAGCTGTGCTGAAATATCTCCTTCTTCCAACTCTGCCATTGCATAGCGGGGTTCAGCAAAAATCATCACCCCCATCGCGTTTTGTAGGAAGTATCCACAAGTCTTGGTCCCAATCACCAAAAAGAAGCTATCTTCAATTTTTTGGTATAACCACGCCACGCAGCTAATTGGGCAAAAGGTGTGGTAATTCCCAGTTTCACACTCAAAGTTTAAAGCTTCTGGTTGTTGAGCGACAGTCATTTTGGTTGTTTCTCCCCTTGATATTTAAAGCGAACAAGGCAGGTGAAAATAGGGTAGGTATGTGGGGAAAGAGCGATTCTTTCCCCATATTCCCGTGATATGTTGTACATAGCACCAGCCAGCAAACCCTAAATTCAACAGGAACGCTAAAAAATTAAGCGTTGGGGAAGAGACGGGCAATTTCCGAATCATCAAAAACGCCAGCTGGCAGTTCTTCCCCTAAAAATTCATTATTTTCGTCACCTTTTTGCAGTGATGTTTCGTCACCCCAGACATCTGATAACACGTCACTAAAGGCATTCTCATCTGGAGAATCTAAATCCTTAAGTATCTGGTCATCTAGTTGGATTTCTGATGCAGCAGCATCGAAGGAAATATCACCAAACTCATCTGCATCTGCACTAGATGCATTTTGGAACTCATCTTTTGAGTTATTTCCGTTCAGCCCACTGATAATAGTAAATTCTTGAGCAACCGCCACGTTGGCAAAGCCATTGCTATGAGAATTACTCTCTATCTCATCTTGGAGGTTTTCTTCAGTGACGGCAACTGCCCCATAGTGATAATTATCTAACTCTCTGGAAGTTAAGCGATTACCAAGAGCAATGTCTGGGTCGAAATGCAAATCCAGTACTTCTATCAAAGTATCAGCGTCAGGATTGAGTTTGGAAAAGGGTAGCATTAACTGCGCTAGCTTTGGTTCCAGCGCGTTAACAACTCCCAGGATGAGGTAAGAAGGTGGTCGCTTCCCCCCATCGGGGGTGTACACTGATTCCACTTCCATGTGTAGAGTAATCCAGTCATGATTGGTCTGGAAGAACTGCAACCACTTTTGCTTTAATGAGTCTGTAAAGCTATGAAAGAAAGCCATATTATTTTCCCCATCCTGGAATTAGATGATTTATACAATCATCAAGTCTAATTCCTCTTCCGGATTACGCACCTGGGGTTTACTCGGATTTAGATAAAAATCTGATAATAAAGAGAACAATTCGCGATCGGGAGCATCATTCGGCACAACACCTTCTGGCTGTGCAAGAATTTGGTCTGCAATGCTGAGGTAATAGTCGCAAACGTAGTTCAGAGAAGGATCAGATTCTGCCATTTCAAACAAAGTCTTACCCTTAACACGGGAAACTCGAATGTCTTCAATTAAAGGCAGAACTTCCAAAACTGGCATTGGTACTGCTTCTACATATTTCTCAATCAAATCGCGTTTGGATGTGCGATTACCAATTAAACCAGCTAAACGCAGTGGGTGAGTCCTGGCTTTCTCTCTCACGGAAGCAGCAATCCGATTAGCCGCAAACAAAGCATCAAAGCCGTTGTCGGTAACAATCAAGCAGTAATCTGCATAGTTGAGTGGTGCTGCAAAACCACCACACACAACATCACCAAGTACGTCAAATAGAATTACGTCGTAAACATCAAAGGCGTTGAGTTCTTTCAGTAATTTTACGGTCTCACCAACTACGTATCCACCACATCCAGCACCGGCTGGTGGGCCACCAGCTTCAACGCAATCGACACCACCGTAGCCTTTGTAAATTACGTCTTCTGGCCAGACATCTTCGTAGTGGTAATCTTTTTCTTGCAGAGTATCAATAATCGTCGGAATTAAAAATCCTGTGAGAGTAAAAGTACTATCGTGTTTCGGATCGCAGCCAATTTGCAGGACTTTCTTGCCGCGTTTTGCTAGGGCGACTGAGATGTTACAGCTAGTTGTGGATTTGCCGATTCCACCTTTTCCATAAACTGCTAGTTTCACTGTTGTTTGCCTCTTATAGTTTATTTTCAAACTCTTGGCTGAAACATTTGCCTTCACCTAGCCTGAAATGGCGATGCGTGAGGTCTTGATAGTGTAATTATTGTCCAAATCACAACGAAAAGAAAGAGGACTGAAATATGAAAAAAGTATATAGATGGAGATTTAAGATTTATTAATCTATTTTAGATTTTTAAAGTTAATCAAAAGCTTAAATATCCTTTAAAAAGATGATTATAAAGTTTTTGTTATACAAAAAAATAAAATTAGTTACAAAAGACAAAAATTTTAAATAGATATTTATCAATGGTTTCCATTGGATTTGCTTATGCTCTTAGTACGTTAATCAGAGACGATAAACGCCTAAGGTCAGAGGTGAATCTAAAGATTCATCCCCCTAGGGTAGAAATACCAAAAACTATCCTATCTATAAGAAAAACGCCCACAGCCTAGAAGCGACTGGCTCAAGTACACAACTTACTAGCCTGCGGGAACGCTAAGAGCAAAGGTGGAATGAAATCCTTACAGACTTAAGAGGAATCCTATTTTTGTAGAGATGCGACTTTGCAAGGTTTTGGATTTGGGCGAAGCTATTTTTGATGCAAGTGATTTTTAATATGCAACAAATTATTAAATTTTCAGATATATAGCAGATCTGAGTAAATAATTCAGGCTTTCATACCAATGCACATCAAGACACATCCTCTTCAATTTGGTTGATTTCTTTTAATGGTTGCCAACCAGCTTGCCACTGAGAGTTATCTTGTAATAATTTGGCATTCATCCAAAAACGGACGTTTGGATCACAGGCTGCAACCATTTCGGCATAAACCCATTTACCCTGATTTTTACGGTTAATGACTTGGAAATGTCTCCAACCATCTACTTTTTGCTGGGCTGTCCATTTAGAACCTAAAAGGTAAGGAAATTTTTGTTTTTTAGGCATTTGTTATTTGTGAAAATTAAAAGCGTGACTATGAGGGGCACAGCAAAGAAAGATTTTCGGTGAGACAGAAATCTTATCTATAGCTTGCCCCCAATTGTTCTAAGCGATCGCAGCCACCTTTTCTAATAAGCCTTGAAACAACCTTAAACCGTCATTACCGCCTAAAATTGGGTCAGAGGCTCTTTCAGGGTGCGGCATCATCCCTAAAACATTGCCCAGGTCGTTACAAATTCCGGCAATATTATTTAATGAACCGTTAGGGTTCTCGCCTGCATAGCGGAAAACAACTTGCCCGTTATCTTCCAATGCTGCGAGAGTAGCTGCATCGGCATAGAATCGTCCCTCCCCGTGGGCAACGGGCACAGTGATAATTTCACCAGGTGCATAAGCTTGCGTCCAAGGCAGATTGTTATGCTCGACTTTGAGAGGGAGGCGATCGCAAATAAAATGCAAATCCTGATTTCTGGTTAATATTCCTGGCAGGAGTCCGGCTTCAGTTAATACCTGAAAACCGTTACAAATACCTAAGACATATTTACCTTTTTGGGCGTGTTCGACAACCTGCTGCATCACAGGCGAAAAACGCGCGATCGCCCCACAACGTAAATAATCCCCGTAACTAAAGCCCCCAGGGATGACAATCACATCCAAATCAGCAATATCCGTATCTTGATGCCAAACCATGCGAGTCGGTTGCTCTAGCAAGTCTCTGGTGACATAAGCAACATCGCGATCGCAATTAGAACCCGGAAAAACAACAACACCAAATTTTGTCATTTGTCAAAAGTCAAGAGTTGGAGAGACGCGATTAATCGCGTCTGTACTCAAAAGTTATTTCTTCCTTGTCCCCCATTACCCATTACCCATTACCCATTCTTTAAAACACCCCCGTCTGTGTCTCAACTTCTATCAACTCAAAGCGATAATTTTCAATTACCGGATTTGCTAGCATTTGGTCACAGATGCGATCAAGGTCTTGACGCGCTTTAGCCTCTTGGGTCGAGGTGATTGTCAATTCAATGTACTTACCAATCCTTATCTGTTCTACGTTGTCGTATCCCATTTGTTTGAGGCCAGATTGTACCGCCACACCAGCTGGGTCTAAAACCGAAGGACGAAGTGTCACGAAAATTTTAGCTAAATACTTACTTTGCACGGGCTTAACGCTGAATGCTGCGATCGCTATACTATAACTTTCTGTTCCAACTGAGTGAAAATAAGATGAGGAAGCGACTACAGTTAATTTATCAGTTAGCCAGTATTAAGGCTTCAACCACAGCGGCAAATTTAAATAATTGTCTATGAGAGCCATACGCACCCGCAGTCAGGATAAAATTTTGAACCTGTTAAAAAACATCAAACAAGGTATTTCCGCGCAGGATATTTACGTAGAATTACGTAATCGCAATCAGAGTATGGGATTAGCAACAGTTTACCGCTCTTTGGAAGCCTTAAAAATGGAAGGTCTGGTACAAATCAGGACTCTGGCAAATGGTGAAGCCCTCTATAGCTTAGCGCAACAAGACAAACATCACCTCACTTGCCTGCAATGTGGTGTCTCTATTCCGATTAATCAATGCCCAGTACATGACCTAGAAGAGAAGTTACAAGACAAGCATAAGTTTAAAATTTTTTACCACACTCTAGAGTTTTTTGGTTTGTGTAACCAATGCCAGAGTAATCAAGCGGCTGAGGTTAGTGAGTAGGGAATTGGGCATTGGTAAGAAATTTGCAAAATAGACGTAAAATCTAGGTTGAGAGTGATAATTAAGTAACAAAGCTTATGACCACAGCAGTCAAAAAACTCACTCTGGACGAGTACCTTGCCTATGATGATGGCACGGATGCTCGGTACGAACTTGTGGATGGAGAGTTGCAGAAAATGCCACCGGAAAGCGATAGAAATAACTTAATTTCTCTCTATCTACTGTCACAGTTTCTCAAGTTTGTCCCGATTCAACTTATCCGCCATAAAGATACAGAACTCGTAGTCATAGGCAATCGGACTCGTGTGCGACTACCTGACTTGATGATCTTGACGCAGGAGTTATTAGAAGCGATCGCTGGAGGACGGGCTACAATCGCTTCAGATATGCCTTCTCCTGCAATGGTGGTTGAAGTCGTCTCCCCAGGAAAGGTAAATGAGGATAGAGACTACCGCTATAAGCGTTCTGAGTACGCAGCACGGGGTATCCCTGAATACTGGATTGCTGATGCTGATAGAGCCAGAATTACCCTGCTGACTCTGGTAGATGGACTGTATGAAGAAGCTATGTTTCAAGGAACAGACATCATTAGGTCAGTGACTTGTCCAATGCTGAATTTGACCGCAGCCCAAGTATTGACGGCTGGACAGGTCTAAGATGTGACAAAAAATACTAAATTAGAACTTACGCACTCGCAACGAAAATCGGCATTGCTGAATCATGGGATGATTTCGCGCTATTTTGAAGGAATTATTCATAGTTTCAAATGCTAATACATCCCCCATTTATGCAACGCCGGAAAATCAAAGCTTTGCGATTGCTTCTGTGCGTACCCTTTCAAAGAAGCAAGCTATGCGTAGCGTGTCTTAGACAGAAGCTCCAGACACAGAGCATACGTGTCAACTTAAGCTCAAACGCTTATCCCACAGGCATTTTACCCCTCCCCTAACCCCTCCCCGCCTGCGGGGAGGGGACGTTTTGGCTTTAGACAAAACTGGGGTGGGGTGACGCGGATCTTGATGGTAAATGAGCGATGTCTATCTTGAAAAGTTCAGATCGGCGGAAACCGCCGCTCCGACTTTTCGCTACGACGGGCTACGCCTACGCATCTGGGCAAGGGTTTCACGTTAAGTTGACACGTATGGACACAGAGGCACTGGTACACATAAAAATTGCCATAGGGCTTCTTTGCAGAGGTTGCTGAACGCCTTTTCTGGTTGTTGCTCTAAATGGCTTTCCACCAGAGATAACGCTGTCGTCGGTTCTCATTGAGATCGCAAGAAAATTGGATTTTTTTTATACTATTTTATCATCTGGAACTAAGTGATCGCCCAGAAAAAATATGCATAAAATCAAAATCCTTTCCTGTGGTTTACTTTCTCTGGCTTTTGGGAGTTTAAGTTATGCCTCTGAGGGGGTTCCCTTAGTTTCTTCGCTAGAAGCTGCAACGGAAGAAGTTTCACAATCGCGATCGCCTGTCAGTACTCAAGCCAAAGATTTGCAAAGACAAGTACCGCTAGTTGCTTTCCCAGACATTGCACCAGAGAAATTGCAAAAACAGCGATCGCCTACTAGCACTCCAACTAAGGATTTGCAAACACAGGTGCCGCTTTCCCCATTGCAACAAGCGCCAACCCAATTACATAACTTGGAAACTGCCAATCAACTACGACAGGGTGCAGTTCAATTAGAAGGTGGGTTTCTGCAAGTTCTGCCAACGGATAATTCTATTTCGGGTACAGGTTTGCAAACCTATCAGTTGGCTATCAATTGGGGAATCACAGACAACTTCCAGATAGGTTTTACAGGCGATATTTTCGACGATTATCTAAAATACCCAGTGAGAAGTCAACGTACTGACTTTACAACTGTAAGTTATGGTACCAAGTTAAAATATCAATTAATCAACCAAAATCGTTGGGCTGTTGGTGTTGCAGGCACGTTTCAGCTATTACATATATCTGCAAATGCTGGAGTTTTTAACAACAGCCCAAACAAACAATTTTTTGTTGTGACACCTGTTGGCGCTTTGCAGTTGCCAATTACCTACAAAGCATCACCAAATCTGCAAATACATTTCACTCCTGGAGTCGTGTTCTTTCCGGAGAAAGTTGCCGGAGGAGATTTTTTTGGAACTTTTTTCAACATTGGTACAGGGTTTAGCTGGCAAACTTCCAAAAGAGTGAATTTGTTTGCTAATATTCAAACTCCCTTGGGGCCAGGAGGCAATACTTTTATTGCCAAAGACCGCTCTATCACACGGAAATTACTGTGGACTGTCGGTATAGATTATGCTTTCAATCCCAAAATGAGCGCAGAGGTTTACGCTACCAACAGTTATGGTACAACACCGACCACAGGCTTATTGAGCTTTATTCCTGATGGAGATGATTTATTGTTGGGAGTTCGCTTCAAGCACGTTATTGATTTTGGACAAGGGTATGCAGCTAATTTTGGTAATACTCCCTCCATACCACTTTCCTACCGCGAGCGGACATTAGTCTTTGATGGATTGACACTTTCAAGCGCTAATACCCTACCAAGCGGCAAATTTCAACTTAGAGGGGGGCTAGGTACACATGGTAGTTCGAGTTTTGCCCTAGCCTATGGCTTGACAGATGATTCACAGTTAGAACTGAGTGTTGATCAATTTGCCTCAAGCGATCGCTTTTCTGAGCAAGATATATCTGGGCCAGGAGTCAAAATTGGCGGTGCAATGAAACTGAAGTTTTTCGATCAAGCACGAGGCGATCTCCTCACCCTCAGTGCTAAGATTGCAGGGATCAGCGAGACAACATTGCAATCAAGTGGTCTCAATGGAACTTTATACGTAGAGTTGCCTATCGCTTATCAACTCAGTTCCCAAACTGCCATATCCATTAATCCCAAGGGAGCATTTTTTGGAGACACGAGGCGTATAGGGGTAGGAATAGGAATTAACCAGGCTATTGGGGATCAGCTGCAATTGATTGGAGAATTTACTCCTGTCTTAGATGGTAAAAGAAGTGTTTGGAGTACTGGGTTGCGCTTTTTACCAATTTCTGGCTTCGGATTGGACATCTTTGCAAGTAATGCAACTGGACAAAGTGGCTTAGGAACCTTAAACGCAGAACCCGACGGTACTAATTTTGGTTTCAGCATCAATTGGGGAATTTGACATTTGGTAATTGGTAACAGGGATTTCTCCCCAGTCCCCATTACCCCTTCGCCCCTTATCCCCAGAGGGGGCCCCACCTTCCCCAGTCCCCAGTCCCCAATCCCTCATCCCCGATTATTATTGACCCCCGGTATCTCTTGAGCATCTGAGACAATAGATTTTATGCCCTCTAAAGTAGCAGGAATAGTGCGGGGGTCCATAAACATGACCTTGCTGCTATCGCTTTTACCAATTGTCGATCCCATATCCAGATAGCCTAAAGCCAAGAGAAATTCCAGCGCTGAGTGCGCTTCGGGGTTACTTTTAATTTTTTGGGCAATAATTTCTGCCGATTCAGCAACAGCTTGTGCTTTGAGAACCTGCTGTTGACGTTCAGCTTGTGCCCTCAGCACGATCGCTTTTTGTTCAGCTTCTGCCTGCAAAATTACAGCTTTTTGACGGGCTTCTGCATCCAGAATTTGGGCATCGGCTTTACCTCTTGCGCTATTGACAGCCGATTCGCGATCGCCTTCCGATGTTAAAATTGATGCCCGTTTGCGCCGTTCTGCCGACATCTGTAATTCCATCGATTCCTGCACCGCCTTAGAGGGAATAATATCTCGCAGTTCTACCCGCGTTACTTTCACACCCCAAGGATCAGTAGCAATGTCCAAATCCCGCAATAGAAGTTCATTAATTTGAGAACGGGCGGTAAAGGTTTCATCTAACTCCAGTTGTCCCATTTCCGAACGAATTTGAGTCAATACCAAATTCACCATTGCCGACTGGAGATTTTCTACTTTGTAATAAGCTCTTTCCATATCCATGATGCGCCAGTAAACTACGGCATCAACTGTGATCGAAACGTTGTCACGGGTAATGCACTGTTGTGGCGGAATATCTAAGACTTTTTCGCGGATAGTTTGTTTGTAAACAATCTTATCGAGGAAAGGAGTAACAAAGTTTAGCCCAGGGCCTAGTTTTTTGTTATAGCTACCCAATTTTTCAACCAAGGCTTCATCACCTTGATTAATGACTTTGACTGAACCTGCGATCGCAGAACCACCAAGTGCCAAAAATATTAGCAAAAGGAACTGTTCCATTGTGAATCTCCTAATTTGTCAGTAATGAGTTTGGAATAGCGACTGGAGGCAAGGAGGACAAACGCCAAGTGACAAATGACAAATGACAAATGACTAAGAATGCAACAGGTTTTCTGGCATCACAATCAAGGTGGTGCCTTCTCTGCGGATAATATAAACTCTTTGATGAGGTGCGACGCACAGTTTGTCATCGTCACATCTTGCTTGCCAAGAATTTCCTTCATATAGTACCCGGCCTGTTTTCCCAGCCGGAATTTCTGTTAGAGTTTCAGCTGTAATTGCATCTTGGATGTTCGATTTACGTCGTCGCGGTTGCAAAAACCTGCGGGAACCCACAATTAGGAATGTGGAAAGCAGCAGCCAGGCTACAACTTGCAGCCATACAATCCGCAGAATGAATAGAGACAGTAGCGCCACGACAAAAGCGCTAATTCCCATCATGAAAGCGACAAAAGCAGACGGCAAGAACAGTTCCATTAAACATAAAACCGCTCCTGCCAAGAGCCAGATTACGGTAGAACTTGGCATAGCGCCATCCTAAGACGTTACATTTGCGTAAATGTATTTCTCCTACTAGATCCAGCCAGAGGCTGGCTGTTTACGGAAAGCAAAATATGGTATTTTAACCATCAATTTTGATTAATTTCAGTAACAAGATGTAGCCAGAGGTACACGAATCCAGTTTATTCTAGCCTTCAAGTATTTGACAGCAATATGTAATTGAAATTCATGAGTTAATTTGTTCGTTAAATTTATACAATTATGATTTCTACTCACCGGGTCATTTATTGCATTAATCCAGACTGTACTAGCCCCATTAATTCTTTGGGGGGCCGCGTTTGTGCCAATTGTCAAACGGCCTTAGTTCATCGCTATCTTTGGGCGACTGGCCCTAAAGCTGCCAAAATTCCACCAGGAACAACGGTGGCAAATAGATATGAGGTAATTACGCACCAAGTTTGGTTAGATACGCAACCCGGACTCTTACCAGACATCCCAACAGAATTGCCAAATGAAGTGATTCCCTATCTGCGGTTGTATTATGAGCGACTGCATATTCCCCAAGCCTATGGATATATTCCCGACTTTGAAGGAGATGGGGATGATATTCTGTTGTTAGAAAATGTGCCGATCGCAGAAACAGGAAATATCTATCCGGCGATCGCAGATGCATGGGAACAAGCAACGGCGGTAAGGCAGGTTTATTGGCTTTGGCAGATTCTCCAACTGTGGAAACCTCTATCAGAATTAGGCGTTGCCAATAGTTTACTGATGTTAAACAACCTGCGGGTACAAGGTTGGTGTGTGCGTCTGTTAGAACTTCACCAGACACAAGATAACTTAGTGAGTTTGCAAGATTTAGGGCAATTTTGGCAGCCTTGGGTAGCATCTGCGAAAGCAGCCGTAGCCGCAAAATTGCAGAACATCGTCAAGCAGATGTGTGGAAATGAAGCTGATTTGGAGGAAATTACCACTCAAATCAATGCTTTGTTACTATCATCTGCGGCAGACTTGCCATTCAACTTGGAAGTGGTAGGCGCAACCGATGCTGGACTCCAAATGACGCGCAACGAAGACGCTTGCTACCCTGCAAACGCTGATGACTTAGAAGAATTCCTAGTACCACAATTGTCGATTGTTTGCGATGGCATTGGCGGTCATCAAGGCGGTGAAATAGCTAGTCAATTGGCAGTACAATCCTTGAAATTGCAAATCCGTGCCTTATTAGCAGAAATTTCACAAGAAGGCGAAATTGTCAAGCCAGACTTATTCGTAGAACAACTAGAAGCCAGCTTACGGGTAGTCAATAACGTGATTTGTGCCCGTAACGACGAGCAAAACCGCCAAGGTAGAGAACGCATGGCTACAACCCTCGTGATGGCATTGCAAGTGCCGCAACGAGTGCAGACGACCTCTGGTAAGGAATCTAAAAATGCCCATGAACTTTACCTAGCTAGTGTTGGCGATAGCCGTGCTTATTGGATTACCCGCAATTACTGTCAATTACTAACCGTAGATGATGATGTAGCAGCGCGAGAAGTACGCTATGCGCGCAATTTATATCGTCAAGCTTTAATGAGACCAGACGCAACTGCCCTCACCCAAGCATTGGGAACCAGAGATGCTGAATCCCTACGGATTGAAATCAAGCGCTTCATTTTGGAAGAAGATGGCATCTTGCTGTTGTGTTCCGATGGTTTAAGTGACAATAACTGGGTAGAACAATCCTGGCAGCAATACGCAGTTCCAGCGTTAACAGGAAAACTCGCTCTTGAAGATGCGCTCCAGCGCTGGATTAACTTAGCCAATCAGAAAAATGGTCATGACAATACATCTGTCGTGATGACCCATTACGGCATTTCACGAGAATACTTAGTGTCTTTGACTTATAAACAGCCACAAGTAGAAATTATAGAACCAGAAAAAACCGAAGAAGCCTTCGCAGACAGTTCACCCGTCCTGCTGGATTTGGACATTACAGCCGAAGAAGCGATCGCAACCCCAATCCAAAAACCAAGCCGAGGCAAGCCTGCTGTACTGGTTGGCGGATTATTATTGTTACTTTTGGGTGGTACAACTATAGGATTATTCCTTTTATCGCAACTTCAACCACAAACATTCCAGCAAATCTGTCGCCAACTTCCCCCAAGCGTACAGCAGGTATGTCCTAAATAAGTCAAGGGTCAAGGATCAAGGGTCAAGGGTCAAAGGTCAAGGGTCAAGCGTTATAGATTATTATCCAATCCCCAATCCCCAATCAGAATGCCAACTTGTTGTAGAATGAGACTTGGCGTTAAAGCGCACAATAACAGCTAAAGCGGGTTTTGCTTGCCCGCGAGGCCGCTCATCCTCAACAAAAGCGTGTCAAAGGCACCAGTGAAAGTGGATAAGTTCACTGAGCAGGCAATCATGGTGTAGATTTTCTAACCATCAGGTAGCCCCTTTGGTCAACTCCGCTTTTGACAAGCTCTTTGTAAGAGTTTGTGTAACTGTGGGAGGATGAAAAGCTAACTGAAAATAAAAAAATTAGACCTGTTGTTAAAGCACCAGGGAAATCGGATGTTGCTAATTAATCAACAATAAAGCCTGCATAGGCAGGCTTTATTCGTATAGCAGTTATGGAGGCATTGAACAGGCAGTCTGTACAGATGTGATCTAAAGCATGACTGTTGATAGCAGTCTATTTTTCAAAAAAGCAAGTTCAGTAAGGGATGGCTGTGGAGATACTTGTGGAACAGGAAAAGCTAGGTGTAAAAGTTGTTATGAAAGTTGGCGATCGCGTTCGTGTTAAAGAATCGGTAGTAGTCTACCACCATCCTGAACATCGGAGTCAGGCTTTTGACCTTCAAGGCTCAGAAGGCGAAATCGCGGCTATCGTCACCCAATGGCAAGGTAGACCGGTAAGTGCTAATCTGCCAATCTTAGTCAAGTTTAGTAAAAAATTTAAAGCACACCTACGTGAAAATGAGTTAGAAATCATTTGACAACTCCTCGACCGAAAGGTGCGAGGATTCTTCCTTCAGCCAACATTGCCCCTAAAAGCAGTGCCTTTAGATGGTCTTACACGTTGTCCAGAAGCAGTAGCGAGATGCCCTCCCGCCAAAAGTCGTAAACCTTCATCTCTGAGATTGATAGCTGCATTAATGTCCCTGTCATGAGTTGTTTTACATTTGGCACACTGCCAACTACGAATATCTAAACTAAGGTTATCTACTTGATGTAGGCAGTTACTACAAGTTTTTGAACTAGGGAAAAATCTATCTACTTCAATGTAAATTTTCCCTTCCCAAAGAGCCTTGTACTTCAACATGGTGCAGAATTGACCCCACCCAGCGTCACTAATTGATTTGGCTAACTTGGAGTTTCTAACCCTTACGGGTTCGCCAGTCGCTTCAAGTCGGCAGAGCCGCCCAACGCGCTGGCTCACCATGTTTTTAACTGCCAGATTTTCTACAACCATGACTTGGTTTTCGTCAACTAATTTACGACTTAGTTTGTGTAAAAAATCTGCACGACATCTAGTAATTTTTGAGT
Source organism: Aulosira sp. DedQUE10 (assembly GCA_034530935.1). Classification (GTDB taxonomy): domain Bacteria; phylum Cyanobacteriota; class Cyanobacteriia; order Cyanobacteriales; family Nostocaceae; genus Aulosira. The sequence continues at coordinate 102,146 of JAVRCF010000011.1, read as the reverse complement.
GAACTCTAGCAACTTTAATTCGTGCCTTGTTGCGGTTTTTAGACCCTTTTTGTTTACGGCTAAATGATTTCTGTCTTTTGGCTAGCCTCAACTCATATTTACGGTAATATTTAGGATTCCCATGCTTTGTCCCATCGGAGGTAATAGCGTAATGGGTGATCCCCATGTCTACACCAATAGCTTTGCCTTGTGACGAAGAAACAGGTTTATCTTTACCGTCATCATAGAGACAGGAAGCGTAATATTCTCCTGATGGAGTTAGTGATACCGTAACAGATTTTAGCTTAAGCGATGGGCTACGGGATACTTTGCAGTAAACTTTACCTAGCTTTGGTAAGGTGAGATAGTCACCATCTAGCTTTACTTGCTGAGGGAAACGAAGAGATTGCTTTTGTCCTTTTTTCTGAAAATTTGGGTATTTTGCTCGTTTCTCAAAGAAGTTCAAAAAGGCACTGGATAGGTCTAATGCTACTTGCTGCAAACACTGTGAAGGTGGTTGTGTTAACCATTCATATTCTTTTTTCAAACCAGGCAACAGATTGATGATGTCATTACGACTTAATCCTTTGCCTGTTGCCTTGTAAGTTTCACTAGTTAGGTTAAGCGCAAAATTGTAAAACCAACGTACACATCCAAAGGACTTGGCAAGCAATATTGCTTGCTCGCTAGTCGGATAGATTCTGTACTTGTAGGCTTTTAACATTGCATTTACCAAACTAACACTACTATGATAATCTAAACAGTCAAGAAAGTAAAGCCGTCGTAGAACTACGGGATTTTAAACCCAAATTCTCGATAAATACTTTAGGAGCGGCGAAACCATCGCAGAATATTCAGTTCGCCGCGCATTTTTTCTAGCTCTTGACGGTGGCGCATTGCTGTTGTGTAGTACCACTCACAATGCTGCCGAAATTCTGAGCGCTCCCTAACTTCATGGTAAAACTGGTGAGTTGTTTGATAAGCAGCAAAAGTTTCTTCAACTTCGGCGGGAGCGGCAGGAATAATATAAGGTAAATTTTTAGACATAATATCAGGGAGTGCTGATTCCTGAGGGATTTAATAGGAGTTAAGAGTCAAAGGTCAAAGGTCAAGGGTCAAGAGTTAGAATACCCCTCTGCGACTTTTGCGATAGTTGCCATTTTGAAGATTGACTCTAATTCCGACATTAAAGCTCGTGATTATTGAAATTATAGCGATTGGAAATTAAACTTCCGAAACTGACAGTACTGCTTACCACTCACAACTCACAACTCAGGACTCAGCACTCTTTTATAACCAACCACGCAAACTATATATAAAAAGCCCAAGGTATTCTTTTAAAGCGCTAGTAAAATCGTTTAAGTTGTCAGTATCAGGTAGCAAATTCAAGATAGCGGCTTTAGGGCTGCTACCAAGTTCCTGCATTTCGCCTTGACTGACGAGAAAATCTGTAGGTGCCGGAATTACCTCAATCCCTTGACGCTGAAAAATTTTGAGTGATCGCGGCATATGCATTGCCGAAGTAACTAACAATACACTCCGAATGTTACGTGATTGCAAAATTTTCTTGACATTCACGGCATTTTGATGAGTATTGAGCGAATCAGGTTCTTGGACAATGGCGGCAGAGGGTATGCCAATAGACGTAAGAATAGCTGCCATATCTGCTGATTCGGAAGTACCACTACCACGCCAATCAATCCGACCACCACTGAGGATAATTATCGGCGCTTTTTGTTGGCGATATAGTTGAGCGGCATAAATCACGCGATCGCCCTGTTCGCTTAAATCGGCACCAGGGCGGGGCCAAAAAGCTGATTTAGTAGCACCACCCAAAACCACAATTGCTTCTGCATTAGGTATTTGGGCAGTTGCAGTATTTTGCCATTCGAGCGATCGCACCAGTAAGTTAGATATCCAAGCATTACTGCAAAATAGCAATAAAAATAGCGCTACAGCAATTGCGATCGCCGCCGTGCGCGGTCGTTTCCATAATGTTATCAATGCTACTACCAAGCTGATGGCAGCTAATCCCAAAGGATAGAAAAATAGCGGTAGCAACTTGGAGAGATATAAGAACATTCTGGGAATTGGTAATGGGTAATTGGTAATTGGTAATGGGTAATCGGAAAAAATGACCTTTGACTCTTGACTCTTGACTCTTGACTCTTAACTCTTGACTCTTGACTCTTGACTTTTGACCCTTAACAAATTACCAAATTCTACCGTTCCCAAAACTTTAAATTGATACCTCCAGGTGTACGGCGGAAACGTCGGGCTGTTTTTCTTGTGCGCTTGATATTGCTTCTAGCGCTTGGTTGTTCGTCCTCAGCATCTTCTGTGGCTTCCAGTGGTAACTGAGTTCTAGTTTCTTCCTTACTTCCCCACCAAGCAATCATCCAGCCTGCACCTAAAGCACCCAGTGCCCCCAATAAGATACTCATGGGTGCTGGATATCCTAACCAACTAAAGCCAACCAAGAACAATAACCAATATTTCAGTGCCGCATCAATACCATCAGAAGAAGCTACGGATTGAGGTTGGGCACCAGTCTTGCCGGCTGCGGTGATCCAGCCGATAGTGAAACCACCCATTATTCCTAAAAAGATGCTCAGGGCTAGTGAAGACCCTGTCATCCTTAATACAAGGGTTAAAATTAAGCCAAATATCAGTTGTGATAGGAAGCCTGGCGAAACATTCAAAAAATCTTTTTTCTGTGCCATGAGATAAACAAGGCTATTAGCGAATTATTTCTTTTAATTGTGCCTGTTGTGGCTGAGTTGTATCAAAAATCTTCAGGTAGGGTTTTTCTGTGTCGGTGAATGGTTCAAATTGTTGGATTTGGGATGCTAGTAAATCGGCGGTAGCATCAGCAATATCTCCAGTACGCTTGAGCAGACGCTCTTGCACAACTTCTAGGGGTGCTGTGCATTGGACAATCTGGAGAGGGATTTGCTGTTTTTGGGCTTGGGCGATCGCCTCTTGGCGTAACTGTTGTCGGTCATATTTGGCATCCAAAATTACTGAAAATCCTTGATTAGCCAGTATAGTTCCTAATTCCAGCAGCCGTGCATAAGTTTTCTGCGTCATTTCGGGTGTATATACTTCATTCCCACCCCGTTCCATGAGGGGAATTCCCGCCAAGTGTTTTCGTACTGCATCTGAGCGAACGTGAATTGCTCCGAGTTGACGGGCTAAATATCGTGCTGTGGTACTTTTACCAGAACCAGAAACACCCGACATGATCATCAGTTGTCCTTGTTTGGGTTTAGTATACTCACTCGCTAGCTGGTAATATTTTGCTGCTGTTTTTGTCGCCTCTTCCTTTACCGCCACTGGTACACCAGGATCATCTAACAAAAATGAAGTTACTTTTGCTCTTACATAAGACTGACGAATTAAATATATGGGCAACACCTGTAATCCTTCCCAATCGCCAGTTTGCTCTACATAAGTATTTAAATAGGCATTACTCAGGTCTTTTCGCTGCTGTGCTTCCAAATCCATAACCGCATAAGCAATATCGAACATGACATCGACAAAACGAAACGGTTCATTAAATTCAATGCAGTCGAACAGCATGATTTTATCGTGCCACAGAGCAATATTTCTCAGGTGTAAATCTCCATGACACTCGCGAATATAGTTATTTTGAATTCTATTAGCAAATAATTCTGGGCGTTCTGCAAAAAAACGCTCGGTGTATGTTTTAGTTTCGTCAAACTGTACCTGAGTCTGAGGCCCACCGATGTATTTCTCGGTTTGCTCATAATTTTCATCAAACGCAGCCCGGACTTGCGGTACTTCACCAAAACTCCGAATATAATCATTTGTCTCAGTTTTGGCATGGTATTGAGCTACTACCCGTCCCAATTCTTCCAGGTGTGTCTCATTTAACTTACCCTGTTCAAATAAGCTGCTAAATAATGCTTCTTGGGGAAACTGGCGCATTTTCAGCGCATATTCTACAGCTTCACCTGTTCCTTCCAAATGGTACTGCTCACCTTCTAGAGTCAGAGGTAAAACTTCTAAATACAGTTCTCCTGCACCTCGCTGATTTAACCGCAATTCTTCGTGGCAAAAATGCTGCCGCTTTTCTAAAGTTGAGTAGTCTAAAAAGCCAAAATTCACAGGCTTTTTCAATTTATAGACATAATCGCCAGTTAGCAGCACATAGGAAACATGGGTTTGAATCAGTTGAATGGGTTCTGAGACGGCATGAGGATAAAATCCAGGCTGCAACATTTGCTGAATTAAGACTGGAAGAGTCGCTTCTGTCATCTTTTTTTGCTGCGTCCTGTATAGTTAAAACACAAAAAAACCAGGAGTTTCCCCCTGGTATCATCAAAAATTATTACATACTTTATCAAGCTTCTGAGACTGTTTGACTCTCTGTTTCAGCATCAGCCTCAGCAGCAGCACTGATTTGCGGCTGCGAAACGCTGACCACAACTTGTTCGGCTTCACTTAGAGGTGTCACACCTTGAGGTAAAACTAACTCATGGATACGCAAACTGTCTCCAATTTGCATATTAGACACATCAATTTCAATAACATCTGGTATATTTTCAGGCAAGCAACTCACTTGTAATTCAGTGATTACAGTGTCTAAAAAACCACCTTCTTGTTTAACACCTACAGCATTACCTACAATACGCAGAGGCACTTTTACATTAGTTTCACCGTGACCTGCTACCGCGAAAAAGCTGAGGTGGTAAGGCGTACCTTTGGCTGGATGAACTTGAAGTTCCCTTAGCAGGGCTTTGCCTCGCCAAGGTACATCAGTAACGTTTAAATCAATTAAGGTATTGTTAACTGAAGCTGTTTTGAGCAAGCGCTCAACAGTTTTGGCATTAATAGTCAGGGAAATTGACTCTGTACCTTTGTGACCATACAAATTTGCAGGTATTTCTCCAGAACGGCGCAAAGCTTTTGATTTGCTACCTTCTGGTCGCTTTTGACATTCGACTGTAAGAGGCATACAAGTTGTTAGTTATAAATTATCTTTGGTCATTTGTCATTCTTACAAAGTTGAGGCAGTCCGGTGGCGGGGTTCCCCCGCTTAAAGGAACTGCCGTCTGAGCGGAGGTTTCCTCCGCTCAACGCCACATGCTTTCCGACGCAGGGCGACACGCCACTCCCCTCAACTCTTGGAACCCTCCGAAGCTTTGAGCGGAGGAAACCTCCGCTCAAACTTCTCTCCGCACGGGGGTGGCTCAGGAACGCAGTGGCTCGACTTTGCGCTTTGTCATTGGTCATTTGTCATTTGCTAATGACTCATGACAAACAACTAAGACTAGCGCTATGCGCTGAGTAAGGAGACAGGAGTACCGTCAGCTTGCAACAAAGCACGTTTGGGCCCGTGGATGGGATCTTCTACAATTATGGTTTGATCGCGGCTAGCTCCTAAGGAAACGATCGCGATCGGGACATCCATCAATTCTGCTAAGAATTTTAGATAGTCTAGGGCTTGCTGTGGCAATTCTTCCAGGCTGCGACAGTGACTTGTGGACACTTGCCAACCTGGTAAGGTTTTGTAGATGGGACGACACCGGGCAAATTGACGCGCACTGGTGGGGAAGTGTTCGCAACGTTCGCCATCGATTTCGTAGGCGATACAAACATTGATTTCCTCTAATTCATCGAGGACATCTAGTTTGGTGATTGCTATACAGTCCATACCGTTAATCCGCACGGCATAGCGACCAATTACAGCATCAAACCAGCCGCAGCGACGCTTCCTACCAGTAGTTGTACCAAATTCAGCACCGCGATCGCACAACATTTCTCCCAATTTACCTTGTAGTTCGGTTGGGAAAGGCCCTTCACCAACTCGCGTTGTGTAAGCTTTTGACACCCCAATTACCCGGTCAATCATTGTCGGCCCTAAGCCGGTGCCAACGCAAGCCCCCCCGGCTACAGGGTTAGATGATGTGACATAGGGATAAGTGCCATGATCTAGATCTAGTAGCGTCCCTTGTGCGCCTTCAAACAAAATATTACGCCGCTTGAGAATCGCATCATATATTTTCAGCGAACTATCAACGACATAAGGACGCAAGCGTTCAGCATACCCCAGATACTCTTTAATTACCTCTTCTGGGTCAAGGGGAGGTAAGTTGTAAAGCTTTTCTAAAATTGCGTTTTTATAATTAATCGTCCATTCTAACTGATCGCGTAAACCCTGGGAGTCCATCAGATCTAAAACTCTGATGCCTGTACGCTCAGATTTATCAGCATACGTGGGGCCAATACCTCTTCCCGTAGTGCCGATTTTGTGGCTTCCCCGACGCTCCTCTGATGCCTGATCGATTAATCGATGGTAAGGCATAGTGACGTGGGCAGTCTCGGAAATTAGCAGATTATTAGTAGAAATATTTAATGTTTCTAGTTGATCAAGTTCTGCTATCAAAACTTTGGGATCGATTACTGTACCACAACCGATAATGCATTCGGTATCTGGATACAAAATACCAGAGGGAATCAAATGTAACTTAAAGGTTTGACCTTTAACTACAATTGTGTGTCCGGCATTGACACCCCCTTGGTAACGTACAACAACATCTGCGGAGCGGCTGAGTAAGTCAGTTATTTTACCTTTTCCTTCATCGCCCCACTGGGCACCTATGACAATGACGTTAGCCAAGCTTTTATTTTATAGAGCTAAAGTTTCCACAAACAATAATTATTCACACATTATGTAACTTATGTCAAGAAAATTGCAAAATATTAATTAGACCAAATTTATTAGCCAGCAGCAAGCAACTAAGTCAGCTGATATGACTTGACGAGTACATACTTACTCATGAGGTTAGTCAAAGGTTATGGTAATACCAAAAAATTTATTATTCGGTGTCTGTATTACCGCAGCTTATACGTAACTTATCTACAGACTAACGATTGCTAATTACTGAAGCGTCAGTTTTTTAAATATATCTACTAATAGCTAACTAAGTTTAAATAACTTTCCTTTTGATATTCTTGAGTAGAATTAAAAGGGTAGCAATTTATGCTCAACATCAGCAGCAAATGAGTGTAATATTGCTAGATACGATGATACCTTTAATCGATGGTGCGATCGCAATTCGCAGCTTAAAAAAATTAATCTCCATGTCAAAATTATTGCCCTGAGCGGACTGTGATCAAATCAGAACATCAAGGAAGCTACTGATATGGGTGTCAGGGCATTTATAGCTAAATCCTTTACTAGCAAAGAGTTATTGCAGACAATTGCTAGAATAAAAGTCCTGAGTTGTGAGTCCTGTTAGCGGGGCGTTTAGCCCGTGCTGAGTTCGTTCGTCACCAACTGGGTACAAGGAGGACAAGGAAGCAGGGGAGAAATCCTCGTTACCAATTACCTAGAAATCTTTACACAATCTCCCTAGAGATATAAATTTTTTTCCTCTAAGTTCTTGTTAAGATTAGTAAAATTTCTCCGGAAAACACCACTATGGCTTTATACGCTGAATTGCATCGGCATTTGGGCGGTTCGGTTGTACCTCGTGTGTTATGGCGATATTTCGAGAGACATACCTCTGAGTTAATTTCCCGCTTTGCTGATTATCCAGAATTTGAAGACTTTTATACAAAGCCGCGTAACACCCTAGACGAATATTTAGAATTGCATACCCTGGTAGAAAGTGTGCAGACTGTAGAGACTTTGCCTTACTTTATCTATCGGTTGTTACGGGGTGCTTATATATTTGAGAATTTGGCTTATTTGGAACTGCGCTACACCCCTTATTTACGGACACCTGAACATCTGAGTCAATCCCAAAGAATTGACAAGATGGCAGAAATTGTCGAAGTTGTTGGCAAAGCTAGTCAGTTGGAAGAATATCCAATTGTGACTAGCCAAATTCTCTGTATGCACTCCCGCCTACCTTATGACGTGAATAAGGCAATTATTGATTTAGCGGCGCAAAGTAAGCACTATGTTTGTGCAGTAGATATAGCTGGGGGTGATAGCTACTATGCAGAACGTTTAGAAGAATGGATTAACCTCTATGATTATGCCTGCTCTTTAGGTATTAACACCACAGGACACCTTTACGAAACTACCGCCGGTTGTTACACCCAACTGTTACCTTATCTGAAGCGGATTGGGCATGGCATTCAAATTCCTCTTTTGTATCCTGAGTTACTTCCAGATGTAGCTAAAAGGGGACAGTGTTTGGAAGTTTGCCCCACAACTTACATCAAAACTGGTACTTTACAGGATATCCGGCAACTGAAGTTAGTTTTTGACCGATGTTTTGAAGCCGGGGTAGACATTGCTATTTGTACTGATAACGCAGGTTTACATAATGTCCGTCTGCCATTTGAGTATGAAAATCTCTTGACATACGACATTATTAACTTTAAACAGTTACAAGCTTGTCAGGATGCAGCTTTTCGTCACGCTTTTGCGTGGCCATACGGTGAACGTCCTGCATCACTGTTGAATGGGTTACTCAAACCTGAACTACCGAAAGTTTTGGCAATGAGGGAATAATTAATCACTTGTGGGAAAAGCGTTGAGTAAAACAATTTTGGATTTTGGATTGCTGATTTTGGATTTAAACCACTTGCAATCTAAAATCTAAAATTGACACGGTTATTTTAGACATTCAATTCCAACTATAGGCATACAGTCAAGGAAATCCTGCCAAAACTCTTGACCAAATTCTTCTACCCCCTCAGGGGAGACTATTGGTTTTTGCCAGCGAACCTCTTTGAACCCGACATTCCGGAATGCCCATTCATAAATAGCTGTGCCGAGGTAATAGTTATAGAAGCTGAATTTTTGCTCACCAGCAGAGATTGTGTATTTTATAGGCGTGCCTTCAATTATTGGTGAGTCTATGCTTTTGATAAATCCATACTTTTGAGTTGAGAGATAGGACGAAGGGGATTGGGAGTCATTATTGTTAATAGTGACAAAACGACCACCAGGTTTCAGGTTGGTAAATATGTTCTGACACATTTTCAGTAGTTGCTTTCTCGTTTGGGCGTAATTTAGTAGATAGGAAGCCACCACTAGATCGAAGCTGCCAATTTCACCAATTTCAAATACATCACCAAGAATATATTTAATTTCTTGAGGTTCTCTGGCTTCTTCCTGTCTTGCCAGTTCAATCATTTTTTCAGAAATTTCGACTCCTATCAGCTGTGCTGCACCTTGAAGTTTGAATTGTCTAGTATAAAATCCTTCACCGCAGGCCAGATCAAGCACTGATTTTCCCAATAGATTATCAAGCAGATTAAAGTATGTATAACGTTCAATATGCAAGCGAAACGGTAATTGTTTGGATTTTTTATATTGCTGGGCTATTGAGTCATAGTAGGTGGCCATTTTGTGACTCCACTGATTTGTACCAATTACGTAAGTTCTGATCTAATTTTGAGCGATATTTCTTTACAATTAATAAAAATTTTGTTGAATAGCAAACCAAATTGCTTATTCTATTCAGTGGTTGGCTATTCGCCTAGACTGTAATTTATGACATCTACGATTCACGCTTTACCAACAGAAGTTGTATATCTAATTACAGCTGGAGAGGTCATCGACTCTTTAGCTTCTGTCGTGCGGGAATTAGTAGAAAATTCCTTAGATGCAGGCGCGACGAGAATTGTAATTTCTCTATGGCCGCAGCAGTGGCGAGTTCGCGTAGCTGACAACGGTTGCGGAATGAACTTAGATGACTTGCAAAAAGCCGCAGCAACCCACAGCACCAGTAAAATTTATAGTTGTGCAGATTTGTGGAAAATTAGGAGTTTGGGATTTCGTGGTGAAGCGCTGCACAGTTTGACGAATTTGTCAAATTTAGAAATTTTGAGTCGGACTGCGGGTGAAAATTGGGGATGGCGGGTTGTTTATAGTGATGGCGGGAAAGTTGACCAAGTAGAAGTAGTTGCGATCGCTCCTGGTACAGTGGTGACAGTATCGAATTTATTCGCCAATTGTGCAGCGCGTCGTCAGGGATTACCCACACCAGCACAGCAAATGAAAGCTGTACAAGCAACAATTCAACAAATTGCACTGTGTCACCCTCAAGTTACCTGGCAAGTGCAACAAAATGACCATGATTGGTTTACTATCTATCCAGCTACCACAAGCAAAAAATTACTACCGCAGTTTCTACCGCAAGTTAAAGAAGCTGACTTGCAAGAGGTTAAATTAGAATTACCCAACCCTCCTAACACAGAACGGGCTGAACGCCCCGCTACCACTCTAAGCGCAGCCATACCCGCAGGGCTTTACACAACTCACAACTCAGCACTCACATTAGTGGTAGGATTACCCGATCGCTGTCATCGTCATCGTCCAGATTGGGTACGTGTAGCGATGAACGGCCGGATGGTGAAGTCAGCAGAACTAGAGCAAACAATCCTCGCAGCATTTCATCGGACATTACCACGCGATCGCTATCCAGTTTGTTTCTTACATCTTGCCATTTCCCCAGACCAAATTAACTGGAATCGCAACCCAGCCAAAACCGAAATTTACTTGAATGAAATCGGTTATTGGCAAGAACAAGTTACCCAAGGAATTGATCAAGCACTCCGCCTTAGTTCTGCCAATATTAAAGAAGCAGTTCATATCACACGAGTTAGTAAATTACTCAAAGCCGCAGAAGCTAAAGGTGGCTACAATTTCAATCCTAAAAATCCCAGCGAAGGAGATAATAATCAGCACGGGCTAAACGCCCCGCTACCGCTAACAGAACTCAGCACACCTTACTCTTTAAAAGCTGTTGCTCAAGTCAGCAACACTTATATTGTGGTGGAACATTCTGAGGGCGTTTGGTTAGTAGAACAGCACATTGCCCATGAACGAGTTTTGTATGAGCAATTATGCGATAACTGGCAATTTATCCCCGTCGAACCGGCAATAATTCTCTATCAACTATCCCCAAAACAAGTAGCACAATTACAACGCATCGGTTTAGATATAGAAACCTTTGGCGAACAACTTTGGGCAGTTCGGAATCTACCTGCAATGTTGCAGCAGCGAGAAGACTGTGCCGATGCCATTTTAGAACTCAGTTTAGGTGGCGATTTACAAGCAGCGCATGTCGCCGTTGCTTGTCGCAGTGCTATTCGTAATGGTACACCGATGAGTTTGCCAGAGATGCAAACATTACTAGATCAATGGCAACGCACTCGTAACCCCCGCACCTGTCCCCACGGAAGACCTATTTATTTATCATTAGAAGAATCTGCTTTAGCGCGGTTTTTCCGGCGTAATTGGGTAATTGGCAAGAGTCATGGAATTTGATGTTTAGAAGCAGAACTCTTTGGAAAAGCTAATTTGCTATTTTTAATCGTTATGGATTAGCGCTCGCAAGGCAAAAATAATTGACAGCGATAAGGGTATAAAAATTACTATAAATTGACGTATGTAAATTGTTTATATAAACTAAAGTGTTGTTAGTGAATGAGTTTAAGTCTTAGAGTGCTTGAGATACTTACGTAAATACGTATCTAAGTATACTTACAATGATTGGCTCGCCAAGAAGAAAATTATTTGAAATAGTGCGATCTCAGGGTTACAGCACTTCCGGCAGCTATGAGGTACATCCTCAAAGATGAAAGCTATGATAGGAGAGAGGCAAGAGGAAAACTGCATTTCATAATAGCCGGAAGCGCTGTATATGCGAGAGTTATGAGGAGAGTCGATGGATAGTGAAAAAACGCAAATTTTGCTTTCATTGCGAATTACAGCACAAGAAAGCTTAAAAGAGATGCGAAATAGGGTTTTCAGCATTGTGAGTACTGCAATAACTCTGTTTACAGTTTTTATAGGATGATTGTTCAAAAACAATCGAAGCCTTCGTTACCAGAAACAATTCTTTTTATTTGCATTATTCTAGTATTTTGGATTGGAAATCTACTAATTCTTATGGATATTAGAAAGGGATTTATAAATACAATGAAGATTTCATCTCGTGTGGAAAAATCCTTACAACTCTATGACTCCAATGTTTTTGATGACAGCGGTGAACCATTATTTCCAGAAAGTTATCTAAAGCCAGCAACAGGCAATCACTTTCAAAAATTTGAACTAATACTTTCGTTTTCTGCTCTTGCATCTATCCTTATTTTAGTGATGAAATATGTTTTAGGTTGAAGTACATTTCTTCCCAGTCGATTGTTAGCAGCGTAGCTTAACAATCCCGTTATGACAAGCTGTTCAAGCCGCTAGTGAAGTTGCAAAGCGGACAAAACTAGTTTTTGATTTGGTGGGTAGGAGCGATCGCAAACTTAAGACAACGCACTCAACTACAATCGAGTCAGGTAGGACATCGCTCATCAGCCTATATAAATTTGCTTTGTATGTTGAATGTAACAATTGATGAACTTCAGCGCGATCCCTTGAAGTATCTGCGTCAGGTGGAAGCTGGTGTAACTTTTCTGGTTATTCAAGCCGATAAGCCAATTGCTGAACTTAGACCGATCTCATCAGGGAGTAAGCAGCTACGACCATTCGGCTTATGTGCTGGCGAGTTCACAGTACCCGATGATTTTGATGCGCCTTTACCGGAAGAGATTTTGAGCGCATTCGAGAGCAAATGAAAATTCTCATAGACACGCATATCTTCCTCTGGTTTATCAGTGGTGACAGTCGGTTATCAACAGATATTCGAGATGCAATTCGTGACTCAGATAACGCGGCTTACTTGAGTGTTATTTCCGTGTGGGAGTCGATTATCAAGTATCAATTAGGCAAGCTGCCTTTGCCAGAGACACCTGAAACATATCTGCCAAGACAGCGTGATTTGCATAAAATTACCAGCCTTGCTATTGATGAAAGTAGTGTTGTCCAATTGGCTCAACTACCACCACTTCATCGCGATCCATTTGATAGAATACTTATCTGTCAAGCGTTACAAAATAAGTTAACAATTGCGACAGTGGATGCAGCAATCCGAGCCTACCCAGTCAGTGTGATCTAAACAAGCAAGCGATCGCAGAATACCCAGACTAGAAGACCGATTCATTAATCAAATATGAACAATTTTTGTAGGGGAGCCAGTGCGTCGGTGTATTCCTACTAGAGCAGCAAGCTACGCGTTGCGTCTCCGGCAGGAGACGCAATTGGCGTTGAGCATTGCCAGATCTTTCGTTCCAACCCTGATGATAACTTCCCTACCTACGGTTTCTTAACTGAACTGTATTGCAATAATTGTGTGTTATCCAAGTATTCCTGGAATTTTTGAGCGAGCATCTGGACGTTAGGTTCGTGCATTAGGGAAGTGTGATCGCCAGGAAAATGATCAACTTCCACTCCGCCAGATGCTAGCTTACCCCAACCTAATTCCAAGTCCACATCTAACCCAACATTTTGCTGACTAGCGCGGAACAGAGTCACTTGACCTGGATAGATTGACGGGAGATAGCTTTTACCGGCTTTATTATTGGCCAAAGCTACTTCCAACAGCCGCAGGTCTGGTAGTGAGCGTTTAATATAATGCAGATACAGGCGATAAAACGCGCTTGCCTTGCCAATCTGCAAATGCCAAAACATCCTCTCCCAGACATAACTTAACTGGTCTTTGATGTTCAAACTCAACAGTTTCTGTAGATGGAAAAAGCTGGTATTACCTGAGTTGGGAGCGGGTTTAGAGTAACCTGGTGATGAGACATCAAATATTGATAGTAGACCAATTTGCTCGCCCTGTGCTTGGAGTTGTTGGGCAATTTCAAAAGCGACGATGCCGCCAAAGGAATAGCCACCAATATAATAGGGGCCATTGGGTTGAACCTTACGGATTTCTTGGATGTAGTTAGCGGCCATTTCACTCAAGTCAGTTAAGGGTGCTTGTTGGGCATCTATTCCCTTGGCTTGCAGACCATAAACTGGTTGCTCGGGGTGCAAATAAGACACTAAATCTCGATAGAATAGTACGTTACCCCAAACTGCATGAATCAAAAATACTGGTGGTCTAGAACCCTGTGGCTGAAGCGCTACCAAGGGTGACCAAGGAGCTGAAGATTCTACGTCACTAATAATATTTACCAGTTGTTCAACTGTTGCTGCTTGAATCAAGGTAGACATAGGCAGACTGTAGCCTAATTTCTGCTCAATTTTGTTGAACAGACGTAGCGCCAGCAAAGAGTCACCGCCTAAAGCAAAGAAATTATCGTAAATTCCTACCAGCTTGAGATTGAGAACCTCAGCCCAGATTTGTGCTATTACCTTTTCTAACTCAGTTCTGGGTGCAACAAAATTCGCCAGCAATTGCTCTTTGAGCTTTTGTGCTAAACCAATACGCTGGAGTTTGCCTGTGGAACCTTTGGGAATTTCTGCTACAAATACTATCTGAGTGGGAACTTTGAACTCAGCCAATCTAGTAGCAACAAATTCACGAATTTCTCTATCGGTAACATAAGCATTTGTCCCCAGCACAATTGCTGCTGCCACATCTTCACCAAGGGTAGGGTGAGGAACTGCAAAAGCTACTGCTTGGGCTACTGCTGGGTGGTCTAGTAATACTTCATCTACTTCCCTGGGGGAAATTTTCTCGCCGCCGCGATTAATTTGTTCCTTCAGCCTTCCTGTAATGAATAAGTAACCTTCATTATCTAGATAGCCTTGGTCTCCAGTCCTAAACCATCCATTAGTAAAGGCAGTTAAGTTCGCTGTGGGATTGTTTTCATAACCGAGCATGACATTACTGCCCCGGATGACAACTTCTCCAGGTTCACCATTTGTCAGCAGATTTCCCTCTTCATCCATAATTGCCACTTCTGGACCAGCAGCAAGACCTGCTGAATATAATTTCCGCTTTTGTGGTGGTAGGGGATTAGAGGTAATTTGTGGGGAAGCTTCCGTCATGCCGTAGGCTTCAATCACTGGCACGTTAAATGACTGTTCTAGCGCCTGCATTACCTGTGGTGGTAATGCTGAGGATGCAGAGCGAATAAAACGCAGTGGGTATTTTTTGACGGTACTACGGTGAGCTTCCACCTCTGCTAAAATCGCCTGATGAATAGTTGGTACAGCTGTGTACCAGCTGGGGTGCCACTGTTTCATCCACTCAAAAAACTTGGCTGCATCAAAGTTAGGAATGCAGACTACACTACCTCCGGCAGCTAGGGAAGAAAATACTGTACTTAGCCCATGAATATGAAATAGGGGCATGACGTTCAAGCAGCGATCGCTTGGCTGCAATGAGAGTGTCTTTTTAATGTTTTGCGCTGATGCATACAAATTGGCCTGTGTCAGGGGCACTATTTTGGGTCTGGCAGTTGTTCCTGATGTGTGTAATACGAGGGCGATATCCTCGTTATTATTACTAGTGCGCTCTACTGGAGGTAAATTAGTTTCTCCTACGAGCTGAAAGATTCCTGCCTCTGCTGCCAACTCTGGCACTAGTTCAATAATTGGAATATTACGGGCCGCTGCAACTTGTCTTGCTGGAGAATCGATTCCTGATTGCACAATCAGTGCTTTTGCATTTAAATCTCCTAAATAAAAGTCAAATTCCGCTGCACTATAAGCCGGGTTTAGAGGCGCACTAGTAGCGCAAATAGCTATCGCCAAGAAGGTAACCGCCATCTCTGGGCCATTGGGTAGCACAATCGCAATGCGATCGCCCACTCCCAATCCCATCGCATTTAAAGTTGCACTGATATTTTGGATCTGATCATAAAGGCGCGCGTATGTCAGTGGAGGGTGACCAGGAGACGCGATCGCGCTGGCTTTGGGGTTTTGTCTGACACCATCTATAACTAATTGCTCAATTGTCAACTTTTTTGAAGTACCAAAGATTGACGTGGCTTTCTCTTGTAACTGTTGTTGTTCCATTTGTCTTTTATGTACTTAGATTTCTCTATTCACTGCTGTTTTGACAGAAATTCTTAACTGCACTCAGGCAATAATGGAATCGGGGTTGAATTTTAATGTATCTATATCAGGTGTAGATATCTAGAAGGGACAAGCAATAATTTTATTGTTCACCCCCGTAATTTTTTTGTCTCTGCAAAATATAATCAACATCTGTTAAAAACTCCAAAAAATAGACATTACATAGCTGAAAATATGATTTCTAGAATTCGTCTAGGTAAAAAAAATCCTGGACGGATTTTTGCAGTGAATTTTTGAGGTAATGCAGTGCAAACAGTTCCAAGGAACAATGAATCCCAGGAAATAAAAGTTCATATCCTTGATGAAAAAAGTATGCAGTAAATCCAGGGGCTAGCAACTCAGCTGATGCTTTTGAATTAGTTAAATACTTAGCAAGCTTGTAGATTTTGCTCACGACAGTATCGTCGGAACTATAGGGGTTTAAGCATATCGACACCATCAATATCTTAGATCCCATTTTCCAATTCATATAAACTGCAAAAAGCCACTAAATTAGCGAGCGCGCACCCTGACAGTAAAAGAAGCCATGATTTTTACTCAGAAAATTAATTAAATTTTCTGGGCTTAAATATTTATTTTTCTCATCTAAATTCCCAAATTAAATCAAATTTATTAAAGCCAATTATTATTTGGACTAATCTGTTATTTTCTTGATTTTGGGATTTTTGATGGGTATTTGGTTACTAATTAGCCAGTTGAGAATTGATACTTAAATTTAGAGAAAAATTTATCATGTCCCACAAGAATATCCCAGTATTTTTACGAAGCTTTATGTATTCTTGATAGATAATTTATCTCGTCTTTATAAAAAAATTATTTATGGTTAAAGCAGATCTACTATTCGAGAGAGATTTTCAATAGTGCGATCGCAATCCTAAACCATGATTGATTCCAATATGCTTGTTAGTAAACCCATGATTAAAGCGCTAGTGCTGCAAGGCGGAAGTCAAAGCAGGGCTGTTTTATCCCACAAGGGATAATAGTTTGTCAATATCATTAGAGGTAAATCTCTGGGCTTGGGTAATGGAGGAATAACTATTTCGGCGCAAAATATTGAGTGGGTTAGCGAAGCTTTGCCGTTCGCGGTAGCGTCTCTCAAAGAGAAGGCATCGTTCGCATCACCGACAGATTTGCAGGGGCGTTACCCATACGTATGGTCGAATGATCTTCATCAAAAATTACATCCTTGAACGGCAGTCGCCTCTCCTGTCGGAGACGCTACGCGAACAAGTCGGGAAACCCGCCCACGGCGCTGCCTCCCCAATGAAGACGATTCTCAATACCCCAATGTCCGCGAATACATGAAGGCAAAATCATTCAATTCCAAATTTCGAGTGGCAATACACGACGATGGCGTTTTACTCTCGTCCCCCCATGCACGGTATCCTACGTACCCACTCATTGTTCCCATAATCACAAACCGCAATACCATCCACAGTTGATGTCTTTGCCCATCTTTGACTCGAAAATCTTTTACTTGCCGTAGTTGTTCAATTAGAGAAGCACCCATTATTTTCATCCCTTCGACGCTTGTCATTTTACACCTTTTAGGGGATGAAACAGCCCTGGCTTTTTAAGGGGGGAAAACTTCTCAAAGTCCATTTTAAAATTAGCTTGTCATGTTTGGTGGTGTTAGCTTGTAAAAATACCTAATGAATCTCAATTAGAATTTTACAAACAATATGTTATTAAGCCAGAATATAGTGAACACTATCTTTTTCAATAAATCAATATTAATCGCTCATTATTTTAGCTCGAATTATGATATTTTCTGGCTTGTAATTGTGAAATGATGCAATTCTCGTTTGCTATAGCCTATATTCAAAGGTATACGCTATGAGTAATGCAATAATACAAAGGCTGTTACAAAGTCAGGGTAAAATGTGACAACCTGTAAATAATTATTAAAATAAATTTTTTGAGTTCATGGAATATCACAACCAATAATAAAATGAGCATTGGGCATTTTTAAGATATTTTGAGAAAGCAATGTGTGTATCGGTAAGAAGTGGTTGCAGATGAGGGAGAGAATAAAGACCAGTTCGGTAATTTATATTTTTCTGCTTAATAGACTTTTGTAGGGTGGTTCATGCAGAAAGAACAACTCTTTTCCTATGAAAGAAGCTGCGCGCACGATTTCACTTCTAAGTAGCGCCTAACTTCTAACTTGATGACTAATGGCTAAAAATCTAAAATTTAATACCAGCGGCAAATACATGAGATAAGAGCACAAAGCTTTGCTTTCCTACAAATGATGATGTGTTGCATAGATTTTTTGCATTGGTATAAAATCCAAATTTGC
The DNA here is from genome assembly GCA_034530935.1 of Aulosira sp. DedQUE10. Lineage (GTDB taxonomy): Bacteria > Cyanobacteriota > Cyanobacteriia > Cyanobacteriales > Nostocaceae > Aulosira. Next base: position 84,012 of record JAVRCF010000011.1, on the reverse strand, counting down.
CATAACTGCGATCGCAAGTCTTTAATGGACAATCATAAACTCGTGGTTTTGCAACAAGCTTTACCTACCAATATTCTCATCCTAAGGTAGAGTTACTGTTAATAACTAAGGATTACTATAATATGTATCTGTAGAAATTTGGAAGACATCCAACATTTAATATGATTATCCGCTTTCCACTAATCGCTGCCACCTTCATGGTCACTAGCCTTAGTATAGGTACGCTTTTGAGCATTGCTCCTCCAGCTTCAGCTCAGCAGGTTATAACTTGTGAAAGCCAAAATAATCGCAGGAACAGTTGTTCGATACCTGCAACAGGCAGAGTGCGACTTGTTAGGCAATTATCTAGCGCTAGTTGTAGAGATAATTGGGGCTATAACAGAAATAGGGTTTGGGTAAGGGATGGTTGCCGCGCCCAGTTCTCAGTTGGCGATCGCAGAAACAACAGAAACAACAGATACGATAGAAATGACAGATACGATAGAAATGACAGATACGATAGAAATGACAGATACGATAGAAATGACAGATACGATAGAAACAACAGATACGATAGAAATGACAGATACGATAGATAGGATAAGAGTCAAGAGTCAATGTTTTGCGAACATTTGACATTTGATATTAGATAGCTTTGGCGCTAAAAATATGACAATTGTATAAGTTCTGTTATTGACTCAGTGTTCTACGTTTTTGATATTGAATTCTCGCTTGTTTAACATCCGTTGCCTGAGATTCTAAAAATAGAAGATGCTTTATTTGGTGCAATCCCAAATTTTCAAACTCTGCTAATTCAGAGTTAGATAATGGACAGGGTGGGCCAGAGGTTTCAGCTTCTGTGTCCCGGACACGAGTAATTACTAATAATGTTCCACCTGGAGCAACGACACCAGCGACTGAGGAAATAACTGAGGAACGTACACTTAATGGCAAAGCTTGAATATTGCGACATTCAAATACAAAATCAAAAGCAAGATGCCATTGTGATGGCATGGCCAATAAATCTGCGATTACGTATTTAACAGTTGAATCAGGAAATCGCTGCTGACACCAAGCGATCGCAGTAGGTGAAATATCAAAAGCTGTTACCTCAAATCCCAGCTTTGCTAAAGCTTCTGCATCATCTCCTAAGCCACAACCAATTATTAATGCCTTCTGCCCTTGAGCAGATAACTGATGAGCCATCAACCAATCTTGCAGATAAGGATGAGGAGCTAACTTGGCCCAAGGTACTTGTGCTGTATCACCTTTAGCATCGGCATATAAGACTTCAAACCATGCCGATGGTTCAGATTTTTCTAAAGCTTCTGTCGCTAACTGTTGAACATAAAGCCGTAAATTCTCTGGTTGTTGTTCTAGCATAAAAATTGATTTAAAAACTCAATAGTTCTTTTTTTAACTTTAATAGCTAAGTACAGCTTTGCATAAGTTGGTAGCGAATTGACAGAGGTAAATTTTTGACTGTAAGGTGAGCATTGGACAATGCCTCAAGTATTTATTACTATGAATGGATGGCGAAAAACTTACTCTGTGCAACTGACTTTATACGAAACAAAACTGTTACATCAATAGGCGATCGCCCCTCAAACAAGGCAAAGTCAAGTCCAAAGAGCCAAAATAATACTTAAATCTGTTGAAAATTCAGATTGGACGGATGCTCAAATTGCAGATAGTAAGGGCGTAAACGTTGGTGTCAAACTCGTAATTTAGAAGAAGCGCCCCGCCCAGATCGTCCTCGTAGATTTGAAGCAATGATACGAGCAAAAGTTATAGCGTTGGCGTAGCCCGCGTAGGCATCGCTGATTTCCCCCATAAATCTACAATTAGAGACCTGAACAAACATTTAAAAAATATTTCACAAAGATGGCAAGCCGCAGGCTATTATCAATTACGAATTACTGTACTCCAGCCATGTCAGATTCCCAAATAATTAGTGCCGCAGTTGCCAAACTCTACAATACCTATCCATTTCCGCCAGAACCATTATTAGATGAACCACCTCCCGGTTATAACTGGCGCTGGAACTGGCTAACGGCTTATAACTTTTGTACTGGACAAAAACCCTCTCATAACAACGTCCGAATCCTGGATGCTGGGTGTGGAACGGGGGTAGGTACAGAATACTTGGTACATCTCAACCCAGATGCAGCAGTTGTGGGCATTGATTTGAGTGCTGGCGCATTAGCTGTAGCCAAAGAACGTTGCCAAAAATCCGGGGCGACGCGGGCAGAATTTCATCACCTGAGTTTGTTTGATGTCGAGCAGCTTCCGGGTGAGTTTGATCTGATTAACTGTGTGGGAGTACTGCACCATACTCCTGATCCGATTCGCGGGATTCAAGCTTTAGCGAAAAAGCTATCGCCTGGTGGTATCATGCACATTTTTGTGTATGGTGAACTGGGACGTTGGGAAATCAAGTTAATGCAAGAAGCGATCGCACTTTTGCAAGGTGATAAACGAGGTGATTACACTGACGGCGTAGCTGTTGGGCGACAACTATTTGCCTCTCTACCAGAAGACAACCGCCTCCGCAAGCGAGAACAGGAACGCTGGTCTTGGGAAAATCAACGGGATGGCTACTTTGCAGATATGTATGTGCATCCCCAGGAAATTGATTACAACATCAATACGGTGTTTGAATTAATTGATGCTTCAGGGTTAGAGTTTCTGGGCTTTTCTAATCCGCAGATTTGGGATTTAGAGCGATTAATTAGTAAAGCGCCAGAGCTAATTGAGCGTTCTAAACATTTGAGCGATCGCCAGCTTTATCGGTTGATTGAACTGCTCGACCCGTCAATGATTACCCACTACGAGTTTTTCTTAGGACGCAGCCCCATCACAAGAGAAGATTGGGCATCAGATACAAAACTGATGTCTGCAATCCCGGAACCAAGTCCTTGCATTCAGGGATGGCGAGATAATCAACAATTCTTTAACCACGACTATCAGATTGTGCGTATAAATGACGCAGAGTGGCAGTTTCTACTTGCCTGTGATGGGAATCGGACAACAGAGCAAATTTTGCAGTCAGTGGATGCGAATTTAGAGGATGTGCGATCGCTCCAAAAGCAGCAAATCATTATTCTCACTCCCACAAAAAACCCAAATTAAGATAGAGGAGTTATCAGTCTACGCTAATATTTAGCCAATAAAATTATGACAGGTGTAAATTAGGATATAATCGTTGGAACTTAACTCTGGCATCTGAAGCTACAAAACGTCAATCAATTTAGTGGAGTGGCTATCGCTACCGTATTGGATGACCAGCTTTCCCTCGTTCGCTCACCCAATGCATGGACTGGTTAATCAATGAAGCCTGTTCTGTTCTCAGGAGCAACTTGTGAGTTGAAAAAGTCAGCAATTGAGCCTATACCAACATCGGTGTAAAGGCTTAACACACAAGAACTTAAGGCATTTTCCAACTCAGTAAACCAAGTGCGATCGCGCTTTATTATTTATCAAACACTATCCATAGATTGGACATATGGTTACACTGCTGCTTACTGTAATTTATTTATGCATAAACTGGTATATATTTACGGAAATTGTTGTTATCTTCTTGTAGTTGATTAGTTTTTGATTTAAAAATTTTTAAACCTCTATCTAAAGATATATTTTTATAGTTACTGCGGGTTTTGGAATGACTTTTTTAGCCAATCCTATAATAATTATTTTATTGATGAGGCTGAAAATACCCTTTTGAAGACTGATACTTTCAAAATAAGTACTATAAATTGAAAATAAATTTACTATAACTAAATAATAAAAATTATATAGTAAAACTACTAATCAAGTAGTATTATTTATGCTAATGGTTTTCAGAATAGGCTATCAGAAAAACAACAATGATTAGAGCAAGAAAAAAATTACTTTGAAGAATTATTCAGACTTATAATTTAAAAATTAGCGAAGATAAGAAAGGCTTTGGTTTTGGAAACTGACCCATCATGCCAGTTTAAATACGAACAGGAGATTCAAAAAGAAGAGCGTAATTTACAAGACATTGATAATAAGTTAAGTGAAATTGAAAAGCGGCTGGAATTATTAAAAAATCAAGCTTCAAACAATCAAAATAAATGTGACAATTCAGAGTTGATGAGTAATACCGTTTCTTTGTGAAGCTGCATATAATTCACCCCCCGGCTATCGCCGTCCCCCCTTGCCAAGGGGGGACTACAGGGGGGTATTACTATGTGCATCTTCATACAGAATTGGTATAACATTCTACTTGAGTCCGAAAAAGTCGCACCAGATTTTTTGTATAAAGTACCTGAAATCGTAGGGTATTCTAAGGCGGTTGTTGTTGATAAAATTCATGAGATGGTTCAAGCTGGCTATCTAAAAGCACTGCCTTTACATATTAAAGGCAATCCATATCCTATAGATTTTAAAAATATCAAGATAACTACGAGAGGAAGTAATTTTATTAGTAAAGAACAAGAGGAATCAGTGCAAACGCGCTCCAAACATATTAATAATCAAGGAAATAATAGCAATAACACCTTCAATATTAGGTCAGTTAATAGAATAATTCAAGTCGGACGAGATTATAATAAAACTCCTTAGTCAGATCTACTACCATGTTTTTTGCTTCAATTAATTATACCAAAACTAGACCTTAAAGAACAAACTTAATACTCAATAATTAGCGAAATACACTCATTTAATTGAAGAATCAATATGGGAAATTTAAGTAACAATAAACGCAATATTTTTAATACTGACAAAATTGCTGGTAGCCTGAAACAAGTTGGGCGTGATTACGTTGAATATATACAAAACAATTATAACAATGGAGAAATAGGAATTGTAATTATTGGTTTGATTTTTCCTTTATTAGCAATTTCTGGACTGGTAAGTACACCCTTGTTAATTACAAAAACAATATCTGAATCTAAAGTTCAAGCAGCAAAAGTACCATCATCTACATCCAATCCCACACTTCAAAAAAGCCTTACATCCAATCTCACACCAAAAATAAGTCTCACATCCAATCCGACAATTCAAGAAAGTCCTACACCCAATCCTATACTTGAAAAAAGTCCTACATCCAATCCTACACTTGAAAAAAGTACTCCTAATATCAGAAAATTGAGCAATAGTGATGGAGACTGGTTAGAGATAGAAAAAGGAGTTTTGCTAGGCATTGAAGACATTAAGCTGCCAAACAGTAATAGTCAAACAGTAGTAATTTATTTAATAGCTAAGGAATGAAACAAATAAAAAAATTACAGATGTTTTTCCTAACTTTGAAGTAACCGATAGCAGAGGAAATATATGCACACCTAACCCATTTCCAGGTAGCCAACCTACGTGGTATGGTACAATCCTAATTTCAACAGAAACTCCAGAAACTCGTGGTTACTATATTCTTGATTGTCCTCAAGACCCAAAAGCGGAAAGTGTCACAGTAAAGCTTACTAGTATGAAAATCAACGGCAATGATATCCCGGTTAGCGACTTTTTCAAGGAAATACCGATTACTGTAAAGTCTGATGGGGCAACATAAAAATAAGTTAAATTGGTATCTATTTACATAGATAAAATATTACATAAGGAAATGATTCAGGTTTAAAAGTAGAGTTTTATTGGTACAGACAAAACAAGCTATCCTGACATCACCTAAAGCCTGAACATACAAGGGCTTGAGGTGTTTAGAGACTGGCTAACGTGCGATCGCATTTGGCTATGTAATATAACTACGTAGCTGCGCTAGTGTTAATCCTTAAAACGTATATCCCCAACCAGATAGATATCCGCAGAAAATCGCCGAAACCCGGAATACTAATTTCCTGTGCAGAGATCTTGGCAAGGTTTTGAGCAATGCGCTCTGACTCTAATTGTGCAACTTGCTCCGCCAGTTCTGCCAGAGTTCATACTAACGGGACTTAAACATTTTTGAGGTCAAAACAAGCCTCAAACCTTTGCAGGGAAAGGGAAATACACCAAATACATAAAAATGCCTGAAACCCATATATATCAACAAACAAATCAAAATGATGTCAAAGTCTTGTGGTATATGCGTTTGAGGTTATTTTATCGGTGTTTTTTGTCTAAGTCCCACTAATTCTTGCTCATCATTCAACAAAGCCTGTAATGATTATCATCCGGTGCGATCGCTCGATAATATTTGCAATACTTATACCATTTCTCTGTGAAGCTGCATATATTTACCCCCGGCTAACGCCGTCCCCCCTTAGCAAGGGGGGACTACAGGGGGGTCTTGTTATGTGCATCTTCATACAGAATTGGTATTACGGAGCAAGCATAATTTCAATCATTTACTGACGATCTACGTTCCAATTCTGGATTGCTCATCATTAGGAACCATTGTGTCCGGAATATTCTTGAGTCCCCAAGCAATCATTGTTTGAAGTACAGGACGAAGACTTTTTCCTCGCTCGGTTAATTGATAGTTCATTCGGCGAGGATGGTTGCTATATGGTTGTTTTTTCACGAAACCCGCTTCTTCAAGAAATTTCAGGCGATTAGTTAGAATATTGGTTGTTATTCGGGGAAAAGGCGAGTTTCAGGTCGATGATTGTGTGTTTCCTGTAGGTGAAGGAACCGTTGTGCGAGTAGATCCTGAAGGAGAGAGATGTCTGCAAAATACCTCAGATACAGAGGATTTGTGCTGGATTGTCATTCAGTCACGAGTGGGTTCTTATCCAGACAATACCATTGAAGATGGCTTTGGTGTTTACAAGAAAGTTAGTTGGGTTGGCAAGCAACAGATCAAGGCGTAGGGGGAGAGAAAGTCATTTTGATTCAGTGAAAATACATAATTGATTTTTTGGAGTTCCTTAAAACCCTGGAATTGTTGTGAATTTCAGGGTTTTATATCATATCCGCTGAATTACTGATTATTCTTGCATCTGTGCAGAAAACTGAAAAATACCTCCTCTAATCCTTTGTCATCATGCTGTTGTAACAATCAATCTTTCACCCGAACCGATTAGCTGGTAGGCTTTCTGCTGCAATTGCTGTCAAGACAGATACAAAAATTTATTAAGTTTCTTTACTTTTCGTTACAAATAGTTAATACTACTAATTAGATTTACACAAATAAAGCTGTAAACGTCTGTTAAGCGTTGAGCTTAATAATCTATAAACCCTAATTACGGTAAACCTATGCCTTTTACCATCGATTCAGCTCGCGGTATTTTTCCTGAAACACTGACTGCCGATTCAGTCCCAGCTACTATTGCCCGCTTCAGCCAACTGAGTGCTGAAGATCAGCTAGCTCTCATTTGGTTTGCTTACTTGGAAATGGGTAAAACGATTACCATTGCTGCTCCAGGAGCCGCAAATATGGTATTTGCAGAAAACACCTTGAATGAACTCAAGCAAATGTCTTTCCAGGAACAAACTCAGGTGATGTGTGATCTGGCAAACCGTGCGGATACGCCCATTTGCCGCACCTATGCAATTTGGTCTGTAAATATCAAACTTGGTTTTTGGTATCGCCTGGGAGAGTGGATGGAGCAGGGTATTGTAGCTCCCATTCCAGAAGGTTATCGGCTATCGGCAAATGCAGCAGCAGTCCTGCAAGCAATTCGGGAGCTAGATGCAGGACAGCAAATTACCGTTCTGCGTAATTCTGTAGTTGACATGGGGTTTGATCCTAATAAATTGGGTAGTTATACCAAGGTTAGTGAACCTGTGGCTCCGCCGAAAGAAATGGCTAAACGGACTCCAGTCGCTATCGCAGGCGTTGATAATCCGATCATTTTGAGTTACATGGATAACTTAAATGCCAACGACTTTGATGCGTTGATTGAGCTATTCACTCCCGATGGTGCATTGCAACCTCCCTTCCAAAAACCGATCGCAGGTAAGGAAGCCGTCTATCGCTTCTTCCGAGAAGATTGTCAGAACTTGAAGTTGATACCAGAGCGTGGTGTTTCTGAACCCGCAGAGGATGGTTACACTCAGATCAAAGTCACAGGTAAAGTGCAAACTCCCTGGTTTGGCGCTTCTGTGGGTATGAACATGGCATGGAGATTCTTGCTCACTCCTGAGAATAAAATCTTCTTTGTGGCGATTGACTTACTAGCATCTCCCAAAGAGCTACTAAATTTGGCTCGCTAGTACCTGAAGAATTTTCCTTTTATTATGACCTAAAAACAGATCTTAAATCTGCGATCGCACGCATTACACGACGATTGTGGGTATAGCTTTGCTTTGCCTATAATCGTCGATCTGAAAACTGTATTATTACAGCAGTTTTCACGTATTTGAACCACACTGTCAGGGCACAGCATTGCTGTGCCCCTACAGCAAATGTGGTCTACTTACCGGAAAATAGCTGTAAGTGAATTTACTCTCTGGGAGGAGAGTTTTTTGGGATGAGAACATGAAGGTAAACGAAGTTAGCTGGTCTGATTTAGAACAAGAAATTGCTCAAGCCGCCTTTCAAAAAGCTTATGAGCGAGAAATCAACGCCCTGATTCAGGAAGTTCGCGACAACGCCACTCAGATTTCAGAGTTGGAAGATATCTGGCGTTTGCATAACTTTCTCAGTGCCCGAAGACACGAGATTGATGGCAAGTATGATTACAACTATTCAGTTCTCATATTTGTTTTTGCAAATCTGATCAAACAGGGATGGTTGCATTTGGATGAACTCAAGGGACTTGATCAGGATAAGATTACTAAAATTGCCTCTCTTTCCCGGATGTAGTTACCAGTCATTTTCCAACTACCGTTCAATTTGCCCGTAGGCCGGGGCGGCCTGTCTCAGACATGGTGCAAAGCTTCCGCCTACGCCAATTTAGCCAATCATTGAGCGCTGTAAAGATTCTAATGCACTGCGTAGGCTTAGCCCGCAGCAGGCATCGCTAGAATATGTTTTTAGGGCGTTGCCTAGATTCTGTTGAAGTTTCCTAATTTTGAATTTTGAATTTTGAATTGATGTAACGCCTACTTCTCGATTTAGGTGACGCTGCATGGACAGCTTAGGTGAAACTACATTAGGGAAGCTGGCAAAATTACGGCGTACCCAATCCATACCCACTTCATTATTGAGTTTAATTTTCTGAGGTGCATCGGGATAAATTTTCCCTAGAATATCTGCATCTTGATCCACTACAACCTTGCCAAACTTGAGATAGGTGCTGCCAAATACCTTAAAAGCAGGGTGCTTGGCTTGACCAAATAGTAAAATGTAAGTTCGTGTCCGATTTTCGGCTTCTGGCACAAAGATATGACATTGCACTGCTTTACCCAACGGCATTTCTCCATGAAAAATCACCAGGGATGGGAAATGATTTTCCAAGTGCGCCTTAATGGTGCTGGGTAGCAGAAATAAATCTGGTTTTCTGAGCTTTTCTACTAAACTGTAGGGGGCTGTGGGCATATCATAAAACGCATGGGAGTGATGCCCATCATCAATGAATTCATGAAATTCCACCTCGGTAATCCGAAACAAGTCCCGGTGGGTGCCATTTTGATGATTGTAATCGTGCATATTCAGCAACATTGTTAGTAGATCTGTCTCTACACTTCTATCTGCGGTATGCCCAATAAAGTAGTGAGTGTTTGCAATGTCATTCAGCACGGTGGGAATGGGTATCTTTGGCTCGTATCCCCCATAAGACCAGATGAAATCGCCTTGAATTATTAGCTCTAAGGGTTTGAGTAGTGGTAATGTTTTCTTGCTTGATCCAGGTAAAACAGTACCGCCCGATCTATCAAATTTCAGAGCATGAAACGGACAAACTACGGTACTTGTTCCATCGCTTTCAACTTCACACCATCCTTCTGATAGCATTGCTCCCATGTGTGGGCAGGCGTTGGGTAAAGCATGGATCTCTCCACTCTCATCCTTCCACATCACATAGTCAGCACCATGCAAAGAAATTTTCCGGGGTTGATTCACTGCCAGCATAGACTTGTGCGCTAACAACCAAGGCGCACCGGGAAGCATAGACTGCATGGAGTTCCTCCGCAAGATATAAAATTGTGAAATATCCGTCGTGTTTTTAAAATATGACAGAACATTCACATTTGTCAAGTAATCTTCGTCGTCAACCCAAACAGCAACGAGGTAAAGAACGAGTCGAAAAAATTTTGGATGCGGCGGCGGCGGTATTTGATGAGCTGGGCTATGAAGCGGCGACTACTCATCTAATTGCAGCAAAAGCAGGGACAGCCATCGGTTCTCTATATCAGTTTTTTCCTGATAAAGCTGCCATTTTTAATGCGATGGAGTTACGTCATGTCGAGCGAGTTAAGGTTTTATGGGCACAGGTAAACACACCAGAAATTATCGGGTTATCGCTGCGGCAAATGATACATACTCTTGTAACTGCTGTTGCCCAGATGTTTGAGCATCCTGTATCACGGGTAGTGTTTGTGCAGTTTTTTATGCGGCGCGAGATTTTTCAGTCGATCGATGACAGTCTGACTCAGGAAGCGATTGACTTTACATCGAGTCTTTTGCAGCGAAGAAATCCAACTTTGAGTGAGGCACAATGTAGTCTGTTAGCAGAGGTTTGTGTTCACAGCAGTAATGCTCTCATTTTGTCGGCACTTCGTAACCCTAATCCACAGCATCGCCAACAACTAGTGCAGCAGATTGAGGATTTGTTGGTGTCGTATTTAGAGCCGTATGTGGGGGAAGGGCGGTTAAGTGATGTAATGAAAGTAATGAAATGCCCTAATTGTCAATCGCAGCAGTTGTCTAAAAACGGCTATCGACGAGGGAAGCAGTGTTATCGCTGTAAGGAATGTGGTAAACAGTTTGTGGAGAATTAAGAGCGATCGCTTATATTGAAGACGCATCTTGTTGATCGGACGTGAGTAGACTATAAACTCTGTTCTGCTGCTGGAAATACAACACCTTCATACAGTAGTGCGATCGCAAACTCAAATTCGATGCTGGGTAGAGTAATCATATCTCCCTGGGTGTAGGGATAGTAAAGCCACATTCTTCCCTCTCCCCGACAGAAGCGTTCGACGGAGATTGTTTCCGAGTCTATCAATAAATATTCTTGTAATGAGGGAATTTTGAGGTAATTGGTGAATTTTTCGCCCCTATCTTTGCCGCTTGTACCGGGCGAGAGAACTTCAGCAATTATTTTCGGGTTTTGAATAAATTTGCGAGCATTGAAATCTTGAGGGTCACAACTGACGATAACATCAGGATAATAATAGGGACTTTGAGGAGTAACTTGCACTTTCACGTCCGACACATTCACTCGGCAACCTCTAGCACGTAAATGTGGGCGTAAGGCTGTGTAAAAATTAAGTGCAATGTCATTGTGGGGAATTGTACCACCTGTCATTGCAAAAACTTCGCCGTTGACGTATTCGTAACGAAGCTCTTGCTGGAGTTCCCATACAAAATATTCCTCAATGGTCATTTTTTGCGGTTCTTGGGGGATGGCTACCATAGCAAGATTTTTTCCAATTTGTTTTGATTTTAGCTTGGAGGGTGGGATGATTATCAATACGGTTCGGTTAAGGGGGAAAGGGAAACGGGAAAAGAGGAAATTCACATCGCTAGTTTAGCCAGAACTCGCACTACCTCTTGTTCATCATTGAGTAGTGGTTGTAAAGATTCTAATGCAGTGCGATCTCCCGACTATATATAGCTTCTGTTCTACAATTAATTGAGGAATCTAGCAACATCAATAGGGGATTATGTATGCCCTACTCTACACTTAGTAGTCAAGAAATCGCTCAACGGGGAAAGGCACTCTATGAGGAGACTATCCGTGCCAAAGTTGAGACGGCAGAGAACATTGGCAAAATTGTCTCAATTAATGTTGAAACGGGAGATTACGAAATCGGTGATGATTTGGTCGAAACAAGTCTGCGATTAAGAGCCAAGCAAGCTGATGCAGCACTTTGGGGGGAAAGGATTGGTTTCGATGCTGTTTATGCAGTTGGTGGCACATTGGTCAGGACAGCACAGTGATACACGGGAATGTAGTTGGACTTCAAGCACGAATGGGTGTGATTCTTCTTCCTCCTGAACGTTCAGGTATAGAAATTGAATGTGTTGTTGATACAGGCTTTGAAGGGTTTTTAACTTTGCCGCCTTCTGTTATTGCTGATCTTGGCTTGCCCTATCTCGTCAATATCAATGCCAACCTCGCTAACAATTCCAGTGTAGAAACTGATGTTTATTTGGCAAAGATTGTATGGAATGGCGTGGAGCGTAATGTTGCAGTGCTAGCGATGGGTCGTCCACTCATTGGAACTGCGCTGCTTGAAGATTATCATCTTAGTATAGATTTTTGTGAGGGTGGTACGGTTTTGGTGGATGACATTTTACAATCCTAAGTTGGGATATCAATGTCGGTAAAGGCGGGTAAAAGGGAGTTTTACCAATCATCGGCTTGTGACTGACGCTCAATTTGCGCGTAGACGCGGAGCGGCTTGTCGTTAGACATCGCTAGTTTAGCCAGAACTCGCACCACCTCTTGTTCATCATTAAGTAGCAGCTGTAACGATTCTCATGCGGTGCGATCGCTACGCCTAACGCAGGCATCGCTCCAAATGCACATTTTTGTGTATGGTGAACTGGAGCGTTAGAAGTTGTTTGATGAATACTTGGTAGAGAAGATTTCAAGGCAAAATAGAGAAACAGCAAACATTGAGAAGGTAGCAATGGAAATTGCCCAATACATCACTGTAGATCCTGCCATCCACCACGGTACCCCAGTCATTAGCGGAACCCGTGTTCCCATTTCTATCATCATCGGTTCTCTAGCTGGTGGTATGAGCTTTGAAGAAGTTATGCAAGAATACGAACTCACCAAAACCCAAGTAGAAGCTGCTCTTAGCTACGCCACAGATCTGGTAAAACAAACCACAGTCACCGCCTTGGGAGCCTAAGCCTTGAAATTCCTCGTCGATGAAAATATGCCTCGCTCCCTCGCACCCCAAATCGCCGCCCTGGGATTTACGGTGCAAGATGTGCGCGACATCAGCTTACGTGGGCATCCTGATGCTGAAGTCATAGAAGCTGCCGTAGCTGCGGATGCTATTATCATCACCCGCGACAGAAGACTTGCCGATCCCAGAAGCTGGCCAGAAGCCTTCACAGCCGGAGTCATTTTCATCAACCTTGCCGACGACACCCCCGCCAGCACAGTCAATGCCAAAATTCTCTAATTGCTAGCCAAGCGTTTACCCGTCTCTCTCTTAGGTGCCCTCACAACGCTTGAATCCCGTCGTGCCCTTTCTCGTCCCATTCGCAGTGGATCTTAAATATCTGCTCATTGAGTGCCGCCTGTAACTGTTCTAATGTGGTGCGATCGCTACGCCCGCCGCTGAATTTAATCGTTACCAATCATCTGCTTGTGACTGACGCTCAATTTGCGCGATCGCTAGTTTAGCCAGAACCCGCACCACCTCTTGTTCATCATTAAGTAGTGGTTGTAAAGATTCTAATGCAGTGCGATCGCCTATTTTACCAAGGGAATTGATTGCCGCTTTCCTTACGTCTAAATCGGTATCTTGAATTGCTAAAATTAAATGTGGCACAGATGGCGGATAATTCACTTGTCCCAAGGCTGCTGCTGCTTCGGTGCGGATCAGTGCTTCTGGATCAGTCAAAGCAGAAACCAGCAGGTTGCAAGATTTTTCGTCTGACTGTTCTTGCGCTACATGGCCAAGGGCCCCAATTACGGCACAACGTACATCCAAAGAAGCCGCGTTCAATGCTTTGTACAGATATTCTGCGGCTTCCGATCCAATAAATGCCAACGCCCAGGCTGCAAGACCTTTAATATCTTCTGGATGCTCGTTTGATGCTATTATTTCCAGCAACGCTGGTACAGATGCTTCTCCTGTTCTAGCTAACGCCCCAGCAGCCGAACTTCTGACTACTCTATCTTCATCATTTAGAAAGGCATTGAGTAAATTAGGTACAGCACTTGGGTCAGCGATGATCGTGAGTGTCTTCGCCGCAGCTCGTCGCACAACTACATTGGCATGATTTGCCAAAGCCTCCACTAAAAATGGTGTTGCTGATTCACCAATTTCACCCAAGGTTTCAGCAAACCGCAGTCGCACCATTCCCCGTGGATCTCCCAACCCCTCCACTAGTTGTTTTAGAACATTTTTGTCTGTGGAATCAAAGGTTTCTAGCGATATCTGCTCATTCACCCTCTGAACCAGATCATCATTTTCAGCTTGAACTCGCAGGATGGGATCATCCACCGCTGAAGTTTCGGAGTTGAGCGATTGACTCATCACAAATTACCTATCACCGTTATTGTTAAATGATCTAATTACCAGATGTCAGCGCAGACTGCTGCTGGCGGAGTGACTCAAGAGTTGCATCAATCTGGGTTAGTTGGGGTTCAAGACTTGCAAGTGCTTGTGCCTTCATGATTTTAGCGCGTTGCGCCATTGACAAAGTATCGTTAACCAGGCGTTCCCGATATTCTTCTAATTCAGCGATCGCCTCGGTCAGTTCTTCTGGGTTGGTTTGAGTGCTTGAAGTGAGTTCTGGACTATCAGCCATATCCGTTATGTTTCCTAAAGGTAGATTTTAAATGTTCATGTTCGATTTTCTCAGATCCAGTCACCATCGAGCAAACCTTTTCGATCATCCTTAGCAGACAAGTATGCTGATGGTTCTCAATCAATGTCGCCAAAATACTCTCGGACACCAGCAATTTTGTCACCTTTTATATCGAAGGAAACGGCATTTCGTCCTGAAAAAGGCTGGTTGCGAATGGTTCCTTGACTTTCAAACTCAAATGTGCAGGTGATGTCATTGCTGGTAATCTGTTCAGGCGGGCTGAACTTGAGGCGATCGCCTGCTTCTTTCCGCGCCTGTAGTCTGGCAATCATCTGCTGTTTATCCTCATATCCAAAGGATGTATCTCGCTGTCTGCCTACTGGAAGCCATAACACCATGTCATCTGCAAGCATATCGATGAAGGGCTGAAAATTTCCTGTTGCCCATCCCTGGGCAAAGTAGTCAAATGCTTGCTGGGCTGTCTGAATATTTGTCCCCTCCATTTGCTTCCCTACATAGCTACTGCGCTCAATTATAGCGGTTTCTAAGTAGCCATCATGAACTTCGTACACCAGTAACAGATGAAAAGTGACTAGTACAAGAAGGCAAAAGTAAAAAGGCAAAAGAAAGAATGCTTGTTTTGTAGGCTTTTCCCGGATTTTAGATGGTTGGTTGTCTTACAAAGTTTGGCGAAGAGAAGTTGCCGGGGAGATGTTCTTTCCGGCAAACTTCTCTTACGGTTAAGGCATCCGCCAACGCCAGTTGCTTTAAGCCGGGAAACCCGTCCAACACACTGGCTCAACTTTGCGCTATTTACGCCGTACTGTACTAGTATTTTTTACTCAGCACTCAGCACTTTTTCAAGCTAGACCCCCAATGGCTGTTCGCCCACAACAAGAATATGAAAATCTTTCTTCTCCATTCCTTATTTTCAAGCCAAAAGAAAACTCCTCTTAACAATGGGGAATTGGAGAAGTTTATCACCCCTTAATAAGGGGTGATTTCAATACAACCTGAGAGGAAAAAAACCTACTTTTAAGAAACTGCTAATTTTCTATTACAGTTTGTAAAGTTTTTCTAAAAAAATGTCATCAAAATTTCTTTTTTATTCTTATTTTTGTGTTTTTGAACACAACTTTTACGAAAAAATATTGTTTTTTCATAAGATAATGAACATCTAATGATATTTTTGAAGTAAAAGATTGAACTATATTTATTTTTAATTAATATATTTACAAAACACGTTTATTGCCTATAACTCCTGCCAAGAAAGAATTACAAAACTTTATTTTATAGTAATTTTGACGTTATTAAGAATAAAAATTTTATTTTAATCAATTTAGTTCAATACAAGTAAAAATGATTATACATATTAGAATAATCCCTAAATATTTCTTAACAAAAAATACATCCTAAGCATTATAAAAATAATTTGTAAGGGTTTAAAGTAAAACAAAGTAAATGAAAGTTCTAATTTGGTGGGCGTTCATCGCTTTGGTTTAATAATTGAAAAGCTTTCGATTTTAGCGAAAGACTGATCAATTTCTCCAGTAAAGTTACTGTCGCAAGAAAATCGGATCTCGACTTTTTTAGACACCTCTATCTGTTGGAGAATAAGTAAAATCTGAAGAATTCAGATTATTGGCTTTGACCCTGATCAATAATTCTCAATTAATCAAAATTTAGGAGATTAAAACTATGGTGCAGGATGCCTTTTCCAAGGTTGTTTCCCAAGCTGACGCAAGAGGAGAATATCTCAGTGATAGTCAGTTAGATGCTCTAATCAATTTAGTCAAAGAAGGTAACAAGCGCGTTGACGTTGTTAACCGGATTTCTAGCAATGCATCTTCCATTGTTGCTAATGCGGCTCGTTCATTGTTCGCGGAACAACCTCAACTGATTGCACCTGGTGGAAATGCTTACACAAGCCGTCGTGCTGCTGCTTGTGTGCGGGATTTGGAAATTATCCTTCGCTATGTTACCTACGCGATTTTTGCAGGCGATACTAGCGTTCTAGATGATCGTGCGCTGAATGGATTGCGGGAAACCTATCTGGCACTTGGTACTCCAGGAGCTTCCGTTGCGGTTGGTATTCAAAAGCTGAAAGAAGCTTCTATCGCTATTGCTAATGATCCCAACGGGATTACTCGTGGTGATTGCAACTCTCTGATTGCAGAAGTCGCATCCTATTTCGATCGCGCAGCAGCAGCAGTTGCCTAAACATCAAAACACATTCTATTAGACCTCTTGCATTAAAGCAAAATTGAGTTAAAAAATCGATTTTTGCAAGAAGTCTATTCAAGCAATCTTTTGTAAAAAAAATTAGGAGAAAATTCTTCAATGACTAAAACTCCGTTAACTGAAGCAGTCGTCGCAGCCGATTCCCAAGGTCGTTTTTTGGGTAGCACTGAAATCCAAACCGCATTTGGTCGTTTCCGCCAAGCATCTGTCAGCTTAGAAGCAGCAAAAGCTCTATCTAAAAAAGCTCCTAGTCTTGCAGAAGCTGCGGCTAATGCTGTATACCAAAAGTTCCCCTACACCACCACCACATCTGGCCCTAACTACGCCTCTTCTCAAACTGGGAAAGACAAGTGCGTGCGTGATATCGGCTATTACCTGCGGATTGTTACTTACGGTTTAGTTGTGGGTGGCACAGGCCCAATCGATGATTATTTGATTGGTGGTTTGGCTGAGATCAACCGTACCTTTGAACTATCTCCTAGCTGGTATATTGAAGCCCTCAAATATATCAAAGCGAATCATGGTATAACGGGTGATCCTGCTGTTGAAGCCAACTCTTACATTGATTATATAATCAATGCTTTGAGCTAATATAGCTTGCCGTAAATACAACAGCAAATTGTCTGTTTGTGAACCGGATAAACTCGTAAATATGAGTTCCAAAAAGCTTTTCAGTTTTGTGTAACACAGGTAAGAAATAATTTGGTAATTGTGCAATGTAGATTAATAGTATTACCAGATGATTTTTGGCAGGTAGTAATCCTGTTACACAAACACTGAATGTAAAGTTTGCAACTGTCAAAGGTTGCAAAATTGCAAAAGCGTCAAGCATTTGTGTAGTAAGCTGAGAAATTTATAAACACTGACTTCATTATGTATGAGTAGTCAACTTTAACTTACTCAAATACTTTTGGTGTCTGCGTATATAACTTCTCATCTTATTACGCAAGGCTTTTTCTTAATAACGAAAAATGTTTATTAACAGGTTTTTGGCAGGCAGTAACTTTAGTAATCCACCAAATGCATTTTGACGAGTTTGTAACCTTGACTTTAGTCATATAACTACGAATAAATTATCAGAAATTCTTAGAGGATGTCTGATGTCGGTAGATTTCTAGAAAATAAGGAACAGATAAGATTATGGCACCGTTAACAGAAGCAAGCCGATTAGGAATTCGTGCATTTGCAGACAGTGCAACAGTTGAGTTGCGCTTTGTGAAAACGGCAGAGGAAGTACAGTCAGCCATTTGGGCTGCATATCGCCAGGTTTTGGGCAATGAGCATCTGTTTCAAAGTGAGCGACTTTCTAGTCCAGAATCACTCTTGCATCAGGCACAGATTTCAGTGCGGGAATTTGTGCGTGCGATCGCTCAATCAGAACTGTATCGCCAAAAGTTCTTCTATACCAACTCACAAATTCGCTTTATTGAACTGAATTATAAGCATCTCCTCGGTCGTGCGCCCTACGATGAGTCAGAAATTGCTTACCACGTTGATATCTATAATTCTCAAGGTTATGAAGCCGAGATTAATTCTTACATTGATTCTGTCGAGTATCAGCAAAACTTTGGGGATGCAATAGTTCCTTACTATCGAGGCTTCCAAACTACAGCCGGCCAAAAAACTGCCGGGTTTCCCCGTTTCTTCCAGTTGTACCGAGGCTACGCCAATAGCGATCGCGCTCAAAATAAGTCCAAAGGACAATTAACCTGGGATCTGGCAAAAAATTTGGTATCCCCCATCTATCCTACATCTGCTGGTTCCTTAACCGGGGTATCCACGGGAAATCGTGGTGGTAATACCTATCGGATTCGTGTCACACAAGCAGCTTCCCCCAACTCGCCGCGCATTCGGCAAAGCATTACTGAAGTAATTGTGCCATTCGATCAGTTATCGAATCGCTTACAACAACTCAATCGTCAAGGGCGCAAGGTAATCAGCATTGCACTCTCATAAAAGTGATGAGTCATGAGTCATGAGTGCTGAGTGGAGAGTCTTACTCAGTACTTAGGATTTGGAACTCAGAACTGTTCTTCCCCTTGTGGGTATTCTGATCACTCAATACTTCAGTTAAGAAAAATAGTATTAGCGAGGCTGGTTTTTAGCAAGGACTTTAGTACTGAGAAAATAAGTACTAAAGTGCTTATAGCGTTTCCTAGTCTAGTGAAGTACAAAATTATCTGCGTTTATCTGCGTTTATCCTCTTCCATCGGCGGTTAATTTTTTATTGGTGTACCTCACCAGTATGGGAAGCGCTATATACCGATTCAAACAATGTTTGCGACAGATAAATCATTCGGAGGGCACAGCAGTGCTGTGCCCCTACCCATCTGTCGCATTCTTTTTTCAAATTGGTATTACTACTCACTACTGAACTGTATTTTCTTATAACTCAGCACTCACTACTCAGCACTCACTACTCAGCACTCACTACTCAGCACTCTTCATCAAGGAGACTTTTAGTTAGATGGCTATTACAACAGCCGCATCCAGACTCGGAACTGCTGCGTTTAGTAACGCTGCTACTATTGAATTACGTTCCAATGCCAGCCAAGCAGAAATTACACAGGTAATTGCTGCTATTTATCGTCAGGTTTTAGGTAACGATTATTTGTTGCAATCTGAACGCTTAAATGGTTTGGAATCGCTCCTGAGCAATAGAAATATTACAGTACAAGAATTTGTCAGGCAGTTGGCAAAATCAGATCTGTACAAATCGAAGTTTTTTTCTAATAACTTTCATAGCCGTGTCACAGAACTAAACTTTAAACATCTGCTCGGTCGCGCTCCCTATGATGAATCTGAGATAGTCTATCATTTGGATTTATACCAAACCAAAGGGTACAACGCTGACATTGATTCTTATATTGACTCAACAGAGTACCAGAGCAATTTTGGGGACAATATTGTGCCCTATTATCGTGGTTTTAGCAATCAACTAGGACAGAAAACTGTAGGCTTTACTCGAATTTTTCAACTTTATCGCGGTTATGCAACTAGCGATCGCTCTCAAATTGCCGGACAATCAGCTCGTTTGGCTGGTGAATTGGCAAAAAATAGTGCATCAACAGTCATTGCTCCTGCTGGTAGTAACAATGGCTTTGCTTATCGTGCTGCCGCCAGAGGAGAAACCCCCAGCACTAAGTTTCAAGGCTCCCAAGCCTTTGGTAAAGGAAGACTTTATCGCGTTGAAGTTGCCAGTATTTCTCAACCTGGTTATCCCAAGGTTCGCCGCATCAACAAGGCAGTGATTATCCCCTACGAAGAACTATCCAATTATTTTCAACAAGTTCAACGTCGGAATGGCAAAATTGCCAGCGTTACTCCACTTTAGATTCAGGTAATAAATCAGACATTACTAGGATATCGAAATGGCTTATCAAAATCGGAGTTTTCAGGTTGAAGTGTCGGGTTTGCAACAAAATGAGGTCACAAATCAAAACAATTACCCGATTCGCTCCAGTGCTACTTTGTTGATTACAGTCCCTTTTAGCCGATTTAATCAAGAACTCCAACGGATTAATCGCTTGGGTGGCAAAATTGTCAATATTCAACCACTAACGCTAAACACTGATGAAGGTTAGTGGTTTATCTCTTTAATTTAGCTTGCAATAGAAATAAACCCGACACTGTATCTTGAAAAAGTCAGTGTCGGGTTTGAGCTAATATTCAGGACTAAAGTCTTAACTACGAAATTAATCATCCGTATTTTGAGCGATCGCTACTGCCAGTTCTTGATAGCGGCGTGGATCGCCTTCTGCAAATATTAGCCGTTCTTGCCCCTTGCGCCCGTAAAGACCTTCCATAATCCTCTGCCAGTCCATAGAGGACAAGGGTGAGGGGCGATTGTCGATCGTTTGGGGTTTAAGGGTAACTGTCTGTGCTTTTTGGTGTTGCTGCGCCATTAAGACACGGGCACGTACTGCCCAACTTTCATCGTTGACAGCTATTTGCTCAAACTGTGACTCAATTTGCGATCGCCAATCTGGATAAGTGACGGCAATTGCATCGGCAAGAAACTGTAAACCAACTACGGCTGAATAGCGTACCACCCACTCTTCATCTTCCTGAGCTACAAATAGTAGCGCTTCCATTGCTTCTGCTTGGGCTATTTCCAGGAGATCATCCGGGAACCAGTGCCACTTCATCATTCCTAAACCCCTAGCAGCAGCCCGTCGGACGCTGAGGGCAAAGTCAGCAGTGGCTGCTCCCAACAAAGTCACTAATCCTCTAGGATCACCAATTCCTGCCAAGGCGCGGATTGCCCAAGCTCTGGCAGTGTAGTTATGCAAATCGAGGAGTTCCAAAAGAGCTGGTACTGCGGGTTCACCAATTTGGATTAGCCCATCGACAGCCGCTACTGCTGCACCTGGATTGTTATAGCTCAGAGAGGCAATTAACATCGGAATTGCTCCTTCTAAACGAGCCGCTGCCAGGTTGTTTACAGCTTCCTGCAAAAGGAGAGAAGAATCTGCTTTTTCTACTGCACGAATGAGAGTGTCAAGGTAATCAGGCATGAGGGAGAAGAGAAGCTATAAGTTCTACCTTTTCCATTTTCGCTCTTCCTGCTACAATAACGCATCCATTAATTGCATCACTTTTATTGCACCTGGGGATAAATCTGGTGGCTTAGTCTGTTGCAATTGCTTTTCTAGTAAACCCTTGAGGGCAATGAGCTTGAGGCTGTTTTCTGCCAGAGTGTCTGCGATCGCTTCGGCCGCTGGCAAATACCCAATTGCTCCCAAATCTGATAAAACTGCCCGACGTAGTTGCAAATCATCGTTAGCAAGTGCTTGCACCAAGCGATCGCCATACTGATTGGATTCTTGAGTATCAGAGGTTAGCTGATACATTGCCCTTGCTGCGGCATACTGAATCCGAGGCACGAAGTGATCTAAAAATGGTTGAATCACGGGAATTGCATCGATCGCTCCCAAGGTTCCCAATGCCTCTAGAATGGCATCGAAGGGTTGGGTAAGTTGGGGCGGTTCTGGTGCTGGTTGCGTTCCCGGAATTTGATTATTGAGTAACTCGACGAGCCTCTTAATACAAGACGAGTCTCCTAACATTTCCAGAGATTGGGCGGCGGCTTCGCGCACATAGAAATCAGAACATTCCAGCATCCGAATTAATGACGGAACTGCCCGTTTTTCCCCAAGTTTTCCCAATGCTCTCGCCGCATTCCGTCGCAGGGGATAGCCACCAGCATTGGTGCGATCGTCTTCGTCTTCTAATGACACAATCAAGACATCAATGGCTTCTGGAACATCCACCCGAAACCGCCCTAACCACCAAGCCGCATACACTCGCAATCCCAGATCTTCACCCTGGAGATTGGCGATCGCTTGTTCTACAGTTAATTGGTTATCATCCTGGATATTCGCTGCGTTTTCCATAGGAAATGGGAAGGAGATGAGGAGGACAAGGCAGACAAGGAGGACAAATGACCAATGACCAATGACAAATGACTATAAACAACAATGCCCGGAGAGGTATACAATCACTAACTTCTGTCAGTCATTGTATACTCCTCCGGGCAAAACCATCTTATTAGCTTAATGCGTTGATGGCGTAGTCGATGTAGGAGTTAGCTTCTACAGCTGGATCACCACTTAAACCGTGGTTAGCTTTGACATACTTCAAAGCTTCAACATACCAACTGGGAGATAGATCAAATGTGCGGTTGATTTCAGCGATACCACCAATCAGGTAGTCATCCAATGGGCCTGTACCACCAACCACTAGGCAGTAAGTAACCATACGGAGGTAGTAGCCGATGTCACGAACGCACTTGTCTTTGCCAGTTTGAGTAGAAGCAAAGTTAGGGCCAGATTGGCTGGTGGTGTAGGGGAATTTGCTGTATACAGCATTAGCAGCACCAGAAGCTAGGCTAGAAGCTTTTTCGCTCAATGTTTTTGCAGCTGTTAAGCTTGCTTGAGCTTGGCGGAAACGACCAAATGCGGTTTGGATTTCGGTGGAGCTAAGGAAGCGTCCTTGGGAATCAGCAGCAGCTACTGCTTCGGTCAAAGGGGTTTTCATGTCAGATTTTCTCCCAATTATCTTTTTTTGATGAAATAGCTTTTAGCAATCGCTTCAGTTATCTGAAACTAATCAAAACAATCGATGAATAGCTGATTAAGCAACTGCAGAAGCAGCTTTATCAAAATAGCTACCTACTTCAGACATTAAGCTGGCACAGTCGCCTCTGGTAACGCCATTGGTGTCACCTGCGATCGCTAGTGCTGCATCTTTCATCTTTTGAACGCCAACTGCTACAGAAGAACCGGGAGTTCCTAGAGCCAAATAGGTTTCTTTCAAACCGTTGAGGCAGCGATCGTCTAGGATGCTTGCATCGCCAGCGAAGATTGCGTAGGTAACATAGCGTAAGATGATTTCCATGTCACGTAAGCAAGCAGCCATACGACGGCTAGTGTAAGCATTACCACCAGGAGAAATCAACTGAGGCTGTTCTGCAAATAGAGAACGAGCTGC
This sequence comes from Aulosira sp. DedQUE10, assembly GCA_034530935.1. GTDB lineage: Bacteria > Cyanobacteriota > Cyanobacteriia > Cyanobacteriales > Nostocaceae > Aulosira. The sequence goes on along the minus strand of JAVRCF010000011.1, from coordinate 60,797 downwards.
ATTAGCAACGATTGTGGAGGAATTGCTGGTAATGCGGTTTACAACGTCCATGCGCTTGTTGCCATCAGCAACCATAGCGCTCAGAGCATCGATTTGAGAACCACTCAGATATTCACCGCGTGCGTCAGCTTGGGAGACTACTTTTGCAAATGCGTCAAACATACACTCAATGTCCTAATTCGTTTAGTCGAGTATGGCTTGGATTAGGTTAAAACCCAGTTTGATTAGGCTCGGCAACAAAGTTGCTCCAATAGCCCAATCAACTCAAAGCAGTAGCTAAAATCACTGCTGAAACCTTTCCGCTTTTTCCTAATCAGGAAACTTGGAAGATTTTTTATTTCTTAAACAATTGAAGAGTTTTACTCATTTTAGATGTATGGATTACCTGCATCTATTCTGTGAGTCCCTTCATTACTTGTTTATACTATATCGTTGGATCGTTTGTTTATTACAAATTGTCAAGTTGATGTTTCTATGACTTGAGATGGTTGTTTAGCAAGATTTTTGTGCTTATTACTGGGATTTTTTGCTTTAATACTTAATTAATCAGTACTCAGTCGCGTCTATCTCCCTCTTGCGGCAGCATAGCCAGATATTCTTGATGTACACCCCAGCAAAAAATGATAGGCAAGATGAAGAAATGTTAACAACCTGAGTTTTTTCTTTACAAAACCTGGAATCGCCGACAATGATGGCTGGACTTTGAGGGACATCCAAAAATTAAATTACCGACTGATAGCTGATGCTAGGTTTCTTTCCAGATCGAACAAAAAGCCGTGGATATATTCTTCTGTCCACTCAGCACCATAAAAACGGGTGAACATTCCTCGTGCTGGGTCTTTTTCGGCGCGGTAACGGAGATAGCGCAGTTGAGCCTGCTCAATGTCTGCTTTTTGCTGGGAGTCGGTTATGGGTTGCGCCTGATCAACAAAATCTAAGTATGCCTGGAGATAGTCCTTAAAGGCTGCAAACACATGGGTTTCTACAACCTCCGTTTGCTGAGGCCTTGTCCAGAGAAACGCAGGTGAGAAAAAGGGCTGGGCTTCTTCGGGAAAGTTGCCTCCCCAAGGCAGATGCTGCTGATGTGCTTGAAAAATTGGCAGAATGGGCTGGGTATACTTCGCCTGATACTGCAAATCATCCCGAAATAGCGGTTGCATATCCAGGGCAATCAAATGCCCTCCTGGCAAGGTGACTAAATCTGCTCCAAAAAAGGGCAAATCGTAATTCAAGTGGGGGAAAATCACGAAATTTAACACCTGAAGCGACTTACCACCCTGCACATGGGCGGCTCGAATTTGCCGGAGTTTGGGCGATTGATAGGCGTAGCTAGTTGTTAAGACTTCTTCCTGATGTTTGCCTTTGCCCACTATTGCTTGCTTAGACTCAAACCCGGTGGGAATTGGATAAGGCTGCAAATCCAAACGTTTTTGTAAAAGCGCGATCGCGTAATCTAAAAATGGTTGATAGAGAGTCACGTCGCTTCGCTCCGAATTCAAAATTCAAAATTCAAAATTAACAATCACCGAACAAGGCAAAAGTAACCCTTCCCTACGGAAAGCCGAGGTGTAAAAAGGTGAGCTATTCGCACAGCGTCTCGTCAGAGGAAAAATCCTAATCTCACAGGGTAGATTGAAACCCCAACGCCAGTTCTCTCAAGTCGGCAGAGCCGCCCATGAGACTTGCTCCCCTTTGTGGGCGGCTTAGTTTTCCCTGTTAAGAGTTCCCTTTCATTTTTTACTTTTTACTTTTTACTTTTGCCTTGTACTAGCCGCTAACGGCACAGCATCCTCAAATAAAAATTCATGCAAAAATCGCTCTGACCATTGATGTCCAAAATAGCTGCTGAACAAACCAGATGCGGGATCGCGATCGGCACTATATTGATCGTAATCTTTTTGGGCTTTAACAATCCTTTGAATATCTGATTGATCGCTCAAGGGTTTGGCTTGTTCTAGCATCTGCCAGTACAAATTCAAATAATCTTTGAATGCCTCAAATACCCGCGTTTTCACAGTTTCGGCATCAGTTTTGGCAAACAACAAATATTTTGAGAAGTACTGGTTAGCATCGTAAAATTTCATTTCCAGGTCTTGTGCCAGATCTGGATACTTATCATGCAATGTCTGCAATGGGTGGATGTACTTTTTCAGATAAGCTTCATCCTGAAATAAAGGCTGAAAATCCATCACAATCAGGTTTTTTACCTGACCGAAAGACAGAAAATCAATGCCGAGTAAAGGCAACTCATAATGGTGGCTGGGATAAATAACACTATTAAAGATCTGGGCACTTGCGCCTGCATCAATGTAGGTATAGCGAATTTTCCGCAACTCAGGACATTGATAACACCAACTCTGAATTGTAGCGGGGTTTCTGCCGCGCTCGCTCACCTGATATTCCAGTCCTGCTGGAATTGGGCGACTTTCCAATGTAAAACGTTGCAAAAGCGATTGTTCCAGATGCTCAAGGAAGCGCTTATACATAAAATATTTATAGACTCCTCTGCCTTGATTGCTGAGGATACGGGATTCCTGAACCCGCCGTCTCGAATATGTTAAACAAAGTAACGATCCTTAACGTTAGCAATAAATTTTAGATTTTGATTTGCGATCGCCCCGTGATCCATTACACCAAAACGAGTAGTTACTCTGAGCGCAACACTACCCAATTTCCTATATGTTGCGGATATCTGAGAATATTGAGTTGTTGGGTTTCAACCCCACCGACAGGCTACGAGACGAGCGTTCGCATAAATGATCCCCGTATACAGATCGATGGATTTGTCCTTCAATCATCGTCGCTGAGTCATTGCGATCACAGTGTCTACCGTCAATTCTGAGATGTTGTCAAGGGTGGGTAATGGATCGGCTCCTGCATAAATCAGGGGCAACTCTTGATTTTCCCAAACCCAGATTTGCTGGCGCTGAATATCGATGAGCCAGGCGAGTTGAGTGCCGTGGCTCAAACAGTGCAGAATTTTATTTTGCAAATCTAACGTGCTTTGATCGGGAGAACGAATTTCAATTATCCAGTCTGGTGCGCCTTGTAAAGGGCCATCTTCCTCACAGAGGCGATCGCTCTTAACAACAGCAATATCAGGGACGGGAGACATCGGAGGCACGATGCACCGGAGTTCTTGAATGGCTTCGTAGGCAGTTGTTTGCTGGTTGATTGCGTTAACAAGGTTGCGCTGGAGGCGAGAAAGAAACAGCGTTGGCATGGGTTTTTGCAGAGCATGTCCTAGGATGAACTCCCAGGCAGGTGAAGCTTCAATCTCTGGTTGCTGAAGAAAAGCGTCTAAGGGGTTAGTCAGGATAGGAGATTGCATAGTTGCCTGAGCAGTAAGAAAAAAGGCGGTATCATATTCTTCAGGTCTAATTGTAAAGCCATTATTTTCTTCTCTGCTCTTTGTGCGTAGTGTTGCTTAATGCAAAGAGGATAAAGCTTATACGGAAACTTTCACCTACATATGCCAGACTTATGATTATGTGGTTCATGGCGCATCGTCGTAGCGTTTATTTGTGGTAGCAGGCATCTTCCGCAGTGATAAAATATCGAACATGGGCTTGTTATAGCTTTTGAGTTGTCGTTTGGGAAGACAACAACTCTACTACATCGGATCTATCTCTTAATACTCTTTTTTTGGCGAATGTATTGACTAATCCGATTAATATTTATTCATTACCGAAAAACTGGGTGTAAAGCCCCGTCCTTGTAGGACGGCTTTTATTGTATTTTTAGTAATCTTATACTAAGCATAGTAGTATAAGATTGGAGGTAAAAAGATGCTTGTCTATGAGTTCAAAGCCTACGGAAAACCAGCACAATTAATCGCAGTAAACGATGCTATTCGTACAGCTAAATTTATCCGCAATAGCTGCATTCGGCTATGGATGGATGTTAAAGGCACTGGTAAAAACGACTTGCAAAAATACTGCGCTTACCTTGCAGCTAATTTTCCGTTTGCCTCAGAACTCAACTCAATGGCAAGACAAGCTTCTGCTGAAAGAGCATGGTCTTCTATTTCCCGGTTTGATGACAACTGTAACAAGGGTATTGTTGGCAAGAAAGCATATCCTCAATTCCAGAGAAATTGCCGCTCTGTTGAATATAAAACCTCAGGTTGGCGGCTGGCCTCGGATCGTAAATCCATAACTTTCACAGACAAGAAGGGCATTGGGAGGCTGAAATTAAAAGGTACTCGTGACTTGCACTTCTACCAAATTAATCAAATTAAACGGATTAGATTGGTAAAACGAGCCGATGGTGTGTATGTGCAGTTTTGTATTAATGTAAACCGCATAGAAGACATAGAACCAACAGGTAATACTGTCGGCTTAGATGTCGGATTGAAAGAGTACTACACCGACTCTAACGGGGCAATGATTGAGAATCCGAAATTTTTACGTAAAGGGGAAAAGATTCTCAAGCGCTCACAACGACGTGTTTCTCGTAAGACAAAAGGTTCAAAAAATAGAGGCAAGGCTAGGCAAGTTTTGGGCAAGCGCCACCTTAAAATAAGTAGGCAACGTAAAGACCACGCTGTGAAATTGGCGCGGTGCGTAGTTCAGTCTAACGACTTGATCGCCTACGAAGATTTGAGGATTAAAAATCTGGTGAAAAATCATTGTTTAGCTAAGTCTATTAATGACGCATCTTGGTATCAGTTCCGTGTCTGGGTTGAGTACTTTGGACTCGTATTTAAACGAGTCACGGTTGCGGTAAACCCGCAATATAGTAGCCAAAAATGCTCTAGCTGTGGCGAAATTGTGAAAAAAACTTTATCAACTCGAACCCATGCTTGCAAGTGTGGTTGTCTGATGGACAGGGATGAAAACGCAGCTAGGATTATCCTTAGTCGAGGATTGGGTACTGTGGGGCACACAGGAACCTTTGCGCTAGACGCAAGCAACACTTGGGGAGATGAAACCTCTACTCTTTCTGATCCAAGTCTGATTGAGCAAGTTATGTCGTAAGATCCAAGAATCCCCGACCGCGACGGTCGGGGAGTGTCAAAGAGCCACCTTTAACCACCCAAAAATATCACCTACCGTTAACTGTAAACCCTGGCAGAAGTCTGGTACAGGTAAAATACCATCAATTTCCTCAAAAGGTAAAGGTTGTCGTCCCGCAGGATAAGCAGCAATAAATCGCTCATCAGGGTCAATTAACCAACCCATTTCCGTCACGTGGTTGAGAGCGTGTAAGATTTTTTTTGTAACTTTTGTATGGCTTTGTTCTGGGGAAAGAATTTCGATGATCCAGTCGGGTGCTGTGGTAAATGTGTTGGCAATATCACCATTTTCGTCTACAGGAAGCTTTGCCCAAGAGAAGACAGCGACATCGGGAACTATAGAACGTCCACCAAAAGTGCAACGTAATTCTGGAAAAGCCCAACCCCTTTTTTGTACTTTTACAACAGAATTGATTGTCGGACAGAGTTCTCCTTGAATAGTGCTATGTTTCCCTTGAGGCATGGGTTTTTGAATGACTTGACCGTCAATGTACTCTGAGCTTGGCTGAGTTTCTGGTAGCCTGAGAAACTCTTCTAAGGTCAAGATTTTATTTGGTACTTGTACCATTGTTATCCTAGCCTCGACTTATGAGGATTTTTTTACTTTAATATTACCCGCTCCTCAATTTCTACCTAAGTCAAGCAGATGCCCTAGACAAATTGTGTTGCACCATTTGTGCTAAATTCGCCTCAGTTAAACAGCGCCTTTCGGAGCAATAGGTCATTAAATACACACCATTCATCATCCGCACTGTGCTGACACGCACCCGAAAATCATCGGTCATAAACCAGCAGCGTTCCTGCCCCTGGTTACTGTCATATTCGGTATCGATGGTTAAAATGCCGTCTTTACCAAACCAGTAGCGGCTAACCACCGGAATCTTTTCCACATAGCCTTGGTTGCGAAGCAATTTACCCGATCGCCCCGTCTGATCATCTGGTACATCAATCAATACAGCAGCCTGCTCCGGATTGGGTTCTTTGTCATCGTCGTGTGCTTGCCACATAAAGCTGGCTCCTCCCTTAGCACTGACTGGATCGATACCTTGCGGCTCACAGATTGCTTTGATTCGTGGATCATCCAGTGCGATCGCGCCCACATAGAGCTTTGATTCTCCCGACTCATCCCCCACTGCATCAAAGTGATGCACCGTGCGCTGGGTTAACCAGACTCCTTCACTCTTACGGAAAAAGTCCATCATTGTCATCGGTGTGAGAAATGGCATAGGTTATCCTTAAACAAAATAGGGACTGGAAAATGCCCAAACCTAATGATTGTCCATAGGTCGCGGTACAATACCCCTAAATAATCTCACGATTTCAACCCATGATCAGCAGGGAGACTTACAAGACACCCCAAGATGTTTTGGCTGTCCTGAAAGCGGGACTGGCTCTAACTCAGGAAGATTTATACCAATTCAACCTCAGCGGTTTTGATCTGCAAAGAGCTAAGTTGCATAAAGCTACTTTGATTCGTGCGAATCTCAGTGCCGCGAATCTCAGTGCCGCGGATCTCAGTGGTGCCGATTTACGGGGAGCAGATCTTAGCCAAGCGATTTTGCGCGATGCCAATTTACAGGCAGCTTGTTTGTACCGAGTCGATCTCAGTGGTGCAGATTTACAGGGAGCTATTTTGACCGACACCAAGCTGCTAGGGGCAATATATGATAGCCAGACTATTTTCCCAGAAGACTTTGCTTACAAATCCTCTGGGGCGATCGGTCCCAATGCCAATTTAAATGGTGCCCAACTGAATACAGCCAACTTGCGTCATGCTGATTTACAGGGCGCAAGCTTGTTGGGGGCATATTTGGGGGGTGCTGATTTGACTGGTGCTAATCTTCAGGGGGTGCGGCTAAGTCAGGCAGACTTGCGGACAGCTTGGTTGGCGGGGGCATCTTTACGTAATGCTCGATTGAATGGAGCTAATCTAGCTGGGACAGATTTGCGGGCAGTAGATATGACTGGCATTGAGTTCGAGCAGTTGGAAAGCATTGCCGGAGCAGATTTCACCCACGTGCAGGGGCTGAGTGCAGAAATGCGATCGCGCCTCCTTAGCCAGCCTGCACAAGAGCTAGATACACCTCATGCTTTAACTCGTCGCACCACACGTGCCAGCTTGGAAAGTATACCTCTATGAGAATAGAAGAAGACAAGGGGGACAAATGACAAATGACAATTAAGATTTAGTAGCTGTCCAATCTTTCTTCAGTAATGCCATAAAGGTGGCAATCCCCTTAGAAAATCCTTGGGGATCGGGTAAAACATACTCCGGAAATTCTTCATACGGCCGCCACTGCTCTGCCGAATTATGTCGCAGATACAAAACGCGATCGTCCCCTTCCAGTTTCCAGAGCATCTGACCGCCAGTGGGAATTTCCGTCATGTGTTTCTCCTCTTGTGCAAACAAAAATACTTAGTAACAGTTTGCTCTTGCTAAATTCTGCCAGTCTAAATATTAATTTATGTAAACTTTGCTACGATACCTCTAGACCTTTGTATCGAATTGCTGTAAGAGCATGGATACATTATAGGTGTCTGTCGCTAAATTAGGCATGACTTGGAGAAGTAATTTATTGTCCACCTGGCGACGGAGGCAATTTAGGGACTTCCAACTAAAAAAATATACCATTGCTTTGTAGGCAGGGGGGATTCGGGCCCCCTCTGGGGATAGCTACGGTGTACATACAAGTCGGAAAAACTTCATCCACCTAAGATTTGCAGTGCGTTACGCTGGCGTGACAAAGCTAAATTGTTGCAATCATAGCGATGAGAGCGGTGGTCAGTGAGCTTGTCGTAAAGCCTGCGGCATAGCTACGCTTAGGGCGTAGCCTCTCGTAGAGAAGTGCGGGCTACGCCTACGCATTTGTTACTTCGGCGGACGCATTTGTGATTCCGGCGATCGCATTTGTTACTTCGGCGGACGCATTTGTGATTCCGGCGGACGCATTTGTTATTCAGGCGTGTCTATAACGCACCCCGCGAAATTACTAGAAGAGTTGAAACCTATGCTGGTCATACTTGTGTGTACACCGTAGGGGGAGAGGGGGAGGAATCATCGTTTAAAGTCTAGAAATTAGGATAATTTATTTTTTGGAGTTTCTTTAGGGGATTAAATCTTCCATTGCCGCCCCTACTACACGGTGATCGTTATCCTGTCTCAGTTGTGCTAGGGCTTCCTTGGCTTCGGGAGTATTAAAGTGCTTGAGGGCATAAGCAACTCGTACCCGGATATATTCAAACTCAGAATTTTTCAGCTTTAGGAGTTGAGACAAAGCAACCCCAGATTGACGGGAACTCGACAATGCTCCCAACGCATCTACTGATGCTTCCTGCACTGCGGCATCTTCCCCTTCTAGCCCCAGAACACAAACTTCTAAGACTTCTTCCGGGCAGTCCATTTCTACCAAGGCAGCCAGAATGCTGCGACGCACCAACCAGTGATCGTCTCGCAAAAATGTCTGCACCAAATGAGAGGCAGAGATTCTGCCAAACAAGGACAGGGAGTTAGAAGCTTCTGCCCGTACATTAGGCGTGTTATCAAACTTGATGATTTGCAGCAGGGCCGCAAAGGATTCAGATGTTTTTTGCTTGCCTAACTCCCTGGCAACGAATGTTCGTACTAGAAATTCTGGGTCTTGAATATGGCGGGTGAGTAAAGGCACAGCAACATCAGCTGGATAATCTTGCAGGGCAGAGATTGCCTTTAGGCGGTATTGAAAATCAGCGTTTTGCAGATCGGTTTCGATTTGACTAAGATCCATAGAAATAAAAAGTAGAGCATTTCTCCACTTTAGATCTCAATAGATTCCAACGAAAGCAGAAATGTTTACACCCTTTCTTCAATGGGAAAGCGTTCTCCTCTCAGGTAAGCGGCAAAATGCTGCTTCAAGTAAAGTGTACTGGTCATATTTGGTTCGTCACTCTGGTCGGGTGTAAATTCATAGATGGGCACTTTTTCGCGAATCAGTTGAATGAGGTTGGGATGCAGTTGTTCAAAGGAATCAACGCGAGCCGTTGTAGTCTCAAATCGTAAACGTGCGGGATGACCATAACCCAGTTTCATCCAGGGTAACCAGGGACAGTCTCGGGCCCAGGTTGCCGGAGGAAGATGATTCACCCCCGATCGCGCAATGTGGCTGGTAAAGTACTCTGTCCCATTAAAGGTTTCACCGGGACAATTGTCTCGGTAGCTGGGGTCTGCCGCTAATGGATGAGGATACGTCAGGGGAATTTCGACGACAGAGGTAACATAGTCTTGCCCTTTGGGAATCACCGTCAACTTCGGTCGCACAACCCCCTGCACTATGCGATTGGCAATATGCACGACTGGCACGGCAGGGCGGGTTGAGTCAGGCTGCCATGTGTGCAAGATTTCTTGGGTCTGCGGATCGCAAAATAGACCTAACTCCCGATTGATCCGGTAACCCACCTGTTCAAATTCAGGATCGGGGCGAATGAAAACCTTGGTTGCATTCATGCCGATAATAGAGAATAATTTCTGCCGTTGTTGATCGCCTGTCTCTTTGCAGTCGCTACAACGGAGGGAACCCCGCAACGCACTGCTCCCTTGCCACCAAACTTCTCCCTCCCAGCGATAGTAAAGCTGCTGACCATGATGCTTTTTGTAGAAATCTAGGTTATTCACTGTATAGTCTTCTGAATTGTTCATAGTTTCTCAACAACTTACCGCTACAGTATTACTAATAGGTTACTAATTAGACTATTTACCATAGCCATGATTGAAATTTGAAAGCGCCACTTGCTACAAATGGGGGAACTCTAGCCTAGCATTGGCTCCTAAATTTATTTATGGGAATCATTAATGCAAAAATTTTGAATTTGGAGCGAAGCGACGTGACTCAGCCACAATTGAGTGAAAAAGTTCGAGAACTGATTCAAAAAGCCAGGATTGTCAGTTTTGCCACCTGGCAGAATACTCACCCGGCAGCAGCGATTCAGCACTTTCAGGCGGCTGATGACCAGGGACAGTATCTTACGGATGAAGACTTGCAGCAGATTGGGCAGATTGCTCCTGCGACTACAGCACTCATGCCCGTGGTACAGCAATTGCGCGATCGCGTCACTGAAATCGTAGACGAAGCCAGAACCCAGGTGTTGGCTACATTCCCCAATATCACCCAACCCGGTGGTGGACTCTACCCAGCAGTTAGGGCAGATGCCTGCTGGCGTGATTTCTGGCACTTCCTGCGCTGCATTACTTATGGCATTGCCGGACAGCACACCGATTACACCAGCACTCAGGGATTACACTATATGCAACTGCTATATCAAGAATTGCAGGTTCCCTTAGATGCAATGGTGCTTGGACTAGAAGGTATCAAAGCAGCCAGTTTAAAGCGGGTGGAACCAGAACAGCAAAAAACCCTTGCACCCTATTTCGATCATCTGATTGAGCAATTAAAGCAATTTCGCTAATTGTTGTAGTGATCGCTTGGCAGTATCTGTTGATGCTGAATTACTAGAAAACTACCGACTGTACCTGTAGCTTAAATCAAAATTCCCTAAGAGTTTTGAAATCCGTATCTTATCCCATCATGTATCTGTAAAGTTTTTGCAAGGTTATTGTGTTATTGCGTTGATTTTGTACTAAGATAATTAGTACAAAAAAACTACTCAATAATTTAAACAAATTTTTAATGCTGTATTTTATTAAAAAATATCAGAAAGTGAGTAATATTATTTAGCGTAAGAATTTTTGTTCTGTTCGTTGGTTTTATATCCATCGATGCTTAACCTGCATAAAGAGTGACATAGCGATGTTGGACAAACTCATCAAATACTTTGTCTACGCGACAAAAGGTAATATTACAAAAACACAATTAATTAAATTTTTGTATTTAGCTGACCTTTATTCTGTTAAATGGACTAGTAAGCAACTGACAGAACTGGATTGGTATTACTATAACTTTGGTCCCTGGCATGAAGATATAGATGCAGCTTTGTGTAGAATGAATGGGAAAGAGATTGCAATCGAGACAGGGGGAAATGCGACTCTTATTAAGCTAGGTTCCCAAGCGAGTAACGTAGAGGATTTACAATTACCTGTAAGTCTCAAGTTAGTGCTTGATAATATTAGAAGAGAATGGGCTGGTTCAGAAAAGCTAAATCAGTTATTGGAGTATGTATATAATACAGTTCCAATGCTTGAGGTTAAAGATAAACATAAACCGGAAGAGAAAGTAAGACTTAACCTACAAGCCGAAAGAGAAAAATTAATAAGTGAATTGGATTAGGATTATCAAGTGGCTGGACATAAACCTAGACAGGGTTGGATATATTTCATAAACCCTTACCGCGTATCTCTTCGTTGTAAACTTGGTCATATTCACATTTATAATTTAGATGAATCGGGTGAGATTTCCTGTAAAACTACTTCTTGTACGCAAATAATTAATTCTAGTAGGGTGTTGCGAGGGGAACACCCTTATATTATTTGGACATCTGATAAATTTCATGATGATTTAAACTATATAGCGACTTTTACTGTAATTCCCTTAACTTCAAGTACGCGAGAAAGAGATAAAGGTTTACCGACAGCTTACCCAATTAATGCAACCATAAGAAATGGACTTGATAAACAGTCTTTTGCTTTAGTTCATCAGATTTGCACTGTTGACGCTAACTGTTTTAAAGAGCCAAAAGGAGACTGGTCAAATAGGGTTGGACAAATAGATAAACCTGATAAGGAAGCTATAGAAGAACGTTTAAAATATTTTTTAAATATTCCAGAAAATCCAAGTGATGACTGGTTTGTAAAAAACGCATCTCCAGAACTTTTAAAAAAAGTATTTGATAATTTACCTGAAGATAGTAAACAATGGGCTTTAGAAAAACTTATTGATAATCTAGATTTCTAAACTAAATCCTAAGGCGGCTGGTTGCTGTAGCTTCATCCTCCAACTCCAGAACCAACTATGATCAAACTTAAAACCCAACTCACCCTCGAAGAATTCCTTGCACTTCCCGAAGGAGACATCACTTACGAACTAATAGATGGAGAAGCTGTTGCTAAATTTAAAAACGATGAAATGTCACCAAAATTTTTTCATAGTTCTATCACAGGTGCGTTATTTATACTATTGTCTGCATGGGCAGAAAACAAAGGGCGGGTCGTAATTGAATGGGCAATTAAGCTAACACGAAATCAACAAAACTTTCTTCTGTTGCCCGACCTTTGGCATAAGCTTGGTTAAAGTGATAAAGCCCCCGAAACAACATCTCTAAAGAAATGCGGTCAAAGGGGAGAGTGAGTTCAAGAGCGATAGCGAAGCGCTGCTGCGTTCGCGTAGCGTCTCGCAGAGAAGCGCAGATCGCAAACTCAGACTTCGGTAATATGCACTTTGAGCATAGATAGCTGGACTTAATAAGTCTTGCAGATGCTCAGTTATTGCTTTGTTGTCCGGTTGCGGCGTATTGCGACGGCGAACATGGTCAGGGTTTGTCGGTTTTTTGGTCGGCATGATAGAACGGGAGCTTGCTGAGTCTATAGTTTGCCAGCTTTTCGCCTCCTTTCATTTGACTCTTGACAAACCGAAAAAATCCTTAACTTGTCACGTATCGGCCCAGTGTAGTAATTTTGAACTTCTTTGTGCTTTGGGTGAACCCCAAAACTCCCGTGTCAATAGGGTTTGAGATGCGCTTACCCTGCATAGGCAGTTTAAACATCCTGATAAAGTCGGTGTGGTTACAGTTCCAGGTAAATTGTCTGATGACTTAGCTCCTGGTACTCTAAGTAGTATTTGGAGGCAAGCACAGTTGTAAGGAGAATATTGATGCGGTATACAGTGGTTATTGAAAAGGCTGAAGGTAATTATTCCGCTTATGTGTCTGATTTACCTGGTTGTGTAGCTGTCGGTGACACCTTAGAAGAAATCAAGCAGATGATTGCAGAAGCGATTGAATTTCATATAGAGGGAATGCGGGAAGAAGGTTTGCCTATACCCAAATCTACAAGCATTGCTCATGAGGTGGAAGTGTTAGAATCTCACAGATGATGAGGCTGCCTAAGTCGAAGGAGGAAGTGAAAAATTCACTACCTTAGTACTAGGAAAAGAAGGTTGTGGTTGTGTATCTCTGTGCCATGTCCAGAAATTCAAACTGGAGGTACTCCCAAGCCTGAACCCAAGCTTTGCAAGCCTATCTACACTAAAGCTTGGTTTGAAATTGATGCATATTATTTATTATTGATTAATAATGTTACTTGATGTACTAACCAAGCACAACGCGATCGCATTGTACTTGGATTCTGATGCCTCATCTATTTCAAAAGCGTTTTCACACTCAATACCTGAGGTGGTGTTGAATCTGGTGGATAAATTAAATCTACTTGTACCATTTTTTTAGTTGCAGGTGGCAGCGTCACCTGTAGTAATGGTTCTAAAACCTGTGCTGTTCGGTGCCATAAATGTACATAGCGCGTCTTTTGTTGCCCTTGGTCATCGGTATAACGTAGCCGTACCGTACCTCGAAAAAAGGGAAAATCTAAGGATGGTTTGCGGAAACGGAGATTACCTTGGGCTAATTTATCTTCCTTCAATGGTGTTTCTAGAGTGACAGCAACTTTCTGGGTTTGGTTAGTTGTATTGCTCAAAGGTAAACTGAGATTATATTCCACCCCATAATTACCGTGGGCTTCATAGGCTGTGTCTGGATAGCGTACCAGCATCTTTGCCGTTTGATTTTGTTCGGTACCTAAGCGACCACCTTTGAGAGTGACTATAGGATAAGAAATTGCTTTGCCTGGTTGAGGAATAGTGAGAGTTTGGGCTTTGGGATTATCTGTAAGTGACGCTTGCCACTGAGAACCCTGTGATACACCGCCTACACGCCCATAAATCAGCACACCACTGGTTGCATTTGGGGGAGTAGGGGTTTTATCTCTTGGCCCGGCAAAGTTGCCATTATTTAGTAAAGCTTGCCATTCTGCGAGAGTCGGGGCACGCTCACTCGCATCGGAGTTTTTCTTAGCAAACATTGCTAAACTAGCTGTATAAACTTTGCCACTACTACGCAGCCTCATAAAGCTAGAGCGACCATTTACAGGCTTATCCAGATTTTTGACAGGAATTTGATGATTCAACAACATTCGGCTTTGCCCTGGCGGAATTACCAGCTTTGCCGGAAAATCAGCTTGACGAATCCCCCGCAATACATCACCAACAGCGCGATCGCCTGGCCCTGAGTAAGCTTTACCATCATTATTGTCAATGTAAGGACCCAACGTCACAAACGGCGCATCTTGCATCAAATAACTCGCCGCCTGCAACACATCTACTGTTACAGCTTGCTTACCTGGATTATGCACAATTACACCCAGGTATAGCGTCTGTAAATCCTTAGGAGTGTGGGTATAGTGGTGAGCAAATAAATCAAAGCGTCCCTGAAACGGAAAATTGAGATGCGCCGCCGGGACTTTTTTACCCTGTGGAGGAAATGTAGAAAGCAAAATGCCCTCATTTTTAATCCATTCTGGGCTATTGCTGTTAAATACAGGGATAGTATCAAGCTTGCCAGGTAAAGCACGTACTTCTCCCGCTTGCACAACTTCTTGAGGTGCTGGCTTGGGCGAAGTTTGGGCGACGACTGCGGAATTGTTACTGTAACTACTTGAGTTAAAAGATGCGTATGTCAAGGTCTGAGATACCGCAACTCCTAATAAAAATAAGCATATAGGTGCAGTCAGTTGATATTGAGGCTTATTAGCTGGCATATATATTTATTTTCAAGAAAACTGTAGTTTTCACGATGACCTGCCGTAACTACAAGTTCCTTGAGCAATATTTCTGATAACAGATGTTTGGTGTTTGTTATCTTCTCATCCTCATTCTCCATTCCCCATTCCCCATTCCCCATTCCCTTACACCCCAAAACCAGGAATCAAACGCTTCAGGGCACGACCAGCAACATCGCTATAGCGCAATTCGCCACAGAGAATTTTACCCATAATCTGGGCACCAGAGGGGCGTTTGACACCAACGTTGTAGGCAATTTTGGGAAAGCGATAAAATGCATTAGCTAATTTTTGCGCCCAAGCCATATCACTGCCCCATTGTTCGTTAATGGCATTGCTATATTGTTCTAAAGCGTTGATATCGCCTGCCAGCGCCTCATTAATGGCTCCTGCTGCTAGCAAACCACTAAAAATAGAAGGGCGGATACCTTCTGCTGTCATGGGATCTACCACACAAGCTGCTTCTCCAGCCAAAATTGCATTTTGGGTATGTAGCTTTTGATTACCATTCCACAAGCAAATAGGATGACCATATTGCTTGCAGATTTTGACATCTACATTAAAAAATTGAGAGTAATTATCCAAAATTTTCTTGAAGTCCTGGGGTGCGCCCCCCATGAACGTACCAACACCAATGGAATAGCCGTCAGCCTTGGGGAAGTTCCAAATGTAGCCATTTTTGATCATGCCAAACTCAAAATGAGCCATAGATGTGTTCTCGACATCGGCGGGAACTTCTGCCTCTAAAGCGCCTGCTAAGTAGCGTTTGCGGTCTTTAAAACCTAGCCATTTTGCCATCGGCCCTTTAGCACCATCAGCTGCGATTAAATAACGACCTGTAACTAGGCCTTTAGCTGTGTTAACCTGCCAAGCATCTTGTTTAAACTCGATACCAGTTACCACTGTCTTGTCTTGTATTTCTGCACCTTGCTTCTGGGCTTGCTGAACTAGGAAATGGTCAAAAATATCTCGCCGCACCATCCAAATCGGTTCTTTAATTCCAATTTTCGCTTCTACAGGATCTTCCAAGTTCCAGGTAAAGCGGAGAGAGTCTACCTTAACTGAAATCGCTGGGCTAAAATCAAAGTCAAACCATTTGGCAATGACTGGTGATACTCCACCGCCACAGGGTTTGTATCTTGGCAGGGATTCTTTTTCCAAAACTAATACTGAGTGACCCCGCTTAGCTAAATGATATGCAGCTGTTCCACCAGATGGCCCGGCTCCAACGATAATACAATCGTACATAAGGCTGAATTTTTGCTCCTCAATTAGTTGACAAAAAACTAAATTTTTCTAATCTAGGGATAGACAGTCTCACCAGAACTTAAACTAATTTTAGAATTTGCTGCCGAATATTTAACAGCATTCTGTTGTCATTAGCTAAATATTAGGAATCATAGTTTAATTTGGAACAAATGCTTGTGAAGCTTCAGTGTCGGGTGGGCAATACCTTACAAAGCCTTGATATAGCAGTCAATGTCCACCCTGCCTATATTTCAAAAATCAAGTAGTAATCCTATATCTTTTTCCTGAAAAACATTCAAATAAACCTCAGCCATTTTGAGAACTGGAGTTTTTCAAAAAATACGTTACTCGGAATTTAGTGACTTTCAATAAAAAATAGCCAAATACAGCAGATTGCAACTTTTCTCCGTTCCCTGCGGGATGCTGCTAGAACGCGTAGCATGTCGGAGGCAGAGGCTACGCCAAGGCGAAGTATATTTTAAATTGGAAGTCCCTGACGGCAAATTAGGCATCACAAGTTTGAACACGGCTAAAATCTTTGTATTTCTTCCCTATTCCCTTGCCTAATTAAATAATTTATTTTGCACGACTAGCTTGAAAAAGTGCTGAGTGCTGAGTAAAAAATACTAGTCCCTAACCCCTAGAACACCGATTCAGTATTCAGAACCATAAGCAACAACCCGATTTTTTGGTGCTGCAACAAGAAATCGGGTTGTTGTAGAAGACTTTAAAATATGGTTTCTCAGTCTCGTATTTTATTAATGAATCGGTGTTCTAGTCCCTAGTCCCTTTTCATCCGTTATTGGTGTACGAAGTTCATGATGGCTACTTATAAAGTATCGGAATCTCAATGATAAATTTGGTACCTTGTCCCGGGATAGATTCACAGCACAGCTTACCGCCATGCTTCTCTGTGACAATTTGATAGCTGATGGATAAACCCAAGCCAGTACCTTTTCCCACTGGCTTTGTAGTAAAGAAGGGATCGAATAGACGTAGGCAAACTTCTTCTTTCATTCCTGGGCCATTATCGGCGATACAAATCCGCACTCTGTCACTTTGGTATACCTCTGTCTGAATCGATATCTGGGAAGCTTGTTGGTGATCGCCATCCTCTATTGCATCGATCGCATTACTGATGATGTTCATGAACACCTGATTCATCTGCCCGGCATGGCATTCCACCAATGGTAAACTACCATATTCTTTGATAATTTGAATTTCTCTTCGTTGCGGGTGGGCTTTCAAACGGTTGTGCAGGATAGTAATAGTACTGTCAATACCATCATGAATGTTGACATCTTTCACTTCCGCTTCGTCCAGGCGTGAGAAGTTTCGCAGGGAAAGCACAATCTCCCGAATCCGGTTAGTACCCAAGCGCATAGACTGAACGACTTTAGCCAAGTCTTCGATGAGAAATTCCAGATCCATAGATTCGATTGCAGCCGCAATTTCTTGTGGTGGTTGGGGATAATGCTGCTGATAAAGTTCTACTAAATTTAATAAATCTTGAGTATATTCACCAATATGGGTGAGATTGCCATGAATAAAGTTAACAGGGTTATTAATTTCGTGAGCAACACCCGCCACCATTTGACCGAGACTGGACATTTTCTCGCTTTGGATCATCTGGAGTTGGGTTTGTTTGAGTTCTTTTAGGGTTTGCTCTAGTTCCTGGGTTTGTTGCTGGAGTTGAATTTCCGCTTGTTTGCGTAAGCGAAGCTCGTCGTAGACATTGCTAATATCCCGTAGAATACCTTGCAATCCTATAACTTTACCATCGGCATCCTTCACAAGTGTGACATTTGAGGTAACCCATCCCCAAGTACCATCTTTTCTCGGATAGCGAAACTCCATTCCGGCACCACTGTTACCTGTGGCAATGATTTGATTGAGAAACTCTGTAACCTTGGCTAAATCATCGGGGTGAATTAAAGGTACAAACGAGCGATTTAACCATTCGGAAACTTCATAGCCAAAAATATCCTGAAATTTAGGAGAAATATAAGTCAGCGTACTATCTAAATGAGAAGCCCAGATGACATCATTGGCATCTTCCACCAGTCGGCGGTATTTGGATTCGCTTTCAGCAAGAGCAACTTCAATTTGTTTACGTAAGCTAAGCTCCTCGTAGAGATCGCTAATGTCGCGCATAATCCCCTGAAATCCGATTATTCTCCCCTGGGAATCCTGGACTGGGGAAGCATTAGAATTTACCCACCGCCAAGTTCCATTTAAGCATTTGTGCCGAAATTCTACGCCTGCTCCTTTTTCACCAGTCTCTAGAACTTGACTGAGTAAAGCTAGTGTCGCGGCTAAATCTTCTGGATGAACCAAGGGTACCAAGGATTGTCCTAGCCAGTCGGATGATTTGTACCCAAACATGACTTGGAATTGGGGAGAGAGATAGGTGATAACTCCATCCAGCGTAGAAATCCACAGCATATCGTTGGCATTTTCTACAAGGTTGCGGAACTTAGCTTCGCTTTCGGCCAGCGCAACTTCCGCACGCTGGCGTTCACGAAGTGCAGCTTGCTGTTCGCTAATATCTCTAATTACTGCCAAGGCATGGATTTTGCCATTGTAAAGGCTGGGATTTGCTCTCACCTCAACATCAATCAATGTGCCATCTTTACGCACATCTACGGCTCGATCTTGAAATTGACTACCCGCTTGAATTTTGTTAACAAATTGTTCAAACGTTGGCAGGCTATCTGGATGAATAAAGTCTGGAGGCTGAAGTTTCACAAATTCTTCCTGAGAATAGCCATGCATCTGACAAACAGCAGGATTGGCTGCTACAACTTTTCCTGTTTCCAAATCGAGAATGTTGATCCCATCACTGACATTTTCAAAAATCGTGCGGTAGAGGATTTCTTGTTGCTCCAGTGCGCTTTGTGCTTGTTTGCGTTCTGTAATGTCAGTTGCAGTCACCACAATCTGATGGATGCGTGAAGTACTATCTCTTAAGGGTGTGACACTCAACGACCACCAGGTTTCTTGACCGTTAACACAAAAATGCTCTTCAAAGCTGTTGGTCTTCCCAGATTGAACAGCCGCAGCGTAGTGTTGACGGTAGAGGTTTGCCATGTCTTCAGATAAAGCTTCTGCCAAAGTCTTACCCAAGAGGTTGATCATTGGTACAGGGCTGGTATGGGCGATCGCTGGGTTGTAATTCACAAACCGGAACTCTTTGCCATCATCTAAGACATCCAAAACAAAGATGCCGTAATCTACGCCCTCCCAAATACTTTGTAATAGCTGTTTTTGCTGCAAAAGGCGTTGTTCACTGCATTTGCGTTCGCGAATATCGCGGCTAATGGTTGCCAAGCCAATGGGCTGGTTTGTCGCCGGATCTTTGACCAAAAACAGCGTAAAATCGACTGGAATCAGCTCTCCAGTTATGAAATGGCAAAACTGGAATTCACTGCGCCAATATCCCTCCTGGATCACAGTCGGTAAAATCCTTTGATGCAGTTCTTCTTGGTCTTGGGGAATAAAAAACTCGCTGATATGTTTGGTCTTAGCTGACTCAATATCTTTGATCCCAACCAATTGCAGTCCGGCGGGGTTGATATAGAAGGGTTGTCCAGCCATTGAAGCAAAGCCAATGAAGTCAGCACAAGTTTCTAGAATTGTTCTCAAAACCTGGTGTGATTCTGTTGCTTCCCCAAAAAAGCGATCACTCTGTTGCTTTGCTGGCTGTTGCAGGTTTGCCAACTCTTGCTCTAACTGCGCCACCCTCTGGCGAAGGGTGATTACTTCTTGGTTCAGGGTTGCATCGCTCTCGGTTTCTATAACTATTTTGTCTGTGGACATTTTGTAGCTGGGAGAAAGCTGAGTCATATCTTTGAGACAGTAGCGTATGGCTTTTCTGAAGCTATACGTGTACTTACTCTAGGGTTCCCGCGTATGAGTTCCGGTAAACAAAAATTGTCGCATTCTGCCAAATTATTACAATAGCGGTTCTTGGTTCGGTGCAATACAACTTTTACCATGAAGCAATTTCAAGGTAGGGTGTGTTGTCGCCAAGCGCCGCACCGCCACTTCATGACGAATTAGTGAAGAAATATCAATATACTTTTAAAGTCCGTTACCAATTAATATAAATGGTGCCCAGTAGTAAGGATGGGAATAGCCGTTTGTAGCATTGTCATTTCTGGGGGATGTACCAGGTTTTATATTTACAATAATGCCACCGCGTTGATCAGCATTTGCGGTTGTGGATTTATTCCCATCCAGTAAGCTCAATTGTGCTTGACGTAAGGCTTCAGCTTTGGTTATATGTGTTTTTGCACTTGCAAGATTGCTGTAAAATTGTTGCATTAGTTGAGCTGTGCTAGGGTCAGCGACTTTCCATAGAGATGCGATCGCAGCCTTTGCTCCTATTTCTTGCATCCGATATCCAAAGCCCAAAATTTCTTTACCATCCCCAAAAAAGCCTCCTAAGCCTGTCTCACAAGCACTTAGCACTACTAAATCTACGTTAGATAAATTCCAATCTTTCACCTTCCGCAAGGTGACATATTCCCCGTTACCAAATACAATCACGGAATCTTCAGGTTTACCGTTTGCAAACGCTGCATGGGTGGCAAGATGTACTATAGAGTAATCATTCATTTGGTAAACGATATTCAAATTAAATTGTTTATCTACAAGCTTCGTACTACCAGGAATAGTAGCGTTGATATTTTCCACTTCTTTACCTGCATATTCCAGTCCTTGAAATATTACTTTTTGTTCGCCAACTGGAACAGGGACATTACTATTAGTATCAGTAAAAGCAGCAGCCAAAACTTGCAATTTACCTTGGGGTTTTGTATTTAAATCTGTGAGGCTAAGGGCTGTAATATTATTGATGCGGAAGCGTTGAACTAACCATTGTTTACCATCATGTAAAGCCGCTAGAGGAATATAGCGTAGTTTCCCATCAGGAGCAAAAATGATTGTTTGAGTTTTAGCTTCAGCTAAGTCATTTTCTAGTGGTTTAATTAGCCATTTATAGAGTTTATTCGCATTGACTTGAGCATTACTACCAGGAAATTGTAAATCACTACGGAACTTTTCAATAGTTTTGTTCAGTTCAGCTTCCGAAACTGCAACTGTGCGGTGAATGGGAGGAGCAAAGGGAGTTACAAATACTAGTTCTAAACGATCCTTAAGAACTAGTGGATAGATAACTACAGCATCTTGTTGCAATCGTTTCAGATTATCTTGTAAATTTCTGACTTGTTTTTCAGGGTCAATATTTTGTCCTTCAGTAAGTTGTCGTAACTCTGCGATACGTTGTGATACTTCTGGATTTTTAATAAATTCTCCGAACTCCTGAATTAGCTTTTCCTGTATTTTTCGCAGTTCATAAATGCGCTTTTGCTGATGTTCTTTACGCTTGTCTCTGGGGATATTTTCTAATTCTGTGAGTTCTTTACCCAAAGCAATAATCTGAGCCTTAGCAGGGCTATCCACATCTTTAGTAATCCGAAAATAATCTTGTAATTCTTGATATTTCAGAAGTTCTAATATTGGTGTGGCTTCTGCTGTCCGACCTTGTTTTAGTAACAAGTCTGCATATTGACGATATATTTTAGCAGGTGTAAATCCATCAAAATCAACTGTTGATTGGAAGAAAGATTTGTATAAATCAGGTGTTAGTCCTTGAACACCCCGCCGCACATCTTCAAACCGTTTGATAGCTTGTTGATAATTTTGTATAGCTTCATTAGGTTGATTTAAATCAGCATAAGTGCGCCCTAAACCTGCATAGATTGCTGAATCCGCACCTACAACTTTTCCTTGAGTTTTAATAGCTAAAGCTTGGTTATATGTTTGGATCGCTTCTTGCTTTTTACCAAACTTACGTTGTAAATGTCCTAAAAATGTAAGTGCATCCTTTTCAAAACTGGGATTTTTCGACTTTCTTGCAACCTCTAAAGTAGCTTTGGCAGCTTCCATCGCTTTTTGTTCGTTATTCAACTCACCATAACCCAGACTTGTGACAAAATTTGCTATTAACTCTAAAGGAAGAATTCTGGTTGTTTGAGAAATTTTTAATCCCTGTTGAGCAAATTCAATTGTTTTTTGTGGTTCTCCTTTACCAAAATATGTAATGGCTAGTAAAAACAAGCTGAGTGATTCTATCTGAGGGTTCTGAAGTTTTTGCGCTGTCCCATGTGCTTGCTCATAAAATTTAATACTTTTTTGGTAATCACCTAATTGAGTGTAAAAATTACCCATACGCACAAGTGGCCAAAATTGCGATAAAGGGTTTTTATCTTGCTGAGAAATAGTTAAGCTTTGCTCTAAATATTCCAGAGATTTTTTATAGTTTCCTTGAGCGGCGTAAATCTCCCCCAGCTTCATCAATAGCACGGGAATAGTCTTTTTGCTTATTATTAGCAGATACGATGAGTGAGTAATGCGATCGCATTATTTGTGTAAGCACACCTAGCTGCTTGTTGGGGTTATTAACTGCTTTAAAAATTGCCAATGATTGCTGATAAAATTCCAACGCACGCGCTTTATCATTATTGTTATGATAAATATCTCCTTGCAAGGCGATATAGCGCTTCCCATACTGGTGAGGTACACCAATAAAAAATTAACCGCCGATGGAAGAGGATAAACGCAGATAAACGCCGATAATTTTGTACTTCACTAGACTAGGAAACGCTATAATACTACCCACTAATAACTTGTTACCTTCTTTTTGTGCAGATTGTAATTCTTGCTGATAAAACGCTATCGCCTGCTCATATTGTTTTTGATGACTATAAACATTACCTATATTAGCTATAACGTCTATTTCTAGTGATTCATTTTTGGCTTTTCGTGCAAGGGTAAGCGCTTGTTGGTAAAATTTTAATGCTGAGTTATATTGTTTTTGCTGAAAGTAAGCATCTCCTATACTATTGACAATCTTAGCTGCGGTAGACTGCTCTTTTTGTGCTTGTACAACAGGTAAGGCTTGTTGATATATTGCGATCGCCTCTTGATATTTTTCTTGATTAAAATAACTATCTCCCATTGCTGTTAGAATATCTAATTCACGAGACTTATCTTTTACTTCTTGCACAATAGGTAATGCTTGCTGGTATAGTACAATTGCCTCTTGATATTTTTCTTGTTTAAAATAGCTATTGCCAATCATTGAAAGAATACCACCCTCTAATGACCTATCTTTCAATTCTTTCGCCAAAGGTAATGCTTGTTGATAAGCTTCACTTGCCTGTTGATATTCTTTTGAGTTAAAGTAACTATCTGCTATTCCAATAAGAACATCTAATTCTAATTGACGAGTACCAGATTTTTGAATTAAAGGTAATGCTTTATCATAAAATTTCAAAGCTTCCTTATATTCGTTTTGCAGAAAATAAATTCTACCTATTTGCTGCAAACCTCTACCTTCCCAATCGCGATTTCCTACCTCAATGTTTACAGCTAAGGATTTATTAAACCAATCTAAAGCTATAGGGTAGTTTTTTTTTCTTTGGTATTGGAATAAGCTAAACCTATCCTATACAAAGTAAATCCCTCTTGAAATTTATCGCCTACTTCTTGATGAATCGCTAACGCATTTTGTAAAAATTTTAATCCTTCCTGTTGTTGGTCTAAATAAGTGTAAATAAACCCAATCTTACTAAGAGTAATTCCTTCTCCACCCTTATCTTTTACTTCACGACGAATTGCTAAAGCTTGCTGTAGTATTGCTAGAGTTTTTTTATCATCTTTTGCAGCAATCATGTTAGCCCAACCAATATTATCTAGTGTTTGTCCTTCACTCTTGCGATCCTTGAGTTCTTGGTAAATTACTAAAGCTTCTTGTAAAACTTTTAAGGCTTCCTCTGTTTGAATTAAACCTATATAAACCTCACCGATATTATTGAGAGTCTGTCCCACTCCCGCCTTATCGCCCAGTTTTCGCCGGATCTCCAAGACTCGTTGATATGTTTGCAACGCCTTGGGATATTCCCCACGCCGATACTGCTGTATCCCCTCTTGAAATAACTTATCCGCTTCCGCTTTGCTATCGGCAGAACTTACAACTTGTGCCAACGTATGCTTAACTACCAACGGATTTACAGCTAAAGCCACAGAACCACTCAGAGACAACAATAAAGCGGCAAAGGTTAGGTATTTCAAGCGGTTAGACATCACAACTCCTCTAGATAGCGACTCTCAATTGATTGGTTAATTTTCTATATCTCTGAGGGCAGGGTAACTTATGCAAAAATAGAAAATTGACCTCAGCATAATTACGCATTGTAAAGTGAGAAGTCATTTCTCCTAAATTAATATCGCAGCCTTGGAAGTCAAAACCATCAAGCGACTCGTACTACTACGCGGAATTCAAAAGTCAAAAACTTTAGCCTAATACACCACCTAAAAACAGAGTGCGTTATGGCTTTAGCCATAACGCACCCTACAAAAAATTTGCTTATACCAATTTGCATTCAGAACCGTAATTTAGAAATTCCCAATTTTGAAAGTTACGTTTTAGAACGCGGATTGGTATTAATGATGAATTACGAATTAGTAATTACGCCGACTAATATTTTCTTTCCTGTGGCTGAAACATCGTAATTGCTACAGGGCGATATTGGATATCAATACCTGCGGGTGAATAGTAAGCCATTGTGTGTTTGAGAAATTTTTCATCATCTCTGTTGGCATAATCTTCGCGGAAGTGTGCGCCGCGACTTTCTTGACGATTTAATGCTGAGGCGAGAATTGTCTGCCCTACTATCATCAAACTTCTTAATTCTAAGGCTTCCACAATTTCTGTATTCCAAGAGTTGCCTTTATCGTCTAAATATACCTGTGGATATTGTTGTTGTAATTCCGCTAATTTATCTAAACCCTGACGCATTAATTCTTCGGTGCGGAAAACACCGCAGTATTGAGTCATGCAATCTTGAAAAGCTTCACGGACTTGGTTAATGCGGTATTTCCCTGGCTGTTCTAGCAAAGCTTGGATTTCTTGCTGGGCTTCTTTAACATAACGTTGCTCATCCACTAGCGGTAATTTGCGATTTTGCACAAATTGCGCGATCGCCGCCCCGGTTCTTTTGCCGTAAACTACACATTCTAATAGAGAATTACTACCCAGGCGATTGGCACCGTGGACAGAAACACAAGCTGTTTCACCAGCCGCAAAGAAGCTCTCAACGAAATCATCACCACTGCGGACTCTACCATCAATGTTCACCGGTATACCACCCATACAATAATGAATGGTAGGACGTACAGGCATAGGCTGAGTTATAGCATCAACACCGACTAAGCGATGGGCTTCTTCCCAACAAAAGGGAACGCGACTCATAATTTTTTCTTTGCCCATGTGCCGCAAATCTAGATAAACAAACGGCCCCCCTGCACTACCATCAGCATGGACACCACGCCCAGCACGAATTTCGTAAGCGATCGCTCGTGAGGTAATATCACGAGGAGCCAGTTCCATGCGACTAGGTGCATAGTTCGCCATAAAGCGATCGCCTTGGGAGTTAATTAGATACGCGCCTTCCCCCCTTACGGCTTCAGAAATTAGTACCCCTACCGGATATAAACCAGTGGGATGGAATTGCACAAATTCCATATCTTCTAAAGGTAAACCTGCGATCGCAGTCATTGCCAAACCGTCACCAGTGGAGGCGTAATCATTGGATGTGGTGTTATAAACACGACCATATCCACCCGTGGCAAACATCACGGCTTTAGCCCGTAGCACCTCTATATGACCATCCCATAAGCGGTACATCACCACACCCTTAGCCTGTCCCTCTTCCAGAATCAGGCGCATCACGTACCATTCTTGGTAAACTTGCACACCATAACGGCGTAAGTTGCTCACCAATTCATGTAAAATTGCGTGCCCGGTTTTATCCGCAGCGTAGCAAGTACGGTTGTGAGAATGCCCGCCAAAAGCGCGTTGGGCAATCCGTCCATCCGGTAAGCGCGAGAACAGTACGCCCATGTGTTCCAAGTCGATGACAACATCTGGCGCTTCCTGGGCAAGAATTGCTACCGCATCTTGGTCTGCCAAGTAGTCTGAACCCTTGACAGTATCAAAGGCGTGTGCTTCCCAACTATCTTCTGTATCCACATTTTTCAGCGACGCAGCCATCCCACCTTGGGCGGCGACTGAGTGAGAACGAATTGGGTGAGTTTTAGCAACCACAGCAATATTTAAAAGGGGGTTAATGCGGGCAATTTCCACCGCCGCACGGCATCCGGCCAAGCCACCCCCAACAATAATTACATCATGTTCCAGCATAATTAATCTTGATTAGCCCCGATTGCAATAGGAATTACGCAAGTGTGATATTTTTTTCGCAAAGGTTGTCAATAGTCAATCAACTTTGAACTTTGGACTTTGGACTCTTGACCTTCATAGTTAATTAAATTCCTGAGTAATTGCCCTCACCTCACAAAAAAATTCCCTGTCACTAGACAGGGATATGATAGCGATTTTGGATTATGATTTGAGATTTTTGACGATTAGGTGACTCTTAATTTACTTGTTTATCTGGCTTAAGCCAATCGCCTCTATCCCAAGACGCAAATCTCCATTAAAATCTGTTCAGCTAGTTGCTTGTACAGGTTTCTGCTGGGAAACATTACCTGGTATTGGTTCGGTTTTTGTTCCTGGTTCTACAGCAGTTAATTCAATATGATTTAACAATGTAGTTACAAATGCAAATAACAAGAAAGGCAGCGATAGCAGAACCACTAGACCAACAGTAGCTAAAGCATAAACTGGTCTTCTGGCACCCATAAGCGCTAAGGCTGATGCCAAACTTATAGTAATTGTAATTAACCAAACAATGATTTGACCGTAGATATCACCAAAGGTCAAGGTACAGACAAACCGATAGTTTTGAATATTACTCATGTTCATCACATCCGCCTCAAGTCTCTCCTATAGGTTCTACCTTAGAGCCAGGTTAGCCTAACGGTCAATTTCTCAATATTTTTCCAAGGTTTGTAATATAACTTTACAGTCAGAGTTTTTTGTAAGGCTGATCTACCGCTAAACAAGCTGAGCGCCATTTCACTTGAGTCAAGTTGCTCAAACCCATTATTTGTAAATCTTTGGTGTATTGCCTTCAGCTTAAGATAGACTGAACATCCTCATTTAAAGGCCTGATCTCCTTTCCAATCTAACTTTCCCACTTTTTCACAATCTAGAATAAAAGTTTAGTTTTTCTGTATTCCATAGCAAAAACGACCCATTAACCAACTGTTATCTTCACTATTAGTTAATTTTCCAGTCTGTAGCATTTCTGTTCTATTTTTAAGTCCAATTAAAAATTCTTCCAAATTATGCGTTTTTGACCCATTTTGATCATTGCTTCTTGCTTGCCAATCCCACTCCTTCCACCACCTAGGCGCTTGTAGCTTATGAGTAAAAACATCAAATTTCAACTTATAAATTCCCGGTTCTGGAAATTTTTTTGGTTCAAATAATGCCGAAAAATTTAGTTTATTTTCTTTAACCTGCCAATTTTGCAATTGGATAGCACTATTAATATCGGAAGCATCAATACTTTTAAACTTCTTATCAAATTGATCAAATTTCTCAACTTCGACTTTTAAATTAATAGATTTTCTTTCAGTCTCAACAGATAAAGTATAAGAAGACTGATAAAAAGGCACATCATAATTACCAGGTAGAGATAATACCACTTATTTCAGAACTGAAAGTTTAGCAGTTGCTCAATATTTTGCTGAAAAGGAAGGACATGATCTGGTAAGTACCACTTGTATTGATATAGGAGGTGGGACATCAGATATTTCTATTTGGCAAGATGACAAGCTATTGCATCAATGTTCAGTACAGTTAGCAGGTCGTGATCTGTTCTCTCAATTTATTGAGATGAATCCTAACTTCCTGAAAATTTTTGAACTTAACACTAATGATTGGACAAAACTAAAAGGTCCGGCTTTCAATGCCAAACTAGATGTCTGGATGCGTCTAGAAGCTGCTACTTGGTTAGAGAGAAAAAGAGATACTTTTGAGGAAAACCCAGACTTTCAAGCACTAATTCGCCTGATGGCAATTGGTGTATCAGGCTTGTACTTCTATGTTGGTCAAATTCTCTCAGTTTTACACCAAGAGAGTAAATACACTCTTGATGAAATTACTCCAGTATATATAGGAGGTAATGCTTCTCGGTTATTGCATTGGCTGGCGGAGGGAGGTAGATTTGACCTTAATTCAGAAATAAATTGGTTACTCAGTCGGATGATGAGTGAAGCTTCTGGTTTCCCTGATACAGAACAACTTACACGCCTGAGTCAAAACCCAAAAGATGAAGTTGCTTGTGGTCTAGTTTTGAGGGATAGAAGATTACAAGGATTAGATAGAAGAGAAATAGATCATGTAATTACTGGTGAGAATTGTAAAATTAATGATGAAGAGTTTGGCTGGCAAAACCGATTAAATTTTAAAGGTAAAAGTATTAGTAAATATGAAATTACGACATTAACTCAGTTGAAGTTATTTCTTAATTATTTCCATGCTAGTTTAGATGATTTAAGGATTGATAGTATTCAACCACTGCAAGGTTATGAATTTGAAAAAGAATATGTAGATGATCCTGATGCAGAATATAATCAAAAGCTCTGGAGGGAAACAGAAAGAGAACTCAGAAATTCTTTAAATGCGATTAGAGGTGATGTTGATGATATTCGTGAAGAACCGCCTTTCATTCTTGGACTAAAGGCATTACTCAGGGTTTTAGGTAAAAGGTGGGCTGGTAAGTAAGATATTAAGGGGCGATGTAATTCGCCCTCAATTAATACATCAACTAAAGTTGCAAATAATATTTTTATATAGATAAAATCGACAAAGCATACAATTAAATTAATCTACTTAGATTGCGCTAAAAATTATATGTTTGTTGAATTTTTCAGGACGATATTAGGATGTTAAAAATGGAAAAAGATAAATGCGAGCTTTGCGGAAGTGAACTTGAGGAAAATATAAATTCATGTTCTTATTGTAATTGGCCATGTCCGTCTTTGATTAAGGAATCACCAAAATTAATAAAAAGAGAGCAAGAAATGTTAGAAGTTACCAAAAAATATTGGAACGGTTGGCGTAGTACCTATAATGAATATTTAAAATTATCTAAAGAAAATTCAGATATTAAAAAAGATTTAAAAGAAATATATTTTAAACTTCAGGATACAGATGAAAAAATCGGCTTTTCTCATAATGACTCTATTTATGAATTTAATCAAGAAGTTGATGAACAATATACGCTAAGTCTTTCTAGTACAGAGTTAAAATCTGATGTTAGTAAGTCAGACAATAATTCATTACTATCTCCTGAAATTGAGAATGTAAAAAATGATAAAGAAGCAACTGATCTAGTAGAAAAGTACAATCAACAATTTGAATTTATCGACAAAATAGAAGTTTCAGAAACCACAGATAGTAAATTACACCGTAGAGATAGAGAATCATCTCCAATTTTTGAGCGTACAAATAGAGGTGATTATTGGTTAATTAATAACAGTTATTTAGTACCAAAACGCAACCATAAAATAAACCAACACAGTTATGAAACTTTCTCAGAATTATTTGAATGTAAAAAATATAATCAATCTTTTTCTGGAAAATTCTTATTAATAAAACCTGCTAAAGTTACTTGCTTTCATAATGAAGAAATATGGCAGCTTGAAGAAAGAGGTATTACAGAATTTGTTTAATAATTAGAGGTGAATAATGAAAAATTACATTTTTTTTAAAAACATTACACTAATATTTTTATCAATTAATTTTATTTTAGGAACGGAACTAGCTGCGATGGCTAGGAATCCCAATAATAATGAACAAAAAATCAATGATCAGACAATAATCCAGCAGCCAGTAAAAACTATTTCAGATAAAAAAAATAAATTAATTAATGGGAAGCTTGATGATTTATCTCAACATTCTCAGCAAATAGAATCTCAGATTGTAAATATGAAAGATGAGATAAAAACTTTATCTGTAATTGTATATATTCTTGTGTTTATTATTTCTCTTGGCGTAGGATTATTTTTATATAAATTTTATCGATTTGCCAATGTATCCCAGAAAAGAATAAATAATCAGAGCAATCGTGACAATAAACCAAAGTTTATTGATATTGAGCATTTCCAGATAGAACTAAATGAAATTTACAAACGGTTAAATAAATTCGATGATCAACTAGAACAACTGCAACTTAGTTATCAAAATAGAAATAATCAAAGTTCTACATCTACCTATACAGATGTTATTACAACTCAACCTATTAACCCAATAAGGGAAGCTAGTTATCCCAAAAAAACAGTTAAGATTAATTTGGATTCACCACCTAATATATCTAATTCTGACAGTAATTTATTGTCAGCATACAATCTTAACTCTCGTTCTCTTTCTCCAAGAGCAATCACAGTTTTCGAAAGTGATTACACAGCAGAACAACGTCGTCTTGGTCGTAATCTTTCACCTATTCTAAAATCTAATATTAGAGGAAATTATTTGATTTTTAAAGAAGGTAATAATGAATATCTTTTGCCCAAAGTAAGTTTGAAAATTAACGAACATAACTACAATACCATAGCAACATTTTTTGAATGCGTAGGTTATCAAAATGGTGCTTTAAATAATTTTACTGTTGTTAAATCGGCAAAGGTATTTCCTATTGGGGAACAGTGGGAATTAAAAGAAACTGGCCAATTAAATTTTAATCAATAATTTATTAATTGCTATGCAAAGTAATCATGTTGTTCAGGTCGATTTTTCTGAAAAAGAATTAATAATTTTATACAATTATATTCCCCGTTTAATTGAGAAATGTGCAATATTAGTTAATTTATCTTCTAACTACTATACAAGCGCTAAACAAGAAATATTACTGACAGAAGATAATAGAGGAAATTACTGGATTATTGCTACTGATTATGATATTTTTTGCCTGTTTCCTGTTGCAAAACTAAATGGTAAAATTAATCCCCGTGTCAATGAGGCATTTAATTTACTGTTTGAATTTCAAAATTACGAAAATTCAGATATTCGTGAATTTATTCTGAAAAAACCAGCTAAAGTTTATCCGGCGCGAAGTCGGGAAGGTTGGATATTAGAAGAAGCCGGATTTGTAGATTTTACTAATTCCTCATTATTATCTGTTGAAGCATTAAATGGAAAAGTTAATAAATCCCCATTAATACCAGAAAATTTAATTAGACAGGTATCACGAAAAGAATTTGAGGAATATATAAATAAATTTGAAACAGAAATTAATCAATTAAAAGCTCAAGTTCAACATTTAACAGAAGCGCAAGAAGAAATTCAAACCAAAATGGCAGAAATTAATAATAAGCATAGTAATTTAGAAACTCAACTACCATTAACAGAAGGAAACAGCAGTTATAGTAATTATCAAGTTGAAACTACACAACAGGAAACAACATCAAATCAGGACAACTCCATAAATATATTTACCAGATTAAATCTGACTCCTGAAGAATTGTTAATTGTTGAAACTTACAATTCTAACCCTGTAATAATTTCACAGAAAGCGAAGCAGGTTTCGGAAACAAATTCCAGCATTGAAAAACGTAGGGAGGGCAGTAATGAAGCAATAGTTATAGAAAAACAACCTCAAGGTTATTACTGGTTAGTTGGTAGAGACACACTATATTTAGTGCCTAGAAGAGGTTTCAACATAAATCGCTCAACAGTAGATACTTTTAAAGCCTTGTTTAAATGTCAAGGAAGTAAAGTAACAAGTAAGTTTAAATTAATCAAACCTGCAAAAGTAGTTATGATAGGTAACTCATCAAATTGGCAACTTATTGAACGAGGTATTATTGAGTTTGAATAAGGTTAAGCTAATACTAGCTGTAATATCTAAGTCAGCTATAGAGTGGATGAATAAATAATGTCTACATTATCATTTGATGAACTTGTCCGAAAATTTAATGACTTAAGACAACTTTGTTATCAAAACTTGGCGCTCAGAATCACAAAAATAGAAGATTATTTATCTACATTAACTGAACGAGTTATAGATGGAACTGTAATAGTTAATGGTGCTTTTAACTCAGAAAAAATTAGCCCTGTTAATATTTCGGAAACTCAGTTAGTGCAAGTTTATAATGATGTGCCTCAAATTTTATTTAAAAATTCCCTTATTGTCGAATTAACTGCTAAGAGTTATTATCGTGATGTTCAAGATAATGAACCAATATTGCTAGAGAATGATGAAAATGGGAAATATTGGATGATTACAACTGATATAGATAAGTTTTTCCTCGTTCCTAGTATAAATATTAAATTACATATACATAAACTAACAACTGTAGAAAAATTGTTTGATTTTTATGGTATTTCTCCATCAGTAGATAGTCATTTTATATTAGTTAAACCCGCAAAAGTTTCTAGCCAAGCCAGTGGTAAGACATGGAAACTGGAAGAAAAAGGAATCTTAGAGTTTAAAAATTATCTTTTGCAACTTCCTTTAGAATTAGAAACAAATATCCTGGAATTTCCAGATTTGCAGTTGAATGTGGCAGATTCTAATTTAGAAATCCAAAAACTGGCTAGACAGTTAGAGGATTTGAAGCTTCAGATCAACCAGTATCAGCAAGAGAGAAAAGAATTAGAATCACAAATAAACAAAATTCCTGTTCTCAGAGATTTTGTTTATTTGCAAATTGAATTACTTAAAGTACGGTTAGACTCTTTGGAAGATCGTAATAATCGGTAAGATAATTGATTTTATAGCAATACCTCCGCTCAACAAAGAGGATTAAAAGTTTGATGATCTAGTAATGATTCCTGATTTTGGACTTTAGTAAGAAATCTATTTTCAACTTCGTTGCCAAATTTTAATTGTCTTATCCAAACTCCCACTCACCAACATTTCACCAGAAGCCGTAAACTCTACTGCTGTTACGGTGTCAGTATGCCCTGTAAAGGTACTTAGTAGTTCCCCCGTTGCTAAATGCCATAACTTGATAGTTTTATCTGCACTCCCACTAGCAATAATTTGCTCATCAGGACTCAAGGTAATTGTGCAGACTTCATCTGTATGTCCCCTTAGGGTACTAATTAATTCTCCAGTTTCCAACTGCCAAATTTTAATTGTCCGATCGCGACTACCACTGATAAGCAGTTTACCATTAGCACTGATAGCTAGGGAACGGACAATATGAGAATGACCCATGAGGTTGTAGAGTGGTTGCACATCCTTTAAATTTGTCACCCCAGCTAAATGAGAAGTACACCAAACTTTGATTTTGCGATAGCTACCTGTAACGAGAGTTTGCCCATCTTGGCTTAACGCCAGAGAATGAGCTGCTGTATCATCTAAAGAAAGAGCGATCGCTACTTGACGCTTCATCAAATCCCAAAACAGGATTTTTCTGTCATCGCCACCAGTAGCTAACATCCTACCATCTGGGGTAAAAGCTACGCATCTGACTACCCCATTATGCTTATGCAAGATATCGATCAAATCCAATGCACCTACGTGCCAAATCTTGAGTGTGGAATCTGTACCCACACTGGCTAAAGTCTGTCCATCAGAACTAAAGGCTAAGGAATTAACTTCATCTACTAACCCTGGTACTACCCAAGGCGACTCTGATAATGTCTTTATTAATTCACCCCTAGTTAAATCCCATAGCTTCGTTTCGCCACGGCTACCACTGGCTAATATCGGCGGCTTTCTGTCAAGATTACAGCTATTGATGTTGGCTGTGGAGGTTCTTCCAGAGTAAGCGAGGCAATTGATTCCT
This sequence comes from Aulosira sp. DedQUE10, assembly GCA_034530935.1. Classification (GTDB taxonomy): domain Bacteria; phylum Cyanobacteriota; class Cyanobacteriia; order Cyanobacteriales; family Nostocaceae; genus Aulosira. The sequence continues at coordinate 27,003 of JAVRCF010000011.1, read as the reverse complement.
CTAGTATGCCCTTTCAAGGTCTGCCAGTATTCCCAGTCACCTATTATACTCTTTAAGGGATGCTCTGGTGGTACAGTTTCAATCCTTTGGGCGATCGCCTTTTCTTTCACCACTAGCGCTACATCTTTTTTGACTACTAGTGATTCTAAATACCAGCTTAATCCACCTGCATACAACAAATTACTCGGAGTCAGGGATATTTTTGGTTCAGTAAATTCCAATTGAGCAGTAGGTAAAAAACCAGTAATCACTACTTGTTTTTCATATCCTAATTTAGTATTACTCGGATAAAACAAACAGAGAAATATTAATACATGATGCTTTTTTAAATCCTCTTGAGTAACTGACCACTTAATTTTATTTTTCTTAATACCATTAAAACTTTCTCCATCAGCCGCATAAACTTGAATACTCAGTTTGTGGTTAGCTGTTAGCAAATAAGAGAATTTACTTTCGCCACGCAAATTTCCCTCATCATCTAAAACCATCTGTTTGGCAGTATCTTGCGGCACTTTTTTCACCAACTTACCAAGACGTTCCACAATTACCCGCTCAACAATTTGCTCCCGCAAAATATAATCTTGGGCTTGCTGTTGAAAGTGTTGGGTAAAAGGTATCGTCCAATCAGGTGGTTCTGGATATTCAGGCGGTATAGGAGGTGGATTTTTGGCGAGAATTTCTGCTTGTTGCCGAGACAATTCCCTCAGTTTTGCCAATGGCTCACCCCAAAATTTCATAATTTCACTATGACAATTTTTAACTTGACTTTTCAGTATAGATAAGTCATGAGTTTTCAGTTTTTTGACGCGGTTAAGGAAGTCAGCTTGTTGAGCTTTTAGTAAGCTAATCCAATCCATCTGCATGAGAGCTGCACATTACTGCATACCTACGGTAAGCTATACCAATCCAATTACTCAAGTTTATAATCTTTATTGATTAAAATTCAGTAATTATATCGGTCTCATAGAACACAGGCATAAGCATGGGTTCACGGTAAAGATGCACCTAGATAGCACTCAAACATATCATTAACTGATATGGCTGAGGTATAGAGAGTTTAATGATGTCACATTATTCTAACTACAATGGAGAATAACATACTGTTTCGATGGAAACAGTTCTTACAGCAAAAATGGTGTGATTTGCGGCGGACAGAAAGGGTAGTAGTAATGTTAGGTTATTAAATAGCCATGTCAAAATGCTTTAATTTCCCTGACTCTGTAACTAGCTCAGAGGGTATAAATTATGAATATTGGCTAAATTTCAGATTTGTTTTCCGGTAGTGTGTTTTTAGTAGTGTTGCTTGCCGCTAAATTTTGAATTTTCATATGCAAATCAAAATCATTATTGCTAACAATCGTTTCTAAATTTGCTATTCTTGTTTCTAACAACTCTATCTGCTGCTGTTGCAGATAACCATTTTTAGATTTTTTTTGATCAGAACGCCATATAGCAACCGTACCAGCGGCTGCACCACCAATAGCCGCTAAAGGCAGAATAGCACCACTTCTAGTAACAGCTGAAAGCGGAATGCAAATTGCTAGGATTCCTACTGTCAGTCCCCAGATTTTGGAAGTAGCCGCTACTCGGACATCTGGGGATTGCTCTAGGCTGTCTTTCGATTTTTTAGCCATAAGTTTGTCCTAGATGAGTTCTTGTCTAGATTCGCACGATCGCCATACAAAATACTTCCTACATTTGGGTTAAGTATAATTGCTCTACAGTGCGATCGCGTCTGCGTCTTTTGTAATAGCTTGCGTTCAGCAGCCGACATGAACTTTGTACCTAGGAGGGATGTGAATTTCTTGTTATTTATTACTATTCCCTTATCCTCCTAGCCCCCAATCTTTAATCCCCAGCTTGCTAAGTAAGATAAATCAAATATTCTGTAATAAAAATATATAGTATTTTAAGTAATTATACTGTTATAATTATCTATTTTGCAAGCTAATTACCCTTTTACTATAGGTTTTTGCTTGTTTGCTTCTTCCATAATTTAAACAAAAATCCGCAAATATACCATACATAATATTAGGTATTTAAATTTATTCTGAGGAGTGAATACATAAAAAAGTCGAAAAATTTGACTAACAGTCGAAATTTTTGCATCTTTCTAGTGATTTGACACTAAAGTTAAGATTCCCTGGGGAAATACTGGCACTAAATAATTGGATATCTTTCAATAGAAAACTCTAGGGATAGATTCCAGTCTATTCTCTCATAAATAAATGCTGATCAAGTTCATTGAGTAGCTTTATTCAGGAAATAGAGGCTCAAAGTTAGGACTTATTGGAGTAATATTTTGCCAACAAAGACCCAAGATTTGACAATGTGAGGAAAAGACATGCCAGAACATGAACGGGAAAAAATACGTCACCTTTTGGTTGTCAAAGACTTACAAGGACAACGCACCATCCCTCTTCAAGACGCAACTTATTCTCTGGGACGAGATTCTAGGAACGCTATTGCCCTCCGTTCGCGCTCAGTATCGAGGCAACACGCCATTTTATTAAGAGTAACTATTCCAGAAACCGATCAATATGGTTTTCGGATTATTGATGGCGATTTTAAAGGTAAAAAAAGTACTAATGGTGTATTTGTAAATGGGACTAAATGCTTTTCTCATAACCTCCAAAATGGAGATGTGATTGCATTTGGTAATAACCAAGTTCATGCAAAATATTATGCAATTTCTAATATCTCAGAACAAGCATTTTCTGAATCTTTTACAGTAGACGACATATCCACTTTCCTATCGGAACAAGCCAATCCTGTCAATCCTTTTGAAACCCTAGTCGCTCCTGATTCTAATTTTGAAGGAGCTAGTGAAACAGTAATCGCTCGCCTCGCATCCTTTCCAGAACTCATCCCCAATCCCATTATTGAAATGGATATAGAGGGAAATGTGATTTATCTTAACCCTGCTGCATCTCTCAAGTTTCCCAAACTCAGGGAAGTCGGAGAGAAGCACCCAGCCTTGGCGGGATTGCTGAGTGCAATTCAAAATCGAGAGGGAAATTCTTTCGTTCGTGAGGTGGAAGTTGGTACAGAAATTTTTGAACAATCCATTCATTACCTTCCTGAAAGTGATTTAATTAGAACTTTTATAGTTAGGGATATTACAGAGCAAAAACAAGCCGCAGCAGAATTGCGCCAGCGAGACAGACTACTACAAGCAGTTGCCGAATCTGCCAATTATTTGCTGGTAGAAATGAACTACAAGACTGGGATTGAGAAAGCTCTGGCTATGATGGGCGAAGCTGCCGAAATAGACCGTGCCTACTTTTTTAGGAACCATCTCCACCCTGTTACAGGGGAGTTAGTAGTAAGTCTCAAGTTTGAATGGACACGCTCAAACATAGAGCCATCACTGCACCACTGGCAGAATCAATCCTATCAATCTTCTGGACTAGCCCGTTGGTACACTACACTCTCACGCGGCGAGTCTATTATGGGACTCACCCAGGAATTTCCCGTTACTGAACAAGAAATCTTGACCCGTGATGGGATTCAATCTATCTTCCTAGTGCCTCTGTGTTTCGAGGAAAAGTTTTGGGGTTATGTGGGCTTGGCAGACTGTTCCAAAGAGCGTCGCTGGTCAAGGCACGAAGAGTCCACCCTCTTAACGATGGCAGCCAGTATCAGTGGAGCTTGGCAGCGTCAGCAAGTCGAAGAAAAGATTCGCTACCAGGCTCTTCACGATTTGCTTACTGGGTTGCCTAACCGCCTGCTCTTTAACGAACTGCTTGATAAAGCTTTACCTAATGCAGCGCGAAGTCATGACAGTCTAGCTGTGATGTTCCTCGATCTAGATCGTTTCAAATTCATTAATGATACTCTAGGGCATACATTGGGAGACACTCTGTTAAAATTAGTGGCTCAAAGATTGAAAAATTGCCTGAGAGCAGGGGATACTATTGCCCGTTGGGGGGGTGATGAGTTTACTATCTTACTACCCCAAGTAAATTATCTCGAAGAAGTAACACAGGTAGCTCAGAGAATCCTACAAGCCTTAGAAGATTGCTTTGAAATCGAGGGACACGAACTTTATGTGAGTGCTAGCCTTGGCATCGCCCTACGCAATGACGACAGCCCTGATGTGGAAACGCTAATTCAGCACGCGGATGCAGCTTTGTATTACGCAAAGGATGCAGGCAGGAATAACTACCAATTTTACACCACAGCCCTATGTAGCAGGACACCGGAACTCCTGACTTTAGAGAAAAGTTTGCGCTTTGCCCTAGAACGGGAAGAATTTATAGTGTACTATCAGCCTCAAGTTAATATTATCACCGGACAAATTTCTGGCATGGAGGCTCTTTTACGCTGGCAACACCCGGAAATGGGATTAGTAGCGCCTAGTGTGTTTATTCCCCTTGCCGAAGAAAGCGGATTGATTGTCCCCATAGGAGAATGGGTATTAAGGACAGCTTGTAAGCAAAATAAGGCGTGGCAAGAAGCTGGATTACCTCCACATACAATCGCTGTTAACCTCTCCCTTAAACAGTTTCGTCAACCGAATCTGGTGGGCATTTTGAATAGCATCTTACAAGAGACAGGTCTAGAAGCAAAGTTTTTAGAGTTAGAAATTACAGAATCAATCGCAATAGAAGATTTAGATTTCACTAGAAATGTGTTGGGGCATCTGCAAAAGATGGGTATTTACCTTTCTATTGATGACTTTGGTACAGGTCATTCTTCCCTCTCTCGCCTACAACTTTTGCCACTGCATCATTTAAAAATTGATAAGTCTTTCATCCAAGAGTTAACAAGAGATAGTAAAGTAGCTCATATTATCAAAGCAATAGTGGTATTAGGGCAGAGTCTGGGGTTAAAACTAACAGCAGAAGGCGTAGAAAAAGCTGAGGAACTAGAATTCTTGAAATCTATCAATTGCGAAGATGTACAAGGTTACCTTTTCTACCGTCCGGTTGCTGCTGATAAAGCCACAGAAATACTTCTAAAAGAGCAAATAAAAGATAGTGAAGCTACTTAGAATTAGAAATTGTAATAGGAATACTATATTATCCAATGAGGAGCTACTCATGAGGTGAATTATATGGCGACGGTTCTAGATCAAGTCGTTCCTTTTGGGAGGTCAATGGATGAATATATAAAAATGTTTAATTTAACAGACACAGATTTAAATAAAAAAATTATTGGCATTGGGGATGGCCCAGCAAGTTTTAATGCTGAAATGACTAGTCAGGGTAAAAGCGTTATTTCAGTCGATCCGTTGTACCAATTTTCTGCTGAGGAAATCTTGCAAAGATTTAATGAAGTAGTTGATCTCATTATTAACCAAGTTAAAGCTACACCTAACGATTGGGTATGGAGCTATCATAAATCGCCAGATAACTTGCGGTGCAAACGGGTAAGAGTTATGCAACAATTTATTGCTGACTATGAAATTAGCAAGCCCTAATTATAGGTACCTAGTTGGTGAATTACCAAATTTAGGCTATCAAAACCAAGAATTTGATATAGCTCTTTGTTCACATTTTTTATTTTTATATTCTGACCATTTTGATTATGACTTTCATCTAAATTCCATAGCGGAAAAGTTACGTATTGCTCAAGAAATCAGAATATTTCCCTTGCTGACTTTAATGTTAAAACCTTCTCCATATTTAGATGGAATAGTAAAGTATTACACGTCAAATGGTTACAGTGTAGAGATTGAAAAAGTTGGCTATGAACTACAGCTTGGTGGCAATATGATGTTGAAAATTTCTAGAAAATCTAACTGAGAGTAAACAATCGTCATTTTTTTCATTGGGCATTGGGCATTGGGCATTTTTTATTTCTCCCTCATCGCCCTTGCCCTGTCATTCCCCAGGGGAGTATCTCAAGTTGATTCTTCTGTTAAAATTTCTGGTAGACTTTGGGTTTCAACAGTATTGTTGGCATCATCAGATAGAGACACAAAACCATCTGCTGCATCTTTGATAAAACCAGCCACAGGTACAGCAATTAGTAAACCCAACAAGCCACCAATATAAGTTCCTAATAGCAAGGAAACTATCACCCATACAGGTCTAAGTCCTGTAAATCGTCCTAAAAGACGGGGTGCGATCGCTTGGTCTATTACCTGGTCTATAATAATAGCTACTGCAAAAATCTTCACTGCTAGCAAAATATCATGTGACGCTATTATTAAAATAATCACGATCAGGCTAACGACATCACCAAAGGGAATTAAGCTTAAAATTCCCACTGCTAAACCAAACAATAAAGCAAACTGCACTTTAAATGCCAAAAATAATAATGTTTCAGCAATCCCCATCAATAGAGCTAAACTTACTTGACCAATCAAGTAATTTTGAAAATTTTGTTGCAGAGATTGCCTGACTTTTTGAGTATATCTACCTGGAATTTTTTTAAATATTGCCTCCCAAATTCTACTACCATCTATTAAAAGATAAAAAGTCAAGACTACTGTTACTAACAGTTCAGAAATGCTATCGATGGTATCTTTAATAATAATTAGAAATTTATTAAAAATAGACTCCAATTCATCAGGTAAATGATTTGTTATTTGACTTAGTATTTGCCCAAAGTTAACTTTTAATCTTTGGTCGCCAAGAGAATTATTTAAAGTTTTAATTTTTGCTTCATTAGCATCAATCCATTGCGGAAGAACTTTAGCCATTTCATTAAATTGTTCCAGAGCAAGTGGGAATAAAGTAATGCCTAAACCTATTAAAATTACTAAAGCTGATATAAAAACTAGTGCTACTGCATAGTTACGTTTAATACCTTGTTTTTGAAGCTGGGAAACAGGATAGTTTAAAATAAAAGCCAGCAAACTTGCTAATACCAAAATTGTTACTATTGGTTGAAAATACTGGAAAAATTGAAATGCTAGCCAACCATTAAGAAATACTAAAGGAAATAGCAGGGTCAAAATTAATATTTTAATTAGTTGATTGAGTGAGAAATTCATGATTATTTAGAAAAACTATTAACTTGTCTGTCCAAAATAAAGTTAATTTGCATCCGTTGTAATTTGTCTGTGTTAAAGATTGATCGTACAGACAACAATATTTTATTGACTTATGACTTAGGTTTTGCGGTACTAGCTTTCTTTAAAAGCTAAAAACTGCTGTTCATTAATACGTCCTGCTTGATACAGAGTTTCTGTAATTTCGGAAATAGTTAAAACTGCATAACTGTTGTAGCCATTTTCTTTTAACCTATCTTTTACCCCTTCTTCATGATCGATAAATACCACAATATCATTAACGTTTATCCCCGCAGATTTTAATTTTTCTGCCCCTTCCATAACACTTTTGCCACTGATGAGAATATCATCAACAACCACAACTATTTCACCAGGATGGAAGTTACCTTCAATTACCTTACGAGTTCCGTGTGCTTTTACTTCTTTACGTGGGAAAATCATCGGATAATTAAGGCGCAAAGCTAAACCAGTTGCTGTCGGTAAAGAACCGTAGGGAATACCTGCTATTCTATCAAAAGTTAGATTTTTTAAAATATCCTCATAAGCAGCCAGAACTTGATTAAAAACTTGAGGATTGGAAATGATTTTACGTAAATCAACGTAATAAGGAAATGTTGCTCCTGATGCTTGAACAAAACTGCCAAACATAATGCAACCAATATCATACAGTTGTAAAATTAAATCTTGTTGTGGATGTTGATTTAAAAAACACACATCAGGTAACCACACAGAACAGGTAGAATTATCCTGAATAATGTTATTTTTAGCTAAATTAATCTCTGCCCGTAAAGATTGAATTTCTTGAAATAATTGTGGGTTACCTAACATATCTTGAGGCACAGGAATCAACAACCCATCACCGTTATGATTCAAGCCTGCTGCTAAAATTTCATTAAAATTGCTACCCTCTGCCCAGATACTACGAGCCATAATAATTCTTTCAGGGGCTGCTGCTCGAATTAATGCCAAAACTTCAGGATTTGTCGTTCCCACCTCTAAACCTAATTGCTCTGGAGTACCCCAAGCTTTTGATTCTTTTACTACCTGTAAATATAGAGGTGATTCCTTTGTCGGATATTGCTGTAAAGTTTCGGCTCCGGGATTAGATGTACAACACAAAATAAATACCGCTTTATCAGGATAAACTAAAAACGGTGCCACATGACCTTGTCCAGTATAAGGACTAAGTGTAATAGCATCTAACTGCCATTCTGTAAATACAGTGCGGGCAAAAATAGTACTGGTGTTTAAGTCACTGTGTTTAGCATCTAAAATAATTGGAATATGGTTTGGAATAGCTGTTAAAGTTTTGTGCAACAGTTCTAAGCCTGGAATACCCAAAGCTTCATAAAAGCCTAATGTTGGTTTATAAGCACAAACAAAATCAGCAGTTTCAGCAATAATAAATTGTAACCAATTCCACAAGCCCGCCATCATATCTTGAGATTCATAGCGAATTGGCATCATCTCTGGATTTGGATCAAGTCCTACAAATAGTAAGCTTTGATTTCGGGCAATATTATTGTGCAGTTTATCAAAAAAAGTCATAGTAAATTTTTAAATTGTGAGTCAATGTGATGTTAATACGCAGTTCATTACGATTACTAAAGTCCTGCAAACCATTCGTAACCTTGGTCTTCCCAATAGCCTTTAAAAAGTGATAAATCGCTAGTTAATGTAATTTGAGTTACCCATTTACTCTGCTTGTAACCCAATTTAACAGGTGAAGCTAAACGCAGAGGTGCGCCATTATCAACTGGCAAATTTACCCCATTTTTTTGATAGGCTAATAAAGTTTGGGGATGTAACACTGATGCTATATCCCAACTTTCATAGTAGCCATCGGCTGATTTAAAATAAGCATATTTGACATTAGCTTTAGGCTGGGCAAGAGTCAGAATCTCTTGTAGACGTATACCACCCCATTGCACAATCGCGGCCCAGCCTTCTACACAAACATGGCGAATAATCATCGAAGTTAGCGGCAAAGCACGAATTTCTGCCATACTTAGGCTTAGAGGATTATTAACTTCACCATCAATAATTAATCGATACTTTTCCTCGTCAATAATAGGAGTATCCCTAAAGGTATTAACGATTAACGCCTCTGGTTGAATTTCACTCGGTGAAAATTCTGGTACTGGCTTTTGTGATTTAAATATTAAAGCTTCTACCTTCTGGTTTAGTGGTTCGGAAAGTTTACCCACCAAATCTTCAAAACTGGGTGTACCACAGCCACAAAGCAGAAAACTGACACTAGACAATCCAGAAATCTGTAAAAATTGACGGCGTGTAAGTTGAGGAATATTTTTGTGAATTACACTCATATCAAAAAGTAGAGAAATAATTTACCAAAACATAGAATCTGTAAGCGGCTGACCACCAGCTTTACGTCCTAATAAATAGTGGGCGACCGCAAATAAAATAACTATAGGCACTGAGGCAAAATGAACAATTCGTAATGCTTGCCAACTACCAAATAAATCCACAATCCAGGCAAATTGAGCAGGTTTATACATACCTATTCCGGTAAATAAAGCCAAAAGTAAGATAGGAATAATAGCTGTATAAACAATGCGATGCCAAGCATAAATTAACCTCTGAGAGTTATGAGTTTTTTGTAATGCTTTCAGGTCATTGGCACCGACAAATCTATGCTGCCAACGGCGAGTAAGCAAAATGTAAACTCCGTACCATAATAAATTCAGTGAAAATAACCACATAGCAAAAAAGTGCCAGTGTCTACCGCCTGCAAGCCAACCTCCTAATGTAAATAAAGTAAAAATGTGTACACCTGTACGCCCACCAAAAACTGGGTTAGCATTATAAATTTGTAGCCCACTGGTAAGCATAATGAACAAGCTAATGATATTTACCCAGTGGAAAATTTTAGCTCCTATTGCTTGATTTGGTAATTTACGAACTTTAGAGGGAATGGTCGGAGTCATGTTGCTTCTCCTATAAAGATGCTGCGCGTAGCTTGCTTCCCCACATGGGTACGCTCCTAATTCAAAGTTAACAATTCCATAGGTAATACCGATTTAAAAAATCTTGGTTACACATAGATAGACTGTAGAGATGTTCTATAAAACCTCTGTACAACAATCCACGTCACATTCTTTTTTCAAATTTGTATGGTTAATTATTAATTATTTCAGATTTTTGTCATTAGTCTAATAACTCTTCCCATAGCAGAACATTTATGTGCCAGTTGAGTAAGTCCTGAAACAGGAAAATTAGATGAGGCTATAGTAAATGGAATTGGCTCTCAAAGGTTGAAAGACTGCTGCTTAAAGTATATCAGTGAAGTTACTATAACGATTTTCAGAAAAAAGCATCATTATTATATTAATAATGATGCTTTTTTAACGTATAAATTATGACTGCATATGTTGGGTATTTTGGCTAGAAACTACTTAGACAGCGATCGCCCTAAAAATCGCTTTATCAATTTATATAAGTCTGTTAACCTCTAAATCAAGCTCCCGGATGAAAGCACCATTACCTGATAACGAAGCACAAAGAGTTGACGCACTTTTGCAGTATCAGATCCTAGATTCAGTATCTGAAGCAGCTTTTGACGACCTGACTTATTTAGCATCCTATATTTGTGGCACTCCGATCGCCTTAGTCAGCTTAATTGATACCAACCGTCAATGGTTTAAGTCCAAAGTTGGTTTGACAGGGACAGAAACACCCCGCGATCTTGCATTTTGCGCCCATGCAATTTTACAATCTGAGGTTTTTGTAGTTCCTGATGCCAGGACTGACGAAAGATTTGCCACTAATCCTTTTGTTACATCAGACCCCAATGTAACTTTTTATGCAGGTGTACCCTTGATTAATGATGAGGGATATGCCTTGGGAACACTTTGCGTTATTGACCATGTACCAAGAGAACTGACTGTAGAACAAATGGAGGCTTTACGGGTTTTAGGCCGCCATGTCGTCAGGCAAATGGAACTGCGACGCGATTTAACACGTTTAGGACTGCCGCAGCAGAAAAATAAATATCTTAAAAAGACACGTATGCAATTCTTAAAAAAGATTGCGGCAGGATTTGGATTGGCATCTACTTTATTATTTATCACTGGTATAATTTCCTATCAAAATACAAAATTATTTATTGAGAACATTAACCATGAAAAAAACACTGGTGAGAAAATTTACATTCAACAGAAACTGTTATCTGTACTCATAGATGCTGAAACCGGACAACGTGGTTACATACTTACGGGAGAAAAAGTTTATTTAGAACCCTATCAAGTAGGAGTTGCCAATATTGATGCACAAATCAAAGAACTGAAAAAGTTAACAGTAGATCAACCACCTCAACAGCAAAAGATTGCCACCCTTGAACTATTAATTGCAGACAAACTAGCAGAAATTAAGCAAACTATAGAGCTTCGCCAGAAAAATCGCTTTGATTCTAGCTTGCAGTTAGTTCTGACTAATCGGGGCAAAAATCTCATGGATGAGATCCGCAAGCTGATTGGTGAGATGGAAAATGAAGACAAGCAGCGACATCAGCAATACTCCGCAGCAGTCACAGCCAGTGGATGGAAGACTATTTTCACGATCGCGATCGCCATCAGCCTGTGTGTTTTCATTCTCAGTGTAGTCTACTACTTGATCTATCGAGAAGTGAAAGAGCGATCGCGGACAGAGGCAATCTTAGAACAAGAGCGCTACATAATCTCAGAAATTTTGAATACAGTCGGAGCGTTGGTCATAGTTCTCGACGCACACGGACAAATTGTTCGCTTCAATCAAGCTTGTGAGCAAACCACTGGTTACTCATTTGATGAGGTGAGGGGTAGATATGTCTGGGACCTCTTTCTCATTCCGGAACAAGTTGAGCCAGTCAAAGCAGTTTTCCAGCAACTACAAGGTGGTCAATTTCCTAATGAGTACGAAAACTACTGGGTTAAAAAAGATGGTAGTTTACGTTTGATTGCATGGTCAAACAGTATTCTCAAAAATGATCAGGGAGAAGTTGAATACATTATCGGTACTGGTATTGATATTACCGAACGCAAACAAGCAGAAGCAGCATTGCAAGATAGCAACCGCTTCTCAGAAAGCATCGCGGACAACTCACCTAGCCTGATATATGTGTTTGATTTGGATACGATGACTGCTATTTATACCAACAAACCTGCGAGCAGATATTTTGGTTACGAGCCAGAACAAATTACAGCAATGGGCCCAGACTTGCTGACCACTATTACTCATCCCGACTATCTGTTAAGCAGAATGGCATATTTCGAGGCAGCTCAAAAACTCAAAGACAATGAGGTAGTGGAGTTTGAGCAGCGGCTAAAGCACGTGAGTGGTGAGTGGCGATGGTTTTGGCATCGTGAAACCATTTTTAAGCGCAGAGTAGATGGTACGGCGTGCCAAATTATGGGAACTGCACATGATATTAACGATCGCAAACGAGCCGAACAACACCTGACTGCACAATATGCCGCAACCAGTGTATTAACAACCGCTAATACTATTGGCGAAGCCATTTCTCTGATCCTGCAAGAGATCTGTGAGAATTTGGCATGGGATGTCGGTGAAATGTGGTCAGTGGATCAGCAAGCAAATGTATTGCTTTGTCTTGACGTTTGGTACAGATCATCCCTGAAAATATCAGAGTTTGAGGTACCTACCCGAAACACCACTTTTGCTTTGGGAATTGGGCTACCTGGTCGTGTGTGGGCTAATAATAAACCTGTTTGGATTGATGATGTCGTTGAAGATCCAAACTTTGTCCGTAAACAAATCGCGGCTCAAGTTGGATTGCACACAGCTTTTGGTTTTCCTGTCTATAGTCGCAACCAGACTTTTGGTGTGATCACTTTCTTTAAGCAGGAGAAGCAGCAAATTGATCTAGATTTGCTAGTGAGTCTGACTACTATTGGTAACTTAGTTGGTCAGTTTATCGAGCGCAAGCAGGCAGAAGAAGAACTCCAACGCCAGAACTTGCGATCGCAATTGTTAGCCGATATGACTCTCAAAATTCGTGAGTCTTTACAAATTGATGACATTCTCCAAACCAGCGTTACAGAGGTGCAAGAGCTACTACAAGCAGACCGTGTACTCATCTTGCAATTGGAATCAAATGGCTCTTTCACAACTCTAAAAGAAGTAGTGATGCCTAGGTTGCCCGTGATCATGGGCCAGAATATCCTTGATCCTTGCTTTACAGAAAATTACATTGAAAAATACCGTCAAGGTAGAGTTAGCGCCATTAGCGATATCGAGGAGTCTAACATTCAACCTTGCCACATCGAACTGCTCAAACAATTTGCTGTCAAAGCTAACTTAGTTGTCCCGATTTTAGTCAAAAATCAACTGTGGGGATTGTTAGTTGCCCATCAATGCCACCATCCACGCCAATGGACTAGTTGGGAAACTGAACTATTTCGGGAATTAGCTAATCAAATAGGTATTGCTTTAGCCCAAGCCAAATTGTTAGAAGCAGAAATTTTTCAAAGACAGGAACTAGAAGGTGCTCGTTGCCAAGCAGAGTTGGCATCTATTGCCAAAAGCGCTTTTTTAGCAAATATGAGTCACGAAATTCGTACACCCATGAATGCTGTTTTGGGGATGACTGGCTTATTGTTAGACACAGTTCTCAACCCGGAACAGCGAGATTTTGTCGAAACTATTCGTATTAGTGGAGATGCTTTATTAACGTTGATCAACGAGATTTTGGATTTATCCAAACTGGAGGCTGGGGAAATGATTCTCGAAACTCTAGACTTTGACTTATCAACCTGTTTTGAAGAAGTAGTAGACTTGTTAGCTCCCCAAGCCCATCATAAAGGAATAGAAATTGGAGCATTAATCCATCGCGATGTGCCTACTTATCTCAAAGGAGATGCTAGCCGTCTGCGACAAATTCTGATGAACCTACTCAGCAATGCTATCAAGTTCACTAGTGGAGGTGAAGTAGTAATGCGAGCAGAATTGCAATCGGAAACCCCAACTACAGCTACCATTCATTTTGCGGTCATAGATACAGGTCTTGGTATTTCCCCTGAAGACCAAGGCAAACTGTTTACCCCATTTACGCAAGTGGATGCTTCAACTACCCGCAAATATGGGGGTACAGGTTTGGGATTAGCTATTTGCAAACAACTAGTGGCTTTGATGGACGGAGAAGTTGGGGTAGAAAGTCAGTTAGGTCAAGGCTCAGAATTTTGGTTTGTGGTGACTTTTGTCAAGCAACTCCAGCCTGTTTCCCCAATTAGTGATCGCGGATTGTTAAAAAATCGCCGTTTATTAGTAGTAGATGACAATGCTACTAATCGTAAAATTGTCTACCATCAAGCTACCCGTTGGGGAATGCAGGTAGATACAGCCGATTGTGCAGCCGCCGCCTTCAGTGCTATACAAAAAGCTTGTGAACAAGAAAAGCCCTATGATATCGCCTTGATTGATATGCAAATGCCCGACATAGATGGCATGAGTTTGGGAGCAAAAATTAAAACCAATTCTGCCATTGGTGATATACCTTTAATTATGCTCACCTCTACTAATCAACGGGATGAAGTCAAACAAGCACTGCACATAGGATTTGCTGCTTATTTGGTCAAACCTGTTAAGCCATCTCGCCTCCTAGATACTATTATGAATAACTTACGAACTGGGCCAGAACCGAATTATTTCGAGACTTCAGAAGTCACAAAAATGTCAAATTTTCCGCAAAGCGCACAAACTAATATCTCAACTAAATCTCAGTTAAGAATTCTCCTAGCTGAAGATAATCTAGTGAATCAGAAGGTGGCTGTGAAACTGCTGCAAAGCTTGGGCTACAGCGCTGATGTGGTTGCTAATGGTCAAGAGGCATTGCAGATATTAGAAAAAATTCCCTACGACTTGATTTTTATGGATTGCCAAATGCCGATTCTTGATGGTTTGGATACCACCAGAGAAATTCGTCGTTGGCCCGAAAGCGCCTTTGCTAGCCGTCGTCGCCCTGTGATAATTGCTATGACTGCTAATGCCATGAAAGAAGACAAACAAAAGTGTCTAGATGCAGGGATGGATGACTATTTGAGTAAGCCGGTGATCAAAGACAAACTAGCAGCAATGCTAGATCATTGGGGAAGCATGATCCTGAAAACACAGGATACTGTGGCGTGTAAACCTGAACAAACACCCACACAAGCCGATTCACTCACCCTACTTATCGATTGGGAACACCTACATCAACTCTCAGAAGACAACGCAGAATTTGAATTTGAGCTATTGCAAATCTTCGTTGAGGATATCCAGGTTCATTTGGAGATCACCAAAGAAGCAATCGAAAATAACGACTTTGAGCAAGTTGCACAAGAAGCTCATCATATCAAAGGTGCTAGTGCCAATGTGGGAGTTACAGCTATGCACCAAGCCGCAGAACAATTAGAACAACTAGTTCACTACCAAGAACGTAGAGGTACTGCCTCTTTAATTGATGAGTTAGCAAAATCTATCAACCAGATTCAAGCCTTTTTAGAAGGTCAAGAGAATCAATAATATTTACTAATAAATAAACAGTAACGATGATCTGCGGTTGGCTCATAACTTAACTGATCAGCAATCTCTGACATGATTTTTAATCCCCGCCCACGCTCTTGTTGATTATCTTCAAATTCTGATACTTCCTGTAATTTTTGCTCCAAATCGAAAGCTGGTCCTTCCGACAAGATGCGAATTTCTATGTGTTCGCTTGACCGCATAGCTTCCAATTCAATTGGCGTTTCTATAGGTAGATTTTTGTGTGCGTGTTCCACAATATTAGCAAAGCCTTCTATGAGTAGTGTTTGACATTGCCACCAGATTTTTGCATCAGGAATCGGAGGTTGATTTATCTGCTCAAACCACGATAAAACTCGTGAAGAATTATTGAGATCTGTATGAACTTTGAGATGAATTCTATTATTCATATTTTGTTTAACCTGTAAAGTTAATATTTTAGTATAGTTGCGGTTTTCACTATTATAACTTTTGAAAAAGTATGTTAATTTAATCGAATTAAGTCTTTTTGTTGATATTTATTTAAATAAAGTTTATGTTTAAAATCCTGATTATTGATGATGATCCTATAGTACGTACAGCACTAAAAAGAACACTCCAAAACCAGGGTTATGATACCACAACAGCCTGCGATGGTGAAGAAGGAATCACGCTAGCAAAAAGCTTAACTCCGGCTCTAATTATATGTGACTGGATGATGGCGAAGCTAGATGGAATAGAAGTCTGCCGTCGCATCAAAGCAGATCCAGAATTAGCAACTACTTTTTTCATTCTGCTAACAGCGAAAGGTGCAGCTCGTGGAGAGGAGAAAGACAGAGTTCAGGGATTAGATGCAGGTGCAGATGAATTTGTCTCCAAGCCAATAGAGATGAATGAATTAAAGGCCAGAGTCAGAGCAGGCTTAAGGTTACACCAGCTCAATAAAGATTTGCAAACTCAAAAGCAGGCTTTAGAGCAACTCAACCAAAATCTGCAAACTCAAAAGCAAATTTTAGAAGCAGAATTGGCTGAAGCTGCAGATTATGTGCGATCGCTTTTACCATCACCTTTGCTAGAAACAGTCACTACAGAAGCGCTGTTTATCCCTTCAGCACAATTAGGCGGTGATAGCTTCGACTATTACTGGTTGGATGACGATAATTTAGCAATTTATCTGTTGGATGTATCAGGACATGGGGTTGGTTCAGCACTATTATCTGTATCTGTGCTGAATTTGTTGCGATCGCAGTCTCTACCCAACACTAACTTTAGTCAACCCAGCGAAGTGCTTTACGCTCTCAATCAAGCTTTTCCCATGAGTCATCACAACGATAAGTACTTTACCATCTGGTATGGAGTTTATCATCGCCCACAACGTCAGCTCGTTTACGCCAGTGCTGGACATCCACCAGCTGTGTTGCTATCTGGGATAGATACAACAGACATTGATGTCAGACAGCTAAGTTCTTTAAATATGCCTATTGGCTTCGTTCCTGATGTCCAGTTTGAGGATGCAACTGTTGAAATCTCCGCCAACACAACTTTATACATTTTTAGTGATGGTGCTTACGAAATTCATCAGCTAAATGGTCAGCTTTGGGGTATCAATGCTTTTATTAAGTTGTTAATCAACTGTAGCAATGATAATACCAATCAGCTTCAGCAAGTATTAGCGCAAATTTTAACCTTAAATGCTCAAGAAAATCTGGAAGACGATTTATCTTTGCTGAAGGTTAACTTTGGTTAATTCCCTCAAAGGTGCATATTTATCTTTTCTATCCCTAACTAGCTTACTGTACTGATAGTACTTGGCGGTTGAATTCCTCGCGATCGGCAAAGTTTTGAATAATTCTATCGACTTTAGTTAGCTCAAATAACATCTTGACTTGAGCACTAGCCGAACAAACAAAAAGTTTGGCATTGGCATTTCGCACAATTTGCATAGCTGATACTAAAGCACCTAAACCAGAACTATCAATAAAGCTCACATCTTTCAGATCAATCAATAAAACATCCAAGTCTGTTTGTTTCGATATTACGTCGCTGACTTCACGGCGTAACTGATTACCTTTAATAGCATCTAAAATTCCAGATGGTTCTATTATTGTTAATTTCATATCCATTGTTTGATTTACCTGTAATTCTGATGATAGATAACTTATTTATATTGTGGCATTTACCTGATTAAAACTGCAAGATATATGGTAATTTAATTGCAAGTTTTTATCCTGTGGAATTTACTAAATATTCAAAATAAATTAATTTCACTATTTAAGTAAAACCACACAAATCAAGTTAATTTCTGAAATCGCCATTTCTCATTTAGAAGAAGGCAAAGTTAGTAGAGGTAGGTTTTGTCAAACATTGATTAGGCAATGGAATATGTGGGTTTAACTCGCCCGTACAAGGAAGGGTTAGGAGTCAAGTAAATTCCTTGAGTTTTATTTTTTTGTCTTTAGTACCCAGTTTCCAGTACATATAGCGCTCCTATTTGATTTCTGAACTAGACTCAGTACATATCTATCCCTTGTTATACTAATTCAAAAAAAGAATGTGACAGATGCGTAGGTTGGGTAGAACGTATACATCCTAAGTTCTCTTAGGGAAGTGAAACTCAACATATACAAGGGTTTGAGGCGTTGGTTTTCCTCCTTCAATCCAACCTAAATCTGTAGCGATCATTCTTCAAATTGGTATTACCTGTTCCCTACCCACGCAAATAAATTCAGGAATAAAATCGGATTGCTATAGTTCATAATTTTTACTTAAACCTCATTTAAGTTGAGAACCTTAGTTTTCGCCCTCACCCTAAATCCCTCTCTCATTAATGGGAGAGGGACTTTGAAATTCTTGCTAAGAGAATCCCACATTTGGGAGAAGGGGTTGGGGGATGAGGGCAAATCCTTTTCATCAGGGAAGAACTACAGGTTTCAAGATAGACGTGGTTTAATTAAGAATCTTTTGATGGTTGCCAAAAAGAAGCATGAATGACAGACCAGAGAAGTAGTAGAGTATAAATAGCCCAAAAGCTATTTAGTAAGTAAATAAAAGGGTAATTTAATTGACCAATTGCAAAGCGATAAAGGCTCCAAATTATTCCTAAAATAGTCACAGTAAAGACTAGTATTTGTGGCCAAATTAGCTGTAGATAGATACCTGATTGTCGTTGCTTAGGTGTAACTTGAAATTTGATTGCCTTCCCAGAGAATACACTCCATACTGCTTGTATGAGCAGAGGGAATAGAGCGATCGCATATTGTTCCGAACGCCATATTTCTCTAGCTGATATTCCCCAAGCCGCAGCCAAAAATGTCAGTCTATTCATTATAAAAGCCGGAAAAAAATGTATGGCAAAATCATAACCATAGGTTTTGACTGGAATAATTCCAGTGAAAAAATAAATAATTGGACAAGAAATAAAAATTACAGTAGCAAATCCCGAAAAATAGCTATACATCGTCTTAAAATAGTGCAGGCGTTGCCAGAATGTTAACCCTGGCTTAGTCAATGGATTTTCTCGTACTAGTACTTGAATAGTTCCTTGTGCCCAACGTAGTCGCTGTTTCAACGTAGAACTTAAATCATCTGGGGCCAAGCCTTCTGCCAAAAGTTCATGGTGATAAATAGATTTCCAGCCAGAGCTATGTAGACGCATAGCTGTATTCATATCTTCTGTAATACTATTGCTAGATACGCCACCAATTAATTCAAATTCGTCTAACCGTTTTTCATCTTTGGCATAATCATCAGCAAAATATTGTAATCCGACACTAATCAGCGCTTCTCTTCTTAATACTGCATTAGTTCCTGTATAGAAAGCCGCATTCATGCCATCTTTACCTTGTTGTAGCGCCCCATAAAATAAATTGGCTTGATGCCCAAAGGGATCGCCGGGCGGAAGGTTATAAAAACCCTGAGGTGTTTGTACAAAAGCAATTTGATTCGGTTCATATTGTCCTCCGTACAGATTGTAATTATAGAAATATGGCAAGACACGCTTGAGAAATTGTGGTTGAGGAATATGGTCTGCATCTAAAGTTAGAATAAATTCCCCAGTAGTTTCACCAGAAAAAATTGCGTAATTGAGGTTCCCAGCTTTAGCATGATGAGATACACCGGGTTGTTTAGGACGAGCAATATAGCGTAATCGAGCAAGTTCAACTAATTCTAATTCTTTTATGTAAATAGCTTTTTCTAAAAATTCTTGTTCAGCAATCAGGCGTTCTTGTATGCTTTTTTGGGAAGAATTTGCTCTATTTTGATCATTGCTATTGAAGCCAAGAATAAACTGCCTCAGACTCTGTAATAATTTCGTAGAAGTATCTTCACAACTCTGTTCTTTTTCTGGGGATGAATTGTACAACAATTCTTCAGCAGCTACCAAACTAGGTTTTAGTTTTTCTAATTCATGCAACTGATCCATTAAAGCGGCACGCTCAACGTCAATGCGATGAGCCTCTTGTTGTAGTAATGGTGACTGTAAGTCTTCAATACAGAGACTTTCTGACATTGATCGCATCTGGGCAGAGTTGCCATCATCTAATATATATACTCGTAACTTATTCGCAGGATAATCTATATTTAAAGCTGCTCTGGCCGTTTGTTCTACAATGTCTGTTGGCTCATTGTAACAGGCTATAAACACATCTACAGTTGGCCAGTTAGATAGTGCCAATGGAGGGTTCAATTGGTTAATAGACTTAATCTGTCGAACCAACGGTCGCCACAATCCAATCACAAACATCAGACCGCCGATATAGCTAAAAATCTCTGCTATTAACAACGGAATAGAAATCCAGATGGCATCAAAGTTGATAGAATGGGTGATGCGCCATTGTAAATACCAAGCGCCAAAAATTAAATTTATTTCTGCTAAATAGCGAAAGAGTAGCGTTCTTTTTTTAAGGTTTGAACGGCTATTGCCAGAAAAGTTTGCAGAATTATCATCAAAAGATACAGAGGTCATATTAGCACCCAAAATAAAATTAAAAAATTAGCGGGCGTTTGTCTCTAGCTTGGTAAAGCAGACTTTCTAAAATAACAGCATTAGTATTAACATCAAGGGAATCATTAATACCTAACTGCTCATTTTCATATTTCCCAGTCAAATAGCCGTTATTTTGACTTGCCAAATTTTGGACAAAGTCCCGCAATCTTTTCGTGTAAGGGTTATCTGGCATTAGTGCATACCAGGAAAATGCAGCTTTAGTGCTGAGAAAACGCAGATGGGGATAACTTTTTTCACTAACACTAATAGCTTGCCAAGTTTGGCCATTAGCATAGACACTGTAATAGAGAAAATAAGGGGGACGATTCAAAGAATCTTCGTTGACAGCAGTCAAAATATTGGTGCGCTTAAACCTTTGCGCTTGAACTTTTAAAAGATTTTCAACTTGAGGTTTGACTAAATCTGTCCAACCAATTTCTAAACCCCAAAGCAGATAAGGCTCATTTGTCAGGTAGTTGGTAGCTCCAGAATTTTTTAGATTACGCTGATCGATTTGGAAGGTAATCCCATCTATTTCCACTGTCTGTACAGGTGGATGAAAAAGAGCTTTTTCAGCGTGAATATTCCACAGCTTTAAGCTATGGGCTGCATATTGCTCGTAGCCTAACCGCCCTTCTTGCACTTCCAGAAATTTTCCCCCATATTCGGGAATACCTCCATTTAACCAGCCATCTTTGACCAGTTTTGTTAACTTCCAGCCAGTCACAATATGATTAATGCGATCGCTATACTCTGGATAATGCGATCGCAGAATATGCAATGCTAATAAAAATCTGGCTAAATCTAAAGCAGACCAACCACTCTTACCTTGAGGATCGGGAGTGTTATTGAGTTTCCGCATTTGAGCGGTATTAGTGCTATAGGCTTTATTAGGCAAACCTGTAGCTGGTAGCGGTAGGGTTTCTAGAGTTCTGAGTAAGGCGTTGATGCGTTGTCGAAATAAATCATTTGGCAATAAACCTAATTGCTGCGCTGCAAAAATCCCTAATAAAGCGCTGCCCTGATCCCACCAAGTTGTCCAGGGTATGTTGTTTGAGGAATTCACTAAACCTGTTTGCGGATTCCAGTTGCGTTCAAAATACTGCCAAGCACGTTGAGCCGCAATTAAATCCGTTTTTTTGGTCAATCGGGGTTGAGAGATATTAACAGAAGGTACAACCGTTTTCTTTGGAGTAGCTGTAGGCTTTGGCGCAACTAATGGGGGACTGCTTGTATGGTTTGGAGATGGGGTGACACCCTCTACAGGTGCAATAGATTCTGGAATCTGGGGGTCAGGATTAAAGTTATCAGGGGCAGCAATAATTACAGAGGGTGTACATTGCCAAACCTCTTTAGCACAGAATGAAGGTTGCCGATTTATTTCTACATACAGTAATGATTCCAGAATCACATTGTTTATCCTTGTTAAATCAGTTGCTCTAACGGTTAGAGCTTTATTAAAGCTTGCCAAGTATAGTTTACTACTCTCATCTAAACCTTGAGATTTAGAGATTTGTTATCAATTTATACATAAAAAAAAGAAAATGAACACCAGGAAATTATGGAGTTGGGATTGGGGAAGGTGGGGTCCCCTCTGGGAATAAGGGGCGAAGGGGCGAAGGGGTAATGGGGACAATCAAGTAGAGGAAACAGGGCAACAAATGTCCAATGCCCCATGCCCTAATTAGACGGTACAGCTAGTAGATTCTCTAGTTTCTGTTCAGTAAATTTTGTATTGTCACTACTGCTGGAAACCCAGTAATTGCCAGAGGTATTAGAAATAAACTTGGATGTCTGGTTAGGAGTGCTGGGGAGACCATGACCAGAATTTCCTTCGCTGACGGTTTGCCACCAAGGGGAGTTCATGGAGGTAGCGGGACGAATTAGGGGTTGCTGTTTGCTTACTTTATACAGCAGGGATTGCAGGATCATACTATTGGTGCTGCTGGTAAAACCAAGGGCGATTTTGCCAGTTTTTTCGTAAAAACCCTCATGAAATCCCAGCAAAGGGTTATATAAGTCAGTCGCCGCCGTCAATAACTCTTGGGCATACTTATCTTCTG
Organism: Aulosira sp. DedQUE10; assembly: GCA_034530935.1. Lineage (GTDB taxonomy): Bacteria > Cyanobacteriota > Cyanobacteriia > Cyanobacteriales > Nostocaceae > Aulosira. Next base: position 4,493 of record JAVRCF010000011.1, on the reverse strand, counting down.
GAAGTAGGGCATTATAGGCAAATGCTACTGCCGAACTTACCAATCGCCCATCCTCTATAGGTTTGCCATCATCACTTAACGCCACCCAAGGTTGCTCATTACCAATAATTGTGCTGTGGACAATGTAGGGTTGGCGATCAATCAGCGTCGTTCCTGAGGCGGTGATTTTGCCAGTGCTGTTGTAGCGTTCGGCTTGCGCTTGAAAAATTGGTGTAAATAGCGATCGCATTTGCGGATCTAGACCAAACTCCAAGGCATACAGTAAGAAAGGATTGCTAACTGTATATTGATTTACTTTCAAGCTCGTATCTGTTCTAGTACGTGCGATCGGTACTTGAACGCTCTCTACCTTAGCAGTTTGATATTTACCGCCAACAGCAGAGCGATCGACATCAAACCCCCACAATTGAAAAGCACGTGCAGCATATTCCTCGTAACCTAAGCGGGTTTCTGGCTTCACACGGGGAAGCGATCGCCCTTTTTGATCTTTGATGGCAGTGGCGCTGGAAATAATGCCGTTGCCTACTACTCGCAAGTAAGACCAATTGAGAACAATTTGATCAACTGCTGTCGTATATTCTGGATGACAGGTTTTCAAGTTATAAAGTCCTGCCAGCATCCGCCCAACATCCAAAGCTGACCAGCCATTGCCATCTGGGACTGGGTTAGCGCCATAATCTATTGGTTGCAGTGTGCGTGTATCGTAACCTCGGTTTGGTAATTCGCCAGCAAACAAAGGCATCTGAGCGATCGCCGCTAACAGTTGACGGGTACGCAGGTCAAATTCTTTAGGCGAGATCACCTCAAGGGCTTGAGCTGCATGTAGTGCTGCAAGATAATCTCCCAATCCCCAAAAAGTTGTTCCAGGGACATCAGAGCGATCGTTCACCAACCCATTTGCAGATTGTAAATTGGCTTGGAAATACCCCCAAGCGGCCTGAGCATAGCGCCGTTGGATCACCGTTAGTGGTTTCGCCGGTACTGGATAGGAGGATGGTTGGGGATTACCTACTGGCGGAATCGGTGCAACTGCTAGTATGTCTGGATTTTTCCTTGTGGAGGGTGAATTACTAGGATTTTTAACTGTGGAGGGTGGGTTGCTGGGGCTTTTGCCTATTGAGGGTGCAGAGTTGGAACCAGAATCTATTGGTGGTGACTTTGACAGTGAAGGCAAAATAGTGACTCCACTAGAGCCAATCAGGGGACGGTTACCCCTGGCTTTGTAGTACAAAATCTCCATAATTAGCCCGTTAGTGTTACCTGTCAGAGATTTATTTGGTTGTTTTGTTTCCTCATATAATCCAGCGTAAAAACCACCATTCGGGCTAGACAAATCCTTGACTGCATCAAAAACTTTCTGAGCGTAGGTATTATTTGGGTAAAGATAGCGCCAGCCAAATGCTGCCTTCGTGCTGATGCTACGCAACTGTTTATAAGGCTCATTCTTTTCTGTAATGGTTGCCCAATTAGCACCATTAGAATAAATAGTATTGTAGAGAAAATAGGGGGGTTGATCGATATTATCTTCTGAGACCGCAGTTAGCTGTCCCGTAGAATCGAAGCGACGCTTTTGTACTTCTAAAATTCTGGCAGCAAAATCTTGTAAATATCCCTCTAAACCAAATTCAATACCATCTAAAATATACGATTCGCTGACTACATAATTGTTAGCATTGGTAGTTTGATAGTCACGAGTATCAACAGGAATTTGCACTCCGTTAATCTCTACCATTTTATAAGGTTCTAAAGCTACTGCCTTGGGTGCTTTAAACCCCCAAAGTTCATAACCCCGCGCAGCATATTCTTCATAGCCGAGTCTACCTTCTTGTACCAACAAGGTATTGTTATTCGGTAAAACAGCAGATCCAAATAGTTGACCATCTTTAAGCGATCGCGCTAACTGCCACTTTGCTAACAATCCTTTGAGCCAATCTTGATATTGAGGATGACAGGTACGGATCACATGAAATGCAGCTAGTAAGCGACCAATATCTAAAGCTGACCAGCCAATACCTTTTTCTAATGGTTTATTACCGTAATCAACCATTTCTCCAGTAACGGCGTGGTAGACTTTATTTGGTAAAGCACCTTCAAATAATTTGAGATTGCCGAGGGTAGTGAGGAATTTATTAAGTCGAGAATCGAATTCACTTTGGTTAATTAGATTTAGCCACCGCGCTGCATTCAATGCCATCAAATAATTGCCTATATCCCAGAGAGTTCCTGAAGGATACCCACCAGTAGAATTAACAAATCCTGTTGCTGGCTGGTAATTCTTGACAAAATACTCCCAAGAAATCTTAGCGTAATTTTGTTCTTCAGGTGTGAGAGGGCTAGTGATATTGCTACAACTATTAGCATCACCTCCACTATTAGATTTTTGCGCTACAGCGATGATTGGTAGATAAAATAAAAATTGCAGAAATGTGCCAATGAGAAACAATGCAATTGTTCTCATTAGCCTCTTTTTATGGCGTTGCTGCATATTGGAAAAATTAATTTTTTAAGATTAATTGGGATTAGGGAGATTTTTTGGCAGAAGAACGCCCTGGTTTTATCCCTGCCCAAACTGTAAGCGGCTTGCCTACATGTTTATAAAGCAAACTCTCAAGAATTACACCATTATTATTAGCAGTTAGTGCGTTATTTGGCTGCTGTAGAGATTCATAGAAGCCGTTATACCAGCCTTTCTCAGATTTGAGATTTGTTTGAACAAAATCAAATAATTGACGAGTGTAAGCATTGTTATAAAGTACATGCCAGCCGATCGCGGCCTTGGCGCTGAGGAACCGCAAATTGTTGTGTTTTTCTTGATTTTCCGTAATGGTTGCCCAAGGTTCACCGTTGACCAGCAAGCTGCTGTAAACAAAGTAGGGAGGACGATCTAAGTTGTCTTCGGAAACGGCTGTTAATTGTTTTGTGTTGTGATAACGAGCTTCTTGCGCGGCTAAAACCCGATCTGCATAAGCTTTAGGTAAAGCTTGAAATCCAGTTTCAATGCCATCAAGGATATAAGGCTCGCTTAAAACGTAGTTATTGGCTCCCGAATTTTCGTAGTTACGCTGGTCGTAAGGTACACCCTTGCCGTAAAGATTGGCAAAGGCAACATCAGACTGATAATCTAAGGCTTCGTTAACATCCAATCCCCACAGTTTTAAACCATAAGCGGCATAATTTTCATAGCCTAAGCGTCCTTCTTGGTTGTACTGTTCTTTGCCTTGGATGACGCTAGTACCATACATTTGCCCACCTTTAGTGAGACGTTGAACGTGCCAATGCTGCCAGACAGCTTCTGTCTTGGCTTTTAATTGGGGATATTTTGTGCCCACAATCTTGAGCCAAATTGCCATCCTTCCCAAATCAATAGCTGACCAGCCAATTTCTGCTTTTTTCTCGATTCCACCGTAATTTACAGGTATTAGGGTTTGAGAATTGTAGACTTTGTTGGGCAGTTCCCCTTTGTATAAAGACAGAGATGCTAGAGTCTGCAACATTTGGCTCATTTTGAGGTCAAATTCTGTTACAGATACAAAATTGAGTTCTCTAGCTGTTACCAAAGCCGCGATCGCCGATGCTTGGTCCCACATTGTTACAGAAGTAAATCCATCAACAGAGTTCACCAAGCCTGTTTCTTTGTTCAAATTACGCTGGAAGTACAACCAAGCCTGATGAGCGCTCGCAATTTCCCAAGGAGTTAATGCTCCTATTCCAGGTGCAACATAAGGAATTGTACTGACTGTCACCTGACTAGGAATCACAGGCGTACCAGGCAATACTAAAGATTGGGCATCAAGTGTGGCAATTGCTTGTGCTGTTTTGCCATTCGTATCAGAGTGAGAATTTGAAATTTCCGTTTTTAGCACAGTATCAGTACTAGCAAGCTGCTTAGACAAATAATTTAGACTAGCGATAGCGATTATAGCTGTAACTACCCCTCCCACGGAAGCTAATATAGATAAGCTTTTAGGGGGTGGCTCAAAATCATGTGTCATGACATATTTCCCCTTTGACGTGATAATTCATACTAACTTGCCAATACTAGCAATAACTCTTGTTTGCCAAGAGAAATCAATATAGATTAACTTTTAAAACTCCAACTGTAACTAGGTTGGGAATCGGGCATTGGGCATTTGTCTCCCTCATCTTCTTCATCCCCTCTCGGCCGCCCTACTGTGTCAAGTCATACCAATTCCCAAAATGTTTGCAGCAGATAACGCATCTCAATTAAAGATACAAATTTCTTCCCTTATTGTCATCTTCCACAGTCTTACGGGAAAACGGTATCAGATGCTTTCCTTGATTGCTTAAGGCGGGGAATGAGTTGAAAAAGAGTTTGCCTCATCATAAGTATATTTTTGTAAATTTGTCCAAAAAAAGTTTCCGAATATACTGTGAAATTACATCTTTTAGTCGAGCTTAGATTCAAGAATCCCTGTGTCTTCAGGCAGGTGGTGCGATTCGTTCACTCGAAATGAATAGAAATATTCAGGGAT